>JAFGRD010000112.1 GCA_016935315.1 Pirellulales bacterium
GAAACCCCTTGTCTCGGGAAACCCCTTGTCTCGGGAAACCCCTTGTCTCGGGAAACCCCTTGTCTCGGGAAACCCCTTGTCTCGGGAGATCCGGGGCAAATCCGGGACCTCCTCGGGTCTACCGAGTTCGAGTCCCCTTCGGTCGGCCGCAAAACGAAGGCAACCCGCCCAAAGCCAAAGCGTCAAGGAACTTCAGTGTCGCTTCAGTTTTTTGACTGCATGGGGCTCCCCTGCGGCGAGGGCTTCGCAATCAACAGTTGCCCCATCGGTTTGCGGCCGAAGCTGACATCGTCAAACACCAGAATCCTGTCACGGTTGGCGTTTCTGCCCGTGTGTGGCAAGCTGCACTGGCCATACGAGTTTGAGCGAACGACGGCTGGCACAAACGCCTGTTGAGAAAGGGGCCCGGCTTCGGGCCATTGGCTTCGAAAACCGCGGGAAGGCGGTGACCGCGTGTCTGAAGAAAGGCAAGAAGGTTGCAGGGCCGTTGCGGCAGCCGACCGAGGGGACTAGAATTCTATAGCGCTTTGGTCAGATGGTAGCCGAAGTGCTACAGGCCTCGAATGAGTGCTTTGAATTATATGGCAGGAGAGAGACATGAGCGGATGGTCGAAATTGTCGAGTCGGCGAGGGTTCTTGACATCGCTGGCGGCCCTGGGCGCTGCGGGTTTTGCCGGGTCTGCCCGCGGGTTCTTTCTTGCCGACAAGAAGAAGCTCAAGCTCGGATTCGACAACTTCTCGATCCGGGCCTTTGACTGGAAGGCACCGCGGCTGATCGAGTACGCCTCGTCGTTGCAGGTGGATACGCTTCTGTTGTCCGATCTCGATGTGTATGAGAGCCTTGAGGAGGACTACCTGAAGAAGATTCGGGATCAGGCCGACCGCGTGGGGGTCGAGCTCCACGCCGGCACGGGGAGCATCTGCCCCACGTCGCAGTCGTACAACCACACGAAGTGGGGCAAGGCCGAAGACCACGCGCGGCTGCTGATCCGCACGGCCAGGCAGCTCGGAAGTCCCGTGGCCCGATGCTACCTTGGCAGCCGGCGAGATCGGGACGGCGACGGCGGCATCTATCGGCATATCGACCAGATGGTGAAGGTGCTGAAGGCCGTCAAGAGCGAGGCAGAAGACGCCAAGGTGACAATCGCCGTGGAAAACCACGCCGGAGACATGCAAGCCTGGGAGCTTGTCGAACTGATCGAGGCTGCGGGGACAGGTTTCGTGGGCGCAACCATGGACCCGGGCAATGCCACCTGGGCCTTGGAGGATCCGATGGTCAACCTGGAGACGCTCGGGCCGTACGCCGTTACCAGCGGGATCCGAGACACCGCCGTCTGGGAGACGGACAACGGGGCCGACTGCATGTGGGCCAACATGGGACAGGGCGTTGTCGACTGGCAAGCGTACGTAAAACGCTTCCAGGAGCTATGCCCTCGCACTCCGTTTGTCCTGGAGATCATTTCCTACAAGTGGTCGAGCGAGGCACAATACCTCCGGCCCGAGTTCTGGTCGAGGTTTCCCAGGGCGCGGGCGCGCGAATTGGCCCGATTCGTCGCCCTGGCGAAGCGAGGCAAGGAGTTCGAGATCCCACGCGGCCGTCCAGCCGGCGCTGCGTCGCCGGAGTTGGAGCGGGCGCAGCAGAAGTATGATCTCGAGGAAAGCCTCGCCTACTGTCGCGAGGTTTTGGGGCTGGGTTTGAGGCGATAGATGAAGTGTTCGCGCGGGACGTGCCCGGATAGCACTGCAAGCATCCGGCCGATCCTCCGTAGTTTGCCCGTGGTGACTCTAGCCCTTGACGGTGTCGGCCATGAACAGATTTGCCAGCTTCGCGGTGGTCGCCCTGGCTGTTTGCGGCGGTAGTCTCTCGGCGGAAGAGCCCGCCTGGGAACCGTTTCCGATCGAGTGGAACGCCCGTCCTGATTCGCCCGCCAGCGTCGCGTTCCTGCACGATCGGCCGGCAGGCAGGGACGGCTTCATCCGGGTCGAGGGCGGCCACCTGGTGCGACCCTCCGGCGATCGGTTCCGCATCTGGGGTGTCAACATCACGGCCAAGGCGACGATTCCCGCCAAGGAGGTCGCTCCGCGGTTGGCGGACCATCTGGCACGCCTGGGCATCAATTGCGTCCGCCTGCATTTCCTGGACCGGGTGGCATCCCAGGGGTTGATCGCCGCGGACCGCAACGACACCTGCGCCCTCGATCCGGCGCAACTCGATCAACTCGACTTCTTCATCACCCAGCTCCGCGACCGCGGTATTTACACGAACCTGAACCTGAATGTGGGCCGCATCTACAAGGCTGGGGACGGCGTTCGTGACCATGAGCTGCTGGGATTTGCCAAGGCGCTGACCTACTTCGATCCGCGGTTGTTCGAGCTTCAGAAGCAGTACGCCCGGCAACTCCTGACCCATCGAAACACGTATACCGGCAACGAGTATCGCCACGAACCGGCGGTGGCCGTCGTCGAGCTGGTCAATGAGAACTCTATCGTCGAGTCGTGGTTCAGCAACCGGCTCCTGGGAAAGAACACGCGGAAGAACCCGGGCACTTGGACCGACATCCCCGCCAGCTACGAGGAGGAGCTGACGGAGCGATACAACGGATGGCTTGGTGAACACATTTCGCCCGAGCAATTTGCCCGGCTACGTGCGGCGTGCGGCGTGTCGGCCGGCGAGCGCGTGCCTCGGCTGCGGCCGGCCGAGTTCGCCTCGGCCGCGAAGGAACGGTTCTATACCGAGGCCCGCTTCTACATGGACCTGGAGCGGCGTTACTTCGACGAGATGGCCGGCTTCCTGCGCGACGAGCTGGATGTGAAGCCGCTGCTGGTCGGCACGAGCGACCACAACCACGGCAAGAGCGGCTATCCGCTGCTGACATCGACCTCTCGCCTCGACGTTGTCGACGGCCACGTCTATTGGCAGCACCCGCGCTACCTGCGCGACCCGGCCACCGGCCGGCAGACCGGCTTCGAGATCCCCAATACGCCCATGGTGAACGATCCGCTGCGGTCGACCGTGGTGCAGCTCTCTCGCTCGGCGGTCGCAGACAAGCCGTACACGGTCTCCGAGGTCAACCACCCGTTTCCCAACGAATATGCCTGCGAGGGAATCCCGATCCTGACGGCCTACGCCGCGCTGCACGACTGGGACGGCCTGTTCTGGTATACGCTCGCCCATAATCACCTGATCGGCGCAGATGCCCGGGCGATCGGCCACTTCGACCTGGGGCCGGACCCCGTCAAGATGACGCAGCTTGCCGCCGGGGCCTTGCTGTTCCTGCGAGCCGACGTTCGTCCGGCCGGGCAGACCGTGGGGCGATCCTACAGCACCGACCAGGTCTACGAGAGCCTTCGCCTGCCCTGGTCGGAGTCGCCCTACTTCACGCCCGGCTTTCCAACAGCGCTGGCGCTGACGCATGCCACCAGGATCACGTCGTTGGATGGTCCTCCTACCGGTCCTTTCGAGCAACCGAAGGGCGAGCCGTTCGTTTCCGACACGCAGCAGTTGCGGTGGACCGGCGCGGCGGCCGGGTTGGGCGTCGTCGTCGTCGAGACGGCCAGATCCCAAGCGATCGTCGGATTCACGAAGGAAAACTCCCAGGCAACCGAGAACCTCAGCTTCCGCCCGGACAATCCGTTCTCAGCGGTCACGCTCGGCGCGCTCGACGAAAAGCCCATCGCCGAGGCAGACCGACTACTGCTGACCACCTCGGCGCGTGTCTCCAACTCCGGCATGCAGTGGAGCGCGGATCGCAGAACGCTGCAGCGATGGGGCACGCCGCCGTCGCTCATCGAGCCGGTGACCGGCGCCGTGACGCTTCGGAACCTAGCGGACGCCGCCGCGGTAAGTTGCCAGCCACTGGACGGCGTTGGACAGCCGGTCGGCCCTCCGCTCCAGGCAACGTACACCGACCGAGGCTGGAGCCTGCCGATCGGCCATCCTGCCACGACCTGGTACCTGGTGACCGTATTACGGTAAGCTGGCAAGGTTGAGACCGTGCCGCTGACCCAACACCTTGCGGTGACCAACCCGAGACACGGAGTGGCCCAGCGCGTCCAACACTCAAAAGGCCCGGCGGTGCAGCCTGGTGGCCGCTGTCAAGCAGCGCAGCAAAAAACCCCTGCGAGAACAGGGGTCCAGGAACTGGGGAACTAGGATTTGAACCTAGACTAAGTGATCCAGAGTCACTCGTGCTGCCGTTACACTATTCCCCAAAGCAGGCGGCTGGTGCCGATGGCGATCCAATCCTTTGTGCCTACACAGGTTAAGGGTAAGTGGCGTCTGCCGCGACGTCAAGGCCAGAAGTCCGGGGTGGTTGACTTCCCTGCCGCGGGCGTCCTAGAATCAGAATCGTTTTGTCGGCAGGGATCCCTCCAGCTTTGTTCCGACGTCGACCGGAGGTCGACCGCCGAGGGCCACTCAATCGGACTACTTAGCCGTCCTCGAACAGGGCATGCTGCCATGGCTGTTCTACAGGCAATTCACGGCCCGACACCGGGGCAGCTTCTGTCCGTCGAAGGCGATTCGGTCGTTCTGGGGCGCCATCCCGACTGCGACGTCGTTCTCGATTCCGGGTCCGTCAGCCGACAGCATGCCAGGATCTTTCAAGCCAACGGCAACCACTATGTAGAGGATCTCCATAGTCGCAACGGGACCTTCGTCAATGGGGAGGCTGTTGTCGGTCGTCGGTTGCTGGCCGGAGGCGACGAGTTGGGAATCTGCGATCTGACGTTTGTCTTTCTCCTCGCCGAACCCGGCTCAAAAGAGGAAAAAACCGCGCCCCTGAAGAGGCCCCCGGGAACGGCGGCCATGTTGATCGACGACGAGCAGCCGCACTCCAACTCGACCATCATGTCCAAGGTCGACGTGACCACCAGCTCGTCCGGTTTGCGTCTCCAGGCCAACACCGAGGCGAAGCTGCGGGCCCTGATCGAGATTCTGAAGAACCTGGGAAAGACGCTCGATATGGACGAGGTCTTGTCGAAGTTGCTGGACAGCCTGTTCGGCATCTTCCTGCAGGCGGACCGGGGCTTCATCGTGTTGCGGGACCAGGCCACGGGGCGCTTGGTTCCCAAAGCGGTCAAGCACCGTCGCTTGGGCGACGAAGAGACGATCCGCATCAGCCGAACGATCGTCAACAGCGTGATGACGGCCAAGGAGGCAATCCTCTCGGCCGACGCAGCAGCCGACTCGCGATTCGACATGGCCGAGAGCATCGTCGACTTTCAGATCCGCTCGATGATGTGTGCCCCCCTGATCGGCAGCGAAGGCCATGCCTTGGGAGTCATCCAGATCGACACGCTCGACCAACGGAGCCGCTTCAGCCGTGAAGACTTGGATGTGTTGGCCAGCGTGGCCACTCCGGCGGCGTTCGTCGTGGCGAACGCGCAGTTGCACGAGGCCGCGTTGCGGGAACAGGCCCTGCAACGCGAATTGACCGTTGCCCACGAGGTCCAAGGCGGCTTTCTCCCGACCTCGAGGCCTCAAATCGACGGCTACAGTTTCTTCGAGTTCTACCGATCGGCGCGCCATTTGGGCGGCGATTACTACGATTACATATCGCTTCCCGACCGGCGGCTGGCCGTGGTGGTGGCCGATGTGTCTGGCAAGGGAATCGCGGCGTCGCTGTTGATGGCGAAACTCTCGGCGGAAACCCGTTTCTCGTTGGCCAGCGAGCCCGCACCCGCAGCGGCCGTCGGGCGGCTGAATCAGGTCTTCTGCGGCAGTGCCTGGGACGATCGGTTTGTCACGCTGATTCTCTGTGTGTTGGATCCGGTTCGACATGAAGTCACCATCGTCAACGCCGGCCACATGCCGCCGTTGTTGCGGTGCCGCTCGGGGGAAGTGACGGCGGTTGCCGAATCGGAAACTCGCCTGCCGCTGGGTGTGGACGATACGGTGGTTTATCCCCAATATGTCGTCCAGTTGAAGCCCGCCGACTGCCTGACTCTCTACACCGACGGCATCACCGAGGCGATGAACGGCGCCAACGCGTTGTACGGCAACGAACGTCTCTGGGCCCAGCTTCGTGCTTCCGCCGAAGGAGTTGGCGGCGTCGGCCAGGGGATTCTCGACGACGTCAAGCGATTCGTCGGCGCTCGATCCCAAAGTGATGACATGTGTCTGGCGTGTTTCGGGCGCAACGGCGGGGAGTTCTGAGGCGTATCCTCGCTGACGATGCCTTGGAGCGTCGCGACGCTTTCCCGATCAGAAGTCGCGACGGCAGAAGAGGAAGGCCGCCAGCGCCAGCACCAGGACCTCGAACCCCAGCGACGTGCCCACGACCCACGCCACGGAGCGCTCCCTGAGAGTCTCCGCCACTTGCCTCGCCGCTTTTCCCTGGGCGCTGTCGCGGTTGGGTTGACCGAACGCGCCGTCGGGCAACTCGGCCAGATCGATCAGCGTCCGCTCCAACAAGCCGACCGTTTCGGTCGTCTTGGGCAAAACAGTCTTGATCCGGTAGAGGATCTTGTGAGCCGTTGCCAGGGAACGCGACTCGCCATCAGGGCCCCGCGTCTGGCGTGCCTCGGCGGGAGGCCTCTCGACCTTCGGTTCGGCCGGTTCCGCTTCGGCACCCCGGTCGGGCGCGTCCGCCGGTGGCAGTGGTTTCTGCCGCGGCGACGGCTGTTTCTCGATCTGCACGGCTGCCGTTTGCCTTTGCTCGGCCGCGAGCTTGAACATCAGCAGGGCGTTCTCGGCTGCCCCGATTCCATAAACGCCGAACCAGAACAGCAGCGTCAACAACAGGGCCGCCATCGCCGACCGGGTGACAAGCCCCAGCAGCACGCACACGCAGAACAAATAGCTGAAGAAACAAACGATCAGCGGCACGGCCATGAACAGTCCCGGTTCCCAGACGCCGCCGCGGAGACCGATCACCAGGAAGCTGGCCACGCAGAAGATCGCGATCTGGAGCGTCACGAACAGCAGGCCGGCCAGATAGTGCGTCAGGAATAAGCGAAGCCGGCCGATCGGCTTGGAGACCAGCAGGTCGATCGAGCCGCTGGTGACCAGATCGGGAAAAACGCCGGCCGTCGAGACCAAGGCCAGGATCGTGGCGATCCACCCCAACCAGATTCCGATGCCAAAGGTGAGGAAGGCCCATTTGTAGAAGAACGCCGCCGAGACCAGTTCGGTCGTAAACGGCTCGGTGTCGAGTTGCCAAACAAGGACCTTCAGCCCCTTCTCGTTGATGCCGACCAAGGCGAACCCGGCCACGACCAGTCCCGAAATCGCCAACACGATCCAGAACATCTTCTTGGCGTTCAGACTGCGATAGGCGTCGTAGAAGATCGCCAGCGTTTGGGTCATGACAGGCCTCCTTCCCGGCGGCTTGGACCGGATGAATGCCCGTTGCTTACGTCCGATACGGCCTCGATAAAAAAGTCCTCCAGGGACTGGCGAATCGGGCGCACCGCACGGATGACCAGATTCCGGCTGCGCAGGGCGTCGATTACCGGTTGTACCTCCGCCGCGTCGTCGGTGCCGATACGCACCACGCTGCCGTCCAGCTCGACGGGAGTTCCGGAGTGGAGCACCCCCTTTTCGGCCGGCGCCCTTGCGGCGCCGCCGCCGCCGGCCGCTACCGGCGGAGGTGCTGCCGGCGGCTCCACGGTGCAGGGCAACGCCGCCCGGATCGCTGCCCGCAGACCACCAGCCGGATCGCCGCTGAGC
Source organism: Pirellulales bacterium (assembly GCA_016935315.1). GTDB lineage: Bacteria > Planctomycetota > Planctomycetia > Pirellulales > Thermoguttaceae > JAFGRD01. The sequence continues at coordinate 7,673 of JAFGRD010000112.1, forward strand.
TCGATCTCGTAGCGACGGCCGTGGGCAGTCAGGTCGTCGATCGTACCCTGGCGAACGACTTTTCCCTGAACGAGGATGGCCACCCGATCGCACACTCGCTCCACCTCGCCCAGCAGATGACTGTTGAGGAAAACCGTCTTGCCCTGGTCGCGAAGCTGCAGCAGCAGCTCGCGGGTCTCGCGTCGGCCGACCGGATCGAGCCCGTCGGTGGGCTCGTCGAGCAGGACCAGTCGGGGATCGTGACACAGCGCCTGGGCCAGGCCGATCCGTTGCTGCATGCCCTTCGAATAGGTGCCGACTCGGACGTTGGCCCACTTGCCCATGCGGACCGATTCCAGCAGTTCACCTGCCCGACGACGGCGGGTTCGGCGATCGACGCAGGCCATGGCGGCATAGAACTCCAGGACTTGCCGGCCGGTCAGATAGGGGGGGAAGCGATGGTTCTCGGGTAGATAGCCGACCCTGGCGAGCGTGGGTTTGTGGCCGATGGGCCGTCCCAGCAGTGTCCCAGTGGCGCGAGTGGGCCGGATCACCGTCATCAGGATCTTCACCAGCGTGCTCTTTCCCGCCCCGTTGGGTCCCAGGAGCCCGAAAACCTCGCCCGGCTCGACCCTCATCTCGATACCCCGCAAGGCGTGCACCCTGCGCCGGTACGTCTTGGCGACGTATCGCAGGTCGATCGCCGGGCCGTCGCTAGCATGGACCATACAGATTCTCCGGTAGACGCTTGCCGTTTGCCAATCGCCGCCCCATTCTCCTTCTGCCGAGGAGCCGTGTCCACCCGGTTATTCGACGCAAGTCGGCGATTCTTATTGATGTTTGCATTGTGAATGATCCAGGGCGGCCCACGGGAGGCCGGACAAGTCGGGCTCCCGTTGGTCGCCCTTGCGCATTGAGTGTGCAAGCGTCAATAAAGGCGGTCAGGTCTTCAGCACGTGCCGCAACGCCGAATCCAACTCGGGATCGTGGAACCGATAACCGGAATCGAGCAATTGCCGCGGCACGGCTCGGATGCTGGCCAACAGCAACTCGTCGGCCATCTGCCCGAACAGGGTTCGCAAGGCGATCTCGGGCACCGGCAAGATCGTGGGGCGGTGGAGCAGACGGCCGAGCGAGCGGGTGAAGCGGGCGTTGGTAACGGGATTGGGGGCCACCAGGTTCACGGGGCCCTCGAGCGTGTCGCGGCGCAACAGGTGGTCGACCGCGCCGACCACGTCTGGCAACGTGATCCAACTGACATACTGTCGTCCGTCGCCAAGCCGCCCGCCGAGTCCCCAGCGAAAGCCCGGCAGCATCCGCGCCAAGGCACCGCCCCGGCCAGCCAGCACCATTCCCAGACGGAACCGCACCACACGGATACCGGCCTCGGCCGCCGGCTCGGTGGCTGCCTCCCAATCGCGGCACACATCGGCCAGAAACCCTGAGCCGGCCGGACTTTGTTCGCTGAGCGGCTCGTCGCCACGGCCGCCGTAGTAACCCACGGCCGAGGCCGAAGCCAGCACGCGGGGAGGCCGTGATATTCCGGCCAACGCCGCACTGAGCAGCCTTGTGCCGCGAATACGGCTGTCGCGAATCTTGGCTTTCTGCCGGGCCGTCCACCGGGCGTTTGCCACGTTTTCGCCAGCCAGGTGAACCACGGCCTCGAAGCCCTCCAGATCGGCCGGGGCAAGACGGTCGGCCTCCGGGTCCCACGACACCTCGTCCTCTGTCCGCTGCGACTCGCCGCGAACCAGGCGAACGACGTCGTGCCGGTCCGCGCGGAAGTGCCGCACCAACGCAGATCCAATCAGCCCGCTGGCGCCGCTGACGAGAATTCTCATGGACCAACCGCGAATCCCAGGAACGAAGAACGTCGAACGAACAAAGAGACTCCACCGCGTACCAACGCTTGCACACTCAAGGCGCGAGGGCGATCCACGGGAGCCCGACTTGTCCGGCCTCCCGTGGGTCGGCCTGGATCATTCACAATGCAGACACGAATAAGTCCGGCGCGGGCGAACTGGATATCTGCCGACGCGTCGCGTATGATGGACTCGAGAATGGGCAGGTTCGGTTCACCGTCTGGTCGTGATGGTACCAAATGCCCGAGCCGCTGCAAGACCGGCTCCGACCCCAAAGTGCCGTTCTGCCGTCAGGACCGAGACGACCCGCAGGCAACATCATGGAGACCAACTCATGAGAAGAACCGCGCGCATTGCCACACTTCTGGCCGCGACGGCCTTTTGGGACGGCGGGATCGATCCGGTCGCCGCCGTCGCCGCGGAAGTACCTCGCCCGAACGTGGTCATCATGATGGCCGACGACATGGGCTTTTCGGATATCGGCTGTTACGGGGGAGAGATCGAGACGCCGAACCTCAATCGTCTGGCCGCCCACGGGCTGCGGTTCACGCAGTTCTACAACACGGCCCGATGTTGTCCCACCAGGGCGTGCTTGAATACCGGCCTCTATCCGCACCAGGCGGGTGTCGGGCACATGATGGGGGATCGCGGTCACGACGGCTATCGCGGCGATTTGAATCGACGTTGCGTTACCATTGCGCAGGTGATGAAGACCGCCGGCTACGCCACCTACATGTCCGGCAAATGGCACGTCACCCGGCACTGGAAGCAGACCGACTCGAAACACAACTGGCCGCTGCAGCGCGGCTTCGACCGATTCTTCGGTACGATCCAGGGAGCGGGCAGCTTCTTCGATCCTTACACTCTCACGCGCGGAAACACGTTCATCGCGCCCGATTCCGAGGAGTTCTACTACACCGACGCGATCAGCGACAACGCGGCGCGATTCATCCGCGAGCACAAGCGGCAAAGACCGTTCTTCCTGTACGTCGCCTACACGTCGCCCCACTGGCCGATGCACGCCAAACCGGAGGACATCGCCAAGTACAAGGGGCGCTATAATCACGGCTGGGACGCCTTGCGGGCCGAGCGTCACCGTCGGATGATCGCCATGGGCATCGTCGAGGCCCGGTGGAAGCTCACCCCGCGCGACGCCAGGGCGCCCGCCTGGGAAGACGCCGAGCTGAAGCCCTGGCACTGCCGCCGCATGGAAGTCTACGCCGCGATGGTCGACTGCATGGATCAGGGCATCGGGCGGATCGTCGAGACGTTGGAGGAGACCGGACAACTGGATCACACGCTGATCTTCTTCCTGGCCGACAACGGCGGATGCGCCGAGGAGTACGGCAGCCAGGGAGCCGTGCAGCCGGATCCGTCCCAACCGGTCGAACTGCAGGCGATGACGCCCACGGAGTTGCAGACGCGCATGCGACCCACGCATACCCGCGACGGCCGGCCGGTGCGCATCGGCCGGGGCGTCATGCCCGGTCCGGCCGACACCTACATCGCCTATGGCTTGCCTTGGGCCAACGCCAGCAACACGCCGTTTCGGCTGTACAAACACTGGGAGCACGAAGGGGGCATCTCCTCGCCGCTGGTGATCCACTGGCCTGAGGGAATTCCCGCAGACCGGCGAGGCATGCTCTATCGTGAGCCGGGCCATCTGATCGATCTGATGGCTACTTGCGTCGACGTGGCCGGCGCCGCCTATCCCCAACGATTCGCCGGCGAAGAGATCACGCCCCTGCAAGGCGTCAGCCTGCGACCGGCGCTGACCGGCAAATCGCTCGGACGCAGCGAGCCGTTGTTTTGGGAACACGAGGGCAATCGTGCGATCCGTGACGGAAAATGGAAACTCGTGGCCAAGGGAGCAAAAGGGCCCTGGGAACTGTACGACCTCGACGCCGACCGCACGGAACTCAACGATCTGGCCAAGGAGTATCCCGAACGTGTCCGGGCGATGGCCGATCGATGGGAGGTTTGGGCGCTGAGGGCCAGCGCCAAGCCCTGGCCCTACGGCAAGTAGCGTTCGTCGAGGCCCGAATCGCAGGGTCTTCCTACCTCAGGTGCGCTTGCCGGATCGAGGCCAGGGCCCGCAGCGCCGGCTTCGGATGCCGTCGCAGATCGAACAGGCCCCCGTGGGGAAAGTCGTGCGGCTCGCTGTCGCGCAGCTGATTCCAAAGCACACCCCGCACGTAGGGCTTCGAGAGAATCAGCGGTACGTACCGGGCGACCCAGGCCTGCTGGGTCTTGGCCGAGGCGGTGCCGGCGGCGAGCTTCACGGTACGCTGGGCCAGCGGATCGTCGTGGTCGGCGCTGGGGACGGTCAGCGAAACGTACAGCGGCAGCCCCAACATTCCCCAGTAGTCTAACTGGCGACTGAACTCCAGCGGTGTTCGCGGCAGAGTGCCCCCCGGATAGTACCCCAGATTGATCTCCAACATCAGCCCCGACATTTCCAGGCCCGCCCGGATCAAGGCGTCGGCGAAGTGCAACGGCGGGAAGTCCAGCTCCCGATGACTCATGTATTCCGCCCAAGGCTGGTCAAAACAGATCACCGCCGGTGTATCGGGATCGAGCGAACGGGTCAGCTCCACGCAGTGGGCGGCCAGCCGCAGCCTCTCCTCCTCCGAAAGCGAGAGAATATCGGCCGAATTCAGCCGTCCCGCACATTGCCAAAGATCGACCTGGCCGCGATAACGCGTGACCGCGGCCGTGATGAACTCGGAGGCACAGGACTGAAGACTGTCGAAATCGTCTTCCCAGAGATAGACCCAATCGGGCAGGCCTCGCGAGTCGCACAGCAGCAGTGGGCCACCACAGATCGTCAAGCCGTGCTTCTTGCCCCACTGGATCTGTTTGTCGCTCACCGTCCAGTAGCGACTGCCTTCGCTGGCCTCGATCTCCCGCCAGGAGATCGGCACGACGGCAGCGTTGAACGATAGCAGGAATTGCCTGGCCGTGTAGTCGTCCAGCAGCGAGACGCCCAAATCGCCGGCCAGCAGGCAGGGCAGTTTCCCGCCCGCGCGACGTCGTACCGCAATCGCCTGGTCAATGTAGGATGCCACCAGCAAGTCGGCGGCGTCCAGCGCGATGCTTAGTGCCTTCTCGGCCATCTCGGCACAAACCGCCAGATTCGCTTGCGTCACCGCCGCCCGACCCAGGTACCCCATGGCCTGGTGAATTCGCTTCCCCACCTTCTCGGGTACGCTCAAACCGATCGACTGCCAGTCGCCGATTTGGCTGCGGAGTCGGCTGAGCGTGCCACGGGCGAGCTCCAAAGGCAAGTGATAGGGCTGTGCCCGCTCGATCAGGCTACCGGTCGAAAGGGTCAGGCGGCCGTGGCCATCGACGTCCCACGGGATGTGCAAATTGCCCGAATCGGACACTGCCCGACGCACGGCCAACTCGTTGCCGTCGAGGGTCGCCTGGACCTGCCAGGAGACGCGGTCGATTCCCGAGAGGTATGCCTGCTGTGCCGTCTCCGCTGCGATGCGTTCCGGCGGAGTGATGACAAATCGCATCAGGCCCATCGGATGACCCTTCGGAAGGAGCAAGAGAACAACGGTAGAATCGACGGTACCGCCCGAGCGGCGCCATGGGACGCGCTCGAAACTACGGTCGACCAATGTTCCGACGCACGACGACCCGTGCAGCAGTCTGGTGGGACGGTTCTCCCCTCTATAGCAGTTTAGCCAACTCTGCCGTGCGATTCAAGTTGTCCCGACCCGCTAGTCAATCGCTTGATTGCCCGGTATATTTGGCGCCGTTTGTGGCAGTCGGCTTCCAAATCTACCTCCACACAGGGGTCCCCTCATGAGTACACCCGTCGTTCTGGAAACCTCGCTGGCCGGTCTGCCGGTTCGACGAGGTAAAGTGCGAGACATATATGACCTGGGTAGCCGTCTGTTGCTGGTTAGCACGGACCGAATCAGTGCCTTCGACTGGGTCTTGCCTACCGCTATCCCACAAAAGGGTTGTCTGTTAACCCAGATCGCCTCCTTCTGGTTTGGCCTGCTCAAAGAGCCGAACCACCTGATCACGATCGACGTTTTGGAGATGGACTTGCCGCCTGGGGTCGATCGCGGTCCGCTGGCCGGCAGATCGACGCTTTGCCGCAAGACAGAGGTTGTGCCGATCGAGTGTGTAGTTCGGGGCTACCTGGCGGGATCCGGCTGGAAGGAATACCAGCAAAGCGGTACGGTATGTGGGATCAAGCTGCCACCCGGGCTTGCTGAAAGCGCCCAGTTACCCGAGCCTATCTTCACGCCCGCCACGAAGGCCGAAACCGGACACGACGAGAATATCCCCTTCGAGCAAATGGTCGAAATAGTCGGCGAGGAGGTTTCGGAGGAGCTGCGCCGCCGCAGCCTCGACATCTTCCAGCGTGGATCGGAATACGCGCGACGACGGGGAATCATCATCGCCGACACGAAGTTCGAGTTCGGCCGAATCGACGAGGAGATCATTCTCATCGACGAGGTGCTGACCCCCGACAGCTCGCGTTTCTGGCCGGCCGACCAGTATGAGGTCGGGCGTGGCCAACCCTCCTTCGACAAGCAGTTTGTTCGCGACTGGCTCTCGAACACCGATTGGGACAAGAACAGCCCCCCGCCGGCGTTGCCCGACGAGATCGTGGCAAACACGCGTAAGAAGTACGTCGAGGCCTACGAGCGGCTGACGGGCAGAGAATTCGCGGATTGACACGGTGCAGACGTCAATCGTGGGCAGCGGGTGAACCCAGGGCTCCCGTCATTTCGTGCAAATGCCCCGTTCGCGCTCCTCAAAAACGCCCTATCCTCTCTTGCGGCAACGAGATAGAATGGGTGGACTGAATTGGCCGGAGTGTTCCTTGCGCCGTTTCTCATAAGTCGATATTAGGCAACATGTTACGATACTACACTGCCGGCGAATCACACGGCAAGGCGTTGCTGGCATTGGTCGATGGGTTTCCGGCCGGCGTGCCGCTGGATACAGATCTGATCGATGTCGAGTTGCGCCGTCGTCAGGGCGGATATGGCCGCGGCGGGCGGCAGCGGCTGGAAAGCGACCATGTCGAGGTGCTCAGCGGTGTCTGGCGCGGTGAAACGCTCGGCAGCCCCATCGCGCTGATGGTCCCCAACAACGACTACAAGCTCGAACGGATGGACGAGTTGGGACGTCCCCGACCCGGACATGGCGATCTGGCCGGGTCGTTGAAGTACCTCGGCTCGATCCGCGCGATCCTGGAACGGGCCAGTGCCCGAGAGACGGCCGCCCGGGTGGCGGCCGGTGCCTTGGCCAAACAGCTTCTTGGCTCGTTTGGAATCACGTCTTTTGCCTACGTGATCGCAGTCGGGCCGATCCGCATCGAGCCCAAGCCCGGCACACTCGAACAACAGCGCGCACTCCGCGACCGGAGCGAACTCTACACGCTCGACCCCGACCAGGACGAGCAGCTCAAGGCCCTGATCGACAAGACCCAGAAGGAGGGCAACACGCTGGGCGGCATTGTCGAGATTCGTGTGGAGGGCGTGCCGTTCGGACTGGGCACCCATTCGCAATGGGACAAGAAGCTCGATGGCCAACTGGCCCAGGCCGTGATGGCGGTGCAGGCGATCAAGGGCGTGGAGATTGGCATGGGGTTCGAAATGACCCGCCACCCGGGCGGTGAGGTCCACGATCCGATCCATTACGACCCGGCGCAGGCCGACACCCGCACGCTCGGCTTCGTCCGACCGACGAACAACGCCGGCGGACTGGAAGCCGGTATGACCAATACGCAGCCGATCGTGATCCGGGCTGCCAAGAAGCCGATCAGCACGCTGGCGCGGCCGCTGAAGTCGGTCAATTTGCAGACCAAGCAACAGGAATCGGCCTCGTACGAGCGCAGCGACGTCTGCGCCGTGGCGGCGTGCAGTTGCATTCTCGAGAACGTTGTCGCTTTCGAGATTGCCCGGGCGATGGTCGCGAAGTTCGGCGGCGACAGCCTGAAGGAAATGCAGGCCCGGTGGAAGCTCTTCCACAAGTTGGCTAAAGAGAAGCTGGGATAGCGGCGCCAGTTCACGTCCTTCGAGCGAACAAGGATGTTCCGACTACACGAGACAACCCGGCGGCGAATTTGTATCGCCGCGTTCTGCTGCCTCTGCGTGGCACCGACCGCGGCTATTCTGGGTTGGTGTGCCTGGCAGCAGTCTCCCGGACGTGTGGCGGCGGAGGCCCGCAAGCTCAGCCGGCTCCTGGGGCTCGATGTTTCGCTCGACGCCCTGACACACCTTCGTCCCGGCGTCGTCTCCTATGAAGGATTCGGATTGGCCGATCCGGAGACCGGCCGAAAAGTGCTCTTCTGTCCCGTCCTAAAGGCGACGTGGCAGCAGACCCGCACCACGCAAGGTCAGGATCGCGCCATGCTGACACTGGTGGCCACCAAGCCGCAGATCGAGGGCGCTGCGGTCGGGCAGGTCGGCCGGTTGCTCGACGGTGCGTTGCAGCGCCGGACTGCCTGGCCGGAGTGCAACCTTCGGCTGATCGTCGTTGAGGCGACCCTGCATTCGGGAGCACGCGTGGAAACGCTGAGCGGACTGGAAGGGAGCCTCGAAGCGTTCCCGGACGGGAGCATTGCACAGATCGCGCTGCGGATTGCCGGCGCCAACTCGTCCGAGCCCGTGGCAATTCGCGTCACTCGTGACCGGCGAACCATGCCGCCGACAACGGGATTGCAAGTGACCACCGGCGGCGGCGCCGTGCCGTGTCGCCTTTTGGCCCTAGGGTTGAAGCCCTTCGATGCGTTGGGCGAAAGCAGTCGATTTCGCGGCACGATTTGGGCGAACCACGTTGCGGACGGCTGGCAGGGTGAGGTCAACGGGGAACTGTCCGAGATGGACCTGGGACGCTTGATGGCCGGCCCGTCTTCGTATGAGCTGACCGGGGCGTCCCGGGTGACCGTTCAGTCGGCCCGGTTCCGTCGTGGGCGTTTGGAGGAGGCCTCCGGCACCCTGACTGTTGGGCGCGGCGTTGCCAGCCGTTCACTGATTGCAGCGGCCGCCGATCGACTGCAATGCGTTCAGGTCGTCAAGCCGCAAGGTCCCGGCGATCTCGTGCCGTTCGAGCAGTTGGCACTGGCCTTCCTGGTCAATTCCGGCGGGCTCCAAGTGCAGGGCCGGTGCGAGTCGGCCGGGCGCGGCGCGATCATGGTCGACGGTTACAGTTGCCTGCTGGCGGAACCTCTTGCCCAGCCGCAACCGCTGTTGGCCGTGTGGGAGGCGTTCGCCCCGACGACGCCGCAGGCCGACCGTCTAATGCGATACCTGCCCGCCCCTCGACCGGTTGCCCAGGAACCGTCCGAAGCCGAGACTCCCCATGCCCGCCTGGACACGGCGAGCACGCCAAGCCGGCCGTCGGCCGGCGTGCTCGATCGCTGATGTCCAAGATCGCTCCCCGCGGAAAGGCCGTGGAAACGGTCAGTCGATGATGACGAACTCGAACTCGATTTCCGTGAGAATCTCGTCCAGATTGGCATCGGTCTTGTCGTCATCCAGATTGGCAAGGAACCAGTCCAGACCGCTCTTGCCCTTGAGCATGTCGCGGACGCCGTCGTCAAACACGGTCGAATCGTTCAGAACGTGGTCGCCGTTGAGACCGCCGCCGGTGCTCAGGTTGGCGACGCGGTCGGCGTACTCCAGGTCCGTTCGCGACCACTCGGCCATTACGGCGCCCACCGCTGCCCGGCTGTCCTGATTCACGTAGACGCCGCCGACGAGGATGTCGTCCCCGTCAAAGCCGTGCACCTTGTCGCGGCCGATGCCGCCGATCAGCAAGTCGCGGCCGTCGTGGCCGCTGAGCAGATCGTTGCCAGGGCCGCCGACGAGGATGTCGTCGCCTCGCCCGCCGCGGAGCTTGTCGTCGCCGGCGCCGCCGTAGATTTCCGTGCTGGTCGGGGCGAGACCCTGATGCACCTTGATATCGTCGTCGCCGTCTCCACCGAAGATCACAAGCCGGTCGATCCCCGGTCCCAGATTGGCGTAGAGGACCCCGCCGAGACGCACTTCGATCGTGCCGGGCTCGCCTCCCGGCTTCAGGTCGACCGCGTCGTCGCCCGCGGTGCCGCCGACCATCAGCACGGTCCGCGTCGGATCGAGCGGATCCGGCCCCAACAAGAGGGCGTCGACCGTCACCGCGACGCTGGCCGAATCGCTTCCGCCGTCGTCGTCGGCCACAGTGAAACTGACCGTGAACGTGTCGGCCTCGTAGGAAACGAAGCTCAACGTCGTACCCGATCCCGTCGCGACGGGCTGTCCGCCGCTGTCGGTGACTTCCCACGACGTGGTGTGCGTATCGAGGACTCCCGGGTCGCTGAAGCTGCCGGTGAACGACAACGTTTGGCCTCGCACACCCGCCGTCGGCCCGTCGATGGCGTCGATCGTGGGCGCCACGTTCTCGATGGCAATCGTAGTCGTCAAATCCGTCGTTCCGCCGTCCTTGTCGACAATCTGTGCCGCGACGGTCAGACTGCCCGGCCCGTCGGCCAGCAGCGCCGCGGGCACGTTGGCCGCCGGCGAGCTGCTGCCGGTGATCTCGAAAACGCCGTCGTTATCGAAATCGTAGTTGTAGGTGAATCCGGCCGCCACGTCGGCCGCCGACGCATCGGCCTGATCAGCGACGCTCACCACGGCCGCGCCCCCTTCGTCGACCGGCCCGTCATTGGACAGCGTGGCCGTCGGTGCAACATTGGCCACCGTGATCGTGGTATCGTCGGACTGCGGCCCGCAGGGATGGCCCGTGACCGTGACGGCAATCGGGAGTTCAGCGGGACCGTCGTCATAGGTATGGGGCGCGGCGAACGTGAGCACGCCCGCCGCAAGGTCGAGAACCGTGTCGGTGGACCCGTCGCCCCAGGAGATCACGACCTGGGTGCCGGCTGACGTGTCCGGTGAGGTGAACTCGCCGGTGAGCGTCACGGGAACTCCCTCGGCAATCGGATCCGCGCTCAGCTCCAGATTAGTGATGTGTCCGCCGTCGGACGTGACTTCGAGTGTCAGGTCGGTCGGGTTGTAGTGCGGCGTAAGGCCCAGGCACATGCAGCCGCCCGCGCCGCCGATGTCGGCAAAGGTCCCGAGGTACGAATCGTAGTTGATCACCTCGAACAAGTCGCCGAGGGCGGGCGTGTATCCGTCGGCGATGTCGATTGCCAGCGTGCCGTCGAAGACGGCATCATTCCACACGTTGAACACGTCGTGCTCGGTTCCGGCGGCCGTGCCGCCGATGTCGAGCGCGAGGATTCCCGTGGCGGTTTGCGTATAGTCCCCGTTGAGGTCCAGGGCTCCCAGGGGGCCTCCCGGAGCGACCTCGCCGGCGTTGAGCAACGGCCCGGTAACGGTGCCGCTGCCGGTCAGGGTTCCCCCCTGCAAATCGATCACCGCTCCGGTCCCGTACGACTGGAGTTCACCGCCGAGGAGATTCGTGACCCCGGCCGTCTGCGTATAGGCAACATTGGCCAGATTGAACCTGGCGCCGAGAGTGATTTCCACGTCACCGCTGTTGGTGACGCTGTCGGCGTAATCGAACAACAGCGTTCCCTTGACTGCGTTGATCGTGCCGTCGTTGACGTGGTCGGCCCCCACTTTCGGCACGGAGGTCGCCATCTCGAAGGTCATCGTTCCATGGTTGACCAGCTCGGCGTTGAGCGTGCGGACCCCGGGGGCCGCCACGGCGGCGCCGACCAACACGTCGAGTGCTCCGTCGATCTGGTTGCTGAGGGTGCCGTCGACGTTCAGTGTAACCAGGGGCGTGTAGCCGTAGCCGAGGTCCTTGCTTGTCAATTCAACGGTGCCCGCGTTGTCCAGATCTCCCGTGACGGTGAGCTTTCCCGTTCTGACCGGCGTATTGGACGTTCGGTACCCGAACACCTGCAAGGTTGCCCCGTCGCCGTTCGTCAGAGTGCCATCGACGCCATTGTTGTCGCGGTTGGCGGTCATCAGGCCCTGGTTCACCACGTCGACGTTCAGCGTGCCCATAAGCAGATTCAGGGTCCCGCTGCTCGTCAGAGTATTGCCGGAAACCGTCGAGCTGTTGACGGTCACCGTGCCGCTGAGCTCGATGTCCGTGGCCACGTTCACGGTGGCGGCGCCCAGCCAAAGACCTTGCGTGCAGTAAAGGCTGTTGATTTCGGTCGTCGTCGATTCGAGGTACACGTCAAGACCGCCCGCCATGTCGATCACCACGTCGTCACCTGCGGCGGGCACGCGGTCGCTTTCCCCGGGCACCTCCCAGTTAAGCGGATCGATCCAGCGCCAACCGTCGCCCCCGCCGTCCCATGCGACCGCCGACAGCAAGGTGCGCTGTTCCAGAGGTTCTACGGCCAACAGGCGAGAGGATCGGCAGAGCCCATTCCCCCGGCCCATGCGGAAACCAGATCTTGTTCGAGTCGTACTTCGTGTTTTGAACATGTCAAGGCTCCTAGGTAAGTCGGACTTGGTGCTGGACATCCGCGGAAGTCCAGTCGGTGCAACGGTGCCCCAGAACGCTTGAACGTACGGCCGGACCATTTCGCCAGACACGCAACCGCAAGCGGTTGGCGGTGAGGGGGGAGTGCAGCGGTGCATCCTGTGGCCAAAGCAACGTCCGTTCCCCCCTTGCGATTGATCGGGCTTTCGAGTGCCAGCGGGATCGATTCCACGGAAGCGTCCAGCAGGATCTTCCGAACGGCACCTGACGGCCACCGATTCCTTTCGGGACCTATTGTAGCCGATGGGTGGGGTTTCCACCAAACGAGAATACGCACTTTTGAAATAAAGTGGAGAGTTTTTGCACACGCCTTTCCGGCGGATCGGACACGGTACGGAAATAACCCTCGGACCAGTAGGAGAAGCATGTCGAACAATAGGGGTGCAAATCGGCCGGCTCGTACCCTGCCTTTGGCCATGGAATGAAGACCGCAAACTCTTCTTTCATAAGGTCTTCAGGTGTCCGTAACGCCGGCCGCAACGGCACGTTGCTGCGGTGGGCACGGAGAGTCGCCCGGCTCCTGGGCGGAAGATAGATGCAAGGTCTCTGTGAACGCACCCCCAGCAGGAGTTGCACGCGAAGCTGGCCGCAGTACCCGGGAGCCGGACAAGCCGGTACACTTCTTCTGGAGGAATCTTGCAGGAGTCAGCACACGTGTTCCAACTTGTCAGTCCGTTCGAGCCCGCCGGAGACCAGCCCCAGGCCATCGAGGCCCTCGGCGAAGGGATCCGCCGCGGGAAAAAGCACCAGGTGTTGATGGGGGTGACCGGCTCGGGCAAGACCTTCACCATGGCCAACCTCATCCAACGGGTCCAACGGCCGGCCCTGGTGATGTCGCACAACAAGACGCTGGCCGCCCAGTTGTACAGCGAGTTCAAGGAGTTTTTCCCCCACAACGCGGTCAGCTATTTCGTCAGCTACTACGACTACTACCAACCCGAGGCGTATATTCCGCAGCGCGATATCTACATCGAGAAGGACGCCTCGATCAACCAGGAGATCGACCGGTTGCGGCTGGCCGCCACCAGTGCCCTGGTCAGCCGCCGCGACGTGATCATCGTCGCCAGCGTCTCCTGCATCTACGGCCTGGGATCGCCGGAAGACTATCGGGCGATGATGGTGGACTTGGAGGTCGGCCAGGAGGCCGATCGGGACCGGGTGCTGGCCAAGCTGGTCGACATCCAGTACGAGCGGAACGACGTCGAGTTTCAGCCAGGCAAGTTCCGCGTGCGCGGCGATTGCGTCGAGGTTTGGCCCTCCTACGAGGAATATGCCTTCCGCGTCGAATTCTGGGGCGACGAGGTCGAGCAGCTCGCGATCATTCATCCGACCAGCGGCGAAGTCATCGAGCGCCAACAGCATTTGTTCGTCTATCCCTCGAAGCACTTCGTCTTGCCCGAGGAACGCATCGAAGCGGCGATCGACGATATCCGAAAGGAGCTGAGCGGGCGGCTGGACGAACTCAAAGAACAAGGCAAGCTACTGGAAGCGCAGCGGCTGAGCGCGCGAACGCGGTTCGATCTGGAAATGCTGCAGGAGGTGGGCTATTGTCCGGGCATTGAGAACTACAGTCGTCCGCTGAGCGGCCGTCCCCCCGGCTCGCCGCCCGACACGCTCTTCAGCTTCTTTCCCGACGACTTCCTGCTGTTTGTCGACGAATCGCACGTCACCGTGCCGCAAGTTCGAGGGATGTACGCCGGCGACCATAATCGCAAGGTCACGTTGGTCGAGCACGGTTTCCGGCTGCCCAGCGCGCTGGACAACCGACCGCTGCGGTTTAGCGAATGGGAGCAGCGGGTTCCACAGGCGATCTACGTTTCGGCCACGCCGGGGCCGTACGAGTTGGAGAAGACCGGCGGCGTCGCGGTCGAGCAGGTCATCCGGCCGACCGGACTGTTGGATCCGGAGATCGAAATATCGCCGGCCCGGGCACAGGTGCCGCATCTGTTGGAGCAGATCCGCAGTCGGGCGGCGGCCGGCGAGCGGGTGCTGGTGACCACCTTGACCAAGCGACTGGCCGAAGACCTGGCGTCTTACTTCGACCAGCAGGAGGTCCGCTGTAAATGGCTGCACAGCGATTTGGATGCCTTCGAGCGCGTGGAATTGCTCCGCGACCTCCGGCAGGGGCATTTCGACGTTTTGGTGGGCGTGAACCTGCTGCGCGAGGGTCTCGACCTGCCGGAGGTCTCGCTGGTGGCGATTCTCGACGCCGACAAGGAGGGGTTCCTCCGCAGCGAGACCTCGCTGATGCAAACCATCGGCCGCTCCGCCCGAAACGTCAACGCCAAGGTGCTGCTCTACGCCGACAAGGTGACCGACTCGATGCAGCGGGCCATCGAGGAGACGCGTCGCCGCCGGAAGATGCAGCAGGCGTACAACGAGAAGCACGGGATCACGCCGGAGACGATCCGCAAGGCGATTCACGCGGGAATCGAAGCGGCCGTCGAGGCCCACGCCCGCTCGAATGCGGCGGTGGGCCGCGCCGACGAGACGCAGTACATCACCGAGGAGTACCTCGCTGAACTGGAGGCCGAAATGATGACCGCGGCCGAGGCCCTGGAATTCGAACGGGCGGCCGCCCTGCGAGACCGCATCCAACAGATGCACGAGCAGCTTGGCAAGCCGCTGGCCGAGGCCAAAATCGAGCACGCCACCCGATCTCAGCGCGGCAAGCGCCGCACGAGACACGGCGCTCCCGCGCGCGTTCCCAAGCCCAAAAAGCTATAGTACCCGGTCCGCCCGTTTGCGGCACGGCGCACCGCTGAGCGACAGACGTCAACTCTTCGCAGCCAGCTCGGCAGCCACTTTGTCGAAGTACGCCACGCACTCGGCGATCTCGGGCAGGGAGTTGTCCCAGTTGTGCTCGTACTCGATCGAGAAGACGGCCTGGATTTTTTGACGGTGGATCTCGGTCAACATCCCTTTGACGTCGCCGGCTCCCGTGCCCCAGGGCACGTCGTGGCCTCCACCCATCTGGTTGAGGTCCTTGAAGTGGAAGGAGACGATTCGCCCTTCGAGCTTCTTGAGACACTCGATCGGATTGAGCCCCGATCGCATCCAGTGGCCCGTATCGGCACACGCGCCGATCCGCTTGCTGCGGCCCTCGCAGACCTTCAGCACCGTATCGGGATTCCAGTAGCGCGACGGCTTGGGATGGTTGTGCAGGGCGACGTTGATCTCGAACTCTTCACAAAGCTTCTCGATTTCGTCGAACGCCTCGAACGACGGCTCGCAGACGAGCGTCTCGATGCCCATGTCCTTGGCGAACTCGAACGTTCCTCGGCCGTGTCCACCCACGCCGAAGCAGACCATCTTCACCCCGGAGTCGGCCAGCTTCTGCTTGACCTCCTTGCGAAGGGCCGGCGACATCGACTCGTTCGTCTGCTCGTTGGGTTTCTCTCGGCTGAGCCTTTGGCCGGGAAAGACTTCGATGTAGTGCAATCCCAGCGAAGCGACCTTGTCGACGGCTTCGTAGAAGGTGAACCGATTGAAGCTGTAGGCCTGGCAGCCGAGACGCCAGCCGAGCTTCTCGGCGTTGGGTGCTCCTTTGGCTACGGGGGCCGCCGCCAGGGGTGATCTGCCCAGGCTGATCAGGCCGATCCCGGCTCCCGCCGCACCGGCCATTCGTAGAAAGCCGCGGCGATCAAGTTGGTTCTTCATGGCATGGTTCCTCTAGGGGTGTATTGGGTGAAGTGATGCCCTCGCACATCGACTGCGCAGGCGTCAACAAGACGTCCCGTCATGCTGGCGATTATAGGGCCGAGAATGGCCGTTGGCAACGAATCGCGGGCACTCCGGCGAATCCGCCTGCCGTGGTCTCGCGGTGGCCTCGAAGCGGCGGAGATCGTCTCGCGGAAAGATCCACTCCGAGCCGGCGAATGGGACACGAGAGGCCGCGAGGAACGGCAATCCTGCGGAGTTGGACCCCGAACAGAGGGGGTCTTGCCCGACGATGGCTCGACGCACGGGATGCGGGGAATATTCCCGACGCCAGAACAAGAGGACTCTTCAGAACGAGAAGAGAGCCCTCATCCTGCTAGCGTAGCCCGGCTGAGTTTTTCGTTCGAAAGAAGGAGACGCCTTGGTCTCCGCTCGTTCGGGTGGGAAGGCGGACAACGACCGTCGCACCACCTTTGGCCCGCGCTTGGCCGAATTTGAACCGGCGGCCGATCCGTAGCGTACAAAAAAGGATATGGCGGAACCCCCGTTTTAGTGGAATGGCCCGACGCGGAGACGCGTCTGTAGCACAACGACGGCGGGTCCTCGAACGACAAGGTGGTTGCGAGATTGACGTTATTGACCGCACCAACTAGAATGAACGCTTGGAGCGCAAGAATCCTTATCTGTCGGGCGCTCGCCCGAAACACTCGTGTGCGCGGTTTTTCGCTAATGCGCTGCAACGCTCGTTCCGCGGAAACGGAGGGGTCCAGGAGCCTGCATCGGAGCGGACCGCCGGAAACTGATGAGTGATACCGCCTCGAGCAGCCGACCGACCCAACGATCCCCGAATCCCGGGGATGCGGGAGGGTTGCGCGCCGGCGAGACCCCATCGCCGCAGGCAGAGGTCCTTCCCATCCGCGACGATCAACCCACGGTGATCTCGAAGCTGCCCCCTTTGGGCGCACAAGCGCCCTCCGATTCGGCCATTCGGATCATTCAGGGGCAGATCCTCCCCGGTGACCGCCTGGGGCATTATGAACTGGTGCAGTACATCGGTGCCGGCGGAATGGGGCGCGTGTTCCGGGCCGTGGACACGCGGCTGGCACGCACGGTGGCCCTGAAAATCCTCCCGCCCGAGCAAGCCATCAACGAAGAAATCAGCCTGCGATTCCAGAACGAGGCCCAATCGGCGGCGCGGCTCGATCACGAGAATATCGCCCGGGTGCACTACGTGGGTGAGGACCGCGGCCTTCAGTTCATCGCGTTCGAGTTCGTCGACGGTGTCAACATTCGTGCGCTGGTCGAGCAGAAGGGGCCGCTGTCGGTGGCCGAGGCGGTCAGCTACGTCTTGCAGGTGGCCGACGCCTTGACGCACGCGGCATCTCGTGACGTCGTCCATCGCGACATCAAGCCGTCCAACGTGCTGATCACCGCGGAGGGCCGCGTGAAGCTGATCGACATGGGGCTGGCTCGGCTTCGCCGGGACGACACGTCGGCAGCCGATCTGACCGCCCCCGGCGTGACGCTGGGCAGCTTCGACTACATTTCTCCCGAACAGGCCCGGGATCCTCGCAACGCGGACATTCGCAGCGACATCTACTCCCTGGGTTGCACTTTCTTTTATATGCTGGCCGGCCAGCCGCCGTTCCCGGAAGGGACCGTGCTGCAGAAGCTCTTGCAGCACCAGGGGGATCAACCGCCCGAAATCCGGCAGTTTCGCCCGGAATTGCCCGAGGAAGCGGCCCGCGTACTACGCAAGATGTTGGCCAAGGACCCTCGACATCGGTATCGGTCTCCGGCCGAGTTGGTCGATGAGCTGATGCCCTTGGCCGAACAGATGGGCCTGCGTCCGCTGGGCACCGGGGGGAGAGTCCTGGTGGCGCCGCGCGAGCCCAAGGTGTCGTTCTTCGAACGGCACGTGCCGTGGATGGCTCCTATTGCCGCGCTGTTCTGCATTGTCGCCTTTCTGAACTTCTTCTGGTCGGCTGGCGAGGACCCGATGCCTCGCCCCGTTGCCAGCCGTCCGGTTGCCGATCCCCCGAAGCAGCAGAATGCCGAAGGTCCCGGCACGGATGGCGCCCCCGCGTCGACGGCGGCAGCGGTCAATCCCGAAGGACCGCCTGGGCAGCCGAACGGGCAGGGGACAACGGCACCTGGTGAGAGACAATCTCCCCCCGGTCCGGTCGATACCGGCAACTCCGCGCCGAAAGACGCCACCGGAGGCACGAAGCCGCCCGGCCTCGGCCCCGATCCGCCGGCATCCGTGCCGACCGAAGAGGCGGTTGGCCCAAGCGGGCTGGCCGTCTGGAGCCATCTCCTGGCCGGCCACGTCGGCACGGACGCGGGGTCTCCGCCCGGCGGCAGCGGGATCGAGGTTGCCGAGGGGACATCACCGGTTCTCAGCGCGGTCTCCGACAGCGAGTCGGTGTGGGCCCGGGCCAGCGCGGCAAGTATCGTGGTCACGGAGCCCAACGACGTTGCCGCGGCCCGCCAACCCGTTGCCGAGCCGGTCCGGAGCGGTTTGTTGATCGTCAACGGAAAAAGCGAGGGTGAGAACACGTTTCCCTCGCTTGCCGCCGCTTGCAGCGTAGCCGCCGACAACGACGTGATCGAATTGCGGTATGACGGCCGTCGCGAGGAGCGGCCGATCAGCATGTCGAAGCTGCGGTTGACCGTTCGAGCCGGAAAGGGATATCGTCCGGTGGTCGTTTTTCGCCCCACGGAAGCGGACCCGGTCAAGTATCCCCGCAGCATGTTCACGCTGACTGCCGGCCGACTGGCATTGGTCAATCTGGCTTTCGAGCTACGGGCCCCGCGAGGTGTGCCGGTCGACAATTGGACACTCTTCGAGACGCGAGGCGGGCAAACGATCCGACTGGAGAAGTGCGCGCTCTCGATTGAGAACGCCTCTGACAAGTTGACGGCGTACCACAAAGAGGTTGCTTTCTTCTGTGCCAAATCGGCTCCGGCGACCGGCAGCATCGTGGCCGAGGAGGTTCCGTCCGCCAGTCCGCCGGTCACGATCGACATGGCCGATTGCAGTGTCCGCGGCGAGGCGGCCTTGCTTCGGGCGACGCAGTTGCAGCCGATCCATCTGGTGTGGAACAATGGGCTGCTGGCGACCAGCGAGCAACTGCTGTCCGCCTACGGCGGCCAACGGCCTCCGCAGCCCGGCGAAATGCTCCAGATTGACCTGCGCCACGTTACGGCCGTGGTCTACGGCGGTCTCTGCCGGATGGTCGACGACCCGGTGGCCCCGTACCTTCTGGCCGTGCAGATCGACTGTTCCAACAGTATTTTGATGTCGTTGCCGGGGGTCCCGCTGTTCGAGCAGGTGGGCATTGCCACGATGGACGATTCCCGCCAGCAGCTTGCCTGGAACGGTGCGTGGAACTTCTACGAAGACATCGACACCTTTTGGACCATCTGCGATCTCGACGGCGAGCCCCTGGCGCCTCCCTGGGCGTTTGAGGCCTGGACGTCGTATTGGGGATCGGGGGAGCACGAAAGGCTGGATCAGGTCCGTTGGCAGGGGCTGCCGAAGCCCGATCGCCCCTGGCACACTTGCACGCCGAGCGACCTTGCCCTCGGGGGCACGGCGGAAGACAATCCGGCGATCGGCGGAGCCAGCGACGGCAGCAACGCCGGATTCCAGACGGATCGATTGCCCGACTTCCCCAAACCCACCGCCGACCAGCAGCAAGCTCCCACCGAAGCGACGCGCTGATGCCGGGTTTCCTCCGATGAGAATCGTCCACCTCGTGTCCGGCGCCGGCGGAATGTACTGCGGAAGCTGCATGCACAGCAACACGCTGGCCGCGGCGCTGCACGCGGCCGGTTCCGACGTGGTCATGGTGCCGCTGTACACGCCGGTGCGGACCGATGAACAGAACGTGAGCATCTCTCGCGTGGCGTTTGGCGGGATCAACGTCTATTTGCAGGAACGGTCCGCCCTGTTCCGCCGCACGCCCTGGTTCCTCGATCGGCTGCTGGACCGTCCGGGGCTGATCCGCTGGGCGGCCAAGGGCGGCGCGACGATCCGGCCGGATCGCCTGGGCAGGTTGACCGTTTCCATGCTCCGTGGCGAGGAAGGCCGGCAGCGAAAGGAGCTCGAGAAGCTGCTCCGTTGGCTGGAAACGACGATTCAGCCCGACCTGATCCACCTCTCCAACGTCTTGTTGGCCGGCATGGCCCGGCGCCTCCACGAGCGGTTGGGGGTGCCCGTCGTGTGCACGCTCGCCGGAGAGGACTTGTTCCTGGAGAGACTCCCGACACCCTACCACGCGCAGGCCCGGGCCGAGTTGCGCCGGCGGTGCGGCGATCTGGCGGCGATGATCGCCATGAACCGCTACTATGCCGGTTTCATGGCCGAATACCTCTCGGTGCCGGCGGAGCGGATTCACGTGGTTCGGCCGGGACTGAACCTTGGCGGCCACGCGACTCGGCCGCGAACGAAACGCCGCAGCGGCGCAGTCACCGTCGGCTATCTGGCCCGAGTCTGTCCCGAAAAGGGCCTGCACCTGTTGGCCGAGGCCTTGTGTCGGCTTGCCGAGGACCCGGACCTGCCGCAGATCCGTTTGCGGGCGGCCGGGTATCTCGACGAGACCGAGCGTCCGTACCTCGGCGAGATCGAAAAGCGGCTGGCCGACCGCGGCCTGGCCGACCGCTTCGAGTATCTCGGCGAGTTGGACCGGCCGGCCAAGATCGCGCTGCTCCAATCGCTCGATGTCATGAGCATGCCGACCCTGTATCGGGAAAGCAAGGGGCTGCCGGTTCTGGAAGCCTGGGCCAACGGCGTGCCGGTCGTCGTGCCGTCCCACGGGGCGTTCCCCGAGCTGATCGACGAGACGGGCGGGGGCCTGTTGTGTGAGCCGGACAACCCCCAAGCCTTGGCGGCCGCACTGAAACGGCTGATCTGCAACGCGGATCTGGCTGCCGCCTGCGGCCGCCGGGCCCAACAAGCCGTACACGAACGCTTCGGTGCGGAGCAGATGGCCCGAAGGACGATCGATCTGTACGAGAAAGTATGTCGTACCTGACCCACCTGACGCTGCGACTGAACGCCGCCGTTGCCGGTTTGCCGGAAGAAGTCCGTAGCCGGCATGCGGCCTATCTGGCCACGGCGCAGGCGGACGATGGAGGCTTCCCCGGCCGCGAGGGGGCGGGCGACCTGTACTACACGAGCTTCGGCCTGCGGGCGCTGGCCCTGTTGGGAGCGCTCGACGACACGGCGGCTGTTCCGGCCGCCGCGTTCCTGCGACGGCGACTCGATCCGTCGCTGCCTGCCATCGACTTCCTGTCATGGGTGATTAGCGCCGTGCTGGTGGAAATGGCGGCCGACGTCGACGTGTTTGCCGACGCCGGCCGCGATCGCCGGCAGACGGTGATCGACTTCGTCGAGCGCTTCCGGCGACCCGACGGCGGCTACGCCAAAACCGAGCGTGGCGGCCAGGGCAGCACCTACCACACGTTTCTGGTGACCCTGTGCAAGGAAATGGTCGGCGCCCCGCTGGACGGAGCCCAGCGCATGGTCGAGCTGATTCGCTCGCGCCAACGCGACGACGGCGGATTCGTCGAAGTCGCTCCGCTGCGTCAAGGTGGGACCAATCCCACGGCCGCGGCCGTCGGCCTGTTGCGGCTGCTCAATGCCCTGGACGAGTCCATCCGCGCGTCCGCCGGCCGGTTTCTGGCAGGCATGCAGACATCAGAAGGCGGGCTGCGGGCGAACGGGCGAATTCCGATGGCCGATTTGCTGAGCACCTTCACCGGACTGGTCGCACTGCACGACGTGAATGCCGTCGCCGCCATCGACACCGACGCCGTATTGCGGTTCGCCCAGTCGCTGGCGCGGCCCGACGGCGGCTTTCGCGCCGGACACTGGGACCAGGAAGTCGATGTCGAATACACGTTCTACGGGCTGGGTACCTTGGGATTACTGACGGCCCGGGAGGGTTGATCGATCGACCCTTGCTGTGCTACGCTGGTGTCCCACGTTGCACGAAATGAGCGGTTGCGTGCCGACTGGAATAGGAGACGCACTGGAAGGAGTCCCGCGAAATCGCCATGCCCAAGACGATCCTTGCGTACGACCTGGGGACCGGTGGAAACAAGGCGTCGCTGTACGATGTCGACGGCCGCTGCCTGGCCGCCGTGTTCGTGCCTTACGAGACGAAGTACCCCCAGCCCGACTGGCACGAGCAGCGGCCGAACGACTGGTGGCGGGCGGTGGTCCAGAGCACGCACCGGCTGTTGGCCGACGGCAGGACCGATCCGGCCGGGATCCAGTGCCTGGCGATCTCGGGGCATAGCCTCGGCTGCGTGCCGCTGGACGCCGACGGCAGACTCCTTCGCGACTGGACGCCCATCTGGTCCGACAAGCGTCCGGCCGACCAGGTCGCCGAGTTCTTCGCGCGGGTCGATCCGGCACCGTGGTACCGGCGTACCGGCAACGGATTTCCGGCGCCACACTACACCGTGTTCAAGATCATGTGGTATCGCGACCACGAACCGGAGCTCTTCCGCCGGACCGACAAGATCATCGGCACCAAGGATTTCATCAACTTCAAGCTCACCGGGCGTGTTCGCACCGACTACTCCTACGCTTCCGGCAGCGGTGTGTACGATTTGACCGGCTGGGACTACTCCGACGAGTTGATTGCCGCCGCCGGCCTCTCCCGGAAGCTCTTTCCCGAGATCGTCCCCTCGACGCATATCCTGGGCGAACTGACCGCCGAGGCCGCCGGGCAACTGGGGCTGCCGCAATCGATCCAGGTGGCCGCCGGAGGCGTGGACAACTCGTGCATGGCCTTGGGCGCCCGCAATATCGCCGAGGGCCGCGTCTACGCTTCGCTGGGCTCCTCGTCCTGGGTGGCCGTCTCCTCCGACAAGCCGCTGCTGGACGAGCGGGCGAAACCCTATGTCTTTGCCCACGTGATGCCGGGCATGTTCACCTCGGCGGTCGGCGTCTTCTCCACCGGGACCTCGTTCCGCTGGGTGCGCGATCAGGTGTGTGCCCGTCTGGCGGCGGCGGCCGAAAGCGACGGCAGAAACGCTTACGAGCTGATGACGGCCTTGGCCGAGCAATCGCCGGTCGGTGCCCGAAAGCTGTTGTTCAATCCCAGTCTGGCAGGCGGCTCGTCGCTGGAGGCCAGCCCGAACATTCGCGGGGCGTTCCTCGGGCTGGATCTCGGTCACAATCAAGCGGATCTGATTCGCGCGGCCATGGAAGGGATCGCATTGAATCTGCGGATGGCGATCGACGAGTTGCGGGGGCTCTGCCAGGTGTGCGACGAAATGGTGGTCGTCGGCGGGGGCAGCCAGAGCAGGTTCTGGCGGCAGATCTACGCCGACGCGATGGACGTCACGGTCGTGAAAACCAATGTCGGCCAGGAGGCCGGCTCGCTGGGGGCCGCGGCCGTGGCGGCCGTGGGAGCCGGGTTGTGGGATGATTTCAGCCGGATCGATCGGGTCCACCAGGTCGAGGACGTCACCCGGCCCGTCCCGCAGAACAGGGAAGCTTACGAAAAGCTGTTGCCGATCTTCCGGCACGCCGGTCAGTGCCAGGCGCGCATCGGCGATAGGCTGGCGGAGCTGGATTTGTCAACAGCCGAGGGTAGAATTCGGTAATGGAAGGTGCGGCCGGGCCGTGGAAGTCGGTCGCGGTCATTCCCTTTGCATATGCCCAACTCGTCTTCTGAGAGGCCTCAATCGGATTCGTCATGACCCAGCTTCAAGTCGAGAACGTCACCAAGCAGTTCCCCACGCGCGGACGGCCGTTGGAGGTGCTTCGAGGCATCTCGTTTCAGCTTGGCCGGGGCGAGAACATGGCGGTCCTCGGCCCCAGCGGCTCGGGCAAGAGCACGCTGTTGAGCATTATCGGCACGCTCGATACGCCCAGCAGCGGCCGTGTGATGCTCGACGGCCAAGACCCCTTTACGCTCAGCGAGCCGCTGCTGGCCGCCTTCCGCAACCGGCGCATCGGCTTCGTCTTCCAGGACCATCACTTGCTGCCGCAGTGCTCCGTGCTGGAGAACGTGCTGATTCCCAGCGTCCCCGGCGGTTCCACACGGCCTCGGACCGTCGAACGGGCCCGCAAGCTGCTCGACCGCGTGGGGCTGAGCGATCGCCTGGACCACCGGCCGGCCGAGCTTTCCGGCGGCGAGCGGCAGCGCGTAGCCCTGGCCCGGGCGTTGATCAACGAGCCGACCCTGCTATTGGCCGACGAGCCTACCGGCAACCTCGACCGAGCCACGGCTGCCCGCGTTGGCGAATTGCTGCTGGAACTGCAGAAGCAGGAGGAAATGATGCTGATCGCCGTCACCCACAGCCAGCGGCTGGCCTCGCTGATGAGTCGTCAACTCGAACTCGACGAGGGCGAATTGAAAGAAAACGGATGAACGATTCGTCATTCGTCGTTCCGCAGGACCTGCCATGTCGTCGCTCCGCCTGATCATCGCCTCGCTCCGCTATCATGGGCGGATGAACGTTGCCGTCGCTTGCGGCGTGGCGGTGGGCACGGCCGTGCTCGTCGGGGCGTTGCTGGTCGGCGATTCCATGCGGGGGAGCCTCCGGCATTTGACGCTCGATCGGTTGGGCCGGATCGACGAAGTCCTGTTGACCGACCGGTTCTTTCGCGCCGAGTTGGCAGCAGAGCTGGCCGCCGACCCGGCGTTCGCCGAACACTTCGCCGACGCGGTGCCGGCGATCCTCTTGCGCGTCAGCCTGGACAACGCCGACGCGCCAGCGCCTCGCCGGGCCACGCGAGTCCA
Source organism: Pirellulales bacterium (assembly GCA_016935315.1). Taxonomy (GTDB): domain Bacteria; phylum Planctomycetota; class Planctomycetia; order Pirellulales; family Thermoguttaceae; genus JAFGRD01. The sequence continues at coordinate 32,424 of JAFGRD010000112.1, forward strand.
ACTGATCGGCTGCCACCAGCGGTTCTGGCAACTGGGTTCCGGCCAACCGCCGCAACCGCCCCGGCAACGCGAGATCGTGCTCAACCGGCCCTTGGCCGAGCGGCTCGGCGCCCGGGTGGGCGACCGAGTCATCGTGCGCTTGCCGAGCACCGGGAGCATCCCGGCCGAAAGCCCGCTGGGCCGGAAGACCGAAACCGTCGAAGGCTCTCCGGTAACCGTCTGTGCGATCGTGCCCGCCGAGGGCCTCGGAAGATTCAGCCTGCGGCCGAGTCAGCAACTGCCGCTGGACGCCTATGTCGCGATCGACTGGCTGGCCGAACGGCTCGATCGGCCGGGCCGCGTCAATGCGATCCTGGTTGCCGGCAAGTCGGGCGACGCCGATCCCGCGCCGCGAAGCGAGGGCGTCGCCCAGCGGGCGCTCCGGCCGACACTGGGCGACTACGGCATCCGCGTCGAGCAGGCGCCGCGCGGTTACTTGAACATCACCAGCGATCGCATGCTGTTGGAGCCGAAGGCCGAGTCGGCCATCCGTGCGGCATTGGCCGGCCGGACCGTTCAGCCCGCCCTGACCTACCTGGCCAACAAGATCGACACGCAGCCAAGGCAGTACACGCCGACCGACAAGCATGGGATTCCCTACTCGATGATCGCCGCGGTCGACCTGACCGAGGTGCCACCGCTGGGACCGTTGCTGACCGTCGAAGGGAAGCCGCTGGGGCCGTGGGACGACGCCGACGCGCCGCGGAAGAAGATCGTGCTGAACGATTGGGCGGCCGACGACCTGCACGCCGCCGTCGGCGATTCGGTCTACGTCCGTTACTTCGAGCCGGAAAGCACGCACGGCCAGCCGCGCGAGCAAACGATCGAGTTTGAGTTGGCCGCCGTGGTGCAAATGACCGGCGCGGCCGACGATCGGCACCTCACGCCGGAGGTCGCCGGAGTGACGGACCAGGAAGCCATCGACGACTGGCAGGTTCCCTTCTCACCCTTCTACGCCGGCTGGCTGCGCGGGCCCGAACCGGGGGAGCGTTACGGCAAGGACGACCAGTATTGGCGCAGCCATGGCCCCACGCCCAAGGCCTTCGTGTCCCCGGCCACCGGACGGGAGCTATGGTCCAGCCGGTTCGGGCAAACGACTTCGCTGCGGGTGGTGCCCGAGGGGATCACGGCCGAGCAGTTGAAGGAGAAGCTTCAGCTCGACCCGGCCGTATTCGGACTCATCTTCCAGCCGCTCAAGCGGCAAGGGCTGGCCGCCTCGGCCGGCTCCACGCCGTTTAACGTGCTGTTTCTGGCCTTCAGCTTCTTCATCATTGCGGCGGCCGTGATGCTGGTGGCCCTGCTGTTCCGCCTGGGCATCGAACAGCGGGCCGGAGAGTTGGGTATCCTGGTCGCCGTCGGGTTCGGCCGGCGGCAGATTACGCGGTTGCTGGTCGCCGAAGGGCTTCTGGTCGCGGCCTTGGGCAGCCTGGCGGGGGTTCCGGCGGGCGTGGGCTATGCGGCCCTGATGCTCTTGGGGCTGCGAACCTGGTGGTTGGCGGCCGTGGTCACGCCGTTTTTGCGGTTGTATGTCGCGCCGTCCAGTCTCGTCATCGGTTTCGCCAGTGGCCTGATCGTGGCCACGGTGGCTATCGCGTGGGCCGTCTGGCAGACTCGGCGTCTGGCCCCGCGCCGGCTGCTGGCCGGCCAGCTAAGCGACACCGGCTCGCTGGTCCCCAGCCGTCGTGGCCGCTATGTTGGCAGGGCGGCCTGGGCCCTGTTGCTCGCCGCGGTGGCCATCGGCCTGGCGGCCATGGGCCTCAGCGAAGAGGCGCAAGCCGGGGCGTTCTTTGCCGCCGGGGCCATGGTGCTGATCGCCTCGCTGACGATGGTATGGCTTCGTCTCAGGACGGGCACAACCGGGGCTGCCGTAACCGTCGGGCGCGGGAACCTCGTTCGCATGGCGACGCGCAACGCCGCTCGCAACCCGGGCCGGAGCACGCTGACCATCGGGCTGGTCGCCTCGGCCTGTTTCCTGATCGCGGCCGTCAGCTCCTTCCAACTGGATCCTACTCAACAGACTCCCACGTTGGCCAGCGGCAATGGCGGCTTTGCCCTGGTTGCCGAAAGCGATCAGCCCGTCTATCACGACCTCAACACGCCCGGCGGTCGCGCCGAACTGGGCCTCTCCGCCGCCGATGCCGAACTCCTGGCCGGCAAAGGCACGGCCACGATCTCGCTTCCCGTCAAACCGGGTGACGATGCCTCGTGCCTGAACCTGTACGAGCCCCGGCAGCCTCGCATCTTGGGCATTCCCCGGTCGCTGATCGACCGCGGCGGGTTCGCTTGGGCCGGCTCGTCCGCGGCCACGCCCGAACAGGCCGCGAACCCCTGGCTGCTGCTCGAACGGGACTTGGGCCGAGACGACGACGGCGCGCCCCTGGTGCCCGTGGTCCTCGACGTGAACACGGCCATGTATGCGTTGCACCTCTGGAAAGGCGTCGGCGAAACGTACGACGTCGCCGACAGCCGAGGCGAGACGATCCGCCTGAAGGTGGTCGGACTGCTGGCCGGCAGCATACTCCAAGGCGACCTGCTGATCGGCGAGACGGCCTTCCGGCGACATTTCCCCGAGGTCAGCGGATTTCGCTTCTTCCTGGTGGTGACGCCTCCGGCCAACACGGCCCCACTGGCCGCCGTCTTGGAGAGAGACCTCGGCGACTACGGCCTGGCCGCCGAAACCACCGGCCGGCGGTTGGCCCGATTCCTGGCGGTGCAGAACACGTATCTGCTGACGTTCCAGAGCCTCGGCGGCCTGGGCCTGCTTCTGGGGACCTTCGGACTGGCGGTCGTCCAGTTGCGCAACGTCCTGGAGCGCCGAGGTGAATTGGCCCTGTTGCGAGCAAGCGGATTTCGCCGGGCAACGCTGGCCCAGATGGTGATGCTTGAGAACGGTCTTCTGCTGGGAGCCGGGCTTGGCAGCGGGCTGCTGGCTGCCCTGATTGCCGTGCTACCCCATCTTCTCACCCGCGGGGCCACGGTCCCCTGGGCCTCGCTGGCCGGCACGTTGGCCCTGGTGCTGGTGGTCGGTCTGATTGCCGGCTTGGCCGCCGTCCGGGCGGCGCTGCACGCCCCGCTGCTGGCAACGCTCCGCCAAGAGCACTGAGCATCTGTTCCCGCCAATCACCGGCCTGGTGCGAACCCCAAGTGAACCAACAGCCTCCTAGACACGTATCGTCAGCGGTGGCCAAGCAAGGACAGGGCCACCCATTCAAGGAGGAGGCCATGTTGGTTCTAAGTCGCAAGCGGGGAGAACGGATTGTCATCGGGCAGGAAATCGAGGTCGTCGTGCTCGAGGTGCGAGGCGACCGCGTGAAGCTTGGGTTCGTCGGGCCGGCCGAAGTGCCGATCCATCGCCGGGAAACGCACGAGAAGATCAATCACGATCGCTGCTCGGCCATGTACCGTTCCGACTGCGCCTGAGAACGCCGCCGGAAATCACGTCCCGCGCCGCGATCCGAACCATTCGATCTGCCGCCGCGGACAGTAGCTCAGCCGGTGTTGGGCGCAATAGGGTTCAAGCCACCGGGCCTTCTCGGCCAATTCGTCCGCCTCGGTGCCTCGCGGCATCAGCATCACTCGGCCGCGGTCGATTTCGGGGAATTGCTTCAGATAAGTCTCCACTTCCCGACAGTCTTCCAGGCAGGCGACCACGAGTTTCACCTGGTATTCGTATTCGGCGACCAGCCGGCGGATCACCTCAGGGACGTGCCGATGGGCCTCGTGACGCCGCGACCAGCGCGGGTCCTGATCCGGCGGCGGCGTGGCGTTGGAGAGTTTTGGGCTAATCGACATCAAATCGCACTCGACCGGCAGGTAGAGCGTTCCGGCCGTCTCGACGGTCACGTGCCATCCTCGCCGGCGCAGTTCGGCCGACAGGGGAATCAGCTCGGCGAACAACATCGGCTCGCCGCCGGTGAGCACCACGTGCCTGACCGCGGCGGCCGACTTATCGGCCGGCCGGGCCAATTGCCCCACGCGATCGACGATCTCCTCGACGGCCCAATCGTCGCCTTCCGGCGTCCACGAGGCGTACGGCGTGTCGCAATAACGGCACCGCAAGTTGCAGCCGCTGGTCCGCACAAACACGCTGGGCGTGCCCGTCAGACGTCCCTCGCCCTGGATCGATCGAAAGATTTCGGCAATGCGCATCGACTGTGCCAACGTCAACAAGTGTTCACGGCCCGCCCGGCTTCCGCTCTCGCTGGCCGACCTGGTACTCCAGCGGATCCTCCAGCCCGGCCTCGGCGAAGCCTTTCCGCCGCAACTGGCAGGCGTCGCAACGGCCGCAGCTTATGCCGTTGGCGTCCGGATCGTAACAAGTGTGTGTCAGGCCGTAGTCGACGCCCAGTTCGATGCCGCGACGGATAATCTCGGCCTTGCTCAGGTCGATCAGGGGCGTGTGGACGGCAAACCGCAGCCGGCCCTCCACACCCGCCTGGGTGGCCATATTGGCCAGCCGCGTGAAGGCCGCAATGTACTCCGGCCGGCAGTCGGGATACCCGCTGTAATCGACCGCGTTGACGCCGATGAACAAATCGGCTGCCCCCACCACCTCGGCGTAGCCCAGCGCCAGCGAAAGCAGGACCGTATTGCGGGCGGGCACGTACGTGACGGGAATCCCGTGTTCGATCTGCCCGACCGAGCGGTCCTTGGGCACCTCCATCGCGTCGGTCAGGGCGCTGCCGCCGAACTGCGACAGATCGACCGCCAGGACTACGTGCCGTTGCATTCCCGTCGACGCAGCCACCCGACGGGCGGCCTCCAACTCGAACCGGTGCCGCTGCCCGTAATCGACCGACAGGGCATAAAGCGAGAAACCCCTCTCGCGGGCGATTGCCGCGGTTGTGGCTGAGTCGAGCCCCCCGGAGAGCAGGATCACGGCCGGTCTGTTCATGGCGCGATTCTCCCACGACCGAGAACTGCCCTCTTTTCGCAAACCGGTCATTATGACAGAATAACTCGCAGCAGCAAAGGAGCGGGCAAGTGAGCGGGAGTCCTCGCGACGTCTTGGAAACGTTCGACAACCAGTATCCGGGCCGCGACTACACGATCGAAATTGTCTGTCCCGAGTTCACCTCCGTTTGTCCCAAGACGGGGCAACCCGACTTCGGCACGCTGACGTTTCGCTACGTGCCGGGGGCGAAGTGCGTGGAACTCAAGAGCCTGAAGTTGTATCTCCAGCAATACCGCAACGAGGGCATTTTCTACGAGAACGTCACGAATCGGATCCTCGACGATCTGGTTTCGGTGCTGCGACCGCGAAGCATGACGCTGGTGGCCGCCTTCAACGCGCGGGGCGGCATTACCACCAGCGTGACCGCTGCCTACGCCGCGGAAGCCGAGGCGTAGCGGTTCGCCCGACCTTTACCCCGCTTGCGGCAACGTCCGAACCGTGCCCGGAACGACCGGCTCGTGACGCTCGGCGCTGGCAACGGCCGCAAAACACAATGCCAGGCTGTCGAGGTTGCCTCGGGCGCCGTTGAGTGGCTCGCGGTCTTCTTCGATCGCGCAGAGCAACTCGCCCATCGTGCCGTGGAACCCGTCGGGAAACCAGCAGCCCTGCAACCGGGGCGTGGCGTGGCCTTGGGACGTGTAGAGCGTGAGCGTCTGGTGCTTCAAGTCCGGACCGGTGCTGACGATCGCCCCTTGGCTGCCGGCAACGTAGGTGCGGTCTTGCGGTCCGTGGGGCGTGTGGCCGTCGAAGACCAGCGACGCCTGGGCTCCGTCGCATTCGATCAACGCCTGGGCCAACAACGGCGGATCGACCTGCTGTGTGGGACTGCGCGTCGCCGCGGCGTACACCCGCTCCCCCCGACGCTCCCCCAGGAAGCAGCTCACGATGTCGAACCAGTGGATCGCGAAATCGTAGAGGATCAAGTGTCTGACCTTCTCGAACTCGGTTCCCCCGACCCAACTGTGGTCCCAATGGACCGAGGCGTGCACGCCCATCACCTCGCCGAGCAACCCGGCCTCGATCGCGTGGCGGATGTAGCTGAAGTGCGGTGCCCAGCGGCCGTTCTGGTTGACCGCCAGCTTCACGCCCCGGCGGTCGGCCAGGTCGACCATCCGCTGGCCGAAATCCAGATCGAGCACGAACGGTTTCTGGCTGAGCACGTGCTTGCCGGCCGACAGCGCGTCTTCGATCATCGCCGCCCGCTGGGGCGGATGGGCCGCGATGTCGACCACCTCGACGTCGTTGCGTTTCAGCAGATCGCGGTAGTCGCGATAGACCTTGGCCTCCGGAAAGAACTCGGTCTTGCGCTGCCGGGCCCGGTGCAGGATCGGATCGCACAACGCGACCACCCGATAACCGGCCGCGCGATAGGCCGTCAGATGGTCTTTGGTAATGCCCCCGCAGGCGATCAACCCGATGGACGGGTGGTACTGTTTCGGATCGCGCGGCTGATACGGCAGATCGGGCGCCGCAGCGGCCTCGCCCGGCGGCGGGGCGGCCAAACTGTAGTTCTTCGTGCTCTTTGCTGCCATGGTCGCTCTCCGCAGAAGATTGCGTGCAATGTACCGAAAACGCTGGTCGATGCCTATATGAATCGTCGGCGGTTTTCCCGGCTTTTCCGCCAGTGCTGCCGCCGCCTTGGGGACTCGCGAGAAGACATGTCCTCGGCTGCGGGCGCCTGGTCCGTCCGCCAAGCGGAGATTTGCATTTGCACGCAAAGTCGCTAAAGTAGCCGGTGACGGTGCATCGGACTGTGGATGGTCCAAGCCCCGAAGGTCATGGGCCGTCGTGTCCGACGTATCGGCTTTCCGACAGTTTTCTCGAACCCAGGAGTCGTTCGATGCCGCCTGAAATCAACCGTCGTGCGTTTGTAGGATCCGCTGTTGCATCCGGCGTCTTCACCATTGTTCCACGTCATGTCTTGGGCCAGGCGGGACACGTCGCGCCGAACGACAAGATCACGGTGGCCCATATCGGCATGGGGACGCAGGGTTTTCGCGAACTCGGGGCACTGCTCGCCCAGCCGGAGATCCAGATGGTCGCCGTGTGCGATCCCAACACCGACAGCAGCGACTACGTGGAGTGGGGCAAGAACGAGATCCGAAGCAGAATCCGCACCTACCTGGGCAATCCCTCCTGGCGCGACAACGACAGCGGCTGTCCCGGCGGGCGCGAGGTGGGCCGTCAGGTCGTGGACACCTACTATGCCAATCAGCGCAAGGCGGACGGCTACAAGGCGTGTTCCGCCTACGCCGACTTCCGCGAATTGTTGGAACAAGAGAAGGATCTGGACGCCGTGAAGATCATGACGCCCGACCATCTCCACGCCACGGTGTCGATCGCGGCGATGAACCGGGGCAGGCATGTCGTCGTGCACAAGCCGATTGCCAACCGCTTGTACGAGGGCAGGCTGGCGATCGAGACGGCTCGCAAGACAAAGGTCGGCACGCACCTGCTGGCTTACGGCAGCGGCGCCGCCAACGAGCGGATTGCCCAGCGGATCAAGCAAGGCGTGATCGGGCCGCTGCGGGAAATCCACAACTGGACCAACCGGCCCGTCTGGCCCCAGTACACGGAGATTCCCGCCGACAGGCCGCCGATTCCCAAGGGCTTGGATTGGGACCTGTGGCTCGGGCCGGCGCTGCCGCGGCCCTTTCATCCGCACTACACCCACACCGTGTTTCGCGGCTGGTACGACTTCGGCGGCGGGTCCATGGCCGACATGGGCATCTACAGCCTCTGGCCCGTGTTCACCACGTTGGGTCTCGAACCTCCCCTTTGCGCCGAGGCACAGGCGACGCACACCTGCTCAATCGTGGACGGTGTGAGCCGGACGGCGAACAACGATTTCTCCTATCCCACGGCCTGCACGCTCCGGTTCAGCTTCGCGGCACGGCAAGACATGCCTGCCCTGGAGCTGTTCTGGTACGACGGAGGCATGAAACCGCGTCTGCCGGGCCCGCTCGAGGCACAAAACGTCGAGATACCCAGAGAGGGCATCCTGTTCATCGGCGACCAGGGAACGATCATGGCCGATTTCACCGGGCGGAATCCGCGGCTGTTCACCCAGGGAAAGAGCGAACCATTGTCGCTGGAAAGCCCGGCCGACGTCGCCGCGGCTGAGAACCCGTGGCTGCAGGCCCTCCGAGGCGAACCCTCGCCTGGAAGCTTCCTCAACGCCGGGTCAATCACCGACGCGGTCAACTTGGGGGCCGTCGCGCTGCGTGCGGGAAGAAGGGTGGTCTTCGACAGCCAGAAGATGGCCATCACCAACGCGCCCGACGCGAACCGGTACCTGTATCGCGAATACCGCAAGGGCTGGGAGCTGTAGGCACGCAACGGACTCGCAAGAGAACGAGTTGGACATACACGAAAGAGGAAGGAGACTCGCCAGCTTGCCTAGTGCTCTGTCAAACCTTGAAATTGGGGTAGCTTCGGGCATAGTAACCCGAAGCGTAAGCGAGGAAAAACGCGGAATCCACCGCATCTCTCGCTCACGCTTCGGGTTACTATCCTCGGTACTCAACCCC
>JAFGRD010000113.1 GCA_016935315.1 Pirellulales bacterium
CGAACGCTCAAGAAACTACGGAAAAACGGCTTCGTACTCACAAAACTGATCCGCTGCAAATGGCCCTGACCTAGCGCTGTAGTACTACTCTTTGGAGTTATTGATGTTTGCCTTGTGAATGATCTAGGCCGACCAACGGGAGGCCGGACAAGTCGGGCTCCCGTTGGTCGCCCTCGCGCACTGAGTGCGCAAGCGTCAATAGACTCATCTTCGACACCTCGAAATCCCAACTCGCTCTCGTAACACGACTTGCGCGCATGAGATTAGAGCGTGGCACCAGACGCAGCGGTTGGCGGCGGGGGAGAGTGGCATGGTTACGGGGCCTCGATTTGTTGAAGGCTTGCCCACCAGCGATTTGTCGCCCTGCTTCAACTGTTCGCACAGCGAAACGACGATCACCTCGCGGTCGTGGGCGTCTTTGCGGGCTTCCTCGTCGTTCAGGCAAACCACGTAACGATGTCCTTCGACGACGACTTCCTTCACCTTCAACTGTTCCCAGTGTCGCGCAGCGAAGCGAGACTGTCCCCTGCCAGACCTGCTCGGCGCGATGTGCAAGCGTGTTCCCGCAACGCTTGGTGCCACAACCCCATGGCGGTCACGTTATGTCGGGTCCGAAGGCTGTTGTGACAAGACTCCGTTGCTGCACGCAAAACAGCCCGGAAGCAGGGCGATGCCGCGAGAATCGCGGACCACCCGACGCGGAAAGAGGAGTCGGTCAGCGACCCCCGCCGCGGAGAGTGCCGTACTGCGGAAACCGATCCTGCACCGCCTGGACGGTCATCTCTTCGTCCTGCATCGCCTCCATGGCGCGGACCGCCGCGTCCGCCGCCTGGATCGTCGTCAGGCAGGGGATGCCGTGGGAAACGGCCGCGGCGCGGATGCTGCCTTCGTCGGTGCGGGCGCCTTTGCCGCTAGGCGTGTTCATGACCAACTGCAAGTCGCCGTCGATCATGTAGTCCAGCAGGTTGGGATGTCCCTCCTGGATCTTCTTCAGCCGCTGGACCCGCACGCCGGCTTCCTCCAGCCGCGCGGCCGTGCCCTTGGTGGCCAGCAACTCGAAGCCGAGCTTTTGCAGCCGCCGGGCAAGTCCCACTACGTGGTCCTTCGCCCGGTCGGCCACGCTGACGAAGATCTTGCCGCGGCGGGGCAAGACGCTTCCGGCGGCCAGCTGGCTCTTGGCAAACGCGATGGAGAAGCGCTCGCTGATGCCCATCACCTCGCCGGTCGATTTCATTTCCGGCCCCAGGACGATATCGACGCCGGCGAATTTCACAAAGGGGAAGACAGCTTCCTTGATCGAAACGTGGCTGGGTATCGGGTCCTGGCCGTAGCCCTGCTCGGCCAGCGAGACGCCGACCATGACTTTGGCCGCCGCCTTGGCCACGGCCATGCCGGTCGCCTTGGACACGAAGGGCACGGTGCGGCTTGCCCGGGGATTCACTTCGATCACGTAGACGTTCGGCTGGCCGTTCTCGAGCTTGACCGCGAATTGCACGTTCATCAGGCCGACGACCTTCAGGGTGCGGGCCATGGCGGTGGTGGCTGTGCGGATTTCAGCGACCACGGGCCCGGGCAGGCTGTAGGGGGGGATCACGCAGGCCGAGTCGCCCGAGTGGACGCCCGCCTCTTCGATGTGCTCCATCACGCCGGCCACGATCACCTGATCGCCGTCGGCGATGGCGTCGACGTCGACCTCGACGGCGTCTTCCAGGAAGCGATCGATCAGCACGGGCTGTCCCTGGGCGACCACGAAGGCCTCGGCGACGAAACGCTCGAACTGGCCGGCGTCGTAGCAGATTTCCATCGCCCGACCGCCCAGCACGAAACTGGGTCGCACCAGTGCGGGAAACCCAACCTTGGCCACTTCGTTGCGGGCCTGCGCCATGTTGCGGGCGATGGCGTTGGCCGGCTGTTTCAGCTCCAGGCGGTGCAACAGAGCCTTGAATTTCTCGCGGTCCTCGGCGTCTTCGATCGTGTCGACGCTGGTGCCGATGATCGGCACGCCGGCGTTGCTCAGCGCCCGGGCAAGATTCAGCGGTGTCTGGCCGCCGAATTGCACGATCACGCCGTCGGGGTTGATGCGGTCGCAGATGTTCAGCACGTCCTCGGTCGTCAGCGGCTCGAAAAACAGGATGTCGCTGGTGTCGTAGTCGGTGCTGACGGTTTCGGGGTTGCTGTTGACCATGATCGACTCGATGCCCAGCTCGCGCAACGCGAAACTGGCATGACAGCAACAGTAGTCGAACTCGATACCCTGGCCGATGCGGTTCGGCCCGCCGCCGAGGATCATCACGCGTCGCTGCGACGGCTTCTTCGGCGGCGTCTCGTCCTCGTCTTCGTAGGTCGAGTAGTAGTAGGGGGTATAGGCCTCGAACTCGGCGGCACACGTATCAACCGCCTTGAAAGTGGCCACAATCCCCCGCTGCTTCCGTTCGCTGCGAATGTCCATCTCGGCGCGGTTGAAGATGGTGGCCAGTTGGCGGTCGGAGAAACCGAACTGCTTGGCGCGGCGCAAGGTGGCGTCGCTGACCTTGGCCAGATCACCCAGGCCGCGGAGATGTTCTTCCAGGTCGTTGATCTCCCGCAGGTTCTCCAGGAACCAGGGGTCGATGCCGGTCAGATCGTAGATCTCTTCGACCGGCATGCCGTACTTCATGGCGTAACGCAGGTGCCATGCCCGCTCGGCGCCGGGCGTGGCCAGCTTCGAGCGGACCTCTTCGATCGAGGGCTGCTCGGCGGATCCCCAAAGGTCCTTGCCGTCGCAGCCGAAGCCAAAGCTGCCCACCTCGAGCCCGCGAAGGGCCTTCTGGAACGATTCCTTGAATGTGCGGCCGATGGCCATTGTCTCGCCGACGCTTTTCATCTGCGTGGTCAGCCTGGCGTCGGCTTCGGGAAACTTCTCGAAGGCGAACCGCGGGATCTTGGTTACCACGTAGTCGATCGTGGGCTCGAAACAGGCCTTTGTCTTGCGAGTGATATCGTTGGGCAACTCATGCAGCCGGTAGCCGATCGCCAGCTTGGCGGCGATCTTGGCGATGGGGAAGCCGGTCGCCTTGGAGGCCAGTGCGCTGCTGCGGCTGACGCGGGGATTCATCTCGATCACGACCATCCGGCCGTCGTCCGGATGGATGGCGAACTGGATGTTCGAGCCGCCGGTTTCCACGCCGATCTCGCGAATCACCGCCAGCGAGGCGTCGCGCATCCGCTGGTATTCCTTGTCGGTGAGCGTCTGGGCCGGGGCAACCGTGATCGAATCGCCCGTGTGGACGCCCATGGCGTCAAAGTTCTCGATCGAGCAGATGATCACAACGTTGTCGTCGGCGTCACGCATCACCTCCATCTCGTACTCTTTCCAACCCAACACCGACTCTTCAAGCAGGACTTGGCGAACCGGGGATTCCTCCAGGCCCCGCGAGATCAAACGATCGAACTCGCCCCGGTTGTAGGCCACGCTCGATCCGGTTCCGCCCAGCGTGAAACTGGGGCGCACCACGCAAGGCAACCCGATCTTCTTGAGCACCTGCCGGGCTTCTTCGAGAGTGTGGACCGTCTCGCCGCGGCAGCACGCCAAGCCGATCCTCTCCATGGCCTCCTTGAACTGGTCGCGCTGCTCGGCCTTGGCGATGACCTCGGCGGTGGCGCCGATCATCTCGACGCCGTATTCTTCCAGCACGCCGTGCTGGACCAGATCCATGGCCAGGTTCAACCCCGTCTGGCCACCGAGGGTGGGCAGCAAGGCGTCGGGCCGCTCGGCCTCGATCACCTTGGCCACGATTTGCCAACAAAGCGGCTCGATATAGGTGCGGTCGGCCATCTCCGGGTCGGTCATGATCGTGGCCGGGTTGGAGTTGACCAGCACGACCTTGTACCCCTCCTCGCGCAAGGCCTTGCATGCCTGGGTGCCGGAGTAGTCGAACTCGCAGGCCTGGCCGATAATGATCGGCCCGGACCCAATTAGCAGAATCTTGTGGATATCGTCGCGTCGCGGCACGTGGCGGGTTCCCTCGGGTCGTGGGGGATATCGTTGCCGAGCCCCCTAGAAGGGGGCGGCCAGTGTCTAAAATCTTTACATTTTATCATACTCCGTGTGCCTGGTTCAAGGTCCCCGTGGTCCCTCGTTGACACCTCGCCGGGGCCCAGTTACAGTGAAGAAAATGGGGGGTTCTTGTCGTGGCCTAAGTTGCTGAAAGGTTGGGCGTGGCCGAGAAAGCCTGGAATGGTGTGTTCGACGAGGCGACCGATCGCCGGGTGGAGGAGTTCACCGAAAGTGTGAGCTTCGACCGAAGGCTGTATGCACAAGACATTGAGGGCTCGATTGCCCACGCCCGAATGCTGGAAAAGGTTGGGCTGATCTCCGACGGCGAGTGCCAACAGATTGTGCAGGGTCTGGGCGAGATCCGCCGAGAAATTGAGCAAGGCCGGTTCCAGTTCCGCGTCGAGCTGGAAGACATCCACATGCACATCGAGAGGGCCCTGATCGACCGGATCGGCGATACGGGCCGCAAGCTCCATACGGCCAGAAGCCGAAACGACCAGGTCGCCACCGACATGCGGCTCTGGGTTCGTGAGGCGATCGGCCAGACCGATTCTCGGCTGGCCGATTTGCAGCGTGCCTACGTCGGACGCTGCGACGGAGATATGGATGTGATCCTGCCCGGCTACACGCACTTGCAGAGGGCCCAGCCCGTCCTGGCCCCCCACTATTGGCTGGCCTATTGCGAGAAGCTCCAGCGCGACCGCGATCGGCTGGCCGATTGCCGGCGGCGGACCAACGTGCTGGGTTTGGGGGCTGCCGCCATGGCCGGGACCAGCCTGCCGATCGACCGCGACGCCGTGGCGGCTTGGCTGGGGTTCGACGCCGTGGCGGCCAACAGCCTCGACGTGTCCAGCGATCGCGACTTCCTGCTGGAGTTCGTCTTCACGCTGACGCTGATCGCCGAACACCTCAGCACCTGGGCCGAGGAGTGGATCCTCTGGTCGACCGTCGAGTTCAGTTTTCTGAAACTCCCGCAGGCGTTTTGCACTGGCTCGTCGATCATGCCGCAGAAGGTCAACCCCGACGTGTTGGAGTTGATTCGCGGGAAGACGGCCCGCGTGGTCGGCAGCCTGCAGACATTGCTGGTGCTGGTCAAGGGGCTGCCGCTGGCGTACAACCGCGATCTGCAGGAAGACAAGCCGCCGGTGTTCGACGCGTTCGACACGGTCCGTGCCTCGCTCGAGGTGGCGGCCCCGCTGGTGGCCGGCGCGGAGCTGAACCGAGAGGCAATTCTCGAACGTCTCGATCGCGGGCACCTCGACGCCACAACGTTGATGGAGTATTTGATCCGCCGGAACGTCCCGCAGCGAACCGCCCACGGGCTGGTCGGCCGGCTGGTTCGCAAGGCCCTGAAGCGAGGCGTTCGCTTGTCGGACCTGCCGCTGAGCGATTTCACCGAGGAATCGCCGGATCTGGACGAGAGGGTGTACGAGGTGCTGGGCGTAGAGAGGGCGGTTGCCGCCATGACCAGCTACGGCTCCACCGGTCCCGAGCAAGTCGGCAGGCAGATAGCCGATTGGAAGGTACGATTGGGATAGTCGGGTGAAAGATCGCGTTTGCCTGTCAAGAGAGAGACCTCCGACGAGAGATACTATGGACCGTTGCTGCCGAGTCTGGCATTGGTTGTTGATCGCATTGACGGCGACGAGCATTGTTGCTGTATCCGTGCCCGTTCGGTCGCAAGAGCCGCCGGACACGGCGGCCGAACTGGTGGAGCTCGAGTTGCAGCAGCCCGAAGACCCGGCGGTGACGGCGATCCTGGAAACCAATCCTCGCACGCCGGCCGAGTTGGCCCGGGCAGCCAAGATCCTCGCCGACTTGGGGCGGGCCGATTTGGCCAAGGGTCTCCTGAAGCGGATGATCGATGCCAAGTTGAATCCACAGCAGTTGGCCGACCTGGCGGAGCGGTTCGGCTCGCCGATGTTCGCCGAAATGGCTTCCAACGAGAGTCTGCTGCCGGAGGCCCGGCAATTGGCCGATGTCCTGCTGACGGCGGTCAATCAGCGGCTTCGCGATCCGCAGCGGCTGGCTGCCTTGATCCAGCAGCTTCAAGACCCATCGGATGAAGTGCGTTACGCGGCCATGGCGGGCCTGCGCGATGGCCGCTCGGCGGCGGTGGCGGCGCTGGTCGCCGTATTGGCCGATCCGAACCGGGCGGACGAACACGCCGACGTGGCGGGGACACTGGTTCAGATGGGCTCCGAAGCCCGCGGCCCCTTGCAGGGATTGCTGGAGAGCCCCGACCCGGCGCTGGTGGTCCAGGCAATTCGTGTGCTTGCCGCCGCCAATGCCCGCGAGACCTCGATACACCTGTTGAAACCCTCCATATCCGAAACGACCGATCCGGCGATTCGCGCGGCCGCCGGGACGGCCCTGAAGCGGTTGCTTGGCCGTGTGCCTGGCCGAAGTGAGGCGATCCGCCTGTTGGCCCGACGGGCGAGGGCCTACTTTGATCATTTGCGGCCGATCGAGGCTGATGCCGACGGCCGATTGGAGATATGTGTTTGGGACGCGAGCCAGGCCAAGTGCGTTGTGAAAAGCTGCTCGCCCGAAGAGGCCGCGCCGATGATGGCGGCCTGGCTGGCCCGCGATGCGTACGCGTTGGCCGGGGAAGACCCGCAGATCCGCCTGCTCTACCTGGCCACGACGCTCGAATCGGCGGCGTACGAGCACGGCTTGGACAAACCGCTGCCGTCGGGTGAAGGAACGATTGTGGCCGAGGCCGCTGGGTTTGGCGCAGGCGTGGTCGAGGATCTGCTGGAGTATGCCATGGCCGGCGACCACCCGGCGGCGGCGAGCGCGGCTGCCCGGATCCTCGGGCGAACGGGCACGGCCGAGCGCCTTCTTCGGCAGGGCGTCCAATCCTCGCCGCTGGTTCGAGCCGCGCGACATCCCGACCGGCGGCTGCGGCTGGCGGCGTTGGAGTCGATTGTCCGCCTGCAGCCGACGGGGCCGTTTCCGGGTTCGAGCTACGTACCGGAATCGGTGGCGTTTTTTGCCGCCTCCGGCGGTGTTCGCCGCGTGCTGGTGGCCGGCCCCAGCGAAGAGACCTCGCGGCGGCTAGTCATCGTCTTGTCTGGGATGGGATTCTCGGTGGACACGGCGACTACAGGGCGCGAACTGATGCGGTTGGCTTCAGCCTCGCCTGACTATGAGTTGGCGCTGATCGACGCATCGATTGCCGGTCCGCCGATCGATCTGCTTTTGCAGCAACTCCGGCACGATTACCGCACGGCCTCGTTGTGCGTTGGGGTGCTCGCCCGAAGCGGTCACCTGGAACAGGCCCGGCAGACTACCCGCCGCGATCCGATGGCGGAAGCCTTCTTCCAGCCGCAGACCGACGAGGCACTCCGCTGGCAGGTGGGACAGTTGAATCGTCTGCAAACCCGAGCGTTCGTCGGCCTGGCCGAGCGGCATCGCCAGGCGGCCGAGGCGCTGGACTACCTGGTCGTGCTGGGGCGGCGGGAGGACGGCCCGTACGACGTCGGCCGTGCGCAAAGCGCCGTGATGACGGCTTTGTACACACCCGGGCTCGGCGGCAAGGCCGCGGCCGTGTTGGCCCAAATCGGCACGCCGGCGAGCCAGCTCGCGCTGACCGACCTGGCCAGCCGATGGACCCAGCCGTTGAAAGTCCGCCAAGTGGCGGCCCAAGCCTTTCGGCAACATGTGCAGCGGTACGGCATTCTGCTGACGACCAAGCAGATCAGCCAGCAGTACGACCGCTACAACCGCAGCGAAAATCTCGACGTGGCCACACAACAGATCCTCGGACGGATTCTCGACTGCATCGAAGCCCCGACCTTGGCCGTCAAGACCGCCGGGCCGGCGATGCCGCAAGACGGAGCGGTTGAGAAGGAGGGAAGTCCATGACGGCCACACGGGTGGCAGCCGAACTGAACGAAACTGGGCCGCCGATTCCCGGGCTGATCGGTTCCGGCCCCGCCATGGAGGAAGTTTATCAACTGACGCGCAAGGTTGCCCAGTCCAACGCCTCGGTGCTCCTATTGGGCGAGACAGGAACCGGCAAGGAGTTGATCGCCAAGGCCCTCCACCGGCTGAGCCCTCGCAACAGCGGCCCGTTTGTGCGGGTCAACTGCGGTGCGCTGGCCGAGAACCTGTTAGAGAGCGAGCTGTTCGGGCACGTTCGGGGCTCATTCACCGGGGCCATCGACAACCGCACCGGGCGATTCGAGGCCGCCCACACCGGCACCGTCTTTCTCGACGAGATCAACTCGACTACGGCCATGCTGCAGGTGAAGCTATTGCGGGTACTTCAGGAGCACGAGTTCGAGAGGGTCGGCGACACGCATACCATCCGCGTCGATACCCGGGTGATCGCCGCCAGCAATCGCGATCTGCTGCAAGAGACCGAGGCAGGCCGGTTCCGCGAGGACTTGTATTATCGGCTGAATGTGATCACGATTCACTTGCCGCCGTTGCGTGAACGTCGCGAAGACATTGCCGAACTGGTGCACCATTTCTTGAAGATCTATAGCCAGGCGAACAACTGCCACGTCGTCCATGTCGAGCTCAAAGCCCGCGAGGCATTGATGGCGTACGACTGGCCGGGCAACGTCCGCGAGCTACAGAACTACGTGGAGCGGGCGGTAGTGCTGGCGCCGGGCGACGAGCTTACCTGCGATTTGCTTCCCGAGACGGTCCTGGGCCAGAAGCCCCGCCGCATCGGTCGCCATCGCGCGGTCGATCTCGAGACGCTGGCGGCCGAGTTGGTCGAGCAGGGCATCACCACGGCCGGCTCGCAGGCCGACAACCTCCACGGCACGATCGTCAACCGCGTCGAGCGCGAGCTGATTGCCCAGGTGATGGCCACCTGCGACAACGTGCAAACCAAGGCTGCCGCGCGGCTGGGCATCAACCGCAACACGCTGCACAAGAAGCTGAAGGAATACGAGTTGGAGAAGTGAACCTTCCCCAATAGACCTGCACGATTCGGAGAGCTATGTCCGGTGTCGGCATTATCTGCTTCGCCGCCAGCTACTCGGTGTCGCTGGCGCTGGAAGTCTCACGTCTGTTGTTTCGCAGCGGCGTGCGCGGGGCCCTGATGATGGGATTCGCCGGGGCAGGGCTCTTTGCACATACGGCGTTTCTCGTCAATCGGGCAGCCACGGCCAAGGGTTCCCCACTCTCCAGCGAGCAGGACTGGTATCTGTTGGCCGCGTGGGTGCTGGCGGTGGTCTATCTCTACCTGACCTACTACCATCCGAGAACGGCCTTCGGCCTGTTCCTGCTCCCGCTGGTGCTGGCGTTGATCGCTGCCGCCCGGTTCTTCGCCGACAGCCAACCCTTTGCCCGCGAGCCGGCCTCGCAAGCCTGGGGGATCATCCACGGTACGTCGATACTCCTGGCCGTTGTTTCGGTATCAATCGGTTTTGCAGCCGGTTCGATGTACCTAAGCCAGGTATGGCGGCTGAAGCAGAAACGAGCTGCGACGGGCAGGCTACGCTTGCCCAGCCTGGAATGGCTACAGCGGGCCAACAGCCGGGCGATCATCATCTCGCTGCTGATGCTCGGCGCCGGCGTCGTCTCCGGAGTAGTGCTGAACTTGATCAACGAGCCGCGCGAAACGGGCTCGCTGCCCTGGACCGATCCGGTCGTGCTCAGCACCGGGTTGATGTTTGCTTGGCAGCTGGCGGCCGTGCTCACCGGCGCCCTGTACAAACCGGCGAGACAAGGCCGCAAGGTTGCCTTCTTCACGGTGATAAGCTTCGTCTTCCTGGTGATCGTCCTGGGCGTGATCCTGTTGTTCGACTCCGAGCACGGCGGCCGCAGGAATCGAGGTGGGAGGGGTTCAGGGTTCGGGATTGAGGGTCAGGGATTCGGCAACAGGGATTTCGGTCTGAGAACCACGGTCTACCACCGAAACGTGGAGGAAAAAGGGGGATGCTCTACTCTCGGGGACGGTCCTGGGCTCCGCGCAGCGGAAAAGAGGTTGTCCCCCTTGGCCCTGGACGCAGACAGTCGCTCATTCCCCTTGGAGTCTATCCGAGGACCCCTTGTCAGTACCCACTGCCCCCGACTCGTTGCCCGCCGCTGGCTGCGCAGTGCTCCCCTCCTCCACGGAGGTGCGGCATGAACTTGCAGGTCGTCGGCTGCAGCCACCATGGTTCGGCGATATCGGTGCGGGAGCGGCTGGCGCTGAGCCCGGAGCAGACCCGGGAGGCGCTGGACCGTTGGCGGCGGGTTTTTCCCCGAGTGGAGGCCGTCCTGCTCTCCACATGCAATCGCGTGGAGGTCTACGCCGCCAGCGAAAGTGCGGCAATCCCATCGCGCGAGCAGATAGGCGGTTTCCTGGCAAGTTTCCACGGGCTGGATGCGGCCGAGGTGATCGAGCCCCTCTACGAGCACAACGGTCGGCAGGCGGTCCGACACCTCTTCGCCGTGGCCTCGAGCCTCAACAGCATGGTGATGGGCGAATCCCAGATCCTTGCGCAGGTGAAGCAAGCCTATCAGTGGGCCACCGAACAGAACGACACGGGGCCGCTGATGCACTCGGCGTTCCAGGCGGCCTTGAAGGCCGCCCGGCGTGTAGCCGCCGAAACAGCAATCCACCACCGGCGTGTGAGCATCCCCAGCGTGGCCGTGGCCGATTTCGCCAAACAGATCTTCGAGCGCTTCGACGACAAACATACGCTGGTGATCGGCGCCGGCGAAATGGCCGAAGAGACGCTGCATTACCTGCGGGGCGAAGGGGCCCGGCAAATCACGGTGGTCAATCGCAGCTTCCAGCATGCCAGCGAACTGGCCCAACGGTGGAGCGGACGGGCGATTGCTTGGAAAGAGCTTTTCGAGGCCGTGGCTGCCGCCGACCTGGTGATCAGCACCACCGGCGCCGGCGAGCCGATCGTCACGGCCGTTGAGTTCGAGCGGATCGAGGGGGCGCGCCCGGAACGGCCCCTGTTTATTCTGGACCTGGCCGTGCCGCGCGATTTCGATCCAGCCGTCGGCAACCGTCCGGACGTCTACCTCTATTCGATTGACGACCTGCAAGACGCTTGCAACCGCAACCGCAGGCGGCGCGACAAGGAGCTGCCGGCGGCGCTGGCGATCATCGAACAGGAGACGGACCGCTTCTTGACCGAGATGCACCACCGCGCGACCGGTCCGGTGATTCAACAGCTCAAACGAGGTTGGCAAAGGCCGAAGGACGAAGAGTTGCAGCGGCTGTTGAACAGACTGCCGGATTTGGACGAGCACGGCCGCGAAGAGATTTGCCGCTCGTTCGACCGGCTGGTCAACAAGCTGCTGCACCCGCCGCTGGAATCACTCCGCGACGAATCGCGGCATGGAATCCCCTATGTACTGCTGGATGCCTTGTCGCGGTTGTTTCAACTGAAGGACTGATGATGCCTCTTGCCGTCGGCCCGGGGATTCTGGTAGGCTGTTTCCAGTGCAGTTCAGGGGAAGCTGCCCGATCCGCCCGGAGGCGCTTATGCAAGAAGCCTTGGACGCTTGCCAGCGAGGGATTTCCTGCTACGAGGCGGGCGAGTTTGAGCGGGCTATCGCCCAGTACAGCCTGGCCATTGAACTGAATCCGAGCTACGCCGAGGCGTATCTCTGTCGTGGCGACGCCCATGTCCGCAACGGCGATCTGGATCGGGCCATCGAAGACTATGGCCAGTCGCTCTGGCTGTCTCCTACCGCCGCCGCGTATCTCGCCCGCGGCGTGGCCTATAGCACCCGAGATGAACCGGACCGGGCCATCGAAGATCTCAACAAGGCCCTGCAACTGAACCCGGATCTGGCAGCCGGCTATCACAATCGGGGAATCGCCTTCGCGAACCAGGGCGACTTCGATCGGGCAATCGACGATTTCAGCAGAGTCCTCGAATTCGATCCGCGTTGTTCGGCTGCCTATTTCTGTCGGGCGGCCGCGCTGTTGGAGAGCGGCTATTACGAGCGGGCCGTTGCCGATTTGAACGAGGCCATCGAGACCAACCCCCGCGACGCCCAGGCCTACTACTACCGCGGCATCGCCCTGCGGCAGCAGGGCAAGATCTCTCAAGGCGACGCCGACATCGCCAAGGCCGAGGATCTCGGCTACAAAGTGCCATAAGCCGCCAAGAGATCGCCCTCGCTGTCCAACCGGGAACCGTCGTCCATCACCTGCGGGCGGGCCCTAAGCCGTTCGAGTTCATAGAGCCACACCATGTCGTCGAACAACAGCTCGCGCGGCTGCAGCGGCTTCACGGCCGTGGCCTTCCCCAACGGCGCCTCAATCAGGTTCAAATCGTTGAGGAAATGTGTCTGGTTGTTTCGGGCGATCAGCATGTCCGTGGCATCGACCCGGGCGTCGCGGTTGTAGTCGTAGGCGCATTCGATCGCGGCCGAGTCGAGGAAGTGCCGCGGGTTGTTGCGGGCCAGAAGCATATCGACGGCGTTGACGCGCGCGTCGGTCGTCGAATTGCCCGCGTCGCCCACCGCATTGCCGAAGTAGAACACGTCGTCCTCGGCCAGACCGGTCCGCGGCGTGGCCAGGACCCTCACTTGCAGCCACTGCTTTGCGATGGCGTTGTCGGGCCAGATGATGGTTACCCGACGGGAGCCTTCCGGGATGTCACCCGGTTGCACGGTGATGCTGATCGGCTCCGGCGCGATGGGCCATGTGCTCGGGTCGTTGTTGTTTCCCACGCGGAACTCGAAGTCTCTGCATCCCACCAGCGTGGCGATGTCGCTATCCATGCCGGCTAGGTCCACCATCACACCGTTGATTCCCCTGCTATAGTTGGTGTAGTTGGCAAACGTGGCCGTCTCGCCGGGCAACAATGCGTGTTTGTCCGTAGCGACGGCCTGGTTGTCGCGGGCGTTGGGCGCGGGGTCGTCGCCGTCCCAGGACGAGTTGTTGTAGAAGACGTGGCGTCCCACCACCTGAATCGCACGCCGGTTGCCGAAATCCAAGCCGCTGAGGACCTCGAACGGCTCCAGCGTCACTTCGTAGGTTCCTCCCGCCGTAACCGTTAGCGTAGCGGTCGCCTCCCAAGCCTGATACGGCGGCATTGACGGGCCGCTCTCGTAGAGTGTGACCAGGACCGAGTAGGTGCCAGGCGTCAAAGCTGGGGTAACGATCGTCTGTTGCTGTGCCCGGGGACCGGCGCTCGTCGGGCAGATGCCGCTCGTATAGCCGAACATGCGGATGCCGATTCGCTCGCCGTCGACCGAAGCGGTCGTCATGTCGAACATCAGAGAGGAGCACCAGTTCTCCCAAACCACGCCGACAGTGATCTCCGCCGCAACATGGCCGGTAGCGATTGCCCCGGCAGTCGCTTCGGAAACGCCGAATGCGCGGGCATGCAAGAGGGTGCCGATTGGTTGGCTATCGGCATCATCCAAATGCACATGCGGGCCCGGCATGGTTTGTTGCCAGCCGTCGGGCAACACCTCGGCAACCATATAATCCCCCGGCGCCATGTGAACAAAGCTATAGTCGCCGTAATCATCGGTCGTGGTCGCCGGCTCGCCCGGCTCCTCCAGCCTGGAGAACTGTAGACGGTCGATCATCAGCGGAATCCACTCTGCCGAGCCCGTGGCCGTGATCCTGGCGATTGCGTTGGCTGATCGGTCGACCGTAAGCGTTTGCGAGTCGTACCCGCAGAGCAATTCCGTACGCAGCCCTTGCAGCAGTTCGCCCGAGGCGTCCCATGCCTGGAGCCGGCCCTCGTGACAACCCCAAACGCCGATGGCCAGGAAGTCGAGCGACACGGAACTGACCGGCTCGGCGAACGTAACTTCCAGCACGGCCGTTGTCTCCGACCAGACGGCCATCTCCTCTCCGACGTCGTTGATCCAACCGAAGACGCGTTCGGAGATTGGAGCCGGGTCCAACACGGGCGCGGCGATAACGACGGGACCACCGTCGATCACCTCTCGCAAGGCGGCAAAACCCAGCGGATCCTCGATCGGTCCCGGCGGCATGGTGGCCCAGGGATCGATCTGCCGATCGAAGCCCGGCCGGGGCGGGTCGTATTGGCCGTCGTGGTCCTGGTCGAGGTAGATCGTCCAGCCCGGCAGCCCGGGCTCGCCATCGTCCCGCATGCCGTCGCCGTCGGCATCGTAGAACTTGGTGCCGTGGAGCTCGCCCTCGGGCGTCCAAAAGCGGTTTCCGAAATCGAGTCCGTCGACGGCGTCGCTGCTTTGCAGTGTGACGGTGTAGGTGCCGGGGTATGCGAGCACCATGTCGGCGCCGGCTTCCCAACTGGCGAAAAACGCCGGGAGCATCGGTCCCGCCGGCTCCATCAGCGTGGCAACCACGTGATACGTGCCGCAGCTCAGCCCGTCGATGCTGACGGTTTCCCATTCCGTGACGAGTACGGGCAGCCCGACGTCGATCGTCATCCCGGAGTAGAGGGTGATGGCAATCTCGTCGCCGTTGACCGTATAGCTCGTGCCCTCGGGGACAAGGAAGTAGTTCGTGCTCGGCCAGAGCACCTCCAGCGTGATCTCGGCCGTCAGTGTTCCGTCCGGGCGGGCGTCGGCCGCTACTTCGCTTACGTGGAAATCCAAGGCGGCTCCTTCATGGAGATCTTGACGATACGGCTTGAGCAACTCGGCTCCCACTCCGGGCAGCGTTTGCCGCCAGCCCTCCGGCAGCACTTCGGCCACCGTGTAGGTTCCCGGCGGGAGACTCTCAAAGCAATACTCCCCGTGGGCGCCGGTGGTCGTTTGGGGTTCGCCCGGCTCGCCTTGCAGGGAGAACCGCAGGCGATCGAGCATCACGGGGGCCCAATCCGACAGGCCGGTGGCCTCAACCATGGCGATCTCGTTGGCCGATCGGGTGACAATGAGTGTTTCGCTGCCGAGGCCCCAAATCACCTCGGTAAGCTGTTCGACGAGCAGGTTGCCCCCGGCGTCGTACGCCCGCAACTGCCCCTGGTGACCGCCCCGATAGGCGCCCACGAAGTCGAGCGCAACGGCAGACACCGGCTCGGCGAAACCGATTTGCAGCACGGCGTTCGTTTCCGACCAACTGGCCAGCCGATCTCCCGTTTCGCCCACCCAGCCGAAGACGTATTCGGCGGTCGGCAAGGGATCGAGCAACGAAGGCACGGCGATCACATCTGTCTGGCTCATGCCCTCTTGCACTTTCACGAAACCCTCGGGGTCGACGATTGGCCCGCCGCCGAAATCGTTGGGCTGAAGCTCGCGGGAGACTCCGGAAGTCGCAGCGCCAGGTTGGCCATCTCCGTTCAGGTCCAGATAGACGGTCCAGCCTTCGAGTCCCGGCTCGCCGTCGTCCCAGACGCCGTCGCCGTCGAGATCGTGGAACTTGGCGCCGCAGACCGACCCGGGCCGCAGGTTTCCGAAGTCGATCCCTTCGACCACATCGCCGGTGCGGAGAACGACCTCGTGCACACCAGCCGACGCGAACATCTCGAACTGCCGGGCAAAGACGTCCGTGTCGTGGCCCAAGTCGTTCCATGTGGCCACGAATCGACCGCCGTCGCCCATGGCCACCGCGCCGGCGTACTGGTTGCCGCCGGGGTTGGCGTGGACTCTGAACTGGTCGCCGTACGGCGTGCCGTCGGGCAGGAATGTTCGTGCGTACACGTCGCGGCCATTGGCGTCCCAGGCGTCGCTGGTCCAAACCACTACGAACCGGCCCTCCCCGTCCACCGCCACCGACGACGCGGCGGCGTTGATCATATCGTCCGCGTTCACACGGAACTCGATCCCACGGGCAGTTCCGTTGGCCCAGTACATCCGGCCCACCACATCGGCGTACCCGAGGCACTTGGCCGACCCGCAGTCGACCAACGTGTCGCGGTCCCAGACAACCGTGAAGTTACCCGCGGCGTCCATTGCCACGGACGGCGCGTAGTCGCAATCGAACGTATCGGCGTCGACTCGGAAGGGCTGGTCATACGGCACGCCGTTGGGGCGAAACCTGCGGACGAAGATCCGATCGCATTCGTTCGGATCCGACCCGAAGCCCGACCAGACGATCACGAAGCTCCCATTCGGGGCCACGGCGACCGAGGGCATGCTCTGTGTGCCGCCGGGAAAGGTGTCGGCTCGGAACTCGTCTCCCAGCCGCTCGCCGAACGCATCGAACCGTTGGCCGTAGACGCCAATCTCGCCGGGGTCAGTGACGTCGCTACCCTGGCCGGCCCAGGCGACCACGAAGCGGCCGTCCGGCGCCATGCCCACCGACGGGGTCCACTGTTCGCCGCCGGTGGTCGCGTTGACCGGGAATTCCGGGCCCAGCGGCGTGCCGTCGGCAAGGAATCGTTGGGCAAAAATGCCCCAGTCGTCGCCGTCCTGTCCCATGCTGGCCCAGGCAATCACGAAGTTGCCCGCCGCGTCGGCCGCCACGGTCGGCTGCGCCTGGTTGCCCTCGGTGCACGTATTGACCTGGAACTCCGGACCGAGTGGTCGGCCGTCGGAGCCGAACAGCCGGGCGTGGACGTCGGAGTCGTCGCCGTGTGGGTTGCTCTGCCAGGCGACCACGAAGCCGCCGCCCGGACCGGTCGCCATGGCACGACAGAGCTGTTCGCCGGTGGTCTGCGTGTTGACCTGGAACTCACGCCCCGGCTCGGCGCCCGGAGACGTCTGCCGCCAGCCCTCCGCCAGCACCTCGGCCACGGTGTATTCACCGGGCGGAAGGTTCGTAAAGGCATAATGGCCGTCGGCATTGGTGCGGGTGGCCGTCTCGTCGGGGTCCAGTTGGCCGTTCCGGTTCTCGTCGAGATAGATGGTCCACTCTGGCAATGCCGGCTCGCCGTCGTCCCAGATGGCGTCGCCGTCGAGGTCCTCGAACTTGCTGCCGCGGATCGTGCCGGCCGGCGTGGCCTCGACCGCAAACATTGCCAGAAAATCGCCGCCCGACGTCCCGTCGCCCGAAGGCAAGTCGTCGACCGGCAACGGAAACGCGTAGTCGCCCTCGCCGTCCAAGGCGGCATGTTGCAGGTTGGTTACCTCGTCTTCAATCACCACGGCGTAGGTCCCCGCGGGAAGCCGCTGCACCAGAGTCGTGAAGCTGGCGGTAGTCGAGGCCGGCTCGTACGTCACGCCGCCCTCGACCCGCGTGTCGTCCGAGGTGCCGTATTCGCCGTCGGGCCCCGGGTCGCTCGAGAGCCAGAAGGTGTGGGCGTTGATCGTGCTGAAGGCCAACGGCTCGCTGAATTCGGCCCTCACGCCCGACACTAGCAGTTCGGTGGAGCCGGGGGCCGGCCAGAGGCCGACGACGCGCGGGCCCTGCGCCGCGACGTGGAGCGTTCCGCGAGCCACGTCCCAATTGTTCTCCTCGTTCCACTCCTCGACCTGCCCCGCCGGATCGCCCGCCACATAGTCCGCATACGCGATCACGTGGTAGTCGCCGGGCGCAAGGTCCTCCGGCACCTGGAAAGTCTCCTCGAAACGTGCCCCTTCGCCGGGCATCAGAACACCGTCGAACGTCGCCGTGCCCAACAGCAGGTCGTCCGCGTCCCAGGTGCCGTCCTCCGACAGGAATACGGCCTCGTCCCAAGGCCCGTGGGCCGGACCGAAGAACGGCAGCGGCGGTTCTTCGGGAATTCCGAAAACGGCGTTGTTCGACACTGTCCAGGCGACCTCGAGCGGATCGCCGGTGTGGACCGCCGCGGGCGCGAACTCGATCAGGCCCGACCACTCGTACAAGTCGGGTGGCAGCGGGCCCACCACGAAATCCGCGTCGTAGACGTCGTCCGGCTGGCCGTTGCGACGGTCCTGGTTCTGGTCCATCTCGTTGCCGGCCAGGTCCTCGATCGCCGGCCCGACCCACACGTGATAGTCCACCGGCAACCCCGGCCCCTCGAACGTGATGCGATACGAGTTCTCGCCCACCGGGCTGACGTCCGTCACCGGAATGTACAGCAGCAGGGCGTCGGCCGTTACCATCACATCCTCGACGGTGAACGTCCGCTCGTGGATCGGCTCATTGAACGTTACAGAGACCTCATTGGTGGGACGCGGGATCGTGCCGTGGGGCTCATGGGCGATGATCCGCGGGCCGGTGTAGTCGACGGTGAACTCGTAGACCGCCGGCTCACTGAGCCGACCCGCGCGGTTCTGCGCCCGCACCGTCGCCGTGTGGTCTCCTTCCGGGAAGAAACTGTCGAACGGCCAGAACCATTGCGGCTCGGTGACCCAGAAGGAACTGCCGACGACGACCACCTCGTAGCCGACCACGTTCGAACTGGTCGACGGATCCCAGATTAGCTCGGGCGAATACGTGTTGGTAATACCGTCGCTGTCCGAAGCGCCGGTGTCGGAGCGGGGAGCCAGGCGAACGTTGGTCGGCGGATCCGGGATGGGCGTCGTCACCGAGAAGTCGGCAACTGCCACCGGCCCGGCCTCCAAGTAGTAGTCCTCCGCCGGCCACTCCAACCGGTTGCTGTACAACGACGCCAACACCGTGTAGTCGCCTTCGGCCAACGTCCCGACTGTCTCGCTCAACGACCAGGGCGTCGGGATCGCAATACACATGTTTTGCGTGTACGGATCGTAGACGTCGAAGTAGATCGAATTGCCGACCATTTCGACCGACGACCTGTCCGGCACACAGGCCGTGGGCCACTGGCCGGAAAGACCGATCTCCACGAGTTCGCCGGTCATGGGGTCCTCGGGTGCAACCTGGGCCGTCGGCAACCACGGATGGATGGACAACAGCCGCCGGTCCTCCAGCGTCTCGACCCCCAAGTGACGCAGGCGGCCACCACAGCGCCGCCCGACGCCTCCTTGCCCCAGCCCAGACAACCACCAGCCACGACTGCCCCCACAGACATGTTCGGATCTCATCGCACTGCCCTCCCCCATTGCGAAGCGTTACACGTTCCTGGTTAGAATAGGCCCTCAGTCTACCCCTAGAAGGCACGGTACGTCAAGCCTCTGTCAGAAAAAACGGTTCCGCCGGGACTGCGGGGGCCAAATCCGGCCAATGCACGCCCTTGTCGCGGCTGGTGCCGATCTACGCGCGACGAGAATCGGGCGGCGCCACTTGCCCCGAAACGTTCTCTGCTGATGCGGCGAGCGTGGGTCTCGTCCCTTGCCCCACCTTGCCGGCTGCCCGTTGGTCGGCCTGGATCATTCACAATGCAGACATCAATGAACCACCGCTGCCCGCACCGGCCCAAGAATCGGGGCACGCGGATGAAAGGAGGGTTCACTTGTCTCCACAGTGCACAGACATAAACCATAGCTACAGTGCGCCGCCGCCGGGTTCTCTCAGATATGGGCCAATCGGGCTACCAGCAAAGGTGCGACCTAGCCTCCAGGCGAACCTCCAACACGGACGTTGGGTGACAGACGTGCTCGATACCAAGTAGACTTGCACGATTCGGAATTGCCGAGTTTGCGTTCAAGAGCTTTCGAGTGTCATGAGCGACAGCTTGGAGATGCTGGCTGACGTGGATGTGACGGTTGAGGCAGCCGAGGACATATCGTGCGCCGTACTCGACCGCTTCCGTACGTTGGGGGTGATTACGGGAAAGACGACTGCCATTTGCGCCCTGGGGGGAAAGGGCTTTCGACCGGGGCCGGCAGTCGCCGACCTGTAAATGCTCGACCAGCGTGAATGTGAGTCCTGGGAACTGGTTACATGCGGCGTCGAACCGCAGGTCGGAAGACATTTCAAGGTCTGAGCGCTGGGGCCGGTGTGCGAGGGATTCGCCTATTTCGCATGCGGTGTCCGCAATGCGATTCACGACAAGGGGTTGCAGAGGCAGTCTATGAGGTAGTGTTTTGAACAGGCGCTATGTGTGAACCGTGACGAGATTTCGGAAGATTCGATCCAGGGAACACGCATGAGGAATATGCCCAACACGTCCCGTGAGTGGTCGGGGGGCCGCAACGAATCTGCGGGTCCATGCAGTCCCGATGGGGGGCGCGTGTCGTTCCCGCGATGGTTTTTCCTGCCGGTCATTATCTTACTCCTCCTGTCGGGCGGTTCTCCGGCGACAGGACCGGATGCGGCAGAGCAGGCTGCATCGCACGATTCGGCGGGCATCTCGGATACGCTGCAAGCAGCTCCGGCTGCCGAGTCCCGTGCTCGTCCCACCGACGGATCCAGCGATCCGGCGCGAACCGTCGTGATCGGTCGCTCGGCGGCCAGCGACACGAGCAAGGTCTTTCACGAAATCGTGATGACTCGCGATCGTGCGAAGCCGGGAGTGTACGAGATTTCCAGGCCACTATTCACGGTGACCGACGGCTATCCTGGGTTGGCGTCTCCCGTACACAGCATGGTGGCCATGCAAAAGACGCCCCGTAGTCGGGAGATCGTGAGAGAGCGTGGCGTTGTTCCCGTCGAAGACTACGGATCCCCGCCGGCCGAAGATTTGTTCTGGCACGTTTGGCCCTGGTTGCTCGCGACTGCCTTTGGTATCGCGATCGTACTCGGATTCGCGACATACACGTTTCGGCTGAGCCGGCTGCTGCGGCAGGCCGTTGCGGAGAAAGAGCGGCAAATCACGGATCGCAGGCGGGCGGAACAGGAGTTGCAGCAAAGCGAGGGGAGATTCCGATCGTTTGTCGAGAATGCCAACGATATCGTCTATTCACTCTCGCCGGATGGCGTCTTCACGTACGTCTCGCCCAATTGGTCGGAAATCCTGGGACATGACGTCTCCGAGGTGCTCGGAAACCCTTTCATGCCTCTGGTTCACCCCGAAGATCTTCCGGCATGCCAGGAGGCGATGAACACGGTTTTCGTCAAGCGGATGAAGCTAGGCGAGGTTGAACACAGGTTGAAACACAAAGACGGCGGTTGGCGGTGGCTTGTCTCCAACGCGTCGCCGCTGAAGGACTCCGAAGGCAACGTGATCACCTGCGTCGGGATCGCCCGTGACATCACCGATCGCAAGCAGGCGGAGGAAGAGCTGCGCCAGAGCAAAGCCGAGTTGGAAAGCTCCGTCAGGGAGTTGGAGGACTTCAACCGGGTGATGATCGGGCGGGAAACGCGGATCATCGAGATGAAGCAGGAGGTCAATCTGCTGTCGGCCGAGTTGGGCCGAATGCCCGTCTACGACGAAAGGGTCACGGCCGAGGAAGGGCTCTACCCGACGGAGGCTGTGCCGACGCCGGGACTGCCGGCCTTAGCGGCGGTTGCCGAGCACGCCGTGGCCGACAACCCGACCCGGAAGTGGGGCGAGAGAGATAGGCCGGAGGAACGCACGCTTCAACGCACGGCCGAGTTGGAGAAAGGGCGGCGGGCGGCACTGAGCCTGATGGAAGACACCGACCGGGTGCGAGCAGAGCTCGACACCTACATCGTCGCACTTGAGGCGGCGAACAGGACCTTGGAGGAGTCCAGCAAGGCGGCCAAGGCCGCCACGCAGGCCAAGAGCGAGTTCCTCGCCAACATGAGCCACGAAATCCGAACGCCCATGACCGCAATCCTGGGATTCGCCGACCTTCTCTTAGGCGAGAGCGGGTGGGAGAATGCCCCTTCGGAATGCGTCAGCGCGCTGGAAACGATCAAACGCAACGGCGCGTACCTGTTGGACCTCCTCGACGATATTCTGGACCTTTCGAAGATCGAGTCCGGCAAACTTGCCGTCGAGCACGCCATCTGCTCGCCCACCAGCGTGCTGGCCGACGTGGCGTCGCTGATGCGAGTCCGAGCCGAGGCGAAGAACCTTCCTTTGGAGGTGGAGTACATTGGCCCGATTCCCAAGTCCATCTGCAGCGATCCGCTCCGCATTCGACAGATTCTGATCAACTTGGTGGGCAACGCGATCAAGTTCACGGAGACCGGAGCCATCCGAGTCGTGACCCGCCTTTTCCGGAGCCAAGGCAAGGATCCATACGTCCAATTCGACGTGATCGACACGGGTATCGGAATCAGCCAAGAGCAGATTGCCAGGCTCTTCCAACCGTTTACCCAAGCCGACTCATCGACGGCGAAGAGGTTCGGCGGAACCGGCTTGGGGCTGACCATCAGCAGGCGGCTGGCAAAAATGCTCGGTGGCGACATTTCCATAGCGAGCATGCCCGGAAAGGGGAGCACGTTTACCTTGACGTTGAAGACCGGGCCGCTTGACGGCGTGCCGATGCTGGACCGCCCCGCCGAAACCGTGGTGGAAAGGAGGCAGAAGGCGGGGGTGTCTGCCGCGTTCAAGCCCGATTGCCGATTCCTTTTGGCCGAGGACGGCCCCGACAATCGGCGGCTCATCTCGTTCGTGCTGAAGAAGGCCGGAGCCGACGTCACGCTGGCCGAGAACGGCCAGATCGCTTGCGAGAAGGCGCTTGCCGCGCAGAATGCAGGCGCACCGTTCGACGTAATTCTGATGGACATGCAGATGCCCGTCATGGATGGCTACACGGCCACCCGAAAACTCCGCGAAGCCGGTTACAAGCGGCCAATTGTTGCCCTAACGGCCAATGCCATGGCTGGAGATCAGGAGAACTGTCGCCGGGCGGGCTGCGACGGATATGCCACGAAACCGATCGATCGCCCGGTCCTGTTCGCCGAGATTGCGCGGTACTTGGCAGCGCCCGCATCGGCCCGGAAGCACACCCCGTCGCCCGCCCGGAACACACCGGGCCGTTGACGGGGCAGGACAGGTTCTTGCCCCGGGGTAATCAAGAAATCTCTGTGTGCAGTGCGCGGTCAACAGTGCCATTCGTGCCGATCGGCAGCTCCTTCGGAGTTCTTCTCGGGCCTTTGCTTCGCAACGCAACATATTTCTGCAAAGGGACTTAGCGGATGGGGAGGGATTCGAACCCCCGGTGCGGTTTCCCGCACAGCAGTTTTCAAGACTGCCGCCTTAGTCCACTCGGCCACCCATCCGGATCGGGCGAGGCACCTGATGACCTTGCCACCTGTTGCCAGACTATCTGCTGGCCTATCTGTTGGCAGTCTAGCGGTTTGGCTTGCCACGTGGGAGACCTCCTCCGGGAGGAACACGATCGCCGTGCGAGACGCCATCACAGCCATTACGGTCGGCATAGTTAGTGCTGCCGGCCATCAATCTGAACGCGCCACGGTCCAATCGAGGGCCGACAAGCCGCACCAAGGGGAGTTGTACCGCTACGATGCGAACCGTCCGGAAGACGAGCCTCTCTTGATATAGGCGTCATTCCCAGCCTATACTTGGACGATACAATTCCCTTGCCGCTAGACACACGTGGCGTCCTTTGTATCGACGGCCCATAGGGCAAGAGAGCAGAACAAGCAGGCAATCTGGAGAACATGCTCAAAGTAAGTCTCCCCGACGGAAGCATTTTGGAATACTCGCGTCGCGTTCGGCCCATCGATGTCGCCGCTGATATCGGGCCCGGACTGGCCAAGGCGGCGATGGCTGCCGATGTCAATGGCCAAATCGTGGGGGCAGACTTCATGCTCCCCGAAGACGGCCAGGTCTCGCTGAGGCTGTTGACCAAGAAGGACCCCGAGTCGCTGGAGGTCATGCGACACTCGGCGGCCCACGTGATGGCCCGGGCCGTGATGCGGCTGTTCGAGGGCGTCCAGTTGGCCTTCGGGCCGACTGTCGAGGACGGCTTCTATTACGACTTCCTGCTCCCGCAGCCCATCTCTGACGCCGACTTTCCGAAGATCGAGGCCGAAATGGCCAGGATCATCCAGGAAGACGAGCCGTTCGAGCGCGTGGAGATGGACTCCGAGCAAGCCCGGCAATTGTGCCAGGACCTCGGCCAATTCTTGAAGGTGGAGCACCTTCAGGAGGGTCTGGCCGACCAGCGGACCGTCTCGTTCTACCGCCAGGGCGAGTTCATCGACCTCTGTCGAGGGCCCCATGTGCCGCGACCTGGCATGATCGGGGCCTTCAAGCTGCTCTCGATCGCCGGCGCCTATTGGAAGGGCGACGCCTCGCGCCAGCAACTCCAGCGGCTCTACGCGACCGCCTGGTTCAACAAACAGGATCTGAAGGCGTATCTGACGCGGGTTGAAGAGGCCAAGCGACGCGACCACCGCGTGTTGGGCAAGCGGCTCGAGCTGTTTCTGATCGATCCGATGGTCGGCTCCGGGCTGGTCATGTGGCTGCCCAAGGGGTCCGTCATCCGCCGCGAGTTGGAAGGCTTCATTT
The DNA here is from genome assembly GCA_016935315.1 of Pirellulales bacterium. GTDB lineage: Bacteria > Planctomycetota > Planctomycetia > Pirellulales > Thermoguttaceae > JAFGRD01. The sequence continues at coordinate 24,052 of JAFGRD010000113.1, forward strand.
ACGACGAGCTGATCCGGCGCGGATACCAGCCGGTCAACACGCCGGTGATCGGCAACGTCCGTCTGTACGAGACGTCCGGGCACTATCCCTACTACGCCGAGAGCCAGTTTCCGCCGATCGAAATGGAAGACGGGGATCGATATCTGTTGCGGCCGATGAACTGCCCGCATCACATCATGATCTACCAGTCGAAACCCCGCAGCTATCGCGACTTGCCGCTGCGGATCGCCGAGTTCGGCACGGTCCACCGGTTCGAGCAGTCGGGCGAGCTGAGCGGGATGATCCGCGTGCGCGGGTTCACCCAGGACGACGCCCACATCTTCTGCACCGAAGACCAGGTGGCCGACGAGTTCCGTGGCTGTATCGAGATGACCCAGTTGGTGCTCCGCACGCTGGGAATCGACGATTACCGCGTGCGGCTGGGGTTCCGTGAGCCGGACAGCTCGAAATACGTCGGCAGCACGGAGACCTGGAATCAGGCCGAGGCCGCTTTGCAGCGGGTCTGCGACGAGATGGCCCTGCCCAACGTGTCGGTCGAGCGGGGCGAAGCGGCGTTTTACGGCCCCAAGGCCGATTTCGTCGTCGCCGATTGCATCGGTCGCGAATGGCAGTTGGGCACCGTCCAGTTGGATTACAACCTGCCCAGCCCGGAACGCTTCGGCCTGGAGTACATCGGGGCCGACAACCAGCCTCACCGGCCGGTCATGATCCATCGGGCGCCGTTCGGGTCGCTGGAACGGTTTGTGGGCATGCTGATCGAGCACTTTGCCGGCGCGTTTCCGTTGTGGCTGGCGCCGCAACAGGTCCGCGTGCTGGTCGTCAGCCAGAAGTTCGAGGAGTATGGCCGCCAGGTCGAGCGGGGGCTGGTCGAGGCCGGTTTGCGGACAGGCGGCGACTATCGGCCGGAGAAGATCGGGGCCAAGATCCGCGACGCCCAGCTCGAACTGATCCCCTACATGTTCGTCGTCGGACAGCGAGAGCAGCAACAGCAGACCGTGGCCGTCCGCGACCGGATCGAGGGCGATCTGGGGGCCATGTCGCTGGACGACGCAATCGAGAGGCTCCAGGCCGAAATCCGAAGCAAGGCGGTGCGGAAGTGACGGATCGCCCACAGCCTACCAGTCGAGCGGGGGGTGTTCTTTCGGGCCGTGTCTGCCGGCAATCGACAGGACTTCCTCGGATAGTGGTTGACTCCGTGGGGCGGATTGGGAATACTCCTGAGTATCAGTAATCGGCCGGTCTCCGAGGTTGCCGTGGCGGCGGCCGGCCGGATCAGATTCTTCTTTGTCGGAGCGCTTATGGGTAAATGGAGGACGCCGGCTGCCGAGCCGAACAAGCAGCGGATCAACGAACAGATTCACGTGTCGCCGGTGAGGGTCATCGCCGCCGACGGAACCCAGTTGGGCATCCTCTCCACCGAGGATGCCCTGAAGGAAGCCCGCAAGGTCGATCTGGACCTCGTCGAAGTGGCCCCCAACGCCCGTCCGCCCGTCTGCCGCATCATGGACTTCGGCAAGTACAAGTACCAGCAGAAGAAGCGACAGCACAAGGGGCACGCCCACCAGACCAAGATCAAGGAGATTCGGGTTCGGCCCAAGACGGGCGAACACGACATCACCGTGAAGGTCAACCGGGCCCGCGACTTCCTCGAGCACAAGAACAAAGTCATCGTCACGGTGATTTTCCGGGGTCGCGAAATGGCCCACATCGAGGAAGGCCGCCGGGTCATCAGCGGCGTGCTGGAGCAGCTCGCCGACATCGCCAAGGTGGAATCGCCGCCCATCCAGCACGGACGCCGAATGGTCTGTACGGTGGCTCCCAAATAGCCTGATCTTGCCGGGGCCCGTCGGCCGACGACGCGCGGGCCGCTCGACCCGCTTCGCCCAGCCGCGACGACCGTGTTATGCGTTTGCTTTGCCTGACCGATCTCCACGGCAGTCGCCACGCCCTGGAGCGCATTCTGGCGGCCGCCCCAACGCCCGACCTGATCCTGCTCGGCGGCGATCTGACCGACTTCGGCTCTCCCGACGACGCGCAGACGATCGTGCAGCAGGCCCAGGCCTCGGGCGTCGAGGTGCTGGCCGTGGCCGGCAATTGCGATTCGGCGGAAATCGAACGGCGGCTGACCGAGCTGGGCGTCGCACTGAACGGCCGTGGCCTCGTTTGCCAAGCAGTCGCGCTGCAGGGTCTTTCCGCCATGCCGCCCTGGCTCAGCCGCATGTATCACTTCACGGAAGACGAACTGGCCGGGCTGCTCGAGGCGGGCTACGCCCCACTGGACGGCACCACGCCGCACGTCGTCCTCTCGCATGCCCCGCCGCGCGACGTGCTCGACCGCACCGCCCGGGGCAAACACGTCGGCAGCACGGCCTTGCGGGCGTTTGTCCAGCGGACGCAGCCGGCGCTGGTCGTCTGTGGCCACATCCACGAGGCCCGCGGCGTGGGCCGGCTTGGCCCGACGACGGTCGTCAACTGTGGGCCGGCGGCGTCCGGCTTGTTTGCCACGGTGGAGATCGGCGAGGCGCTGCGCGTCGAGCTGCACGAGGCCTGATCGGCGGCTGGAATTGTTTCGCATACTTTCGGCCCGGTGAGAAACAGGCCCGTTGACGCAAACCGCTTTGGCATATGTGGTTGCGTCGAGTTTCGGCCGCCTGGGTTGCTCCCAAAACGGCCGAAAATGGGGCGGAAAACGCGTCGTAAGTCCTGTGGTGACAACCGGTTGGAATTATTGAGCCGCGTCGGCGGGCGGAAA
>JAFGRD010000114.1 GCA_016935315.1 Pirellulales bacterium
GATTCGCGGGGCAATTGCCGATATCGCGCCACGTCGTCAGCCCTTCGGTGATTACAATTTCGGATACTTTCCCATTATAGCACGTATTCCTGGATGAGAATATGTCTATTTTCGGGAAAGTATGTGAGGCCAGTCAATCCTGCCGGACCAGGACTCGATGTGCCCTATCACAGCCCGCTGAAACAAGCCTCCTCGCGGCAAGTCCTTTATCTCAGCCGAAGGCGGTTTTCTGAAACAAGGGCCCCGGACGGCCGCGGGTGTCTCAGCCGGGAGAAACAGCCAGTCAGCCCCGCTAGTGGCGGGCGGCGCCTCTTTGCCCGATTCGTCCGATCCCGAAAGGCCGCGCTCAGCCACGGCCAGATTGCGCGTCTTGCGTTACGTACAAGGCGTATTCTAGGCTGTCAGGCAGACAGTGGCGGCATAGCAGGCCCACGGAGGAATGGTCGTGACGAACCGAAAGAAGAAAAGGAATCTGGCCGCGCCGCCGAATTTCGCGGTGGGAGATCGGGTCCGGGTGAAGCGGGGCATCCGGGACATCGACTACCCGGACATGCCGCTGGGCGGTTGGGCCGGAACCGTCACCGAGGTCCGTGGTGCCGACACGTTCACGATCCGGTGGGGCCAGGAAACACTGGAAGCCATCCACCCGGTCTTCAAGAAACGTTGCGAGATAGACGGCCTGGATCACGAGGAATACGCACTGACAGGAGATGACCTGGAGCCTGACCGTGGCGGCCCGCTCGACATCGAGCATCCAACGGAGATCACGACGAAGCCGCTGTCCACCAAAGACCAGGACGACCGGGTGAGGATGGTGTTCGGGCTGACCAGCAACGACCCGCTGCCGGACGTGGATGACGAGACCCTGGAAGCATACCACGCGTACCTGTCGAAGAATCTGTCCCTCCCGTTCCAGGCCGAACACGGGGCTGAGTACGGTCACCCGGCACGGGTCAAGGTCATCGGCCTGGGTGATCCCGACGACGGGCCGATGATCGACGAAATGTACGGCATCCTTTGCGATGTCCGACTGGAAGGAGAGATCGTCACCGTGCCATTGGGTGAAATCGAAGATGCCAAAGGCAAGCCGAATCGGCAGTTGGCCGCGGACTATTCTTATTGGTTCTGGAATTGGCGGTAGTCATGTTCCTACGGTACACATTCGATTCGCCGATCGTTCGCGAGGAGGACCACGGATTCATCCGCCACTACGATGTAGACGTGTTCGGCTTCGGTGAAGACGGAGAACATCTCATCGGCAAAGTCGCGTTCGACATCTTTCTCTGGGGAGATGCCGAGGTGGCTGGGGCCGATCTGTTTGAGATTTGCGATGCGGATTCGCAGGGATGGTGCGATGTCTTCTGCGCCCTTTCCGGGAGAGAGACCTTTGGCGGCGGAGGGCGGGACGAAATCCTTCCAGAACTGGGGATCGAGGATGTCGTAGACCGCATCACATTCGTTTGGCGTTTCTTGCTTCATCCTGAGGCAAGGACGGATTGCACCAAAGCCGTCGTCCAGGATATTGCCCGGTACGTGGGAATCGAGTCCATCCTTACGACGTGGCACGGCACCCTTGAAATGCCCGACAGTGATCTTGTCGACGTGGGCTTCTCAAAGGTCGGTGGCACGACATTGGTTTTTCGCGATTTGCACCTTCAGGCCCCATACGCCGCGCGACATCCCCTCGGCGAAGAAATCGATTTCGATGCGCGTCCCGAGCATGAAGAATGGGTCCTGAAGCAGTGGAAGACGTGATTCCAGCTATGACCGGAGAGCGGCGAGGGAGCCTCCTTGTCAATCGCGGGACCGCCACGGCCGAAAAGAAGTGTCGACAGGTCTACCTCGTTTGGGCGGGTGCGACGCGTCGTGGGCGCCAAGTCGCTTCCTGGCCGTGAAGGAAGCGGATTGTGGCGATTTGGCTATTCATCATCGGGGCCGCTTGGTAGACTGCCTTGTGGATGATTTGAGCGTGCCGCCAAGCCGGTCCGCACGATCGCCACGATGGCCAGCCGAAGGTCCGCACGGAGCGAGGGCCAGGCCTCAATAAGGAGAGACAGTTCAGGGTCATTTTCGGTCCCGATTGCCGCGTCGGATGCAACTGCACCGCATTCTGCAGCGCCGGATTCGGAAATTGCGTTTTTCTCGGGGGTTGGGGCATCTGTTCGCGTCCTGTCCCCGCCACTTGAGGGGGTTGCATTGAGTCGCAGCAACCCGCAAACCCTGGCAAAAACCAGGGTTTTCTCATGCGCGGCCATTTCGGCTTGCGGCTCAGTGTGCTCCGTTGCGTGCGTCTGCTGCGCTGGTTTTTGCGCCGCCTCTGTCGTGCCCCTGACGACCGCCTCGAAGTACTCTTCGGTCGCCATCAAGTAGTGCCGCATGGCGATGCGTCTTCAAAGGAACCTGTTTTGACATGGCGTTCGGCGCCACTACAATGAGGGGCTGGACGGTCGCCTTCGCCAAGAGCCGAACGCATGTCGATCTGCGCGCGAACTGAAGTCTGCCCAATGAACAACAGAACAAGACGTGTTCTCCTAGCCTTCACCATCGCCCTGCTACTTGCTCCCTTGGCCTCGCTGCAAGCCGCTGAGAAGCGAGGGCCGGTCAAGGTCTTCATTCTGGCAGGGCAGTCCAATATGGAAGGTCAGGCCGTCGCCGACCTCGTCGGGAAGAACTACAACCAGGGCAGAGGCACGCTGGACTTCCTCATGCGCGACCCGGCCAAGGCGCCTCTATTGAAGCATCTCAAGGACGATCAGGGCCGGTGGATGGTGCGGGAGGATGTGTGGGTGCGCTACAAACCGGAGAATGGCCCAGTGAAAGCTGGCCCCCTCGCGCTTGGCTTTACCGTCTACGGCGGACGGCATCACTTTGGCCCGGAACTGCAATTCGGCCACGTCATGGGCGAATGCTTCGACAACCAGGTGTTGCTCATCAAGACTGCCTGGGGCGGCAAGAGCCTGTATCGAGACTTTCGTCCCCCATCGTCCGGCGGCGAGGTCGGTCCTTACTACACGAAGATGATCGCGGAGGTGCGCGGATCGCTGGCGAACCTGAAGAGGGACTTTCCCGGCTACGACGGCGCCGGACACGAACTTACCGGCTTCGTCTGGTATCAGGGATGGAACGACGGCTGCGATCCGACGACGGCCGTACCGCAGTACGAAGCCAATCTGGTGAACCTCATCAAGGACATCCGCCGGGACCTCGACGCCCCGAACCTGCCGGTCGTCATCGGTGAGTTGACCGGCCCGTGGGTACAGGCTCCGGACGAGTGGGCGACGCTGCGTAAGGCTCAGGCGGCGGCCACGGCACGTCCCGAGTTCCGAGGTAGCGTGCTTTTCGTCGAGACGCACGATTTCGTTCGCCACCCTGAGGATTCGCCGAATCCCGGCCACGGCCATCATGAGTTCGGCAATGCGGAGACGTATTTCCTCGTCGGCGATGCGCTCGGCAAGGGAATGATCAAGCTTCTTGCAGCCAGTCAATCGCAAGAAAACGGAAGGGGGCGGAGTATCCACGGAACGACCTTGCCGGATTCGGAAGTCGGTGTCGTCACTGCGCGTTCGGATGGCCTGCATGGATACATCGGCTTCGGCCACGAGCGTCTTCCTCGGGAGTCCGCTTATAGCGCGGGCATGGGCTTCTATGCCGCGGTCTGGCCGCTGGTGGATCAGCCGCTAGCCAATTTCCAAGTCGGCCTGCCCAGTTCGTGGATCACGCCGGACAATTCCGACAACAAGGACCGGCCGCTGGCACCGGAGGGGACGCGGGCTCGGGGGTGGCGGGAGCGAGGCCCCACGTGGAGTAGCGTCTTCCAAACCGTGGAGGGTGGGCTGGGTTACTGGGCGGGCAACCACTTCCGCTACGGTCCACCGAAATTCAGCATGAACGCCACACCGCAATGCTACGACTACGAGGTGGGCTCGCCGGGATGGTCCTTTTTCTACAGCAACGAAGCGCTGCCGGACAACCGCCTGGGCATCGCCCAACTGAGCAACCGTCTGCTGATTCCTCCCGATGCGTTGCCGTTTGAGGGGAATCCCGATGGCGAGTTCTTGGGCTACACGTGGATGGCCCTGCCGTTTACGGATTCCACCGCCGGAGACCCGCCCACCGGAGACCAGAGTTGGACTTGCTTCTTGAGCGCAGCCAATTTCAAAGGCCCGATCGCTTACTACATCCCGGAAACCTGGAGCAAAACAGGCAAGCTGTTCAACTATCCCTTCATCTACGGCCGTGGACTCGACGCGCGTCCGGGCATCATGGGCGGGGGCGCCATGGAGATCAACACGGTGCCACGTTTCGAGGCGAAAGATGCGCAGGGAACGGTCTACTCGAAGCTCCCGAAGTTGCAGTTCCCGGTGGATGCCGAGGGCCGGGCGTTCCTGGTGCAAGACGTCACCTACTACTCGAAGGCGGCCCTTTCCGATGCCTTCAAGGCTTGGCGTGACGGCGGCCCTGTCTGCTCCGGACGCTTCGACACGCAGGGCAATTGGAGACCTAAGTTGAACACTCGGACCACCCGGTACGACCAGGACGGCAAGAAAATCACTGGCGTGGAGCGCGTCTTCGACACCAGGATCTTCGAGGACAACGTCTGGGGGCTGCAGTGGTTCGCCAACGACGTCAGCCCGAAAGGCCTGTTCCCGCAATACTACAAACACGTTGGAGAGCAGCGCATCGCGGTGGCGGCGGCGGACGTACCGGCGGAAACGGGGCTTCTGACCCAGGAGTTCAAGCTGGCGAGGCCCGGCAGACCCTACACATCGCCAGCCACCGGTGCGTGGAGTCGGCCCGGTCCGAAGCTCGGACCGTTCACGGCTAAGCTCGCCGATGGCTCGGTGGTGACTTACTCCTGGTACCGCTTTGTGGATCAGCCGTCCTTCCAGCAGTACAATTGGAGCGCGGAGAAGAAGGCGGCGTTGCAGGCGCTGGTGGAGAAGCTCCACACGAGTTGGCCGATTGACCGCGACTACATGCCCCCTCCCACCCGCGGGACGCTGGTCGCCCTTGATCCCGGACTGCTGGTGACGCCCCCCGAGGGCCTGGAAGTGGGCTACGTGCCCATTGTGACGGGTCAATCGGCAGACTGATCGGCCGCATAGGTGATGATTCTCATGGGCACCAACGAACAAAATCGCACCAGTTTCGGCCTCTTGACCTCCGCCGACGGAAAACACTGGCAACCACTTCCGAAAAAAGCCCCCCTTCCCCGACCGTGAGAACTCTCATGAACCGGCTCGCTCCAGCCGTGCTCGACTGGATCCTCACAACAGTACTCGGTGTCCTTGTTTCGTGCGCGACCGCTCAGGCTGCCGAGTACTTCGTCAGCCCGGACGGCAACGACGACAACCCGGGTAGCAAGGACAGGCCCTTTGCCACTCTGGTGCGGTCTCAGAAGGCCGCTCGCGGACAGCAGGCCACCGTCTGGTTCCGGACCGGCGTTTACTACCTGTCGGAGACGATCTGCCTGGGCGCCGAAGACAGCGGTACCACGTTTGCCGCCCTGCCCGGCGAGAAGCCCGTGCTCAGCGGCGGGACGAGGCTCGACCTCAGGTGGGAGCCGTATCGCGATGGTATCATGCAGGCCAAGACGCCGGCCGGTTTGGCGATTGACCAACTCTTCGTCAATGGCCGGCGGCAACTCATGGCGCGCTATCCGAACTACGACTTGAACGTGCTTCCCTACGGCGGCTACGCCGCGGGTGCGTTTAGCAGGGAGCGCGCGAGCCGCTGGAGTGACCCCGTGGGCGGGTTCATCCACGCCATGCACCGCGCGCATTGGGGCGGTTACCACTACCGCATTACCGGCGAAAATACGAGCGGAGAAGTTACCTACGAAGGCGGCTGGCAGAATAACCGCCCGATGGGGATGCATCCACAGCACCGCTACGTGGAAAACATCTTCGAGGAACTCGATGCGCCAGGCGAGTGGTTCCACAACGCGAAGACGACGACTCTCTATTTCATGCCGCCCGACGACCTGAACCTGGCCAAGGCCGCCGTTGAAGTGGTCCGGTTGCGTCACCTGGTCGAGTTCAACGGTTCCCAGGAAAACCCGGTCAAGAAAGTCACACTGCGCGGTTTCACCTTCCGCCATGCCGCAAGGACGTTCATGGACACTAAAGAGCCGCTCTTACGCAGCGATTGGACGATCTACCGGGGTGGAGCGGTACTCTTTGACGGCGCGGAGGATTGCACGGTCGAGGATTGCGAGTTTGACCAGATGGGGGGCAACGCGGTCTTCGTCAACACGTACAACCGCCGTGTGACCATCCGCGGCTGCAATATCCACGACACGGGCGCGAGCGCTGTGGCGCTGGTCGGCGACCCGAAGTCCGTGCGTAGCCCGCTCTTCCACTATAACAAGCGGCAGCGCTACGCCGACATCGACAAGACGCCCGGCCCGCAGACCGACAACTACCCAGCCGACTGTGTGGTCGAAGACTGCCTTATCCGCGAGGTCGGGGTGGTCGAGAAGCAGGCCGCCGGCGTGGAAATCTCGATGGCGATGGGCATCACGGTGCGCCACTGCTCGATCTACGCAACTCCGCGCGCCGGCATCAATATCAGTGAAGGCACGTTTGGCGGCCACCTGATTGAATTCTGTGACGTGTTCGACACGGTGCGCGAAACTGGAGACCACGGCAGCTTCAACTCCTGGGGGCGCGACCGCTACTGGGGCCTCAAGGATGCACCTGCCGGCGAGATGCCCAGGCTCGCGCTCTTGGACGTGGTGAAGCCCAACATCATCCGCAACAACCGTTGGCGTTGCGATCACGGCTGGGACGTGGACCTCGACGACGGATCGTCCAACTACGAGATCTATAACAACGTTTTTCTCGCGGGCGGCCTGAAGTTGCGTGAGGGCTTCCATCGCAAGGTCTGCAACAACGTCGCAGTGAACAACTCGCTCCACCCGCACGTCTGGTTTGAGAACAGCGGCGACGTGGTGACCGGCAACGTTTGGATGAGTGCCTACCGTCCGGCTGCCATGTCGCCGGGGCTAGAGAAGTGGGGTCGGGAGGTGGACCGCAACCTCTTCACGACCAGCGATACCGACCGCACGAAGTTCGCCGCCAAGGGCTGTGACGCCAACTCGCTCACGGGCGACCCGATGTTCGTGGCCCCAGCGAAAGGCGACTTTCGCGTCAAGGACGGCTCGCCCGCCCTGACGCTCGGCTTCCGAAACTTCCCGACGGACCGCTTCGGCGTGCGTAAATCCGCGCTGAGGGCCGTCGCCCGCACGCCGGAGATTCCACCGCTGAGGACCGGATCCGGTACCGTCGCGGCTGAACCGCTCGCGACGTGGAAGGGTGCGACGGTCAAGAACCTCTCGGGCGAGGAATTCTCGGCCATCGGCGTGGCCCGCAACGCAGCCGGGGTGCTCGTGATCGTTGTCCCTGCCGGGTGCGAAGCTGCCAGGCTCGGCCTTCGCAGAAACGACTTCATCCAAGCCGTCAACGGCGAGCAGGTAAAGCACGTGAAAGACCTTCTGGAAACACTCTTCGCTATTCCGCCGGGTGAGAAACTCACGCTGAAGATCATTCGACACCAGAAGGCAGAAACGCTGGGACCGGGGCATGACCGGTGAGAGCCGCGTGGTTGTGCGAGCCCCTTCTTCCACGTGACCGCGTCCGCAACTGAGTGGAGTACGCCGTGATCGTCGATTGGAGCAAGGGCGGCAGACTCGGGTGGGCAGGAATGCTGCTTCTGGTCTTCGCTGCCTACGTTGCAGTAGCGCCGGTTCTTCCGGCACGAGTTGCTGAACGGCCTTGGCCACGCCCCGTCGGTTGCCTGGCCGCTGCTGGCCGGATTCAGCCTGACCGGCAACCGCGAGCTGATCACCTGCGCCCGGCGCGGCGATGCAGTGGCATGTCGATCATCCCGGACGCTACGAACTCTCGTACGTCATCAGCAAAGCGGATTCTGTTCCTTGAACACACTGAACGAGGAGGCCGTGGACCATGTGATCCGTGCCCTCTATCGCGGTTTAGCGAGGCAGGGCTGGGTCTACCTGAAGATCGACGGAACCGGCGACCTGCTTCGTGTCCCGCCACGGGAAGCCGGTCCTTTGCCTGGACAACGACCCCTGGAAAGAGTACGAATGGGAAGGCGGCTGCGAGGACCTTCATATCATCGAGGGCGAAGATGGCACATACTATATGAACTACACCGCCTGGAGCGGAAGGCGGGACACCATGTCGGTGGCAACGTTTCCCGATCTGGTTCACTGGAGCCTTGCCACCTGCACGAAAACAAAACAGAGAGATACGCCCCATGACACCTCGAAGAGTATTCGTGACTTTGATCGCTTGTGCCCTGCTGACAGCCTTAGCGCTGAAGTCGGTTTGGGCCGACGAGCACCCGCGGCGGCCGAACATCGTGCTGGTGTTCGTCGACGACATGGGTTGGGCAGACTTCTCCTGCTTCGGCAACACCGACGCGCAGACCCCGCACATCGATCGCCTGGCGGCAGAGGGCGTCGCGTTCGAGCAGTTCTACGTCAACTCGCCGATCTGCTCGCCGTCGCGGGTGGCGATTTCGACCGGGCAATACCCGCAGCGGTGGCAGATCACGTCGTACCTGGCGCACCGCAAGCAGAACACACAACGGGGCATGGTGCAGTGGCTGGACCCGAACGCGCCCATGTTCGCACGCAGTCTGAAACAGGCCGGATACGCAACTGGGCATTTCGGCAAATGGCACATGGGCGGGCAGCGCGATGTGGCCGAAGCGCCGCCGATCACCGACTACGGGTTCGATCAGTCGCTGACGAACTTCGAGGGTATGGGCCCGAAGCTGCTGCCCTTGACGATGTGGCCGGGCAACGGCCGCAAGGTCAAGTACGGCCGCATCTGGGCCGACGCCGAGCGGCTGGGGGGGCCGGCCACGTGGATGCAGCGATCAAAGATCACCGCCGGATTCGTCGAAGCGGCATTGCGCTTTATCAACAAGGCAAAAGCCGCTGGCAAACCGTTCTACATCAACGTCTGGCCCGACGACGTTCACAGTCCGTTCTACCCGCCGATCAAAAAATGGGGCAAGAACAAACGCGAGTTGTACCTCGCCGTGCTGGAAGAGATGGACCGGCAGTTGGCGCCGCTGTTCGACCACGTGCGCAACGATGACGCCCTGCGCGACAATACGTTGATACTGATCTGTTCGGACAACGGCCACGAGCCTGGCGCCGGGCGGGCCGGGCCGCTTCGAGGATGCAAGACGAACCTATATGAGGGCGGCGTTCGCTCAGCACTGATCGTGTGGGGCCCGGGCTGGGTGGACCGCAACGCTGCGGGGCGGCGGAACAAGGCGTCGGTGTTCGCGGCAATCGATCTGGTGCCGTCGCTGCTGGCGCTGGCAGACGTGGAACCGCCGCCGGGGGTGAAGTATGATGGCGAGAACCTGCTGGACGTGTTGCTGGGCCGGTCGGAGCGTTCGCGCGAGGCCCCGATCCTTTTCGCCCGCCCACCGGACCGCAAGGACTTTTACGGCTTCGAGAAGCTACCGGACCTTGCCGTGCGGCATGGCCAGTGGAAACTGCTATGTGACTATGACGGCGGCCGTCCGCAGTTGTACGACCTGTCGGCCGACGTCGGCGAAACGAAGAACCTCGCCGACGTGCAACCCAACGTGGTCAACCGGCTAACGAAACAAGTCACCCAGTGGTACGAGTCTATGTTGCGATCGAAGTGAGTCGGGCGGCAAGACTCCGCTTTCTGCTGGAGAGAAAGATCTTGGTACAAGACAGCGAGGCGCTTGCACAGCCAATCCGCGAGGGCGACCAACGGGAGCCCGATTTTTCCGGCCTCCCGTTGGCCGGCCTGGATCATTCGCAATGCAAACATCAATAAACCAGGTTCGCATCGACTTCTTCTGGAGGGACAATGGAATGAGCATTGAATTCGCATCACGTTGTGCCGTTGGCCTTGCCGTGTGTTTGTGGTTGTTGCTGGGGAGCTGCCTCGTCGGTGCTTGCTCGGCCGATGAGCTTGATGTGTGGATCGGTACGACCACGCCACGGAATGGCCCCAGCAAGGGCATCTATTATGCCAAGCTCAACTCGGAAAGTGGTGAGTTGAGTCGGCCGCAGTTGGCGGCCGAGATGAAGAGTCCTGGGTTCCTGGCGATGCATCCCGGCGGCGAAGTGCTCTATTCGACGGGCACGATGGACGGCCAACCGTCGGTGGTGGCTTTTCGCATCCGGCGGCAGGGCTCCGAGGCAAGTCTGGCGATCATGGGTGCTCAGCCGACCGGCGACGGAGATGCCGCCCACATAGCGACGGATCGTACGGGCAAGGTGCTCTTTTCAGCTCAATATGGCGGTGGATCGACGGCTGTCTATCCTCTGGCCGATGACGGATCGATCCGTGCGCAATCAAGGCTGGTCAAACACGAAGGTGGATCGGGTGTCGTACCCGGTCGGCAAAACAGACCGCACGCTCATTGGGTCGGCACGTCGCCGGACAACAAGTTTGTCTTCGTGCCGGATTTGGGCATGGACGAGGTAGTCATCTATCGACTCGATGCCAAGCGTGCTGACCTGGCTCCCCACGGATTTGGCAAGCTGCCACCGGGTAGCGGACCGCGGCACATGAAGTTCCATCCCGGCGGCAAGTTCATCTACGTGTTGAACGAGATGCAAATGTCAGTCAGTGCGTTCGCTTACGATGCCGCGAAGGGCGCCGTGGCCGAATTGCAGACGATTCCAACCGTTCCGGAGCAGGAGAAAGCGAAAGAGTCGTTCGTCAGTGCGTCGGAGATCCGCGTCCATCCATCCGGCAAGTATGTCTACGCCGCGAACCGCGGGCACGATACCATCACGGCCATGAGCGTCGACCCGAACAGCGGTAAGCTGACCCTGATCGAACGCGAACCGATTCGCGGAAGCTGGCCGCGGAACTTCAATGTTGATCCAACGGGAAAATGGCTGTTGGCCGCCGGACGCGATAGTAACACCATTGCCGTCTTCGACATCGACCCGGACACAGGCGAGTTGACCTACACACGCAAGATAGTAATGGTCCCGACGCCGATCTGCGTTCTGTTCGGATCGAGAGCGAACTGAACGTCTCAATCGGGCGCCATCCTGCGCATACCCCCAATGCAAAGGCGTTCTTTCACACCAAGGAGGTCGACCTTCCGGAGCGTCTTCCGTCGAAGTTCGATCTGGCCGAGGAGTTCTATTGGCAGTTGCGGGGAGATCCGGCGGGCATCAGACCGCTAGTGACGCTTCATCTCGGAAAGTAGGCCCTCGACGAATCCGGACGTTACGCTTCCTGTGTCGGTGGGTAAGGCGATGAGGAAGCAGCGTACACAGCCAGGATGTTCTCCGGCGGGACGTCCGGCTGGAACAGGTGGGCCGGGGCCAGGAGGTAGCCACCGTTGCGCCCCAGAGTGTCGCAGTAGCGGCGTACCTCCGTGCGCACGTCTTCGACCGTGCCGTGCGGCAGCAGATGCTGCATGTCGATTCCGCCGTGGAAACAGACCCGGTCGCCGAAATCGGCCGCCAGTTGCTCCGGCGCCATTTCCGGCGCGACGGGCTGGATCGGGTCCAGCACGTCGATACCCAACTCAATCAGCTCGGGAATCAACGGCCGGATCAAGCCGCAACTGTGAAACAGCACCTTGCCTCCCAGGCCGTGGATGCAATCGGTCATTTCTCGCAGATAGGGAGCGACGAACGTGCGAAACATGGCCACCGAGATCAGCGGCCCGTGCTGGCTGCCCAGGTCGCTGATCAGCAGATACAGATCGATCCGCCCGCGAGTGGCCTCGGCCGCCCTTGTGTAGTCCTCTTTGTAGAAATCGGTGAATTTCCGCGAGAGAAAATGGGCCCACTCGGGTCGCGTGGCCATGTCCAGGAACATGCCCTCCCAACCGCGGACCAGGCCGGGGCGCTGCCAGACGTCGGCAGAACCGTAGAGCAGCGCGTACTCGTCGAGACGCTCGTACTGGGCCCGCAGCGACGCATGATCGAATTGATCGGGCGTCGGCCACGCGAAGGCTTCGAGGTCGGCCGTGGTCTGCGCATCGGCCAGCGCCCCGCGGGTGTCCTCGCGCATCGGGCCCCAGGGGGTCTGGCGATAGACGTAGCGTTCACCCCAAAGGTTCTGGTAAACGCCCCCGCCGACGGCCTGCTCGGCCGGGCCGTCCAACTCGAGGTGGCGCACGTCGATGCCCAGCTCGTTCAGCAACCGTGCCCTGTCGTGGTGCCCCACGTGGGCCAACAGCCGCTTCCAGGTGGGTTCTTCGGCCCAGAAGTCGCGCGGCGTGCGGTCCGGCGGGCAGCGATTCAACGCCGTTAAGACTCGTTCCCGTGGAGTCATGGTGCTTTGGGGTCCTTCAGTGCAAGTTCCGCGCGCCGGGCACACGGTCTCGATTCCTGTGTCCTATCGGTCCCATGTTCCAGAGGGCGTGCATGCCCTGCTCCGCTCTGCCCCTATCAATAGTCCCGTGCTCGGTTGGTGTCAAGGACTTGCGCCGCGCGCGGTGCATCCCCTCAATCTGTGCACCCTCGGGGGCCGACAGCTTCTTTGGGGGGCGATTACATCGTGTTTCTCGTTGGAGCGGATGACGTACCCGTGGTTTCCGAGGCCTTGCAGCACGTCACCGAGGACCGACTCCGGGAGAAATGCGACCAGATAGACGGCGACGACTATGGATTCGATCTCAGTAATGCGGATTTCGAATACCCTTGGGAATCTTCTGAATTACTCAAGTCACTTTGGAGCAAGGCAGCAAGAGACGGCAGAGCTGTCGTCTTCGCGGTCGGTCAATGACACACTGAATGACATCTCTACGGGGCGTTCGCCCGGGTGACGAGATCCTGCCAGAAATCGCGGGCCCGGCGATGGTGGGCGAGCACCGCGCGCTGCTGTTGTGGATCGGCCAGTTTGATCTGCCGGGCGCGTTGGTACACCCAGTCGAGAAAGAACTCCGCCGCCTGCTTGCTGATCCGCGGTTGGCCATCCACCTCGACGTAGTAGGGGCCGGTGATGGCGAAGCGATACGTCTTGGGCAGGTCGGTGACCGCCCGGACCAGGAACCAGCCGCCGTGCTGGAAACTCAGCTTCGGCAGCCGGCCGCTTTGGGAGTACTCCTCGAAACGAATCGAGTGCTCGACCTGGCCATTCTTGATGATCTCCAGATAGCTGATCGGCTGGCGGGTCGAGAGCGTCAGCCCGATCTCGAACTCGGCCTGCTCGCCCCGGGTGACCTGAAACACGTGGCCGGGCAACCGGCCGTGGACGCTGGGACGCAACAGCGGCCCGTTGGTCACCACCACGCGACCGGCGCGCAGGCCCTTCCACCACGGTGCGTAGCCGAACGGGCCGTCGAGGTGGACATAGACCCGGTTGTAGCCGACCGGATTGGGCACCACGCCCGAGCCGCTGCCGGCGGTAGGCGGGATCCGCAGACCACACTCCAGCAGCTTGAAGTAGATGTCGTGCGACCAGCGGGCGTTGCCCCAGGCGCCGGGATAGCGGAGCTTGTCGCGGGGCTTGCCGTCGGCCTCGTTGTCCATGACCGACTGGCGTCCCAGGTGGCTGTGCGCAAGCTGGATCGAATCGACTTGCCCGGCCGCCACCAGCATCGGTAGGTCCCACCAGAAGGGGGCGCTCAGGTCGATCCACGCATCGGGGTGTTGATGGGCCTTCAGGGCGTAGTCGATCGGCGGCGGGTATTGGTCGGCGGAGGCCGGCGGCTGTCCGGCGTCGGCTGGATGCAGCGGGGCCGGCAGATGGAAGTACAGCAGCGTGGACCCCGCCCGACTGTGGCCGCCGGCCAGCACGTGGTAGCAGCGGTCGGCGTCGAAGCAGACCAGCGGGTCGGCCGGCGGTGGCTTGGCCGGCCAGGTCTGGTCGTTGAGCCAGGTGACGACCTCGGCCACGTGAAGGTCCTCGGCCTGCATCAGCAGCGGCACCTCGGCGACCGGCCGTCGGACGTAGAGGTCGCCGGACCACCAGCCGTGCTGCGACATGTCCACAAACCGGTGCATGTCCACCTGCTTGGTGTCCTCGGCGAAGTCGTCGATGCGGAAGCTGCCGCTACGGACGACGTACTCGGGCCCCCGCTCCATCTCGAAGGTGTAGTCGCCCACCGGCAATTCGAGCAGCACCTTGCCGGCGAAGGCGAAGTGGTCGTGCCAGAAAGGCAGCCGCTTGGGCCGCTGAGGCCGTCCGGACGCGTTGGCCAGGTGCATGCGAACCGCGATCGGCTGGCCGGTGGCGCGGTCGACGACGCTGATCTCCAACCTCCCGCCAGCGGCCAAAACGCGCCGACCGACCGGAGCCGTCAGAACCGCCAGAGCCGTCAAAACCACCGCCAGCGGGCGTAAGATCGGCTTCGTCGTGGCAGGGGCGGCCGTGGATCGAGACATGGCTGCGTCCCGGTGCGAGTCGTAGCGTGAACGGCGTCCGCCTTCATCCAGGCCTACGTGCCGTTTTTATCAGATCGTGTAAGGCCCATTCAAACCAGGCAAGTGTAGCATGCGGGCGGGCCCCCCCGCCCGTACGGCGGATCGACTTGCTACGACCGGGCCAGTGGACCTACAATATCGAGTCATGGCAGAAGACTACTACAAAACGCTGGGAGTCAGCCGCAACGCCTCGCAGGCCGAGATCCAGAAGGCCTATCGCGACCTGGCGCGGAAGTACCATCCCGATGTGAATCCCAAGGACAAGGCGGCGAAGGAGAAGTTTCAGAGAATCCAGTCGGCGTTCGACGTGCTCAACGACCCGGAGAAGCGGGAAATGTACGACCGCTACGGCAGTTCGTTCGAGACGATGGGCGCCGGCGGTCCGCGTCCGGGGGCCTCTTGGGGCGGTGGATTCGGGACCGGTCCCGGGGAATTCCGCGTCGAAGATGTCGATCTGAGCCAGATCTTCGGCGAACGGTTCGGAGAGGAGCAAGGCGGCGGATTCGCCGACGTTTTCAGCCAATTTCGCCGTGCCCGTGCCCAGGGACAGCCCAGGCCGGGGCCGGGCGTGAGGGGCCGCGGCGCTGATATCCTGCACGAGTTGCAGGTCCCGCTGAACACGGCCGTCAACGGCGGGGAGGCACAGATTGCCGTGCGTCGCGCGTCGGGCAAGACGGAGACCATTGCGGTGAAGATACCCGCGGGCATCGAAGACGGCAAAAAGATACGTATCCGCGGCCAGGGCGAGCCGGCCCCCCGCCGCGGGCCGCCGGGCGACATCCTGATTACGATCCGCGTGGCGCCGCACCCGTTCTTCCAACGTCGCGGGCACCACCTGCACGTGAAGGTCCCCGTGACACTGGCCGAGGCGGCCTTGGGGGCCAAGATCGACGTGCCGACGCCCCGAGGGACCGTCTCGCTACGCGTGCCGGCGGGAAGCTCCAGCGGGACCAAGCTACGCGTGAAGGGCCACGGCGTGACGCCGAAGGACGGGACTGCGGGCGACCTGCTGGCCGAAATCCAGATCGTTCTTCCCAAGGATCTCGGGGACGCCGACCGCCAGTTGATTAAGGACTTGGACCAGCGCTATCCGCTCAGTCCGCGAGCGGATTTGAAGTGGTAGTTGGCCGCTCAGAAGTGGTAGGGGAAATGGAAAGCCAGCGTCTGTTGTCTGAGTTTCGGATGCGACGCGGCGCCGACTTCCAGCGGGCATACCGGGCTCGTTGTTCGGCTTCGGATCACTGCCTACTGGTGTTCGGGTGCGACAACGGTCTCTGCCATGCCCGGATCGGCCTGTCGGTGTCGCGAAAGGTGGGCAATGCGGTCGTCCGCAATCGCTGGAAGCGGCTGATCCGCGAGGCGTACCGTCTGACACGCCAGCGGTTGCCCGCCGGGGTCGACTTGGTCGTGATCCCTCGATCGGGTGCTAAACCCGAGTTGACAGCGTTGCTCGACTCGCTGCCACGTCTGGCGACGCGGGTGGCCCAAAAGCTGGGTAGACGAGATGAGAATCGTGGGGTTTGACCGTCTGGGCAAGCTGTTGGAACGCGATGTACTGTGACCGGTATCGAGCGATCGTCCGCGCGGTTTTTGCGATTCCCGGCTGGATCCTGATCGCTGCGGTTCGGCTCTACCAGTTGATTCTGAGTCCCTTGCTCGGCCGGCGCTGCCGCTTCGAGCCGAGTTGCAGCGTGTACTTCATCGAGTCGGTCCGCAAGTATGGGGCGATTCGGGGGGCCTGGCGAGGTTGCCGGCGGATATGCCGCTGCCATCCCTGGAATCCGGGCGGATACGATCCGCCGTAGCCCTCATTCCTCTTGACCGGCCCAGGCGATATGGCTATGGTTCCGCCCTCGACTATCCTTTCCAATGGGCCGGCAAGACGCCGGTTCCACTTTTCTCGTCAGGTTTTGGTGTCGGCCGTTCGGCCGAGGCGCGGCGCTGCGAATCCCGTTGTAGTGCCGCAGCAAACAGGCCCCGTCTTGATGGCCGGACCCCAAGGAGTGCATGGAAGCATGAAGTCCCATTTGAGGTGGCTGGGATGCGGCATGGTGATACTCGCCGGTTGTTCGAGTTGGGACGTGTTGAACGTCCGATCTCAGAGCCCGGACGACCTCGAAGCGGACCGAGTGCAGACCCGGCTGGTCGGCGACCTGGCCGTTCCGTACAACATGTTTCCGATCCGCGTTGAGGCGGTGGGGCTGGTAACGGGGCTTCCGGGCACCGGGAGCGATCCGGCCCCGTCGCCGCAGCGAGCCGCGCTGCTGGATGAAATGCAGACACGGGCAGTGCCCAATCCCAACACGGTGATGGCTTCGCCGAACACCGCCCTGGTGCTGGTCCGCGGCGTGCTTCGGCCGGGTATCCAGAAAGGCGATCGGTTCGACATTGAGGTTCGCATTCCGTCGCGGAGCGACACAACGAGCCTGCGGGGTGGTCATCTTCTGCTGTGCCGCCTGAAGGAAATGGCCGTATTGAACAACCAGTTCCACGAGGGGCATCTCTGGGGACTGGCCAGCGGGCCGGTGATGGTCGATCCGTCGAGCGACGGGGAGGAAGACTCCATTTTGCTCGGCCGAGGCCGGATCCTCGGCGGCGGTGTGGCGACCAGGTCGCGGCAACTGGGATTGGTGCTGAAGCCGGGCCAGCAGAACGTGTTCAACAGCGCCCGCGTGGCCAATGCCCTCAACCGGCGCTTCCATACGTTTCAGAGAGGTGTGAAAGTCGGCGTGGCCAACGCCGAGACGGACAAGTTCGTCGAGTTGAAGGTCCATCCGCGATACAAGGACAACATCGGCCGCTACGTGCAAGTCCTTCGCGCCACGGCGCTGCAGGAGTCGGCCGCCGAACGGATGCAGCGCATGGTCGTACTGAAGAACCGGCTGCTCGACTCGGTGACTTCGGCGGGGACGGCATTGGAGCTCGAGGCGATCGGCAGTGCGGGTGTGGACACGCTGCTCGCGGGCATCGAGTCTGGCGACCCGGAAGTCCGATTCCATTCGGCCGAAGCCTTGGCCTATCTCGACCGCCGCGAGGCGGCCGCCTGCTTGGGCGAGGCGGCCCGCAGCGAGCCTGCCTTCCGTGTCTTTGCCCTGACCGCGCTGAGCGCCATGGACGACTTCGCGGCGTATGAACAGCTCCGAGAGCTCTTGGCGGTACCCAGTGCCGAGACCCGGTATGGGGCCTTCCGCGCCCTCTGGGCCATGAATCCCGCCGATTCGCTGGTATTGGGCGAGCGGCTGGGAGAGCAATTCAGCTACCACGTGCTGGCCACCTCCGGGCCGCCCCTGGTGCACTTGACCAGAAACCGCCGCCCGGAGATCGTCCTCTTCGGCCAACACCAGGGCCTCCAAACGCCGCTTGCCGTCGAGGCCGGCAGTCAGATCATGGTCACCAGTTGCGGCTCGAACCAGATCGCCGTGAGCAAGTACGCGGTGGAAGAGGCGGATCAGAAGCGAGTGGTCTCGACCGAATTGGACGCAGTGATTCGGGCGATCGTCGAATTGGGAGGCACGTACCCAGACGTGGTCCAGGCCCTACAAGAGGCCAAGGCGGCCGGCGCGCTGCCCAGCCGTCTCGAAGTCGATGCGCTGCCGACGGCAGGCAGGTCCTACGATCGGGTGGCAAGTCGGGAAGACCGTGACGCTGCCAAGGACACGGACCCGCGAGTCGGCAGCCCGCTGCCGGACCTGTTTCGGCAGCGAACCGACAGCAAAGAGTCCGGAAAGGGGCAACCTGGCGCCAAATCGACCAAGCCCAACCGCGATTCCTCGGAATTCTCAGAGGACCGGCACCCACTGAAGGGGTTCTTTGCTAAAATGACGGGACGCGACCCGGACTGAAACCCACCGGACGAGTGGGTTGACCCTCGCTCGATGGCTTCCCGCCCCCTGGAACTGCCCCTCTCATGCTCAAGGCGCTCGAACTCGTCGGCTTCAAGAGCTTCGCCGACAAAACCCGATTTGAGTTTCCCCAAGGGATCACCGTTGTCGTGGGGCCCAACGGATCGGGGAAGTCGAACATTGTCGACGCGATCAAATGGGTGTTGGGCGAACAGAGCGTCAAGAGCCTGCGCGGCAAGGAGATGGCCGACGTCATCTTCAACGGCTCGGGCAGCCGGCGCGGCATGAACTCGGCCGAAATCACGCTGACGTTCGACAATTCCGGCAACCTGCTGGCCGTCGACACGCCCGAGGTTCACATCACGCGCCGCGTCTACCGCAGCGGTGAAGGCGAGTACCTTATCAACCGCCAGCCGGCTCGTTTGCGCGATATTCGCGACCTGCTCTCCGGAACCGGCATGGGCACCCAGGCCTACAGCGTGATCGAGCAGGGGAAGGTCGATATCCTGCTCCAGTCTTCCCCGCGGGATCGGCGACTGATCTTCGAAGAGGCGGCCGGCATCAGTCGGTTCAAGGCCAAGAAAGTGGAAGCCTTGCGGCGTTTGGAGCGGGTGGAGCAGAACCTGCTGCGGCTCTCCGATATTGTCGATGAGGTCGACAACCGGCTCCGCAGCGTCCGGATGCAGGCCGGCAAGGCTCGGCGATACAAGGAGTACACCGACCGGCTGCAAGAACTGCGCACGCAGGTGGGGCTGGTCGATTGGCGACGTCTGAGCGATCGGCTGGCGGAGTTCGATCGCGAGCTTCAGGCGTTGGGCGATCAGCGAGACGCCGCCTCGGCCGAGGCCGAGAACGCCGAGACCCGCTTGTTGGGAATGGAGAACCGCATCGGCGACGCCAATGAGGCCATTCGCCAGTCCGAGGCCCGGATTGCCTCCAACCGCGAGCGGATCGCCGCGTTCGAATCGACCATCGAGCACGAACGGGCACGGGGCCGCGATCTCGAACAGGAAATCGGACGGCAGCGGCGTCAACTGGTCGAGATGAACGCTCGGGTCGGCGACCTGCAGCAGCGATCGCGGGAAACCGACCAGGCGGTCCAAGCGGCCGAACAGCGCCACCGCGAGATTGCCGTCCGTCTGGTGGAAGGCGAGCGGACGCTGACCGGAGTGATGACCAACCTGGATCAGATCCGCGGCGAGAACGAGCAACGCCGTGCGGCCCACATGGAGCAAATGCGGGCGGCCGCCGCACTGGGCAACGAGCAGAGTGCGCTGGAGAGTCAGGTGGCCGCGGCCTCGGCCGCCCGAGACCGAAGCCAAAAACGCATGGCCGAGCTGCGGCAGCAACTCGACTCGCTGACGAACGAGCTAAGCGATCTGCGTGCCAACCAGCAGCAGTTTTCCCGACGGAGCGATGAGCGCGAAGAACTGTTGGCCGCGGCTCAATCCCAACTCGCTCAGTACCAGCAACAGCATGCCGCCCGGCAAGAAGAGCTTGCCGAGCTTCGCCAGCGCCACCGCGGAACCGCGGAACGAACCGCTGTTCTGGAAGAGCTCCAACGCCGCCAGGAAGGGCTAGGCGCCGGCGTGAAGGAAGTGCTGGCCCGGGCGAACGAACCCGGCGACGGGCCGTATCGAGGGGTCTGGGGGCTGGTCGCCGATCTGTTGCACGTGAGCGTCGAGATCGCCCCGCTCATCGAAGTCGCCCTGGGGCCCGCGGCGCAGCATGTGGTCGCCACCAAGGACAGCCAATTGCTGGAGTACCTCCGTAGCGAATCTCATCGCCTTGCGGGCCGGGTCGGATTCGTGTGGCTGGACTCTCAGGTAGACAAGCCGGCAGGGCCGCAGATCGACCTGCAGGGTAGACCCGGCGTGCTCGGGCGAGCCGACCAGTTTGTCCAGGCCGAACCGAAGTACGCACCATTGGCGAAACGACTGCTGGGACAAACGTGGATCGTCGAGGACTTGGCCCACGCCATTCGGCTGGCAGAATCAGCGGGCAGGGCCCTGGATTTCGTGACTCTGGCCGGAGAAATGCTCTCGGCCGATGGCACCCTGGTGGTCGGTCCTCGGCACGGTACGACGGGCCTGATCTCGCGCCGCAGTCAGCTCGAAGCGCTCCAAGGGCAGCTCACGGAGTTGCAAGCCAAGATCAACCAGGGCGACGAGGCCGCCGACCGGCTCAGTCAGCAGATCGCCCGGCTACAACAGCAGGTTGAAATCCGGGCGGCCGAACACCGCAAGGCCGTCGAGACTTTGGCAGAGTGCCGTTTCAAAATCACGGCAGCGGAGGCCCAGCGAGGACAGTGGGACCGTCAACAATCCGTGCTGGAAGCGGAACTGCGCGCCGCCGCTGCCCAACTCGATGCGGCCTCGCGCGAATTGGCCGACGTGCGGACAAGACGCCAACAATCCGATGCGACTTTGGCCGAGATGGAATCGCGGCTGGTCGGACTCGACGGGCAGATCGACCGGCTGGAAAGCCAGCGGCAGGTTCACACCCGGGAAACGACGCAGACCAAGGTCGAGTTGGCCAAGAGTGAGGAACGGTTGCGCAACCTGCACGCCCGCTTGCGTCAGTTCGAGGACAGCCGCGAGGAGCGATGGCGCGCGATTTCCGACGGCCGCGAGCAACTGGCTGAGTGCCTGCAGCGTGCCGAGCAGTCGCAATGGAACGTGCTGCGTGCCGAGTCGGAGGTCGCCGAATTATATCTCCGAAAAGAGAAGTTTGCCGTCGGGACCGTCGAATTGATCAACGGCCGAGAGTTGTTGCGGCAACAGCGGACGGCACTGGCGGGGGGAATCCAGAAGATCCGCGCCAAAGTCCACAAGCTGGAGGAGAAGACCCATGCCGAGGACCTTGCCGCGAACGAGGTGCGGCACCAGCGCAACGGTCTGGCCGACCGCCTCCGTGACGATTACGGGATCGAACTGGCGGAGTTGGAGCACGGTCTCAGCGACGAGGAGCAGCATCAGCGGGAGGAAGTCCAGGAGGAGATCGACGAGCTCCGCCGCAAGATCAGCAATCTGGGCAACGTGAATCTCGAAGCCTTGGAGGAGCTGGATGATCTCGAGACACGGCACAAGAGCCTCGCCGACCAATACGGCGACCTAGCCAGCGCCAAGGCCTCCCTGGAGAAGATCATCGACAGGATCAACACCGACAGCAGGCGGCTCTTTTCCGAAACGTTGCAGACCGTCCGCGGCCACTTCCAGACGCTGTTCCGCGACCTCTTCGGGGGAGGGCACGGCGATATCGTCTTGGAGGAAGACGCCGACATCCTGGAAAGCGGGATCGAGATCGTCGCCCGGCCTCCGGGCAAGGAGCCTCGTAGCATCTCCCTGCTCAGCGGCGGCGAGAAGACGTTGACGTGCGTGGCGCTGCTGCTGGCCATTTTCCGCAGTCGCCCCAGCCCCTTCTGTGTGCTCGACGAGGTCGATGCCGCTCTGGACGAGGCGAACATCGACCGTTTCACCAAGGTGCTGCAAGGCTTTCTCGCCTGGACCCAGTTCATCATCGTGACCCACTCCAAGAAGACCATGACCGCGGCCAACACGATCTACGGAGTCACCATGCAGGAGTCCGGCGTGTCGAAGCAGGTCTCGGTCCGCTTCGAGGACGTCAGCGAAGACGGCGAGATTCTTCAGCAGCGGCTCGACACGGAGCCCGAGGCGCCCGCGGCGTAACGCAAGGCCGTTGACGGCGGCTCGGGACACGTTGCCTCAGCCGCCATTTCGCTGAAGTGTTGCCAAAACTGCTCTTGCGCGACCCCTCAGTATCCGACGCGGTAGCCCCATTGCGTCATGTCGCCATAGTAGCCCTTGTGGCAGATGACGGCCGGGCGATATCGGGCCCCGAAATAGCCCCAACTGTACGTCGGCACGCCGAATCCGTATCCGCTCCAGGGCGCGGAGGCTGCATTGTACTGGGGGTAACGGTGCGGCCCGGGCGGAGCAGCCACTTGTCGCCAAGGGCTGGCTGAGCCACTTGGTGAGCCGTGGCCTCGCACAAGGCCCAGCAGGTCGCCCGCAGTGGCCGACGTCGCCAGAGAAACGGCTGCCAACAAGCACGTCAGAACGCCGACAAAGCAGCAACGAGCCATCACGTCTCCCTTCGGTTTTCCGGACACGAGCGTTCCGTCTTCTGGACGCCCAAGCGACGTCCTTGTGCCAGCCCAAGCAACGCGAGCCCGGTTCTTCCGGCCTCCCGTTAACTGGCCCAACTCGCCATTTACAGCGAGGACATCCATAGGATCGTACCGCCGGGCCCCCCGGAACGCGTCAAGATGGACCGTTGATGCCGAATAGGCGGGGGAGCGAGACGGTTGTGACGCTTTTGCCGGTCGGCGAAATTCGGGAACTTCTATTGACGCTTGCACCGTCAGTGCGCGAGGGCGACCAACGGGAGCCCGATTTTTCCGGCCTCCCGTTGGTCGGCCTGGATCATTCACAATGCAAACATCAATAGGGGCGGTCAAAGACAAGAAGACAACAAGTCTTCCGGCAGCCCCTGGAGCGAGACCTTGGCCTTAGAGTCTTACGTCACAACTTCTGCGCACGGTGCGCGCATGTTTTAGGCCGCCAGGGCGGCGAGTAGTTCGGGGTATTGTTCGTA
>JAFGRD010000115.1 GCA_016935315.1 Pirellulales bacterium
ATGGGAACCACCGACGGCTCGTGGACCTATTGCGGCTGGAACCTCGACGACGTATTGCTCACCGGCCTGCTCGTCGCGCCCCCGGGCAAGGGAGCCGAGGCCCCGCAGAGCACGCCTCCGGAGCCAGCCTGCGACGCGGTCCTGCGGGAGACCGTCGCACTGGACCGGTCGGCGATCCGGGGCAACCGCGACTGGTTCTACGCGCTGCAAGAGATGACCGTGCAGCGCCGTTTTCGCGCGGGCCGGGGCACCGTCGTAGAGGCCGTGGACCGCCTGTTCGCGTCGTGGGGCTAAGGACTCGTCCAAGAATAAGTTGGACATACATGAAAGTGCAAGGACGCGCGGGCCCGTGGTCAGCGCGTTCCGTCTGCGCCCGTCGCCGCCGGTTGGGCCTTGTAGCCGGCCTCCTCGACGGCCGCGATGACGGCTTGTTCCGTCACCTTCTGCGGGTCGCCGGTCACAGTCGCCTGTTTGTGGGCAAGCGAGACCTGGACCGACTCGACGCCGGGCAGCCCCTTCAGGGCCATGGTGACGGTGCTCACGCAGCCTTCGCAGGTCATCCCTTCGATGGCGAACACCTGTTGGTGCTCGCCGCCTTCCGTGGTGTCTGCTCCCGGCGACGGCTCGTCGCCCGACCTGCCGGAGCACCCCGCGACGACGAGTCCGGCCAGGGCGATCGCGACAGCCGTCAGCGCCAACCACCGTTGATGGTGCGACATGGGAATTGCTCCTTCCGAAACGGATCTCGGACGGTTTTACGGGACTGCGGGGCGGCCGATGCTGTAGTACGTGAAGCCCGCGTCTCGCATGCGATGGGGATTGTAGAGATTGCGGCCGTCGAAGACCACCGGTTGTCGCATCAGCCGCCGCATCTGATCGAAGTCGGGATGCACGAAATGCTTCCATTCGGTCACGATGGCCAGGGCATCGGCCTGCTGCAAGGCGTCGTCGCGCCGCTGGCAGTAGACCAGCCGTTGACCGTACTTTCGGCGGACGTTTTCCATGGCCACCGGGTCGTGCACCCGAACCGTGGCCCCCAGCTCCAGCAGCCGATCCAGCAAGACAAGTGCCGGGGCATCGCGAATGTCGTCGGTGCCGGGCTTGAACGCCAACCCCCAGACGGCAATCGTCAGGCCCGAGAGGCCGCGGTCGAAGTGCCGCTCGATCTTTTCGCTGAGCACCCGCTTCTGTCGCAAGTTGACTTCATGCACCGCGTCGAGGATTCGCGGCGTCAGGCCGCGGGCTCGGGCCACCGAAGCCAGCCCGCACACGTCCTTGGGAAAACAGCTCCCCCCATAGCCAACGCCCGGAAATAGAAACGCGAAGCCGATGCGGCTGTCGTGCCCGATGCCGCGGCGGACTTCGTTGATATCGGCCCCGGTAATCTCGCAGAGGTTCGCCATCTCGTTGATGAAGCTGATCTTGGTCGACAACAGCGAGTTGGCCACGTACTTGGTCATCTCCGCGCTTTCGGGCGACATGGACAAGATCGGCTTGTCCGTGCGAAGATACGGTTGATAGAGGTCCCAGAGCACTTCGAACACGGGGTCGCGGCGGGTGCCGACCACCACGCGGTCGGGTTTCATGAAATCGTCGATCGCGGCGCCTTCCTTGAGGAACTCGGGGTTGCTGGCCACATCGCAATCGCGGCCCGTCAGCTCTTCCAGCCGAGCCGTAACCGCCGCGTTCGTTCCGACGGGCACCGTGCTCTTCAGCACGACAATCGCATCCCCGCCCAGATGGGGCGCCACCTCCTCGACTACCGACCAGAGGGCCGACAGGTCGACCGAGCCGTCGTCGGCCGACGGCGTCCCGACGGCCAGAAAAATGAGCTTCGCGCTGCTGGTCGCCGCCGCCAGATCGGTCGTGAATTGCAGGCGGCCCTCCGACGCGTTGCGCTGGACCACCTCCGCCAGCCCCGGTTCGTAGATCGGGATCTCGCCCTGGTTCAGCCGATCGATCTTCTCCTGGTCGCAGTCAACGCAGACGACGTCGTTACCCGTCTCGGCCAGGCAAGTCCCCGTCACCAATCCGACGTAGCCCGTTCCGACGACAGCGATTCTCACGATTCTGACTCCTGGGAGGGTTCGCGATGCGTTGGGGCCGATTCAAACCATCGCCACCAGGCCAGCGTGTCGGCCACGGTGGTTTCCAGGCCAATTGTAGCACGCCAATCGGTGCATCGGACGAGCCGGGAAACGTCGGCGATCGGGTCCTGCTTCAACCCTGGGCGAAGCTCGACGATCTCCCGCCGTGGATCGGCCATCTGGCGCAACAGCTCCAGGACGTCGCCGCTGCGCCGGCTGATCCCCGATCCCACGTTGTAGGCTTCTCCCGAGCGGCCCCGTTCGACCAGCAGCCGGTACGCCCGCACCACGTCGCGGCCGTCACTCAGATCGATCCGCGCGTTGCGATTGAGGACCTGGACGGGCTCCGATCCGCCGGTGGCGAACTGCCGGGCCCACTCGGGCAACATCATGCGAGGGTTCTGTCGCGGTCCGGTATGCTGGAAACTGCGCACGATCACCGCGTCGCAGCCGCGATGTCGGACCGCCCGGCGGACCTCGCGCTCGGCTGCGAGCTTGGTCCGGCCATAGCCCCGCCACGGACCCACGGGAGCATTCTCATCGACCTGAGGCGACTCCGCCGAAACCGGGGCATAGACGTGGCTGCTGCTGGCGAACAGGACCCTGGGCCCAGCGTCCAGCGAGGCGGCCAACTCCATCACCCGGCGCGTGCCCGCCACGTTGACCGCGGTCGCCACCGGGACAGCTTCGTCCTCGCCGCAATCGTCCGGCACGCTCATCGCCGCCAGATGATAGATACAGTCGGGCCGGAAATCCAGAATCCGCCGCCGGGTCTCGTCCGGCATTCCTCCGGGATCGCCCACATCCCACGGCAGCAGCTCGACGCGATCGCGCAACGCCTCCGGACTGCTCTTCTCCCAGCGGCCGTCCAGGGAGCATCCCAACACCTCGTCGCCACGGTCCAAGAGGTGTTCGGCCAAGAATCCCCCAGCGAATCCGGAGACGCCGGTGATCAGAGCGCGCTGCAATCTGAGCATGACGGAAGTATAGCGAGACGCCCTTGGGGTGTAAAGCTCCTTTGTCTTGACCGCGAACGCGCGGCGGTCGTATCATGGGGAGATATTCAATCGCCTCGCACAACTCTGAATGAATGCCACGGGGTCGCCACGCTTCGGCAGACGACTATATTGACGTCTGCACTGCAAATGACCCAGGCCGACCAACGGGAGACCGGATCTGTGGCCGACGCAAACCGTCGCGGGCCCGAACAAGCCAGCACGCGTTGGCCTCACCGGCTGGCCTGGCTGACGGTTTGCCTTGCTTTTTCGCTGGTCTGGCTGGGCGGCACCGTCACCACCTACGAGGCCGGCATGGCCGTCGAGGATTGGCCCACCACCTTCGGCTACTGGTTCTATTGCCCGCTGCACCTTTGGCTCGGAACCTGGGACGTCTTCCTGGAGCACACCCATCGGATGCTGGCCCAACTGGTCGGACTGAGCACGATCGTGTTGGCCGTGCTGATCTGGAAATCCGATCGCCGCCGCTGGATGTGGTGGCTGGCTGCCGCCGCCGTGGCGGTCATCTGTTTCCAGGGTCTGCTGGGCGGGCTGCGCGTGCTCGGCGACGCACGGATGCTGGCCAGGATCCACGCCTGCACGGCCCCGCTGTTCTTTGCGCTCGCCGCGGCCATGGTGGCGTGGACGTCTCCCGCCTGGCTGCGGCCGGACCCACCGGCGTCTGATCCGGCCGCCCGGCGTCTGCACTGGCTCTCGCCGGGCACCACCCTGGGCATCTACGCGCTGATCGTGCTCGGCGCCCAACTGCGCCATCCGATGTGGGACACGGCCCCCGGCTGGTTCCTGTTCTGGCTATGGACGAAGCTGATCGCCGTCGGGCTGGTTGCAACCGCCGTGGCGTGGCTGGCGGCGGTTGTGCTTCAGCGCGCGGCCGCGGCGCCGATCCTCGCTCGCCGGGCGCGGTGGCTGGTGCTGCTGTTTTGCGTGCAGTTGCTGCTGGGCGCCGGCACTTGGGTCGTCAACTATAATTGGCCGGCCTGGTCTCGCGACTACGTGGCGGCCATCGACTATACCGTCTTGCAGGAAGGCAGACTTCAGGTGCTTGTGACCACGGCCCATGCGGCCGTCGGGGCGCTGAGCCTGGTCGCCGCCCTGAGCCTGACGCTCTGGTCCTTTCGGCGACTGCGCGTTCGAGGATCTGATTCGTGACCGCGTGTGGACTGTTCAATATCAACAAGCCCGCCGGGATGACCTCTCGCCGGGTCGTCGACATCGTCCAGCGGGCGGTACGTCCGGCCAAGGCGGGACATGCCGGCACGCTCGACCCGCTGGCCACCGGCGTCCTGGTGGTCTGCGCGGGGGCGGCCACCCGGCTGATCGAATACGTGCAGCGAATGCCCAAAAGCTATACGGCCACGTTCCTGCTCGGCCGGCAAAGCCCCAGCGAGGACGTCGAAAGCGAGGTGACCGCGCTGGTCGCCCCGCCGGTGCCGACGCACGAAGACATCGTTGCGGCCGCCGCGAAGCTCGTCGGCCCAATCCAGCAGCGCCCGCCCGCCTATTCGGCCCTGAAGGTCGACGGCCGCCGGGCGTACGCCTTGGCGCGCAAGGGGCGCCAAGTCGACTTGAAGCCGCGCACGGTGATGGTCCATCGCCTGGAGGTCGTCGCCTATGCCTACCCGGAGCTGACGCTGGCGGTCGACTGCGGCAGTGGCACCTACATCCGCTCGCTGGGCCGCGATCTGGCCGAGTCGCTGGACACGGCCGCCGTGATGTCGGCGCTGGTCCGCACGGCGATCGGCGGCTTCCGAATCCAAGAGGCCGTGGCCCCGTGCCAGGTGAAGCGGGCCGGCTGGAGCGATCACCTCCTGCCGGCGCTGCGGGCGGTCGAGTCGCTGCCGCGCATCGAGTTGTCGCCGGCCGAGATCCGCGAGGTCTGCAACGGCCGGACGATTTCGCGCCCCGCGCCGCCGGCCCAGGGCGAGTTCGCGGCGCTGGACACCTCCGGCCGGCTGATCGCGCTGCTGATCCCCCGCGGCCTCGGCGAGCTAGGCCCGTCGCGAGTTCTCGACACCAGCCCCGCCCGGAACGGCGATTGAGGCCGGCGGAATCGGGCTCCCGTTCCGTTCACCTGAACGAGACGATAATGGTGATCTCTACAGCAATGGCCACCGTACACGGCAGTAGGATCAACAGCTTCAGAAGTTTCGCCAGAGACGAAGGTCGACGGCATCGCGCCGTGTATACGAACAGCGTGAACGAGTCGTTACTCCGCTTGCAGGAAAGTTCGCGTTCCCGCAGCTTCGACAACAAATGCAAGCACGTTTTCAACCGCATGGCCTCCCCTCGTGGGAGTGTCCTGCTGGGACGACAAGCCTTTGCGCGCCGAATTGATACGCCAGGTTGGCGCGCAGTTGGGCGAGGCAGACGGAG
>JAFGRD010000116.1 GCA_016935315.1 Pirellulales bacterium
GATCAGCGTATTGGCCCAGGAGAACTGGATCCGGTTGATCCCCTGCTTGACGGTCAGCAGCCGGTGCTCGCGGACCATCGTGATGTCGTCGGAATTGTAGATCGTAAGCTGGGTGCCTTCGCGGCGGGGGATGGTCACCAGGTCGACCGCGGCCACGGCCTGTCCTGCAACGGCCAGCAGCGTCGCAGCCGCCACGAGGTATTTGGATTTCTGCATTTGCCAGACTCCTGGGTCAGCGGTAATCACTGAGAATCAGACGACGCGAGGGCCCAAGAAGTTTCTTCATTGCCGCAGAATGACTCTTGAAGGTGGTGCAGCACGACTCTCTGCTGGCAGTATATGTCATTATGGCAGACTGCCGTGGCGGCGGATTCAGGCCGTGTCAAAATGGCAGTCGCATGGTCGGCCCCCCGGGGCCGGACGAAAAAACTCGCCTCGGGAGAATCCGTAAACTATTTTTGGGTAAGCGTTTAAGAAAACGAGCGGGCGGGGGTCCTCCGGCGGCATGCCCTTTGCTTACAAACTCGGTTGGTCTGGGCTGGCCGGCTGTTCTGAGCAGGTCTTCACCGAAGCGGCAGACACCGGGGGCCCTTGGGAACCTCAAATCCAAAACACAGAGAATCCAAAACACAGACAGCGACTGGGCCTATTGATGTCTGCACTGCGAATGATCCAGGCCAACCCACGGGAAGCCGGCAGAATCGGGCTCCCGTTGGTCGCCCTCGTGCATCGACCGTGCAAGCGTCAATAAACGCCGGCGCGACATTTCTACGCGAAATTCCCGAGAGATCCGCGGAAAGGAGCATCCTATGGCAGAAGGCGAAAAGATCATTGGCATCGACCTGGGGACCACCAATTCGGTGGTGGCGGTCATGGAAGGCAAAGAGGCGAAGGTCATTCCCAATCCGGAAGGAAATCGACTCACCCCCAGCGTGGTTGCCTATACCGATAAAGGCGAGACGCTGGTCGGCGAGCCGGCCCGACGCCAGGCCGTGACCAACGCCAAGCGAACCATCTACTCGATCAAGCGGTTCATGGGCCGGCGCCACAACGAGGTGACCAGCGAGGAGAAGATCGTCCCCTACGAGGTCGTCGGCGGGCCGGAGGACTACGTCAAGGTGGCCGTGGACGGCAAGCAATACACCCCGCCGGAAATCTCCGCCGTTACCTTGCGCAAGCTCAAGGAGTCGGCCGAAGCCTATCTCGGGCACAAAGTGAACAAGGCGGTGATCACCGTGCCGGCCTATTTCAACGACGCCCAGCGCCAGGCCACCAAGGACGCCGGTCAGATCGCCGGGCTGGAGGTGGCCCGGATTATCAACGAGCCGACGGCCGCCTCGCTGGCCTATGGTTTGGACAAGAAGAAGGCCGAGAAGATCGCCGTGTTCGACTTCGGCGGCGGCACGTTCGACATCTCCGTGCTGGAGGTGGCCGACGGGGTGTTCCGCGTGATCAGCACCAATGGCGACACCCACCTGGGCGGCGACGACCTGGACGACTGCCTGATCAAGTACGTGGCCGACGAGTTCAAGAAGGAGCAGGGAATCGACCTGCGCCAAGACACCATGGCGCTGCAGCGGCTTCAGGAAGCCTGCGAGAAGGCCAAGAAGGAGCTCAGTTCGGCCCAGTCGACCGACATCAACCTGCCGTTTATCACGGCCGACGCGGCCGGCCCGAAACATCTGCAGATGAACATCACCCGCTCGAAGTTCGAACAGTTGGTCGACCCGCTGATCGAGCGTTGCCGCGGACCGGTTCAGAAGGCCCTAAGCGACGCCAAACTGCGACCCAACGAGATCGACGAAGTGGTGCTGGTCGGCGGTTCGACCCGGGTGCCGAAAGTGCAGCAGATGGTCAAAGAAGTGTTCGGCAAGGATCCGCACAAGGGCGTCAACCCGGATGAAGTCGTGGCGGTCGGTGCGGCCATCCAGGGCGGCGTCTTGGCCGGCGAGGTCAAAGACGTGCTGCTGTTGGACGTCACACCGTTGTCGCTGGGCATCGAAACGCTCGGCGGCATCATGACCAAGCTCGTCGAACGCAACACGACCATCCCCACCGAACGGAAGCAGATCTTCAGCACGGCCGACGACAACCAGACGGCCGTAACCGTGAAGGTCTACCAGGGTGAGCGGGAAATGGCCTCCGGCAACCGGCTGCTCGGCGAGTTCAACCTGGAAGGACTCCCGCCGGCCCCCCGCGGCGTTCCGCAAATCGAAGTGAAGTTCGATATCGACGCCAATGGCATTCTCAACGTCTCGGCCAAAGACCTCGGCACGGCCAAGGAGCAGACGGTTCGCATCGAACAGTCCAGCGGGCTGTCGGAGGATCAGATCGACGCCATGCAGAAAGACGCCCAATCGCACGCCGAGGAGGACAAAAAGAAACGTGCCCTGGCGGAGGCCCGCAACCAGGCCGACTCCATGTGCTTCCAGCTCGAAAAGCTGATCAAGGAGCACGACGCCAAGCTCAGCGATGCCGACAAGAAGGCCGTCAACGCGGCCATCGAGAAGACCCGCGAGGCGGCCAAGAGCGAAGACGCCGATCGCATCAAATCGGCCATCAACGAGTTGGAGCAGGCCTCGCACGCGCTGAGCAAGACCCTGTACGAGAACGCCGCGCCGCCGCCGGGCGCCGCGCCGGGGGCCGGCCCGACCGACGCCGGGGCCTCCGGTCCCGACGGCAGTGCCGCCGGAGGAGACGACGACGCCATCGACGCCGAGTTTGAGGTGAAGGACTCGTAAGCGAACCGGCGGCTCCGACTTCCACCAAACCACGCCGGGCCAATCGGTCATCGGCCGTTGCCCCCGCGTGGTGCGCGCCCGCCCACCCGACGTTCGACGGCGGCGCAATGCGAGATCCGAAGGAGGATTCCAACCATGGCACTGCGAATGGACAAGCTGACGATCAAGGCCCAGGAGGCCGTCGCCGCGGCCCAGGCGCTGGCCGCCGACTCCGGCCACCCGCAGATCGACCCGCTGCACCTGCTGGCCGCGCTGCTGGCCGAGAGCGGCGGCGTCGTGCGCCCGATCCTCGACCGCATCGGCGTCAATCGCGGGCAGCTCGACCGCATCGTCCAGTCGGAGTTGGGCCACTTCTCGAAAATCTCGGGGGGCTCGCCGCCGGGGGTCGGGCGCGAGTTGCAGGACGTGCTGGAAGCCGCCCGGCAGCAAGCCGACGCGATGAAGGACGAGTTCATCTCGACCGAACACCTTCTGTTGGCCTTGGCCAAGGTCGAATCGAAGGCCAAGAGCGTGCTGAAGCTCAACGCCGTCACTGAAAAGGAAGTGCTGGCCGCCTTGCAAGAGGTCCGCGGCAGCGCCCGGGTGACCGACCAGAACCCCGAGGCCAAGTTCCAGGCGCTGCAGCGCTACGGCATCGACCTCGTCGAGCGGGCGCGCCGGGGCAAGCTCGATCCGGTCATCGGCCGCGACCAGGAAATTCGCCGCGTGATCCAGGTCCTCTCCCGCCGCACGAAGAACAATCCGGTTCTGATCGGCGAGCCGGGCGTGGGCAAAACGGCCATCGCCGAGGGCCTCGCGCTGCGGATCGTCGACGGCGACGTGCCCGAAAGCCTCAAGGACAAACGCGTCGTCGCTCTGGACATGGGCGCGCTGGTGGCCGGCACCAAATTCCGCGGCGAGTTCGAGGAGCGGCTCAAGGCCGTGCTGCGCGAGATGGAAGACGCCGGCGGTCGGGTGATCATGTTCATCGACGAGCTGCACACGGTGATCGGCGCCGGGCGGTCGGAAGGCGGCGCCGACGCGGCCAATCTGCTCAAGCCGGCACTGGCCCGCGGCGAGCTGCGGTGCATCGGGGCCACCACGCTCGATGAGTATCGCCAATACATCGAGAAGGACGCGGCCTTGGAGCGGCGGTTCCAGCCGGTACAGATCGGCGAGCCTACGGTCGAAGACACCATCGCCATCCTGCGCGGCTTGAAGTCTCGCTACGAAACGCACCACGGCGTGAAGATCAAGGATTCGGCGTTGGTGGCGGCGGCCAACCTGTCGCATCGCTACATCGCCGACCGTTTCCTGCCCGACAAGGCCATCGACCTGGTCGACGAAGCCACCAGCCGCGTGGCCATGGAGCTGCAGAGCGTGCCCGACGAAATCGACCAGGTGCAACGGCGGCTGACGCAACTGGAGCTGGCCGCCCGGCAGTTGGCCGACGAGACCGAAGAAGGCGCCAAAGAGCGGCTGGCCGAAATCGAGGCCGACATGGAGGAGCTCAAACGCAAGCTGGCCAGTCTCCGCGAGCAGTGGGAGGCCGAGAAGCTCGGCATCGGCGACGTGCAGAAGCTCCGCCAGGAGCTGGCCGAGGTGAAGCTGCGGTTCGAGCAGCTCGACTCGGCCATCAAGCAGAAGCTGGCCGCCGGCATGCCGATTCCCGAGGAGGAATACCAGCGACTCTACGAGCTGGACGTCCGCCGCAAGCAGCTCGACCAGCGGATCGACGTCGAGTCGGCCGAGCCGGGCGACAACGGGGCCGTTGAAAAGACCGGCCGCCGGCTGCTGCGCCAGGAGGTCACCGAAGAGGAGATCGCCGAGGTGGTCAGCGCCTGGACCGGCATTCCCGTCTCGCGAATGGTCGAGACCGAACGGGCGAAGCTGCTGGTCTTGGAGGAGCGAATCCACCAGCGGCTGGTCGGCCAGGACGAGGCGGTCGAGGCGGTGGCCGACGCGGTCCGCCGCAACCGCAGCGGGCTGCAAGACCCCCACCGTCCCATCGGCTCGTTCATCTTCCTCGGCCCCACCGGCGTGGGCAAGACCGAGCTGTGCAAGGCCCTGGCCGAAGTGATGTTCGACGACGAGGACGCCATGGTCCGGCTCGACATGAGCGAGTTCATGGAGCGGCACACGGTCAGCCGCCTGATCGGCGCCCCGCCGGGCTACATCGGCTACGAAGAGGGCGGCCGGCTGACCGAGGCCGTCCGCCGCCGGCCCTACGCCGTGATCCTGCTCGACGAAATCGAGAAGGCCCACCGCGACGTCTTCAACGTCCTGCTGCAAGTGCTCGACGACGGCCGCCTCAGCGACAACCACGGCCACACGGTCGATTTTACCAACACGATCATCGTGATGACCAGCAACGTCGGCAGTCAGCTCATCCAGAAGGTCTCCGACGACGGCGGCACCGAAGACGAGATCCGCGAGGCGGTCCAGGAGTCGCTGCACACTCGCTTCCTGCCCGAGTTCCTCAACCGCATCGACGAGATCATGATCTTCCATCCGCTCTCGCGGGAGCAG
This sequence comes from Pirellulales bacterium, assembly GCA_016935315.1. Taxonomy (GTDB): domain Bacteria; phylum Planctomycetota; class Planctomycetia; order Pirellulales; family Thermoguttaceae; genus JAFGRD01. The sequence goes on from JAFGRD010000116.1 coordinate 5,250, forward strand.
ATCCGCCAGATCGTCGAGCTGCAAATCGAGCGGCTGAGGGGCCAGTTGGCCGAGAAGGGCATCGAACTGGAGGTCACGTCTGCGGCCATCGACGCGATCGCCCAGGAGGGCTATGACCCCACGTTCGGCGCCCGGCCGCTGAAACGCGTGATCCAGCAGAAGATCCAGAACCCGCTGGCCGTCGAGATCCTCAAGCGCGAGTTCGCCGAGGGCAGCCGCGTGAAGATCGATCAGGTCGACGGGCGGTTCACGTTCGCTCGGGCCGGCTGAGCGGAGCTCCGGGGCGGCCGCGCCAAAGCGGAATTGGGAGCAGTCTGCAGAGCACGGCGAGACGCCTATCGGGACTGGGGGCGCATAACGGCGCGACCTGAACTTGGTGGGCTAGAGTAGCGTAGCAGCAAGAGACGAAAGCGATCGCTCGTAGGGCACGCAGGTGCTACAGCCCCCACTCCCCCAGATTGGTGGCTCTTGTCCCCGTTGACCACGGCCGGGTAGCTTGAACCCACAGCCAAGACGGCCGATAATAGAGTTTTCCAATTATTCTGTAGGGAGTATATGGATGCCTATTGCTCTCCAATCATTTGACGTCGTGGTCGTCGGTCGGTTCAATCCCTACATCGTCACACCGCAATGGCTCCACAAAGAGGGGATGTGCCAATCGGAGAGTGCTGAGGTTGCCATTGGCTGGAGCCCCAGCGGGCCTAGCGTCTTTAGCTTTTCATTGGATGACTTCCGGTGGCAAGTGAGCGATAGCCGCCTTATGGTCTCTGCGAACACTGCGGGACTAGATCCGGCAGAGCGGGTGGCTCGAGTGGTTGAGAAATTGCCTCACACGCCAGTCTCAGCACTGGGCCACAACTTTCATTACAGGTCCGAGATCGGAAAGTGGGAAGGAGGCCTGCCGAAGATTGGAGAGCTGGATGGTCAAGGCATCGAGCAATTTGGGAAGCTTCGGCAACTCAGTTGGTCATGTGCCTTGGAGTTGCATGACTTGGTTTTCAACATGACGTTGGAGAGACGCGAAGGTTCGATCGAAATCAACACCAATCTTCACCGAGAAGTATCCGAGATTGAACAAGTAATGGAGATGGCAGAGGGCTTTGGTGGTGACTTGGCCTTGTCGCATCGACTCATCCAGTCCATTACGAAGGAAAGGGTTGCCACCAATGACTAGTACCATTCCCTCGGTTGCGGAGAATCGCGGGTCGGCTTCCTTTGCCATGGATGCTGTGAAGAATCTTGCGCCGCTCACCGAACCGGATCTATCGTCTGATAGTGGGGAGGAATCCGCTTTCGAGAACTTGGTGACGAGTCTGTCAAACGCAGGCGGTCTCGGCAAACAGAGAATTGCCGATGAGATTCTCCACCGCCTTCGCTCGTGTGAGGATGTAGCGACTCGTGCAGCTTGGGTCGCCTATCTGATACTCACGAGCAAGAGACCGGGAAGAGTGGACGATTGCGTTGGTCTGTTCTCGCGGCTCGGGCCCAACATCGTCGAAGAGATGATCATGGTTGCCGCACGGGCCCATCCAATATCGCGCGGTAGCGGATCGAGTTGGGTCGACGACTATTGGTTTGCTCTCGTGCGGTCCCTCGGATTCCTGTCACGGCAGAACGACCGTAAGGACTCAAGCCACTACTGCTCGCTTGCCGTTTGCTACTCAACGCACCGGATCCCTGCACTCCGTGAAGCCGCCGTCGCGGTCCTGGCTGATATTGGCGACGAGAAGGCCATGGCTCGCTTGAAATGCATGTCGCAGAACGATGGATCTCCGCTAGTTCGGCGGCTGGCACAGGAGATGATCGAGGAGGCTGAAGAATCGATCCCCAAGTAGATGCTTCTCCGCCATGTCTGATGGATTCAGCCTCAGCGATGCCTTCGGCGTAGATCCCCCGTTTTTTGTCCGCAAAGTGGACCGACGGGGACACTGGGAGGACGCCAGGCAAATCCTCGCCAACGTGTTCCCGGTAGACGAGCATGGTAGAATCAGCGTGTATCGGGTCGAGGCCGTCCGCGATCTTATGCGGCTTGCCGTGGCACTCAACGCGAACCGAGTGGCAACGAATCCACAAGGTGCTAGTCTCACGGAACCGCTCTTGCTCGTCGCCATCAGGGAAGGTGAATTCTTGGGTATTCAACTGCGGCAGATCAATGGCTTGACTGCGTGCCTGCATGCAAATCGCCGCCATTACGATGCGATCATTCCAAGTGATGCCAAGGATGCGCACGCACGTCTGGTCGATTCTCTGCTAGCCAGTGGCCGAGAACCCTACAAGCTGTCCAAGCGGAAACTCAAGCAGGCCGTTACTGAGGCGAAAGAGAATGGATGTTATGCTGTGGTAGAGGACTCTGCGCGATGCACGTGCGAAGAAAACGGGCTACGTTCGTAGGTACCTGACAACACGGGTGGCGTTCCCACTATTCGCTTCCCGTGGCCGCCGGATCTGGTATAGTCGAAGGGGGCCAACGCGACGGGTGCGGCGCCTTGACGCCGCCGGAGCATCCGGAGACACGATCGTGAGCCCACCGCAACGGCTATTCGGACGTCCCGGTCAGGCGTTGTGCGCGCTGCTGCCCATCTACGCGTTGATCGATATCCTGGGTCCGGCGGTCCTGCTGCACCTGCCAGGTGCGGATTGGGCCGTGGGTGCCCTATGGTACGGGACCCTCTTCGGCCAGGTTGCCTTCCTGGCGATCTGGGCCGCGCTGGGGCCGTTTCGCGTGTGGGTCCGCTGGCCGCTGGTTCTGGCCGTGAGTTTCGGGCTGTACTTCTGCATCTGCTTCGGGGCAGCGGTCTTTTCACCCTACTATGAGTATGAGTACACTATGGTTGTCGGTATGGTCCGCACATCGCTGCTGATCCCGGTGCTGTTTCTCACGGTGCAGTTTCCCTTGTGGATCCGCCGAACGCTGGGCGGCTGGCAGATCGTTCCGGCCGATCAGCTTCAGCTGCATTCGGCGACCGAGGCCCGGCAGTTTGGGCTGAGGCACATCCTGGGCCTGACCGCGATCTTTGCCGTGTCGCTGTCGCTGGTGCGGCTCTCCATAGCCGATTGGGGGCTCTCCGACCGACCCGTGGGCCAGACGACGGACCCGCAGATCTGGCTTGCCCTGGCGATGTACTCTGCTGTGGCCTGTCTCTACAGCGCCGCCTGGACGCTGCCGGCCGCCTGGGCCTGTTTTCTGGCGTCCGATCGCGCCAAGGGATCGCTTGTGATGATGGGAATCTGGCTGGGGGTCTCGTTGTTGCTGATCATGGTCGTCGCGGTTATCTCGGCGGTGGCGGGCAACGCGGGCGTCCCAGGGGAGCTCGCCGGGATGATTGTCCTCCAGTCCGGCGCCCTGGTGGCGGTCTTGATGGGCAGCCTGCACCTGCTGCGCGCCAGCGGTTGCGTGATGACCCGCACCGCCCGGCCAAAGAAGGCCGATGTCCGGCCGCCGGCGGTGGCCGACGACGTTCCGCCATCGGCGCCGTGAGCCGGCCGACCCCGGAATCGTAGCGCCTTGCGGGTTATTGCCCCGTGGGCGCGCGGTAGGGTCTGTCCAGAAGATACGATTCGATGCGGTCCCGGATCTGCACGGCCAGCTCGACGCGTCCCTGGTGCAACGCCGCGGTCTCGGCCTGCAGGGCCGTGTCGACGGCCTTCTGGTATCCGCCCGATTCGGCGTAGGCGGCCGCCAGCGTGTCCAGGGCGACGGGCAACTCCGCTTGGGCACCTCGCCGCATGGCCTCGTCGCGTCCACGCTCGGCCAGCGCCAGCACGTTCTTGTAGGCCCTGACGGCCAGCACCACCGCCTCCTGGCCGTTGCGGATGCGGTCGGAAGGGTTCGTCGCGTAGATCCGGGCCAGCCGGCCGGCAACCTGGATGTTCGCCGGGTAGAGCTTCGGCAGCAGTTCGACCGACCGGCGGTAGTGCTCGACGGCCTCGTCGATGCGGCCTCGCTGCTCCGCGGCCAGACCGCGCTGATAGCAGCGGCCGGCCTCCGCCGGATCGGCCGGCTGGGCGGCCGCCGGCTGGGGCGCCGGCGGTTCGGCGGGCAGCGCCGGCGCCGCGTTGCGCCCGGGGTCCATTCCGGCGGAAACGGCCCGTTGCGGCCGGGGCGATCGTATCGCCTGCAGCCAGTCCTCCTCCGCCACGCGGATCGGCCCGGTAATCAGCTCCGGCGCGTTGAAGTTGTCGAGGAAGCGGTCGTAGAACGTGGGGTCCTCTTGCGGCAGGAGGACGGGCTTGTGGACCTTGCCGTCCGGGGCCACATAGCTGAAGTAGACGCGGCCGAACAGGCCGTCGCGGCGCTTGCTCGCAAAGGCGATCCAGCGGCTGTTGGCCGACCAGCAATGCCAGGAATCGCTCCGCGGGCTGTTGATTTCCAGCTGCCAGTGCCGGCCCGAGGCCAGCTCAAGCATGTGCAGATCGCTGCTGCGCTGAAACACGGGAAAGCAGCCGTACTCCGACGCGCAGAACAGCAGAAACCGCCCGTCGGGCGAGACCCGCGGCTCGTTGAGGCTGGCGTCCAGGTCGTCGGCCAGCAGCACCGGCTCCAGCGTGCCCCAGGTCCCGGTGGCCACGTCGTAGCCGATTCGCATCAGGTCGTAGCGGGCCTTGCGGAAGCTCAGCGGCAACACGTTCCTGTCCTTCAGCCCCTCCGGCCAGACCCGTTTCGCGCTGGAGAAATACAGGTACTTGCCGTCGGGAGACCAGGCAGGAAACGTCTCCAGGTGATCCGGATCGGCGATCTGCGGCGCGCTGGTGACGCGGCGCGTGTCGACTCGGTAAAGCGCCAGGTCCGAAGCGTGGACGAACACGTCGCGCGACTCGCCCACGGCATGGTGGAATTGCACGATCTCGATGGACGAGAAGACGGCCAGCCGCCCGCTCGGGTGCCAGGCCGTGTAGGCCGCCGGCGCGCGGTTGAGCTGGGTGCGGGTGTCGATCTTGGCGGTAGTCCCGCCCCGGGCCAGGATCATCGCCGCCCCGTCCTTGCCGCGGATGTGCAGGCACATCGTTTCGGGGTCGTTGTTCACGAAGGTATGGCAGTTGACGCAGCGCAGCGACGCGGGACCGCTGCGCAGGACGGGAGTCTCGCGAAACGTGCCCACGTGCCGCTGATAGGTGCCCATGTTCGTGTAGACGTTGTGCACCGGCTTCAGCCGGCGATACACCAGATAGGAGTCGATCGCCTCCGGCGCGATCCTGTTGGTGATCCGGTCGAAGCCGCACCACCGGCCGTCCTGCCCCCGGACGTAAACGTCCAAGTGCAGCGCGTTGCCCCGGTTGCGTTCGAGCAGACCCTGCCAGCGCTCCGGCGGCAGGACCACGGCAGGCGTACGGCCGGCAACGACGAACCCGACCTCCTGCCCGGCGGAAACGCTTACGCGATACTCCGCGCCGGGCTCCTCGACCACGAAATTCAACGGCGCGATGTTCGGCGGAATCGTGCAACCGCGGTAGTCGGGGTCGATGCGGGGAGCCCGGCCGGCCTCTGCGTAGTCGCGCGGGACCGACGCGCCGCGGCAAAGCAGCCAACCGGCCACGACCGCGGCCACGGCGAGCAGGCAAACAGCGACGGCCAGGGATCGGCGGCTCACGGCGACCCTCCCGACTTGCCCGTAAGCAGGTAGCAGCAGGCGCTGCAAGGAAACCTGGCCAGGATCACGTCGTCCCGGGCCTTCTCGTCGCCTGGATGCTCGCCGGCGATCCGGATCACCTCGCGGGCTCTCCGCAGCGCTGCCTCGGGGATCGTCCAGCCGGGAAGCTGGGGCGGCGCCTCCTGCGGTCGGCCGACGTTCTGAAAGTACAACAGCATCGCCTCGGCGTAGTGCTCGGGAATGACCCGGGAGGCGAAGGCGTCCGAGCCGAAGTCGTTCAGCCGGCCGAGATGGCAGACGACCTTGTCCGGCTGCCGCGTCAGGAGATAATACGCCATCAGGTATTCGAAGGCCATGCGGTTGTTCCGGTTGGTGGCCAGCAGGGCCAGCAGCACCAGCTCACTCGATTCGCTCACCATGTCGGCCTGGGGCATGCAGGACCGCAAATCGCGGCTCTCCCTCTCGGGCGGCGCAGGCGGCTCGTCCCGCAAGCGCCGTAACCGCCCGACGGCCCACGATCCGTGCACGAGATCCCGGCTGAGGACGCCGAGGAAGACGCGGGCCGTGTCCGGCTCGCGCTTGACCGTGTAGATTTCCGCCAGCAGGCGGAGGATTTCGGGGCGCGGGCCGTTCATCTCCAGGGCCTCCAGCGCGGCGTGCTCCGCCTCGTTGACGCGTCCCAACCGAAACAGCACCTCGCACCCGCCTCGCAGTGCCGCGGCCTCCTTGCCAAACCGGAACAACCCGTGCGGGCTTTGCGGATAGGAGAACATCCGGCTTCCCATTTGCCCCGTTTCAAACAGGGCCCGGTTGATGTCGCCCATCAGCGACGCCGAGCACTCCCGCGGCGGATGGCGATCGATCTCTTCCAGGAACTCCGGCCATCTCTCCACGCGCGCCAAGTAATTCGCCCGCAACACGGCACGCGCCTCCTCATCAAGAGCGTACCGGGCGACCAGAGCGCAGAGGATCAGCAATGCGGCAACGGCATAGACGGGCGTCCGCCGCTCGCCGAGACACCAGGCGACCAGCCGCCCGCCGCCCGCGCAAGCGGCGGACCGCCACCGGCCCAGGAGGCGCTGAAACGACGGTCCCAGTGGAAGCAGGACGCACAGCACGTACAAGGCCAGCAGGGCCGTCACCAAGGTCCTATCCGCCGCCGGTAGCGCCGCCGACCAGGCCGATTCGTAGGCAGCCTCGGCAGGCGGAACCGCGGCTGCGGAACTGTCCGCCGGAGTCGGCCTCCCGGGATCGGCCGCGGGGACGAACCCCGCGACCGCCCGAATTCCCGCGGGGCGCGAGTAGGCGTCGGCAAACGTCACGCCGGCCAGCCAGACCCCCAACAGCGGAGCGCCGGCGGCAGCCAGCACGTACAGCCCGCCCAAAACGTATCGGCGGCCGACGGTCAACTCCGCCATGGCGCAAACGAGGGCGAACACGATGTACAAGGCACCGGTCGCATAGTAGACCGCCGCCGAAAGCCCGCCGAACAGAGCCAGTCGCACCGGCAGCCGAGGCATTCGCCTGCTGCCGGCAAGGTACGAAACGGCCGCGCCCAGGGCGACGATCGTGGCGACGTAGCTCTCCAACGGAAACGTATACCGGCCGTACGCCGTCACCACCAGCAAGGCCGCCAGAAACGGCAGGTATCTGCCCGCGGCTCCGTCGCTGAGTCGGACCAGCCCCTCGGCGGCCAGAAACACCAGCCCGACAACCACCGTGAGAACGAGTGCTCCGAGATTCGGATAGAAGTAGTACTGGGCGAAGCGGGCGCCGAGATACTCGGACAGCCCGCCGGGACGGTGGAGAAACTCCCGGAGGAACTCCGCTCCCTGCAGATAGACGGGAAAGAACACCGACTGGCCGGAAGGCAGCGCCACCTCGTGGCCATGATACAGCAGCCGCGGGTCGAGACACACACGCACGTAGACGAAGCAGCAGGCGAGAAACGTGCCGGCCAGAAGAAGGTACGGGAGCCTGCCGCGGACCACGGGCCCCACGGCGGCGAGCATCCGAAGCAGACTGGGGTCTTCAGGCCCGGAACGGCGCACACGGCGAACCGCGCGGGCGGTTTGCCGCGAGTGACGGCCAGGGGGGGCCTTTTTCTGGCGGCGAGACAAGTTGGCGACTCTCGCGTTCGGCCGGCTACCGCTGCCCCGCCTGCTGCCGGCTGCACGGAACCAATAGGAGCAACAACACAGACCTGCTTCTCTGTCGCCATCCAACCTCCGAGTATAGATGGGCCGACGTCGGGCCGTCAAGCGGCTCGTTCCCCAAGGGCGGAGAGTTCCCCGAGCATCCGACTCGCCGGGCGGAGAACCCTCAGGCGGTGAGTTGCCCAGACAGGAAGTTGCGCGAGGCGGATCGTGCCGCGGAGGGCGCGCAGGCACCTACCGATCGGCCGACGACGGTGGCTCCTCGACGACGTGCTCGTGGTCGTACAGATGGTCCCAGCAGTAGCAGCGGCTCCCGCCGCACTTCGTGCAATAGCGGAAACGCATCGTCGGGTGCGTCTTGTTGTCGATCCCGCAGATGCAGCAGACGTGGCGGGGCGCTGCCTGCTGCCGGATGCGGCCGGCCTGGGTGACCATCCGCCGATGTCCGCCCCCTATCCGCCCGACGACGTCGCGCCCGAAGAACAGCAGGAAGTTGCAGACCGACGCGCCGACCGTCAGGCGAACCGGCCACGGGCTGAAGACGATCGCCAGGAAGTACCCGATCCAGGTCAGCAGCGCCAGCCACTTGATCTTCACCGGCAGTAAAAAGAACAGCAACAACTGGAAATCGGGATACAGCCAGGCGAACGCCAGGAAGACCGACCCCTGCAAAAAGCCGACCGAGGCGGGCGCGTCGAGTTGCAGGAACGACGCGGCCACGGTCGCCAGGTAGCCGATCAGCAGATAGAGGTCGTAACGGAAGGTTCCCCAGGTGTGCTCCAGGGCCGTGCCCATCAGGTAGAACAGATACCAGAAAAAGAACGCGAAGAGCGGGTGGGTCATCGGCGGCTCGAACAGGAACGAGACCAGCCGCCAGAGGTCGCCTTCGAGGACGCGCCGCGGCACCAGCTCAATGCTCGGGGCCAGCTCCGGCTGCGTGAGCTGAACCAGATAGATCAGCACCTGGCAGAAAATCAGCGACACGGTCACATGGGGCACGGCGAAGCGGCCGAATCGTCGTTCCAGGCGGTCGAGGAGCTTCATGAACGATTACTTCCATGCCATCGCCCGGTACCAGAGCGACTCCCAGTAGCGGCGATCCAGCGCGTAGACGTCGACCTCGGCGTCCAGCGGGTGTTCCGGCGGCACGATGCCGTAGAGCCTCATTTCGCGCAGATACTGCGGCCGGGGTCGGAAGCCGGGCATGTCGAAACGCTTGATCCGGGACAGGTCTTCCTTGCCCGCCGTGGCCATCGCCAACAGCGTCCGGTAGTCCGGGTCCTCGGTGTCGGCGAAGACGGCCGCCGCGTTGCCTTGAGCGTCGCGGCAGAGCCCGAACCCGCCCGCGCCGGCGGCCAGCGGGGCCAGCAGCAGCAGCGATTTTTCCGGCCGGCTGAGATTGAAGACGATGTGGCGGGAGAGCTTCAGCCGCGGATCGTTGACGTCGAACCGCCAGAACGAAATCCCCCGCTCGTCGCAAAGCGAGTTGGGCAGCACGTCGTTGCCCTGGTGACACGAGGCACAGCGCCGCCCGATCACCTCGGCGCCGGCCTTGGTCGTCGGCCAGCCGGAGTCGGTGTTAATCGGCGCGTTCTGCTGATAGCCGCCGATCGAGCCGCAGCCCAAGGCGGCGTACGTGCCCGGATACGGCGCGCCGACCTCGATCCACAACCGCAACATCCGCTTCTGGTGCTCGCCGGCCTGCACGTCGTAGTGCGAGCCGTCGAGCATGGTCAGCAGCCGGCTGGCACCCGAGCCCAACAGCCGCGGGGCATAGTTGCTCACCGGCTGGTCGCGGCCGTCGACGAACAGTTGCCGCACGGTCAGCGTGAAGTAGGCGTGCGAGAACATCGGGCCGTGGTCGCCGGTCAGCGCGACCTCTCCGGCATAGGGTCCGCCGCGGGGCGTCTCTTCGTAGCCGTGGCAATCGACGCAGAGCGCGTCGAGAATCGGCTGCACGTCGCGGGGGAAGTCGAACACGTCGGGGCAGTCGGCGTACGGCTCGATCTTGCTGGGCGGCCGCTTCAGGGCCTTCGAATCGCGCCCCGGCACGAGCGTTTGCGTCCGCTGTTCGTGGCACCCCAGGCAACTGGTCACTTCGCCCGGCTGAACCGTCAAGAAGCTCTGCATCCGTTTGACGGCCAGGTCGTTCTCGTCCAAGGCGACCAGGAACAGGCTCCGCAAGGCGGGCAGCTCCATGCAGGCGGAGCCGTCGGGTTCGACGGGCACGGTGCCCAGCACGCGCTCCAGCGTGAATGAGCCGCCGTAGGTCAGCGGATCCATCCCGCCGGTGAAGTTGATCGGCTTCGGCAACGACTCCAGCACCAGCAGCTTCTTGATCTCGCCGCGGCGGATGCCCTCGAGGTTGCGGCCCTCGTAAACGTCCATCAGCACCAGCGTGCCCGTCTCGCGGCGGCGGTCGATCCTCGAGGGAATCACCCGTTCGCGCGGGCGGCGGATGAGCGGGCGGGGCTCGTGCAGCTCGAGCCCGACCCCGGTTTCCTCGGCCGTTGCCTGGTGGATCACCTGGGTGCGGCCGACGGCGTCCATCAGCACGATTTGCGGCCCGCTGGCCGCCATGAAGGCCTCGTCGGAGAAGGCCCAGGGGTCGCGGTAGCTGCCCCCGCGGCTGACGGTCCGGGCGAAACTTCGATCGTCGGGGCCCCTCTTCGGGCTGACCACGGTCATCACCCCGTCGTGCTCGTTTTGGCCATGGCCGGGCGAGAAGATCGCCAGCACGTCGCCGGTGCCGGGAATCGGCTTCGCGTCGATCATCACCGTGCCCGGGTGCATGTTGCCGTAGTAGACCATCTGGCCCGTGCCGTCCGGGTTGGCGGTCCAGAGATGGTGGTAATCGACCTGGGAGCGGTCGACGTATTCCCAGCGCTGATAGAGGATGCGACCGTCGGGCAGCGGCCAGGGCGTGTTGTCGTGCTCGACGTTGGCCGAGATCGGCCGGAGGTCCCGGCCGTCGCGGTCGCAGCGGTGCAACACGGCCACCTTGGTCATCCAGCACTGCACGTACCGCTTGCAGCGGCTGGAGACGAAAACCAAGTCGCCGTCGGGCAGGAAGGCCGGCTCGATGTCGTCGAACGGCCCCTCGGTCAATTGCCGCAGCCCCGAGCCGTCGACGCCGATCTCGTAGAGGTGATAGTTCTCTTCTCCGCCCGGCCGATAGGAAAAGACAATGCTCCGGGCGTCGTAGTCGACGACCGGGTCGCGCACGCCGCCCTGCGGGTCGTCCAGCAGCGTCGTCACCTCGCCGGTCGTCAGGTTCTTGCGGCAGAGCTTCCCGCCGTTGCCGTAGAGCATCCGGTTTTCGTCGTGGGAGTAGTAGCTGAAATTGGCGTACCAGTGGCCGTCCTTGCCGCGCTGCCGGACGGCGAAAATGATCTCCTCGACGTCGGCCATGGGGCCCTTGCGAAATTCGGCCAGCAGGTCCGGTTGGGGTGGAACCACGGTGTCCAGCGGCCGGTTCTCGGCATGCAGCGCCACGTAGTCGTAGAGCAGCCAGCTCTGCCGGTCCAGCCGGATGGAAATCGTGTTGTCGCCCCGGCGGATCGAACCCGGCGGAACGGGGAAGATCATCGCCTCGGTCTTGCCGGGCAGCATCGGGTTGGAGATCACGTGCATCGCGCCGACGGCCGGGGCCGTCTTGGCGGGCAAGGGCCGTTCGCCGACGGTGACCGTCACGTCCGACGGCTCCACCTGGTGGGCGCCCACCAGGCCCAGCACCAGGTACAGCGGCCGCTGCTGGTCTTCGGCGCTGGGGAAGCGGATCGTGAACGTATGGGCCTTGCCGCCGGCCCAAGTGTCGCGATCGGCCGGGTGGACGAACGGCCAGTCGCGGGCCGTGCTCTTGCCGACCGTATAGATCACGGGATCGGAAAACACTTGCGAAAACGCCTCGAAGCCTTCCCGAACCAACCCGAACTCGGCCGCGAAGCCGTCGGACGCACCGATACAGAACAGTGGGTCGTTGGTCGCGGTCGCCGCGGTGGCCGTCGAAGCGACGATCGCGGCGGCGAGCCAGGTTGCCAGCAGGCTGGGAGCGGCTGGGCGTCGTACCGACATCATCTCGGCTCCTCTGTCGAGCGCAGGGCTGCTCAGCCCTTCCAGTGCGGCGGCCGTGCCTCTGTTGACGTTTGCACAGTCCACGCGCCAGGGCGACCAGCGGGAGCCCGGTTCTTCCGGCCTCCCGCTGGTCGGCCTGGATCATTCACAATGCAAACATCCATAATCATTCGCAAGGCACACATAGTCTATCAATTCCTGCAAGGCAGTACAAAGTCAGCGCCGGACCGCCCGTTCTGCCTGGCGGACGGTCCCCCATGCTGCGGGAAGACGCGGAAACCCCGTTATGCTAGCGTGGTGTTGTTTCTTGAGGTAATTCGCACCGGTACAATGGGTCGCGGGCTGCACCTCTTTTACTCCGTCGCATTGGCCGGCCTGGGTACGTCCCCTCCGACGTATTCGATTGCCCCGGGGCCGAAAGCGGAAGGGACGCCGAGATGATCAACGAAAACGAACTCGTCACCCTGCTGCTTGCCGTCGGCGCCCTGGTGTTCATTCTCAGCAACGGGGCCGGTCTGAGGCGTCTTCCGATGGCCCCGCTTTTCGTCAGCGCGTATGGCGTGCTGGTGCTGGGTTGGTGTTTCACGGTGCTGGAGGGTTTCTTCTGGGACACGGCACTGAACTACCTGGAACACGCCTGCTACGCGGCCAGTTCGTGCCTTCTGGCGTTGTGGTGTTGGCTCGTCTTCAGTAACAGGCCGCAATGCTCATGAACCTTGTGGCCGTATTTCCCTGTGTTTCGCTGGGGGCCATGTTGCTGGCCTTGGCCGTGCTGGCGGTGCGATGGAAGCATGCGCTGCGCCGCAGTGCCAGGCTGTTCCTGCTGGGCGTGCTCGTCCTGACGCTGTTTCACGCCGCCAGCAACGTGCTGGAATGGGCCAACATCGCCACCGTGCTCGACCTGTTCGAGGACTACGTCGAGCTGTTGCTGCCGGTTCTCTGGGGTTGTTTCGTCTACGTCTTCCTGCAGGGGCTCAGCCAGCACGAGCTCCGCGCCAGCGAAGCCCGCTACCGATCGCTGACCGACGACGTGTTGGACACCTCGGCCGTGGCCATCCAGATTCTCGACGCGCAGTTCCGCATCGTCTGGATCAATCAGGCCTCGCAGTCCTACTTCGGTCTGAATCGCGACGAGTGCATCGGCAGGGACAAGCGGCTCCTGCTGCACGAGAAGATCAAGCACGCCGTCGAGAACCCGGAGGCGTTCGCCCGGCAGGTCACCGACGCCTTTGACCGCCACGAGCCGGCGACCTTCGAGTGCCACGTGCTTCCCGGCCCCACCCGCGAAGAACGCTGGCTCGAATACCGGGGTCTCCCGATTCCCGGCGGCCTCTACGCCGGGGGGCGGATCGAACACTACTACGACGTGACCGCACGGAAAAGGGCCGAGCAGCACCGCGAGGAGTTGCTGCTCAAGCTGGAAACGCAGAACGCGGAACTCGAGCGATTCATCTATACCGTCTCCCACGACCTGAAGACGCCCCTGATCACGATCAAGGGGTTCTTGGGCATTCTCCGGGAAGAACTGGGCGAGGGCATTGCGGATGTGGTGGAAGACGCCTTGGGCCGCATCGACGCCGCCAGCGACAAAATGATGCAGTTGCTCAACGAACTGCTGGAGATGTCGCGCGTGGGACGGGTGGACGTTCCCTGGGAAGACGTGCCGCTGGCCGACGTGGTCGAAGAAGCCGTCGCGCTGGCCCGCGGATCCATCGACGCCTGTGGCGCCGAGGTCCACATCGACTCTGGCTTCCCGATCGTCTGCGGTGAACGCCCGCGGCTGATCGAGGTCTTCCTGAATCTGATCGACAACGCCGCCAAGTACATGGGCGACCAGCCACGCCCGCGGATCGAAATCGGAGCGGAAACCTCCGACACCAACGTGGTCTGCTACGTGGGCGACAACGGGATCGGGATTGAGCCCCGCTTTCAGGGCAAGGTCTTCGAGCTGTTCGAGCAGCTCGATCCGCATCAGCCGGGGTCCGGAGTCGGGCTGGCGCTGGTGAAACGGATCGTCGAGGTGCACGAAGGGCGCGTCTGGGTGGAATCCGAGGGGCCGGGATGCGGGACGACCGTCCGTTTCTCTCTACCCGCCCGGCCTGCGTAAACCACGCCGCGGCCGCCAGCGCCGCTGCCTGCAAGCGCCCGTTCCGCGATCAGCAGCGCAGGGCGCCTCCGGCCGGCCCGACGCCTTACAGCAAGGCCGTGCTGAAGTAGCGTTCCGCCCGGTCGGGCAGCACCGTGGCGATGGGACCCGAAAAGCGTTGGGCGAGCTGCCGGGCGGCCCACACGTTGGCCCCCGACGAAATGCCGACCAGCAGACCGAAGTCGCGGCCGAGCTGGCGGGTGGTGTCGATGGCGTCGTCGTCGGTCACTTCCAGGACCTCGTCGACCAGCGACGTATCGAGCACGGCCGGAATGAAGCCGTCGCCGATGCCCTGGATCTGGTGCAGCCCCGGCTCGTGTCCCAGCAAGGCGGAGACGTTCTTCGGCTCCACCGCCACGATACGGGTTGTCGGCGAATGCTCCTTGAGGAATTTGCCCACGCCCTGCAACGTCCCCCCGCTGCCCACGCCGGCCACGAACACCTCGATCTCGCCGGTCATCTGCCGCCAAAGCTCGGGGGCCGTCTCTTCATAGTGGCAGCGGGGATTGTCGGGGTTCTCGAACTGCTGGGGCACGAAGACGCACGGGTCCGAGGCCGCAATCTCTTCCACCTTGCGGACGGCGCCGCCGATGCTCTCCTCGTCGGGCGTCAGGATCAGCTCCGCGCCGAGGGCCCTGATGATTTTCTTCCGTTCCTCGCTCATTCCCTCGGGCATGACGATCCTGACGGCATAGCCTTTCAGGCGGCCCACCAGGGCCACGCCGATACCCGTATTGCCGCTGGTCGGCTCGACGATGATCGAGTCGGGCTTCAGTCGCCCGTCGCGTTCGGCCCCTTCAAGCATCGCCCGGGCGACGCGATCCTTGATACTTCCACCGGGGTTGAGGAACTCGGCCTTGGCGTAGATGTTCTCGCCCTCGAGGCGAATCAGCGGCGTGTTGCCGATCAGGTCCAGGATATTGTCGGTCAGCATGTCCCTTCCACCCGTCGAAAAAAATACCGGGAGAGTTTTCCCTCTTTCATGTAGGCCCGAGTGCCGTTTCTTCAGAAAGTGCAGACCAAGTGTAACCGCCCCGGAAAACGGCGGCAAGGGCAAGCTTTCTGGCGGCTCCCGTGCGCCCGGAGCACGCGGACACACCGGGCACCTTCCTCACGGTTCAGGCGCTTTCCCCGGCGGCGCCGAGGTAGGCGACGCCGTGTACGGCCAGCCAGAGGACCACCGAGGCGCCGCCGATCAGCAAGGCGTAGCGCCGCCAATCGGCCATCGATGCGGGGCTGCCGTCGGCCTTGCGGCCCCGGAAACGGCGGATGTCCACGTATCGGGCAGCCAGAAGGCACCCGACAATTGCCCAGAAGAAGGCATCCGCCACGCCCAGCCAACCCGACGGGTTCTGGGCGATCGCTATGGCGCAGAACAACAGGATGAAGTTTCCGACGATCATCCAGAAAAGTCGCAAGAAACAGCCCGACGGAAGCTCGTACTTGACGTCTTGTTGCCTGGGATTCTCCATGGTGACCTCCTCAGTCGGGCAAGGCCCGCGGCCAACCGGACACGGTGGGCGTGCGAGGCTATCCTGGTGCGGGGGTGCTCCCGTCTGCGGCCACCAGGTGTCCCGGCCGGATGCCCATGGCCTCGATGCAATGGACGTACTTGGGGACCGAAACGCGATACAGATTGAACGTTTGCACCAGATCGCCCATCCACTGCGGGAAGCGGTCGGTGAACTTCAGCTCGAGAATCACGCGATCGGCGTTACCGACCTCCGGACTGACTCCCCGCGTGGGCAGCGACAGCGGGGACCCCGGCTCGTAGGGGCTGCCCAACAGAAGCCGGTCGAAGGTCACGCGGACGGTATTGCTGGTGGGCGACACGTAGGCCTCGCGTCGATAGGAAACATAGACCGATCCGGTGGCGCCGATGCTGCTGCCGAGGTTGCAGAAGTTCAGCAGTGCCTTGACGGCATGCGCGCCGCCGTTGGTGCCCCAAAGCCAAGACTGGTCGGGGCCGTCACCCCGCAACAGATCGAGCACTCCTTGACGCGTGACCGTCGCGCGTTCCTTGAGAATCACATCCGAAACCCGGCGCTTGATTTCCAAAAACGCGGGACCGTCCGGGTCGTTGTCGTAGAAGCGGATGCGCAGCTTGAACCGGTTCTTCTCGCCGACGAGCGTCTGGTGGTAAAGAAACAGGTCCGCGTTGTCCAGGTAGAGACTGGAAATCCGGTAGGAGTTGCCATACTCGGGGTCGGCATACTCGTCGGGCAAAAGATACCCCTCGACGAACTGGCGGATACCCGCGGCGCACGGCTCGTCGACGATGTACTTGAACTCGAATCGACTGGACTGAAGACTATGTCGAAACGGCATGGTCTTTCGCCTCCTGGTCCCGAGTCTCTTCCGGAGCAGGACGTTGCTGCTGCGAGTCGGCTCCCGCGATGCTGCGGCGCCGCTGATAGGTCCACCTGTGACGGGCGCGTTCCAGGGCCCGGGCGACCGTCCTTCCGGCGCGGTTGCTTGCCCGGGCAACGGCCGCGCGCAGGTTCTGATCGTATTCGTCGATCACGATCGGACTGCTGCCGGCAGCCCGCAGATTGACCACGATCTGGCAGTGCTTGTCCACCCCCCCTCGCGGCCCATTTATGTCCCCCACCCGCACGCTCACGTGGTCGACGGCTCGCCCATAGCGCGCCAACGCGAAATAGAAGCGACGGTCGATGTACTCCCGCAGCTCCGTCGTGACCTTGACTCGCTGGCCGGAAACCGAGAATCGCATGGCGTTCCCCTTGGCCTGTGGCGCCGGGTGGCTGAAACGTCTCTTGTGATTATTTACGGCGGATACTACATTGACAAATAGAATCTCTGTCGCTTTTCCATAGATAATACCTATATGCGCTCGATCCCGTGGATTGGCTCAACTACCACCATCTCCTGTACTTCTGGACCGTCGCCCGCGAAGGCAGCATTGCCCGCGCGTGCGAGCGGCTCCACGTGGCCCAGCCGACCATCAGCAATCAATTGCGGAAGCTGGAGAAATCGATCGGCGAGAAGCTCTTCCAGCGGGCCGGCCGCCACCTCGTGTTGACCGAAACCGGACAACTCGTGATGCGGTATGCGGACGAAATCTTCTCCCTGGGCCAGGAGCTGACGGACGTGCTCCAGGACCGACCGACGGGCACTCCCTTGCGGTTTCTGGTCGGTGTGGCCGACGTCTTGCCCAAGCTGATTGCCTATCGGTTGCTCGAACCGGCGCTGCGCCTTCCGGAACCGGTGCAATTGACGTGTGACGAGGGCAAGCTCGACGACTTGCTGATGGAGCTTGCCGCGCACCGTCTGGATATCGTCCTTTCCGACGTGCCCATGAGGCCCACGCTCAACGTGCGGGCGTACAGCCACCGGCTCGGCGAGTGCAGCGTGTCGGTCTTCGGCACCGCCCGCCTGGCCCGCAAGCTCCAACCGGGCTTCCCCGGGTCGCTCGACGGCGCGCCCTTTCTCATGCCGCTGGGCAACACGGCCCTGCGACGAGCGTTGGAGCACTGGTTCGACTCGCAGCATATCCGGCCGCAAGTGGTGGCCGAATTCGAGGACAGCGCGTTGCTGAACGTTTTTGGCCAGGCGGGAGTCGGTGTCTTCACCGCCCCGTCGGCCATCGACAAGGAGACCTGCCGGCAGTACGGCGTTCGCCCGATCGGCGAGTTGCCGGGCGTGCGAGAGCGATACTACGCCATCTCGATCGAGAGGAAGCTGAAGCATCCGGCCGTGCTGGCGATCTCCCAAACGGCTCGCGAGGCGTTGTTCACCTATTGACGCCTGTACACTCAATGATGCCGGCGGCCTTGGCGGCGTCGCTCGGTGTGGCCGCTGCGGCGGCGTACTGGATCGAGCAGCCGGCGCTGAGGAGACTCCGCGGGCTGTATCAGAGGGTTCGGCGGTCGGCGCCCGGCCGGTCGCAGCCGGCGCCGAGGTGCTTGTCGCTTCGGCCCGGGGTGGGCGAACCGGCCGCGTGACCGGGATCCTGTCGAGGCGGCGAAACGGGGGCGAGACCGCAAGTCGTTTCTGCAGGACGACTTACGGCGATCATCCCCACCGCGAACCCGCCTTGATCCGCCTGGCACTCCTCCCTATAATCTGGCACGCTTGAAATCGAAGGCTTCTCACGTAAGGGCTGTTCTCCCTTCGTCTTACGATTCGCAACCGCGTCGTCGAAGCGTGGCGACTCGGGGAGCAAGGATGCCAGTCTGCTGAACGGTTACCAGCCGAACATGCCGGCCCGCTTCCGGTACGCAGCGACGCGGCTGCGCGCGACCGGTCGCGGTGCGCGCCGCGGCTGGACGCCGCCGGCACGACTCCGGCTGGCCGTGCCCGGGGCAATCGCTTTGGTCGTGTTGGCGGCGGCCGTCGGCGGGGCGCCCGCGCCGGCCGCGGGCCAGGTAGAGCTGCCCGAGCCGGAACGCGACCAGCCGATTCAGATTTCCGCCGAGGCGGCCAACCGATTCACGCAGGGAGCGTACGAAGTCTGGCTGTTGCGGGGCAACTGCCGGATCGGCCAGGGCTCGGCGCGGGTCCAAAGCCGGGAGGCCGTCCTTTGGATCGACCATGCCGGCGGCGGCGAGCGTTCGCCCGGCAAGGTCATCGCCTATCTGGAGGGCGACGTGTCGCGCGCGTTTGCGCGCGAGGGCAACGCGACCCGGCTGGAAGACGCCACGTGGTTGGGACGCTTTGAAACCACCGCCGAGATCCGCGTCCACGCCGCCCGCGTGGCCGGTGAGCCCGACGTGCAGCCGGCCATCTATCTGCGGGGCCTGAAGCGTCGCCACCCGACGCCCGCCGAGGCCATCCGCCGGACGCAGTTCACCGCCAGCGACGCCCCGGTGGTCCAGGCCGGCACGCGAAGGATTCGCGTCTTCCCCCGCAGCAACGCCCCGGTGCAGGTCCAGTGGTTCCCCGATCCGCACAGCGATCAGTGGGTCGCGGTGATCGACTCGGGCGTAAACATGATCGTCGACGGCATCGACACGTTCGTCGAGGGGTTGGGCCAGCTCGATTCGATCGACGTCTCGGCCGACCGCATGGTGATTTGGACCCGCGACGCCCAGGAGCCCGACCTCAGCGGCCAGCGGCTCCAGGGCCAGCAGGCCCCGCTGGAAATCTACATGGAGGGCAACATCGCCTTCCGCCAGTTCATTTCCGGGCTGGGGGAGCAGGTGATCTACGCACAGCGGATGTATTACGACGTGGCCAACCAGCGCGGCACGGTGATCGAGGCCGAACTGCTCACGCCCGTGCCCCAGTACCAAGGGCTGCTGCGGCTGAAGGCCCAGGTGCTGCAACAATTGGGCCGCGACCGCTACTTCGCCCAAAACGGCTTCCTGACGTCCAGCCGCATGGGCCGGCCCGGCTATCGCATCCAGTCGGGCAACATCCAGTTCGAGGGCATCCAGCGGCCGCTGTTCGATCCGCTCAGCGGCCAGCCGATGATCGACGGACAGACCGGTCAGGCGATGATCGGCCACCAACGGCAAGTTACCTCGCAAGACAATGTGCTCTACCTCGGCGACGTGCCCGTCTTCTTCTGGCCGACGCTCTCGACCGATCTGGAGGACCCCACGTTCTACATCCGCGGCGCCCAGATCAAGAACGATCAGGTCTACGGGACGCAGATCCTGACCGACTGGAGCGCCTACGAGCTGCTGGGAATCCGCCACGCGCCGGCGGGAACCGATTGGGACTTCAGCCTCGATTACCTCGGCGACCGGGGCTTCGGCCATGGGACCACGTTTCTCTACAGCCGCGACCATTTCTTCCACCTGCCGGGGCCGGCCGAAGGCCTGATCGACTACTGGGGGATCCAGGACCACGGCAGCGACGACCTGGGTGTGGACCGCCGCGGCCTGCTGCCCGAGAAAGACTACCGTTTCCGGCTCTTCGGCAAGCATCGCCAGCAATTGCCCGACGGGTTCCAGTGGACCGGCGAAGTCGGCTGGATCAGCGACCGCAACTTCCTGGAGGAGTACTACAAGCGGGAATGGGACGAGTTGAAGGACCAGACGACCGGGCTGGAGCTGAAACGCATCCGGGAGAACACCTCCTGGAGCATTGCGGCCGACGTGCGCCCCAACGAGTTCTTCACGCAGACCGAGTGGCTTCCCCGCGGCGATCATTTTTGGCTGGGGCAATCGGTCTTCCGCGATGCGTTCACCTGGTTCGAGCATTCGCAGGCCGGCTACGGGCGGTTCCGCGTGCTGGAGCCCTCGACGGTCAATCCCGACCCGGCCTTCCGCTTCCTGCCTTGGGAGCAGAGGTCGGCCGAGGGCGCACGCCTGATCACCCGGCAGGAGATCGATTGGCCCCTGCAGCTTGGGCCGGTCAAGGTCGTGCCCTATGCCTTGGGCGAGCTGGGACATTGGGGACAAGACATCAATCACGACGACGTGCAACGGGCCTATTGGCAGACGGGTCTGCGGGCCAGCATGCCCATGTGGCGGGCCGATCCGCTGGTCGAGAACCCGTTGTTCAACGTCCACGGGCTGGCCCATAAGGTCGTTTTCGACGTCGAGCTCGCCTTCGCCGAGTCGAACCGCGACATGGACCGCTTCCCGCTGTACGATCCGTTGGACGACGACTCGATCGAGGCCTTCCGACGGCGGCTGGCCCAAAACACGTTCGGCCTGCCGACCGTGCCCGAGCCGTTCGACCCCCGAAGCTACGCCCTGCGAACCGGGCTGGGCGGCTGGGTCACCTCGCCGGCGGCCGAGATCGCCGACGATTTGACGACGCTGCGGATGGGCGTGCGCCAACGCTGGCAGACGAAGCGGGGGATGCCGGGCAATCGGCGGATCCTCGATTGGGTCGTGCTGGATACGGGCATGACCTGGTTTCCCGACGAGATGCGCGACGATTTCGGCAAGTCGGTGGGACTTCTGGACTACGACTTCCGCTGGCACGTCGGCGACCGGCTCACGCTGCTTTCCGAGGGCGTCTTCGATTTCTTCCCCGACGGACAGCACGTGATGACCATCGGCGGGTTCCTCAGCCGGCCGCCGCGCGGGCGGCTCTATCTGGGGCTGCGACTGCTGGAGGGGCCCATCAGCAGCCACATCCTCTCGCTCTCCTACGACTATCAGATGAGCCCGAAGTGGATCTCGACCTTCGGCACCTCGATCGACTTCAAGGACGAGGGCAACCTGGGCCAGCGGTTCGCCATCACCCGCATCGGCGAGTCGCTGCTGATCAGCGCCGGCTTCACCGTCGATCCGGCCCGCGACAACGTCGGCGTGAGCCTGGCCATCGAGCCCCGCTTCCTGCCGAAGAGCCGGCTGGGGCAGATGGGCGGCGCGCAGATTCCGGTGGCGGGAGTGTACGGGTTGGAGTGATCGCAAATCATGAATGACGACGGGCGGCTACGAGAGCGCTCTTGGGGGGAGAAGTTCCGCGATGCGTTTCGCGGGATGAAGCAGGGGGTGCGCGGCCAGAGCAGCTTCTTCGTCCACTTCTTTGCCGCCGCGGCCGTGATCGCCGCCGCCCTGGTGCTGAAGATCGACGCCTTGGCCGAGTGGTGCCTGCTGCTGGTCTGCATCGCCATGGTGCTGACCGCCGAGATGTTCAACAGCGCGTTGGAGTCGTTGGCCAAGGCGATTACCGACCAGGACGACCCGAGTATCGAAAGTGCCCTGAACGTCAGCAGCGCCGCCGTGCTGCTGGCCTCGATCGGCGCCACCGTCGTCGGCGCGGTGGTCTTCATCAACCGGCTGGGCATGCTGGTGGGTTGGTGGTGACGCCGGACTCCCGCCCCGTGGCGCGGGGATCGCAAGCGCCACGCTACCGGCGCCGCGCCGCGTGCAGCACCAAGAGGGCCATCTCCGGCGGGCAGTTCAGCCGCACCGGCAACTCGCCGGAGACACCGCGGGTGACGTGCAGGATCGTGGGCGGGGCATAGAAAAGGCCCGAGGCGTACTTCACGCCGAGCGAGCTGGGCGAGAAGATCGGCCCGATCAGCGGAACACGGATCTGGCCGCCGTGCGTGTGGCCCGCCAACAGCAGATCGGCGTCGTGGCCCTGGGCCCAGCCGAGCTGGTCGGGGCTGTGGGAGAGGACGATCCGCAAGGGGCCGCCGTCGGCGCCGCGCGGCGGACACCGCGACATGTCGGCCGCCGGGGCCAGCCAGGGCAGCTCGTTGCCGGCCAAAACGACCGGCTCGCCCTGGATCTCGATCCGGACCCAGCGGCCGCCGAGGTCGACCAACCCGCCGTCGGCCAGCACCTGCCGCAGCCGCTTCATGTCCACCCGGACGTCATGGTTGCCCAGAATGTAGTAGACGCCGAACCGGGCGCGCAGCCGGCCGAGCGTGTCGGGAATCCAGTCGATGTAGTCGGAGTGGTCGACCAGGTCACCGGTGATGGCCACCA
Source organism: Pirellulales bacterium (assembly GCA_016935315.1). Classification (GTDB taxonomy): domain Bacteria; phylum Planctomycetota; class Planctomycetia; order Pirellulales; family Thermoguttaceae; genus JAFGRD01. Next base: position 27,577 of record JAFGRD010000116.1, read on the forward strand.
GGTCGGGCTCGGCTTCGTTGCTCCGTCGAATGACCTCCTCGAAATAGCCCTTGCCCACGCGGCCGGTGAAATGGAGATCGGAGACGTGGACGATCGTCAGGCCGTCCAGCGCCGGCCGGAGCCGCGGCACGTCGATCGCCCGCTCGGTGACGTCCAGCCGCAGGATCTCGTTGCCCGGCAGGTGGACCAGAAAGTGGTGGGCGTGTTCCCGCGAGGCCGGGTAGCCGGGCACGTTCCTCAGCACGTGGGAGCGGGTCTGGTGAAAGCGGAGCACGGCCGGCGGCCGGCGCAACACGACGCGAGCGGTCCACCAGGCGACGGCGGCCACCGCGGCCAGCCAGCATACGGCCAGGTACAGCATCACGGCCGGCGGGAGCCCGGCCCAGTCGACGCCGTGTCGCACGCCGGCCGGAAAGAACCGCCATGCGATCAGCCCCGGCACCAGCACGAGGCCGGCCAGGAAGGTGGCCGTGACCATGTGGCCCATGCGGCAGGGAATCGCCAGCGAGTGGGTGCGGTTGACCAGCGCGACCCAAAGGAACGCGTGTCCCAACAGCGCCAACAAGATCAACAACAAGTCCATGGCCGACCCGAAGTACCCATGACGAAGCGCGAACGCGCGCCGCGTCATTTCCTTCCAGCGTTCGCCCCTACCGTGCGCGGCGAGCCGATGACGTGCTCGATCGCGCTGATCAATTGATCCAGGCGGAAGGGCTTGTAGAGCACGGCCTGGAGGCCGGCCTGGCGGGCCTTGACGATCGAGTGGCCCGGATCGTAGCCGAAGCCGGTCATCAGCACCAGCGGAACGCGATCCATCACTTCCTGAAGCTTGAGCATGAACTCGTATCCGGTCATGTCGGGCAGGCGGATGTCGGAGATGATCACGTCGTAGCCGCCGTCGGTAACGCCGCGGACCATGTAGAACGCCTCGGCGCCGTCGTGGGCCGTTTCCACCACGCAATGGTAGCGTTCGAGCAAGGCGTGGGCCGCGCTGCGGACGTTCTCGTCGGCGTCGACCACCAACAGCCGCCGGCTCTGTAAGTTGGCCTGCTCCTCGAGCTGTTGCGCCTGCGGATGGGCCTGGGCCGGGGCCATCTTCTGGCCCACCGCCTGGATCACCTCCTTGATGTCCCGGGCGTTGCGCAAGATCCGCTTCAGACGGTCGAAGACCTCCGACTCGTGCCCGATGAAACGCTCCATCACGTGGACCGCGTCGTTGAGGATCTCGTCGACCGGCAACGCCACGGCGCTGTGGATGGCCACGCAGCTCTCGACCGCCGTGCTGGCCTTTTCGGCCACCAGCAGCTCGAGCGTGTTCAGCGCCACGGCTACGTCGCGGCTGAAGATCTCAAGGAATTGCAGGTCGCTCTCGCCGAACGCCCGGGCCTCGGGGCTTTCGACGTTGAACGTACCGATGACCTCGTCGTGCAGCACCAGCGGCACCGTCAGAGAACTCTTGGCGTTTTGGGCGCCTTTGAGATAGAGCGGATCCTCGGTAGTGTCTTCACACAGGTAGCTCTTGCCCGTGGCCGCCACAAACCCGGTCACGCCGTTGTTCTGGGGCAGGGCGTGGAGCGCGCGGACCGCCGCTTCCGGTTCCATGCCCAGCGACAGCAGCGGCTCCAGGCGGCCGGTCTTCTGATCGAGCAGACGGATCTCGACCACCTCGAAGTGCAGCAGGTCCTTCGTGTAGTGGACGATGTTCGATTTGAGCAGCTCGATCCGCTCGCTCACCGACATCTCGAACAGCTCGTCCGGCGTCAGGTCGGCCAGCTCCATGCCGGCCTGGTGAATGGCCGCCAGCTTCTGCTGCTGGTGCATCTCGTGCGTGACGTCGCGAACCGTGACGATCAGGTGCCGCGGCATGCTGCCCGGCTCGCGAACCGGCGCCGCATGCACGTGATAGTAGCGGTTGTCCTCGCTGCGCAGCGTGGAGTTGGTGCCCTGGCCGGTGGCCAGCGCCGTATGGAACGGGCAGAAGTCGGGGCCGAGGATCTCGGGGCTGCCCAGCACCGAGTAGAAATTCGTGCCCGCCACCGTCTCGCAGCCGCTCCATTCACACAAGCGGCCGTTGCTCCAGAGGATGGTGTTGTCGTTGTCCAGCAGCACCACGCCGTCGGGCATCCCTTCGAGGATCTGCTCGTTCTGCAGGAGCTGGCCGATCTCCAGGGCTTCTTTGAGGTAGTCCGAGGCGACGAAGACCCCGGCGAACCTTTCCCGGGTCAACAAGGCCAGGGCTCGCAGCGGGTTCTGAACCACGACGATCTCGTGCGAGCCGGCCGCCTCGGTCAACAGTTGTTCCGCGTTCTCACGGGAATCGCAAACCAGAAGGATCTTGGGCTTTTCCGTCAATGTACTCTCCGCCTTCCGCGAACCCGGGCCATCGCATCCCCGCCCCGCCGCCGGCGCATACTATCCACGCCTATCCTTGTGCCAATTATAGGACCCCCGTGCGACGCGAACAACTACCGCGCGGCCGGTCTGTCCCCGTATCTTGCATCGGTCCCGCACGATTTGAACATTGACCACGGCTTCCGCCGAAAACCCCGTTTCCCTTGGTTGCCGGGGCCCCGAATGCCACATGGCCGCTACGTCTGTTACAGGCGGAATCGGATTCAGGCAATTCGCGATGTGAAATCTAGGGTATGCGATGCGCCGCCCGAATTCCAGCCACTTCGGCCGCGCTGGCCGTGGTTGCATCCAATCCGGCCCGAGTAGGGGGGCATGGCCTTTACAGCCCGGTCGCCAATCGGTATCAATGGCGGTATCCCAGGCGCCCACGGCCGGCGCCCACGGACCGGGCGACCGCTACGACAGAACCACCTTCTGCGGAGATCGACGGCCCTCGCGGAGATCAATGGCCTTTGCGGAGATCAATGGATGACTGACGAATCGCCCCGCTGGCAGCCGATCGGCGCAATCGATCGCCGCGTGATCGGCGTCCTGGCCGAGAAGGCCAAGACGACCCCCGACGCCTATCCGATGTCGCTGAACGCCATTTCCAGCGCCTGCAATCAGAAGAGCAACCGCGACCCGCTCATGCAGCTCGAACCGGAGGACGTCGAAGAGTCGCTCGAACGGCTTCGCCCGCTGGGGGCGGTCGGCATGATCGAAGGATACGGGCGGGTCACCAAGTATCGGCATTATCTGTACGAGTGGCTGGCCGTGGACAAGGTCGAGTTGGCCGTGATGGCCGAACTACTTCTGCGGGGGGCCCAGACTGAGGGCTTGCTGCGCGGCCGGGCCGCACGCATGGAGCCCATCGCCGACCTGACCGCCTTGCGGCCGATCCTTTCGTCGCTAAAAGCGAAGGGGCTGGTGATTCCCCTGACGCCCGAGGGGCGCGGGCACGTCGTTTCCCACGCCTTGTACCAGCCTCGCGAGCTGGAGCGGATCAAGGCCCAGTACGGGGGTGCCCCCACGGCGGCCGACGCGGCGGCCGAGCCAACGCCTCGCGCGGCGGCCCCCGCCGGCGAACCCCGCCGTCCCCAGCCCCCGGCCGTCGCCGCATCGTGCGGCATCGAGGAACAGCGGCTCGCCGCGCTGCGCCACGAGCTCGAGGATCTCCGCTCGCAGGTGGCCGAGTTGCGCAGTGATCAGCAGGAACTCGCCGAGCAAGTCCGCCAGAACGAAGCGGAGCTGCAGCGGCTTCGGGACGCCTTGGGCGGCTGATCGCCGGGGGGGAGCAGCAGACGAAAGGAGAGCCGGGTGAGCATCCTGGTGATCAACGCGGGCTCGAGCAGCGTGAAGTTCGGGCAGTTCGATTTCGAGTCGCTCGAACCGACCGCCCGCGGATTGCTCGATTGGGCCGGGCAGGCCCGCCGCGCGGTCGTCACACTCACACCGGCCGACGGCCCCGCCGTGCGCGCCGAGGTCGACGTGCCCGACTACCGCGCCGGCGTGATTGCGGCCCTGCGGATGCTCCGCGAGTCGAAGCTGGTCGGCGACGCGGCGGGCATCCGCGTGGTCGGTCACCGGCTGATCCACGGCGGCGAGGAGATTCGCCGCCCGGTACGGATCGACGCGGCGATGAAAGAGACGATCGCCCGCTACAAACACCTGGCGCCGTTGCACGTCCCGGCCGGTTTGGAGGCCATCGCGGCCACGGAATCGGCGTTGCCGGGCGTGCTTCAGGTGGGGCTGTTCGACACGGCCTTTTTCGCCGACATCCCGCCCAGCGCCTATCTCTATCCGGTTCCGTACGCGTGGTACGAGGATTGGGGGATTCGCCGCTACGGGTTCCACGGGACCAGCCACGCCTACTGCACCGATCGGGCGACGGAGATGCTCGATCGCGCTCGGGCCGGGCTGCGGCTGGTGATCTGCCACCTCGGCCAGGGCGGTTCGGCCACTGCCGTCCGCGACGGTGTGGCGGTTACCAACACCATGGGCTTCACGCCTTTGGAAGGGTTCATGATGGGCAGCCGCTGCGGCACGGTCGATCCGGGTATTCTGCTGTACGTGATGCGCGAAAAGGGCCTTTCCTTCGGGGAGCTCGACGAGGTGCTGCACCACCGCTCGGGACTGCTGGGACTGTCGGGCCTCTCGGCGGATTTCCGCCGCGTCGAGACGGCCGCCGCCGAAGGCCACCGCCGCGCGCAGCTCGCCTTGGACGTCTACGCCTATCGCGTCAAGACGATGATCGGGGCCCTGGCCGTCACGCTCGCCGGAATCGACGCGCTGGTCTTCACCGGCGGCATCGGCGAAAACTCCGCCTGGCTCCGGGCGGAAGTGTGTCGGGGGCTGGAGTGCCTGGGGGTCCGGCTCGACGAGCAGCGCAACGCCGCGTGCCGACCCGACGCGGACGTGGCCGCCGCCGACTCGCCGGCCCGCGTGCTGGTCATCCATACTCGCGAAGACCTGATGATCGCCCGGGAAAGCCGCCGGCTGGCGCTGGAGAGTCCATAGGCGCCCGGCCCCGCGGCCCCGTGCCCAAACGACGGCCGATCGGTTATCATATCCGGTTCGTCTCCGTGCCCGGAGGCCGGAGAATCGCCGCGCGGCGGACCACCACGGTGGTGACCGGCAAAGAGACAGTGGCGGCCAACAAGGAGCCAGATGCGATGCGAATCGTCGTGCTCGACGGCTACACACTCAATCCCGGCGATCTGAGCTGGGATGACCTGCGGGCTTTGGGGGCCTGCGACATCTACCCGCGGACGCCGCCCCACGAGGTCGTGCCACGTGCGAAAGATGCCGAAATCGTGCTGACCAACAAGGCCGTCGTCTCGCGAGAGGTGATCGAGCAGTTGCCGAAGCTGAGATACGTCGGCGTGCTGGCCACCGGGTACAACGTCGTCGACACGGATGCGGCACGCGAGCGAGGTATCCTGGTCGTCAACGTGCCGACCTACGGCACCAGCTCGGTGGCCCAGATGGTCTTCGCCCACCTGCTGAACCTCGCGCAGCACGTCGGACACCATGCCCAAACGGTCGCCCAGGGCCGTTGGGCCGCCAGCGAAGAGTGGTGCTATTGGGACTATCCGCTGGTGGAGCTGGCCGGGCTGACGATGGGGCTGGTCGGCTTCGGGCGGATCGGCCAGGCAACCGCACGACTGGCGCTGGCGTTCGGCATGCGCGTCCTCGCCTGCGATGCGGTCGCGCCGTCGGCCGTTCCCGACGGCGTGGAGATCGTCGACCTCGATACGCTGCTGCGCCGAAGCGACGTGATCAGCCTGCACTGCCCGCTGACGCCGGAGACTCGGGCGTTGGTCAACGCAGCCCGGCTGGAGCTGGTCAAGCCGACGGCGGTTCTGATCAACACCAGCCGCGGGCCGTTGCTCCAAGAGCAGGCCCTGGCCGACGCCTTGAACTCGGGCCGTCTGGCGGCCGCCGCCTTGGACGTGCTGTCGACCGAGCCGCCCGCCGCCGACAACCCCCTGCTGACGGCCAAGAACTGCTTCATCACGCCCCATATCGCCTGGGCCACCAGGGAGGCCAGGCAGCGGCTGTTGGGTGCGGTGGTCGAGAACGTCAAGGCGTTTCTCGACGGTCGGCCGCAAAACGTGGTAAATCGGTAGCGGCGGCCGGCGGCGATCGTGGGACGTTCGGCGGCCCTTACTGGCTCGTGCGAACCGTATCCGGGGGCGGGCCCACGCATCGACCGGGCGGGGGACAATTCAGATCCAGCCAATAGGTGACGATGCGTCGCATGACCTCGACCAGCTCGGCAAATTCCATCGGCTTCTGGATGAAGCTGTGGGCACCCAGGCGGTAGGCATCCGCCACCTCCGGTTGCTCGGCGGACGATGTCAGGATGACCACCGGCGGCAGACTGGGAGGCTCGCCGCTGCGGACGCGCCGCAAAACTTGCAGCAGTTGCAGCCCGTCCATGGCCGGCATCTTCAGGTCCAGCAGGATCAAGTGCGGCGCATCGGCCGGATCGCGCCCGGCGTGGGACCCCGTGGCAAACAAGTAGTCGATCACCCCCCTGCCGTCGCGGACCACCTCGAGGTGGCACTTTGACGGGACCTGTTCCAGCGCGCGGCGGATCAGCACGGCGTGCGCGGGATCGTCTTCAGCCAGCAGAACCGTTTTTTGCCCCATTCGGCTCCTCCTTGGCCCTCATCATACGCGAAATCCGCCATGTTCCGCAACATGCCGAACGACGGCACGCGGTCCAAGCCGGGCCTTTGCGCGATATGGCGAGTCAGACCGTCGGTTCCACGATCGACGCGGGCACGCGGCAGTCGCTGCTCCAGAAAGTGGCAATCCGCGAAACCGAATCGCGAAACTCCTGGAAGTGCGGCGATTTGCGCACAAATGCGTTGGCCCCCGCCCGCAGACAATCGGCCACCAGCGCCTCGTGTTTCACGCCGCTGAGGACCACCACGGGCAGCATTCGCAGCCTGTAGCTGGCGCGAACGCGTCGCAGCACCTCCAAGCCTGGCATGTCCGGAAGATTCAAGTCCAGCAGAATCAGGCGAGGGGGTACCGAGGCGCGCCGATGCGAACCGTTGACCCCGAGCACGTCAATGGCCGCCGTACCTGTCGGGGCGATGGTCACCTCGGGCAACCGGCAATCCGACAGGATTCGGTGAATCAGATCGGCGTGGTCCGGGTCGTCTTCCACGACGAGGACCGGAAAGGCCCCGGCAGCCGGCGGAGAGTTGCCGAGCGAGGTCAGGTCCGTTTCCTCGCGCAAAACCTCCTCCCGCCAAACACGGATCTCCTTCGGGGCGTCGATACCAAGCTTCACCCGCTGCCTGCGAATGGAGAGGACCTTGACACGGATGTCCGGACCGATCCGGACGACCGTATCGCAGTCGCGCGATAGAACCAACATGCCTGCCCTCCTTGGTTCTAGGATCCCAGCCGCTCCGTTGGGCGTCCGGCTTAAGCAGACCACAGTCGGACCAACCGGGACGTGCGTCAGTCGATTTTCGGGAACATCCGGCGAGACCGTAGTTGCCGCAAGAAAGCCGGGATTACCACGGTTTACAGCCCCCGCCAATCGTAGTTGTAGCAAACGGGGCCCCGCAACTCAAGGGGAGACGGCATAAAGTGCTGCGTTTTTTGGACGCGACGAATGCACCAATAGGGGGGCCACCGGCGTATGAGACCGTTGCCTGTCCGAGAATCGCCCGACAACGGGTCACGCGATTGGCGGATCGGCGAGCGGATCGGCGAGCGTGAAGAAAAATGTTGTGCCGCAGTCCGGTTTCGATTCCACCCAGATCGCCCCCCCGTGCCGCTCGACGATTTTCTTGCACACCGCCAGCCCGATCCCGCTGCCCGGATACGCCTTGCCGTGCAGCCGTTCGAAGACCTTGAAGACCCGCTCGAAGTCCCCCGGATCGATGCCGATCCCGTTGTCCTGCAAGGCGAACTGCCAGCGGTCGTCCACTCGGGTGGCGGAAAGACGAAGCAGCGGCTCCGACGGGCCACGGAATTTGATCGCGTTGCCGATCAGATTCTGAAACAACTGGACCAGCAGGGCATGGTTTCCGGCCACTTCGGGCAGGGACCCCACCTCGAATTGCGCCCGACTCTCCTGGATGGCCACTTCCAGGTTGGCCTTTGCCTGGACCAGGACCGATTCAAGGTCGACCGGCCGAAACGGCTCTTCGGACCGCCCGGCGCGGGCATAGTCCAGCAACCCCTCGATCAGGCCGTTGATCCGTTCCACACCGCCGACGATATGGTCGAGATACTCGCTCGACTCGCCAGGCAACTGCCCCGCGCACGCCTCCTGAAGAAGCTGGCAGTAGCCCGAAATGGTCAGCAACGGCGAACGCATATCGTGGGCGACGACCGACGCGAAATCATCGAGTTCCCGGTTGGATCGGGCCAAATCCTGCGCGCGTCGGGCCACGGCGTCTTCCACGTCGTCGGCGTACAGATCGACGCGCTGCTGGTATGCCCGGTTGACGTGCTTTAGCAGCTCGCTTCGATCGCCCAGCCTCTCGATGCAGGCAAACGCGCCGAGACTGGTCGCCTCGTTCCGCGAGTCGTGGGAAGGGTCGCTGGTGTAGATGACCATGCGGAGATCGGCATCGAGGCTGCGCATCTTCTGCAGAAGCTGGTTTCCACGGGCGTTGGGCAGCCGCGAACCGACCACGGCGACCGAGAAGGTGCTCTGCCGCACCAGCCCGAGCGCCTCGCTCGCCGTGCCGCAGCCGGTCGCCTCGAACCCCTCCTCGTGGAGCCAGCCACAGACTAACTGCCGTTGCGCGTCATCGCCTTCGACGACCAACACTCGCGAGAACTGCTCGGCGACCATGGCCCCTGCCCTTCGGAGTCTACTCTTGCCCTTGAGAGTCCATCTTGCCCTTCGGAAGCCATCTTGCCGGAGGGACGGTCATTGACGTTGGCACAGTCCGTGCAAATGTCAGCAATAGCCTCCCACGTTCCCTCCAGCTTGTCCAGACGGCTTGGCCGAGAGGCATAACTCCGGCTTCCAATGAGACTTGCGACGCCAATGTCATCTTTGGTAAGCTGATGCTGCCCGGAAAAACGAAGGCGCCTGCGGGAAAACCGCGCTGTAGCCGCGGTTTCCGTCTGTGCGCTCTCGCGGCGGAAGAACCGGATTTGGGCGGGCCGAAATGCCGTCTGCTACTATCTGCGAGGAGCACTTGGACATGAAACGTCTGAGCTTGTTGGTGGGCATTCTCTCAGTCTGTCTTGGCTGTGCGCGCGAGCCCTCCATCTCGCAGACCGACGCTCCCAGCAGCCGGGATCAGGCCGGGCAGACGAGTCCGGCCGAGGCCGCGGCGGATCCTACCTTTCTCCAAAGGCCGCTCGGCTACTGGATCGATCAGGCGAAAGCGGCTGATCGCACGGAAGACGTCGACACCACGGTCGAGGCCTTGACGCTGGCCCTTCGCAGCGACGAGCTCGCGGTGATGGTGGCCGCGGCCGATGCGTTGGAGGTGATTGGGCCGGAGGCGGCGCCGGCGGCCTCCGTGCTGACCGGCAAGCTCGATCACGTGCAGCCTTGGGTTCGCTGTGCGGCGATGGACGCGTTGACGTCGATTGGCGCGCCGGCCGTGCCGGCACTGGTCGAGACGTTCCAGAAGGGGCCCGGCAACGCGCCGATCCGCGCGGCCATCGTGCTCGGCTCGATCGGCCCGCCTGCCAAGGACGCCGTGGCCGTGCTCGAAGCGGCGATGCCGGAGGCCTCCGAGGGCCTGCGTGCCCGGCTGGAAGGCATTCTGGCCCAGATCGACCCCGGCAGGGCGGCGGCGGTTGGCAACCCGTCGCAAACGCCTCGCCGGCAGATCGCCCTGGCGGCCGCGGCCGACGCTGCCATCGCGCCGCTGGGCCAGCCGGGCGAGTGGCCCCAGTTCCACGGCCCCCGCCGCGATTCCATCTGCCGCGAGACGGGCCTGCTGGACCAATGGCCCGAGGGCGGGCCGACGCTGCTCTGGAAGCTCGAAGGACTGGGTAACGGCTACTCGACCATTTCCATCGCCGGCGGAAGGCTCTTCACCATGGGCGATCGGACACCGGACGGCCAAGACGCCTCGCAGTTCGTGATCGCTTTGGACCCGGCGACGCGGCAGGAGCTTTGGGCTACGCGCGTGGGAGGTCCGCACGACGACGGCCCGCGCTGCACGCCGACCGTCGACGGCGAGCTACTGTATGCCCTGGGCACGGAAGGCACGCTGGTGTGTCTCGAGGCGGCCACCGGCGACGTGCGGTGGCAGAAGAGTCTACCCGACGACTTCGGCGGGAAGATGATGTCCGGCTGGAAATACAGCGAATCGCCGTTGATCGACGCCCGGAGGCTCATCTGCACTCCCGGCGGCGACGCGGCGGCGATCGTCGCGCTGGACAAGAAGACCGGCGCGACGCTCTGGAAAACGGCCCTGCCGGCGCTGGGCGGCCAGACGAAAGAAGGCGCCGGATACTCCTCGGTCGTGGCGGCCGAGATCCAGGGCATCCGCCAGTACGTCCAACTGCTCGGCCGCGGCCTGGTGGGCGTCGACGCCGAGACGGGGCAGTTTCTCTGGGGCTACGGGCGAGTCGCCAACACCACCGCCAACATCACCATGCCGGTCGTCCGCGGCAACTACGTCTTCGCAACCACCAGCTACAACACGGGCTGTGCGTTGCTGGAAATCGTCCGCCGGGGACCAGCCTTTCAGGCCAAGGAGGTCTACTTTCTTCCCAGCCGCCAGTTCGACAACCACCATGGCGGCATCGTGCTGTTGGGCGACCATGTTTACGGCGGCAGCGGCCAGAACCGGGGCGCCCCGGTCTGCCTCGAGCTGGCCACCGGTAAGATCGTGTGGAAGCAGAAGCCGCTGGCCCGCGGCTCCGCCTCGGTCCTCTACGCCGACGGCCGCCTGCTGTTCCGCTACGATCGCGGCCTGCTGGCGCTGGTCGAGGCCACGCCCGAGGCCTTCCGCGTCCAAGGCACGTTCGAGCCGCCGGTCGGCACCGGCCCCGCCTGGGCCCATCCGGTGATCCACGGCGAAAAGCTCTACTTGCGCCACAACGACCTGTTGCTGTGCTACGAGCTGGCCGGCCGCCGCGAAGGGCCGTGACAGCCTGCCCGACTACCGAGGTTGGCGATGCGCAACAAACGGGGGTCGATAATTGAATGCGGGGAGGACGAACGTACTGCCGCCTGTTGTGGCAGTCGTGCGTTGACTGACGCTCGGTCGTAGGAACTCGAAGGAGCAAGAGCCATGGCACCGTCGTGCAGATCCTGGTGGGTGAACTGTGCCGGGGAATCCGACGAGGAGATCGCCCGGATCGACGCCATGGAGGACCGGATCACTCCCGTGCCCCCCGGTGTGTCGAGCGTCCGGCAGCTCATCTCGACACTCGAACTGTGCCACCATAAGTCGCAGCGGTGGGTGGCCAACATCCTCGAGGCAATCGCCGCCGGCCAGACGAACAAGGGGCTGGGCACCCGGTCCGCCGGTCGCGGCCACTCGGCGGAGCGGGTATGGCAGAACGCCTGCGCCGCGCTGTCGGCGTGGTGTGCGGGCCGGCCGGCCGGCTCGCTCGAGCCGCTCATCGATACGGTGCCGGCCTCCGAAATGCTCGCCCGCGTCGGCACGCGCTCGCCGCTTAAACAGTGGCAAGTGCAGCGGGTGGCCGACAAGATCCGCAGCCAGATCCACTGGCCGCAGCCGCTCGACGACCCCGCGGCGCAATACACCTGGCTGCTGTTGGGCGGCGGCGAGTACGAATTGCTCTACCGCGACCGCTGCCCCGAACAGTATGCCGAGCACGAGGACTTCTGGCTGGCGACCGTTCGCACGCTGATCCACGACACCGACGACGGGCAGGCGGCGAAGCTGTCGCTGGCGCTGGCCATCGACATGCTCTGGCCGTGCCACTGGAGGTTCGTCGAGAACCTTCAGATCGTGCTGGACGCGATCGGCGGGTACCTCGAAGCCGCCGAGCCGTTTGCCGCCTGCGGCCGAAACATCGGACTGGTCCCCACTCGCGCGTGGCTGGAGACCGTCTGCCATACGCTGCGAGTCTTCTTTGGCGACCCGCCGTCCAGCCGGGACGTGGATCCGCAGATTCTGGCCGTGCTGGCAGAGCCGACGGAAGTCAAGCGGTGGCTCGCCGCCTCGCTCGAGAAGACCATCCGTCTGCAACTCAGCCCGCCGGCCGATCTCAGAGCGATCTCCTCCCTGGCCGGGCCGGCTTGGATCAAACCGTAGGGTTTCGCGTCGCACGCGGGTCCACGAGTCCTCGGCGGGACCATGTTACAGGCTTGTTACATGCGTGCGGGGCCAGCGGGGCTACAATGGACGTAGGCCGATCGCCCATGGGTCGGGCGGCCGACGAACCATTCTCACAGGAGCCCCGTCATGTTCAACTGCCTGAACCCCACCGTGTCGAAGAAACACCGTGCAAAAGGTCTTCTCGCCGTAGCCATCGGGACGGCCCTGATCGTCGCGGCCGCTGTGCCTGTCGTCGGCCGGGCCGCGGAAGGGGACGGCCAACTCCTGGAGCTCAAGACCGAACGGGTGATCGTCTTCAAGGACGGATACTGCCTGATCGTCAAACGCGGCACCGCGGTGACCGACGCCCAGGGCGAAATCCACACCGAACAGGTTCCCGACGCGGCCGTGCTCGGATCGTTTTGGGCAGTCCCCAAGCAGGGACGGCTGTTGAGCATGCGTGCGGGCTGGAAGGAAAGCACCGAGACGACCGACAAGCCCGTGCGATGCGTCCAGCACGTCGAGGTCCTCCAGGCCAATCTGGGAAAGGCCTGCAAGGTGGAGCTTTCCGAGAAGGGGACCTTCAGCGGCACGATCCGGGAAGTGCTTTTCGAGGAGAGCGCGCAGGCAGTGCCCGTCGGTCTGCGTTCCTTGTTCGGGTTGCCCGAAGCGCCCCGCGACTCGGAGACGATTTCGCAGATTGCCGGATCGTATTTCGTGCTGCGGACCGACGACGGCGACGTGCTGTTGCCGATCGCCCAGATCCGTACGCTCTCGATCCACGACATGAAGACGGCGGTCCAGCGTACGGTGACCGCCAAGAAACGGACCAAGCAGCTCACCTTCCGCTTCGAGAAGCCGGACCAGCGCCGTGAGCTGCTGGTGATGTACTTTCGCCCCGGCCTGCGCTGGATCCCCACCTATCGCGTTGAACTGGTGGAGGACGAGGAGAAGAAGGTGGCCGACATGGCGTTGCAGGCCGAGATCCTCAACGAAGCGGAGGACCTGGAAGGCGTGCCGTTCGATATCGTGGTCGGCGTGCCGAACTTCCGTTTCCGCGCAGTACCCAGCCCGCTGGTCCTCGAAAGCACGCTGCGCAACACGCTTCAGCAGTCGGCCCCCAACCTGATGAACCAGTTCGACAACAATGCCTTCTCGAACGCGATCTTCACGCAGCGAGTCGCGCCGACCCAGCCGCAGGTTGCCCAGGGCGAGGCGACCATCCAGCTCCCCAGCGAGCTGACCGCCGCCGGGACACAGGACCTGTTCGTCTACCATCTGCCGAAACTCGATTTCAAGAAGGGCGAGCGAACGGCCGTACAGATCTTCACGGCCGAAGTGCCCTATCGCGACGTCTACACGTGGGACGTCCACTGCACCCGCCGCGACATCGAAGCGGCGCCCAGCGGGGCCGGGCTGAACTCGCCGCTGGCGCTCTCCCGAAACGAGGTCTGGCACCAGGTCGAGCTGACCAACAAGACGCAAGTGCCCTGGACCACCGGGGCGGCCATCATCATGCAAGGCGGCCAGCCGCTCGGCCAGGAGCTGCTCACGTACACCTCCTCCGGCGCCGCGGTGCGCGTGCCCGTCACCGTGTCGGTCGATACCCGCGGCAGTTTCTCGGAAGAGGAAACCGCCCGCCAACTCCAAGCGCTTACCTGGGAGCGCCAGGTGTACGCGAAGATCAGCAAGAAGGCGACCCTGCGACTGCACAACCACAAGACGATTCCCGTCGAGGCGGAAATCACGTTCCGCGTCGGCGGCAAGTTCGAGGAGGTCTCCGACGACGGCAAGGGGACGCTCAACGCCTTTAACAGTGCCGACTGGCAGGACTACCGCGGCAGCCAGGCCGTCAACAACAGCTCCACGGTCCGCTGGAACACGACCATCCAGCCCGGCAAGACCTTCCAGCCCACCGTGACGTACCACTACTATTCGCGACATTGAGTGTCGTGGTCCTGACCACATTGGCCGTCGTCGCGGCGGCGGTCTGCTCCGAGAACGTTTTCGGCCCCTGCTGCCGGACGCCGATTGCCCGCACGGCCTCCCTTACATAGGGGGGCAAACGGTGTTCCAAAGGCGTTGACGGAAAAGGACTTCCGTTCGCAGATCCCGGCGGCCATCCGACGTCCGGCGCGCCTGCCGCGGCAAAATCTCCCCGGCCGGCGCCCCGGCAAACCGGGGTCACTTTCCGGCCTCGGCGATTCGTCCTAAGATATCCTTCTTGGGGTTCGCACGACGCCAATCTCCTCCAATCCAGGACGGTGTTTTTCATGAGCAAGCACATCTTCGTTACCGGCGGGGTGGTCAGTTCCCTCGGCAAGGGGCTGACCAGCGCGTCGATCGGCATGCTGTTGGAGCAACGCGGGCTCTCGGTCCGGATGCAGAAGCTCGATCCGTACATCAACGTCGACCCGGGCACGATGAGCCCCTATCAGCACGGCGAGGTCTACGTGCTCGACGACGGCAGCGAGACCGACCTCGACCTGGGCCACTACGAACGCTTCACCAACAGCCCCTTGAACCGCGACTCGAACTATACGACCGGCCAGATCTACCAGTCGGTCATCAACAAGGAGCGCCGGGGCGAGTATCTCGGGCAAACGGTGCAGGTGATTCCGCACATCACCAACGAGATCAAGGCCGCGCTGGCCAAACCGGCCGGCGAGGACGTCGACGTGGTGATCACTGAAATCGGCGGCACCGTCGGCGACATCGAGAGCCAGCCGTTTCTGGAGGCCATCCGGCAATTCTCGCTCGACGTGGGCAAGCAGAACTGCCTCTACATCCACCTGACGCTGGTCCCCTACCTGAAGGCGGCCGCCGAACTGAAGACCAAACCGACGCAGCATTCGGTCGGTCGGCTGCGGGAAATCGGCGTCCAGCCCGATATCCTCATCTGCCGCACCGAACGTTCGTTGACCCACGAGGAGTGCGCCAAAATCGCCCTGTTCTGCAACGTCCCGGTCGAAGCGGTCATCGAAGAGAAGGACAAGGACTTCTCGGTCTACGAGGTGCCCATCAGCCTCGTCGAGCACGGATTGGACGAGTTGATCGTGCGCAAGCTCAACCTGTCGGCGGGCGACCTGGATCTGGAGAATTGGCGCGACCTGTTGCACCGGCTCCGCAACCCGGAATATGAAATCAGCATCGCCGTGGTCGGCAAATACGCCGAACACCGCGACGCCTACAAGTCGATCTACGAGGCCCTGGACCATGCGGGCGTGGCCCACCGGGCCCAGATTCGGATTCAGCGGGTGCACAGCGAGGCGGTCGAGCGGGAGGGGGCCGAGCGGCTGCTGGCAGGCATCGACGGGCTGCTGGTGCCCGGCGGCTTCGGCGAACGGGGCATCGAGGGCAAGGTCGAGGCGATTCGCTTCGCCCGCGAGCGGGGCATCCCCTACTTGGGCATCTGTCTGGGAATGCAGTGCGCCGTGATCGAATTCGGCCGCAACGTGGTCGGGCTTGCCGGGGCCAATTCCACGGAATTTGACAAGGACAACCCCCATCCGGTGATCTGCCTGTTGGACGAGCAGAAGACGATCACCGACAAGGGCGGCACCATGCGGTTGGGGGCCCAGCCGGCCAGGCTGGCCCTCGGCAGCAAGGCCGCTCGCTGCTACCAGGCCGAGGAGATCTCCGAGCGGCACCGCCACCGCTACGAGTTCAACAACGCCTATCGCCAGCAGTATGGGGCCAACGGCATGCAGGTGACCGGCACCAGCCCGGACGGGTTGCTGGTCGAGGTGGTGGAGATCCCGGACCATCCGTGGTTCGTGGCCGTGCAGTTTCACCCGGAATTCAAGTCGCAGCCGACGGCGCCCCAGCCGCTGTTCGCCGGCTTCATCGGGGCGGCCGTGACGCGACATTCAGCCCGCACCGAACGACCCCACGAAGTGGAGACGCAATAAATGTCCGACCAGCCGAAGCCAGAAAAGAAGAAGATCCTTGTCGACGAAGACTGGAAGAACCAGGTCGAGGCGGAGCGCGAGGCGCCCCGGCAGCAACAACCACCGTCCAACCAGGCTGTCGAAGGCGAAGCGGCTGCCGAACGCGAAGCGGCTGCCGACGACGCTATGCCGCTGCCGCCGCCCGGCCTGACGTACCTGGTCAGCACCTTGTACCTGCAAGGGATGGTCTCCTTGGGCCTGTTGCCCGATCCGACCACCGACCAGCCCCGGGTGCGTTTCGACCAGGCCAAGCACGCCATCGACACGCTGCAAATCCTCTTCGACAAGACCGAGGGCAAACGCACGCCCGAGGAAACCTTGGAGATGGACACGGTCCTACACGAGCTCCGCATGGCCTTCGTGGGTGTGCAGCAGAAGGGGCCCGCCGGGCAATGATGCGGCGTCCGCGATGAGCGATCCATGGCCCACTTCAAGATCACCGGCGGCACGCCCCTGCACGGCGTGGTTGCGGCAAGCGGATCGAAAAACGCCGCGCTGCCGATGATGGCCGCCGCGCTGCTGGCCGACGGGCCGGTGCGCTTGCAGGGTGTCCCCCGGCTGGACGACGTCGACACGCTTTCGCTGGTGCTGCGGGAGCTGGGCATGCACGTCGGCCGCCACGGCGACGACGAGCTGCTGCTTGAGACGATCGATCCGACGCCAACCCGCGCCCGCTACGAATTGGTCCGGCGGATGAGGGCGAGCTTCTGTGTCTTGGGGCCGCTGCTGGCGCGGCGCGGGCGGGCGGTGGTCTCGCTGCCCGGCGGCTGCAACATCGGCGACCGGCCGGTCGATTTGCACCTCAAGGGGCTGGCCGCGTTGGGGGCCGGGCTGCGGTTGCGGCGCGGCTACGTGGTGGCCGAGGCCCCACGGCTCCGCGGCGCCACGATCGACCTGGTCGGCCCGCGAGGTCCGACGGTTACCGGCACGGCCAACGTCCTCACGGCCGCCGTGCTGGCCAAGGGGACCACGGTGATCGGCGGCGCGGCCGTCGAGCCGGAGATTGTCGACCTGGGCAATTTCCTCAACGCCCTGGGCGCGCGGATCGAAGGCCTGGGCACTTCCACGCTGCGGATCGACGGCGTCAAGCAGCTTGGCGGCACGACCCACCGAGTCATTCCCGACCGCATCGAAGCCGCCACGCTCTTGCTGGCGGCGGCCATCACGCGCGGCTCGGCGACCGTCCGCGACGCGGTGCCCGACCATTTGACGGCAGTGCTCGACGCGCTGCGGACGGCCGGTTTTCAGATCGAGCTGGGCGACGACCGCGTGACGATTTCCGCCCCCGGCCGGCCGCGACCGCTGGCAATCACGGCGCGGCCCTACCCGGGCGTCCCGACCGACGTGCAGGCCCAGTGGACGGCCTTGCTCTGCCTGGCGCCCGGCCGCAGCACGGTCCAAGACACGGTCTTCGCCCATCGTTTCCTGCACGTCGCCGAACTGAATCGGTTGGGCGCCCGGATCGAGCACCGCAACGCGACGGCCGCGATCACCGGCGTCGACCATTTTACGGCCGCCCAGGTGACCGCCTCCGATCTGCGGGCCAGCGCCGCACTGGTGCTGGCCGGCCTGGCGGCCGAAGGGGAAACGACCGTTCGCCGCGTGCACCATCTCGACCGCGGGTACGAGAGGCTGGACGAAAAGCTGGGACGCCTGGGGGCGCGGATTGAACGAAGGGAAACGGCTATTACCGCGTAGCGCGTTTTTTTGGGGACTCGTAGAGGAACAAGTTGGACATACAGGAAAGAGCAAGGACGCGCAGCGGCTCTGCTCTTGCATCACGTGCGGACTGAGGATGCCTGTGAGTCTCCTGGTCTTTCCCCGATCAGAAGCCACCGGAATCGACGTTTCACGAGTCCTTACGGCGCCTCCAACCCCCGAAACACCTGCTGCATCAGCACGTTCTTCTTCGACGTCAGCGGGCCGGGATTGCCGTCCTCGCGGAGAATCGCCTGCATCATGTGAAACTTCGCGTCCAGGTCGTCGGCGTAGTGGACGATCAACGCCTCGGGCGTCATCGGCCGCTTCGGCGAGCCCCACTCGGGCAGACGCTGGTGGGCGATGATCAGATGCTCCAGACGCAACAGCGTCTCGCGGTCGAGTTGGCTCTCGGCCGCCGCCTCGCGGACCAGGTCGCGGCCCTGCAACAGGTGGCCGATCAGCGAGCCTTCGGGCGTGTAGACCGTGCCCTCGGGCTGTGCGGCCAACTCGCGGATCTTGCCGACGTCGTGCAAAACGGCCCCGGCCACCACCAGGCCGCGGTCCAGCGGCGGCTGCATGTCAGGATAGTACTCGGCGTATTTCTCGGCCAGAAAGACGCAGGTCCGCGTCACGCTCAGCGTGTGCTCCAACAGCCCCCCGGCGAAGGCGTGGTGGTTGTGCCGGGCCGCCGGCGTCGAGAGCACCTCCTCGCGGTGCGTTTGCAGGATCGACTCGACCAGCCCTCGCAGCCGAGGCTCGTCGATGCGTCGGGCGACGATCTCCAGCAGCTCGTCGAACATCGCCTGCGGCTCGAACCGCGACTGCTGGCGGCACATGGCCGGATCGAAGCCGTCGGCCGCGTCGGCCTCGATCACCTCGCGGATCTTGCGGATCTCCAACTGCGGCCCGTAGGTCGTCTCGCGATACAAGGCCCGTAGCTTGTAGAAAACACCGGGCGTCCAGTGATCGCGGCAGTCGGCCGTCCAGGGTGAGTTGTCCCAAATCGGGAAGCTCACCTCGCGGTCGCGGTCGCGAAAGGCGACCTTGAAATACGGCTTCCCGTTCTTGTCGGAAAGCGAGGCCTTCTGGGTCATCAGGGCGAACAGGTCGCCCACCTGGCCGTCGGTCATCTCCGAAAGGGCGGCAAGCGTGGGTCTTTCGGGCAAAGCCATGGCGGTCCGTCCGTCGGTGCAAAGTCCGGTGGTCCGTCGGTCAAAACCGCGATTCTAGTGCAATCCTCCGCGGGATGCGAGCGACCCCCGGCCACCCGCGCGGAAACGCCTGAAGATTGCCCACGCTCCCACCCGAAGCCATTTCATTAGACGTGCACGCTGCCGAGAATCTCCCGCGTGCCGTCGGTCCAACCGCCCGCGTGCCGTCGGTCCAACCGATTGTCAACCTGCCACAATTGTCAACCTGCCACACTGGCCCGACCGAAACACCATGCCCACTTCGAGAGCCAAGCCGCGTCGCCCCAGGCCCCCCAAGGCCCGCAGCCTATCGCAGACGTGGCTCGAGGCCTTTGTCGAATACTCGGCCGGGGAGTGCCATCTGGCCGAGAACACGGTGGCGGCCTATCGGCGGGACTTGACGCGGTTCTTCGAGTGGCTGGCCGGGCGCGGCATCCCGGGCCTTTCGATCCGCGATCTGGCCGACTATGCCGGCTGGCTGCACGCCAGGAAGCTGGCCCCCTCGAGCATCGCCCGGCACCTGGTCTCGCTGAAGGTCTTCTTCCGCTACCTGCAGCTCGAAGGCGTGCTGCAGGACAACCTGGCCGAGCTGCTGGGCAGCCAGAAGCTCTGGCAGCGCGTGCCCAGAGTGCTCAGCCCGCAGCAGGTCGGCGATCTGTTCGAGTGTCCGCAGGAGGGCGATCCCTGTTGGCGGCGGGATCGGGCCCTGTTGGAGCTGCTGTACGCGACCGGCTGCCGGGCGTCGGAACTGTCGAACCTGCGGATGCGGGACGTGCACCTGGACGAGGGTTTCTGCCTTTGCCGCGGCAAGGGGAACAAGGAGCGGGTGGTGCCGCTGGGCGTGCGGGCGGCCAAGGCCGTCGAGGCTTACTGGCAGCACGAACGACCGCGGCTGGCCGCGGGCGCCGCCTCGGCGCCCGCGTGGGTGTTGTTGTCGTATCGCGGACGGCGGCTGCGCCGCGAACGCATCTGGGAGCTGCTGAAGAAGTACGCCCGGCGGGTCGGCGCGCCGGCCGACGTCAGCCCCCATACGCTGCGACACAGCTTCGCCACGCACATGCTGGCCGGCGGGGCCGATCTCCGCCAGGTTCAGGAGATGCTCGGCCACGCCAGCATCGCCACCACGCAGATCTACACGCACGTGGACCCGACGCGGCTGAAGAAGGTGCACCGGCAGTTCCATCCCCGGGCGTAGCACTCGTAGAAGAACACGGTCGGCCGTTGCCGGGGCTATCCGCCGGGGGCGCGGCGGGGCGGTTTGAACTTGATCTTCTCGATGACCTTGATGATCCGGTTGTCGCGAACGTAGCCGGAAACGGCGGTGATGGCCTGGATGACGTACTCGAACTTCAATTGATAGTCGCAGTCGAACTCGACCTCCGTGCTCTCGGCGATCGATCCCGGTCCTCGATCGTCGCCGACGATTTCGCGGATGGCCAGGTGAAGCGCCCCGAAGGTCTTCAGCGTGCGGCCGCCCATGGTGATTCCCGCCAGCGTCCCGTCGGAGTTGGCGGCCAGCCGCACCTGGATCGGGGGCAACATCAGCGGGTCGCTGGGCCGGGCCTCGCTGGGCGCGTCCTTCGGCATGCGGATATTGAAGTCCCCCTCCGGCGAGACGATCTTGAACGTCATGATGAAGAACACGAGGAGCTGGAAGACGATGTCGATCATCGGCGTCATCTGCAGCTCGATGTTCTCCTCGCCGTGGCGCTGGACGTTGCGGACTCTCATCGGTCAGGTCCTTCCTCCCTGCAGCCCGGCTTCCTCCTGCTTGGCGCGCAGCGCGAACTTCTCGAAGCCCACGTCCTGGCAGACCCCGATCACCTCCTGCACCCTGCCGGTCTGGGCGTTGCGGTCGGCGCGGATGATCACGGTGGCCTCGGCCGTGCTGCGGCCCGGCGTGTTGTCGATGACGGTCCGCTCTCTGGCCAGCAGGGGCCTCAGACCCGCCAAGGTCGTCTCGTCGGGCCCGAAGATGATCGTCCCCTTGTCGGTCAATTGCAGGGTGATGGGCGACTGGACGGGGCCGTCGGGCGGCTTGGCCAGCTCGCTGCTGGGCAGCCGGATCCGCTGGTTCTGATCGGCCTCGGAGAAGTTGACCAGCACCATGAAGAAGGCGATCAACTGGAAGGTCATGTCGATCATGGGGGTCATATCGCCTTCGGCGAATCCGGCCCCCCCTTTGCGTCCAAATCTCATCGCTTGGCTCCCGCGTGCCGTGATGCCCTCGATCGGCCGCCTACTGCTTCTTGGCCGGCGCGGCCCCGCCGCCACCGCTGCCGCTGCCGCTGCCGACGTTGGAGAACCGGCTCATCAGCCCTTCGCTGAGGATGCCGACCTCCAGCACGAGCCGGGCCACGCGGTTGCGGAGGATGTTGTAGGCCGCGATCGCCGGGATGGCGATGAACAGTCCGATCAGCGTGGTGAACAGCGCCTTGGAGATGCCCCCGGCCAGATCGGCGGCCTTGGGTGTCGCGGCACTGTTGGCGATCACGCTAAACGAATTGATCATGCCCTGGACCGTTCCCAGCAGCCCGACCATGGGGCTGATCGTGCCGATCAGGGCCATGTAGCTGAGCCGGTGTTCCAGCTTCATGTTTTCTTCTTCGCCGACCTCCTGCATGGCCTCGATCGCCTGATCGTAGCCGGCCGAGAGCTTGGCCAGGCCGGCCGAGAGGACCTGGCCGAGGAACGACTCGTCGCTCTTGGCCATCTCGTAGGCCTCCTGGTAGCGCTTGTCGTTTAAGTGGCTCTCGAAGCCCTCGACCAGGGCCACCGGCACGACGTTCTCGCGCCGGGCGGTCAGCAGATTCATCACGAACAGGGCCACCAGCGTGAACGAGAGGCTGAAGAAGACGATGCTGTAGAACGGGCCCAACGACTTCCACATCCACTGCAGCGTGCTCGTTTTCTGCCCGGTAGCGTCCGGCTGATCACCATTGTCGGCCGGCGCGGCGGCCGCCGCCTCCGCCGGGGCCTCTTCCGGCGGCGCGGGCTCATCGACTTCCTGGGCGACGGCCGGCGCGGCGTCGATCAGCGTCGTGCTCGAAAAGACGGCCAGCGCCGACCAGACCAACCAGCAGGAGCAGAGCCCCGCCGCCAACCATCCCAACGAAAACCGATACCGCATGGTGACCTCCCAACTCGTCTGGCAATTGGATCCTTGGATTCTCGAAGCCGAAGTCGCAAGACCTCAGATCTGAATTCCTGCGAATCAACGGGCTGTTTGCTTGCACATGGTGGGTCCGGGCAGACACCCCCAGACATTGTAGTGTACTCTGGCGGCCCGGGAAGCGTAAAGCGCCGGCCCCGAGAACGCCACGTTCGACCCGGGGCGGACGTGGTGAGCGGAAGGGCGTCCGCACGGCCTTTCCACCCTCAAAAAATGCCCAACGTATTCTCTTGCCGGTCCTCAGCTTCCCCCTTGTTTGGCCCATGGGCTGTTTTTGTACCTCTCCTGGAGCACTTGTCGTGCCTCGGCGGCCCGCTGCGGCTTGTGGACCGCCTCCCACAATACGGCCAGACTGGCCAGTGCCTCGGCGTGGGTTTCCGGCACGGCGAAATAGAGGATGTCGACGTGCAAGAAGGCCAGCAGGGCCTCTTGGTCGCGGCCGGCCTTGCGGTGGGCGCTGCCCAGGATGTTGTAGGCCCGGGCGCAGAGGTCGACGTCCTCCGGGTTGGCGTTGGCAATGATCCCTTCGACCGCCTGGATGGCCTCGTCGTGCTTTCCTTCGGCCACCTGGCACGCGGCTTCGCCGAGTTGGGCGGCCAGTCGCTGCGATTGGGCCGCGTCGCCGGTCGCCTCGATGGCCAGCACCTTGGCGAAGGACTGTCGCGCCTCGGCCGCTTTGCCCTGCGCGAGCCGGGCCCGGCCGATCGCCACGCCGCCACGCATCTGGTAGTCGGGCCAGGGCGAGGTCTCGAGTTGGGCGTAGTACTTTTCCGCGTTGGCGTAGTCTCCCATGGCCGCGTACAGGTTGCCCAACACCTCGCATCCCTCGTAGAAGTGGTAGCTGTTGATGTTGCCGTGGACGAAGGTGCGCATCTGGTCCCGGGCGTCGGCCAGCGCCGCGCCCCCGCCCAAGGCCAGCCGCGCCGAGGCCAGCGCCCTGTAGTAGGCCAGGTCCTGCGTCATTTCCGCCCGCGTCAGATCGCCCGGCGGCACCTTATTCAGCGCCTCCAGCGCGTCGTTGTAGCGGCCGGCCTGGACGTGGCCCCGGGCGGTCCGCAAGAGGCTGGGCTCGTCGGAGTAGTGGATGTAGACGACTTCGTTGGCGGGCAGGTTCCGGACGACGCCGCTGCGCTCCACGTCGACTTGCTGCCGCGTCATCTTCACTACCTGGCCGGTGACCGTGGACGAGGTGGTCTTGACGGTATCCAGGGCCCAGCCCGCACTGCCCATGCCGAGACAGAGCCAGGCTGCCAGGATCCAGGCTGCCAGGATGACGTCGCGCCGTTTCATGGCGTGCTCCTTGATCTGCTTCGCGTTCGAGTTCTCATTTCGAGGCGGCCGTCGCCTTCAGGCCACCGGGGGTCTTGCCGCGGAGTTTTTGGATATTCTTCAACAGCTCGTCGTATTTGCCGTACCACGCGCTGCCACCCATTTTCGGGTAGAGTCGCTGGACGATCACGATATCGTTCTCGGCCCGCTGCAACAGCGACTGCTTTTCCGCGCCCGACTTGGCCACCGCCAGCTTGAAGCGGCACAGTGCCAGGTTGTAGCGGGCCTCGTGGAAGATGGCCTGATGCTTTTCGCTGCGGGCGACCCGCTGGGCGATCCTGCCCCATCCCCAGATCTCCGGGTGCTGCTTGCTGCCCTGCATGGCCAGCAGGTAGGCGGCCGGGTCCTGTTGGCCCCAGGTCTGATAGGTATAGGCCGCCTCCAGTTGGGCGTCGATCATCGTGGGACGCTCCTTGAGCATGGCGGCCAGCATATCGCGGGCCTGCCGGACTTGCCCCAGCCGGCGGAGGCAGCCGGCCAGGCGGATCTTGATGCTGGTCGGGGCGCCGGGCCGGCAGTCGAGCTTCTTCTGCTTGCAGAGCTCGAGGATCTTCCGGTACGTCTCGGCCGACTTTTCGTAATAGCTTTTTGCCTTGGCCGGCAGGGTGCCGCCGCCGGGGTCGAACCCGGCGCCCAGGCCGAAGAAGGTCTCCGCCACCCAGTTCAAGGAATTGAAGGTATTGCCCTGCTGGCGCTGGGAAATGCGATCGAGGAACAGCTCGAATCCGCTGGCAACCTTGTCGAGCTGCTCCGTCTTGCCTTCCTTGCGTAGCCGTTCGAGCTGATTCTGCAACTCGCGGCCGAGGCTGATGTAGATGCGGGTCAGCGTCCCGCCCGCGTCGGCGTCGCCGCTGGTCTGGATGAGCGCCTCCAGGGCCTTCATCACGTCTTCGGCCTGCTCCAACTGCTGGGTGGCCACGAAGGCCCGCAGCGCCGCCTTGTAGGTTTCCACGCGGAAGTTGCCGCGGTCGGTCGCCGGGTGATCGGCTCGGGTCAGCGTCAGGGCCCCGATCTTCGGATCGTTCAGCCACGCCAGCGCCTTCTCCGCGTCTCCGGCGTCGATGCTGATCTGGGCCAGGGAGAGCACGGAGGCCATCAGGGTGTAGCTGACGTCCCCGCCGTCGTCGACCACCTTGCGCATCCCGGCGACGCCGTTTTCGAGCGTCTCCCGGGCCTGGGCGACCATCTTGTCGAGTTCGGCTTGCGGCGGCCGCTGGCCCTCCTCTTGCGCCGCCGCCTGAAGGTAGTTGCCCCAAAGCTTCTGGCCGGTCATCAGCTCGGCCTCGCCGCGGGCGCCGGAATCCGGCGACAGCTTGGCGAGATACTCGCGGGCCCGCTCGAGGTCGCCTTCGCTGAGGGCCGTGCGAATCAGCATCATCCAGGCTTCATCGGCTTCCGGCTCGCCGGCCCAACGCTTGGTGATGTAGTCGGCGATGCCGACCATCCGCTGCGATTCCCACTGGCGATCGTCGGGCGGCGCCTCGTTGAAGAGCTTCACGTAGGCCGCCATGGCGATCTTGGCCGCCTGGCGCGCCCCGGGGCTCTCGCTGTACCCGTGCGCCAGGAACTCCCCGACCACGGCCGCCTCGTACAGGTCGTCGGCCAGGAAGTACAGATACGAGAGGTAGTAGCGGACCACGTTCATCTCGTCGACCGTCACCTCGGGCGTCCGCAACGCGACGGCCATCCGGAAGTACTTGATCGCCTCGTCGCGCAGCCGGGCCACCTCGTCCGGCTTCAGCTCCGGGCCCTGCATCTGGTCCAACGTGTCCTTGCCCCGATCGCGGGCTTCGGCGAAGTTGGTCGGCTCGGGAACCTCGATCTCTTCGCCGGCCAACTCCTTGCGGCGGAGCATGGATCGGGCCTGCTGCTGATAGTCGCCCGGCCGGTCGGCCACGTATTGGAAGAGCTTGCGGGCTTCGGTGTACGTTTTCTGCTGGTCGGCCGGCTTCTGGGCCGCTCTGCCTTGCCGGAAGTAGACCTCGCCGGCGCGGTACTTGATCGTCAGGCCGTCCTCGCTTGCCTCCTCGGCCCCGCGCGAGGTCTCCGCCCACCGGCCGTACTTCTCGACGGCCGTCGGCAACAGCTTGTCCTCCTCGGCCGCCAGTGCCGTCTCCAGCAGCAGGATCAGCGTCTGGCTCTTCAAGGTGCGAAAGGCTTGCGGCTCGTCCGGCTGCGCCAACAGGTCCTCAAAGGCCTCCATGGCCTCGTCGGTCTTACCCAGCTCCTTGTAGCAGCGGGCTTCCCAAAGGTGCGCGTAGAGCCCGGCCAGCCGCGAGCCGTACTTGGTGTACAGATCCTTGTACCTTTCGGCCGCCGTGCGCAGATTGTCGGCGTTGCCCTTGCTGCCCGGCTCGTGGGTGTGGGCGATTTCGTAGACCACCGTCGCCCGGGCCAGCCTCGCCTGCAGCAGGTCGCGACGCACCTGGTCGCGGGCTTCGATCTGCCGGGTGTCCTTGGGATCGATGATCTTGGGGAATTGCCGGTGGGCCTCGAGGAACTGCTCTTCCAGGGTGCCCAGGACTTTTTCGGCTTCCTGGTAGAGCGTGCGGGCCTGCTCCAGCAGCCGCTTGCTTTCGGCCGGCGGCACGTTCGGCCGCTGTGCCTGGTCCGCCTCGATGCGCCCCCGTTCGACCAGTACGTCGGCCAGCCGGGTATTGGCGCCGGGGGCCATAGGATGGTCGGCGTGTTCCTGGAGAAACTTGGCAAGGCTTGTCTGCGCCTGATCCAGTTGCTCCTGCCGGACCGACGCCACGCGCCCCATCCGCGACGAGTCGATCAGCGTGACGCCCGCTTCGTAGTCGATCAGCGCCTTGAACTCCTGGCTTGCCAAGGGGCTGGTCCGCATCTGCTCGAGGTACTCCAGGGCCGTGTCGTACATCCGGCGCTCGCGCAAACCTTCGAGAAACCTCTGGCTCTCCTCGACCGCCTGCAAGCGCCCCGGCGTCGCGACCAGGCAGGCGGTCAATACGCTTGCGGCCAGCAGCCAGCGGTACCACGTTGAGCGTCTCATCGATGGATTCCTTGATCGATCCGGTCGGTCGGCACTTCGGCCAAGGACTCGTAAGAGCATCGGTTGGGCATTTCTTATGGGTGGAAAGGCGGCCCGAACGGGTTCCGGGGCCGTCCGGTGCGGCTGATCGCCTCGCACGGATACCTTCTTTTTATCCCTTCTGCGGCTTTGCGGCAAGGCGATGGGATGGGCGAGGGCGACCTCCGCGGCAACCCCGCAGAACCAGCACGCCTGCTCGCCAAAGCACAATCGGCCCACGCCAAACCCCGCGTCAGTACGACTTCACCTTTTCCGCCTGCTTCACCATCGAGATGAACTCTACAAATGTAGGACGCTGGGCCAGTTGCGGGTCGAGCTCTTCGGCCAATTTCAACACGCGTGCCAGGGAGGCCGGCTTGGGCCACTCCGGCGTGAACGGCGATCGCCGCAGAACCTTGGCCGTTTCGACCACCACGGCCGCCGCCTGGAGCGACAGCGGCGCGTCGAGCAGCATGGGAGAAAACTGATTGGAGTGGATTTTCCGACTGGCGCGATCGTGGTGGTCGCCCTGGGCGTCGCGCCAGGTCACCTCGGCCGTGGCCACCTCGCCGGTGGCCCCCGGCTTGAGCTGAACTTCGTAAACCGCCGTGGCCGACTGCCCCGAGTAGAAATCGGCCTCCGGACGCGCGGTGGTCACGTTGGGCTCGTGTCCGATTAGGCGGTAGGCCAACACGACCTTCGGGTTGAACGAGACTTCGAGCCGGGCCTCGGCGGCCACGCGTTGCGACTTGCCGGTGATGATTTCCCTCAGCACCCAGCCGATCTGATCGGCGCTGGCCGCGCGGTGGACGCCGCCGCCGCCGGCCTGGGAAAAGCCGGCCAACTGGGGATCGGGCAGGCCGAACTCCTTCTCCGGTGCCAGATCGAGCACGTTCAACGTGACGCCCCCGTCGGCGGCCTCGGCCAGCCGCGCCTCGATCCGATCGGTCTCGCCGCGGCTCAGCTCCGCCAGACCGTCGGTCAGCAACACCACGTGGCGGGCCGTCTCCCGCCGCCCGACCGGCCGCCCGGCGACCGCGTAGGCCAGGCTCAACCCGGCGCCTACGTTGGTGGAAGTCTTGGGGCGCAAGGCCGCAACGCCCGCCATCAGATAGTCCAGATTCTCGGCCCCGGCCGTGTCGACGGTCAGTTCCGCGTCTTCGCTGAACTCGACCAGCGAGATGCGGTCCTCCGGACCCAGACGCCCGCCCAACTCCGTCAGGGCGCGGCGAATCATCGCCAGCCGCCCACCCCAACGCATACTGGCCGACGTATCGACCGCCAGGGTGAGGTGGATGGGTGGCCGCCGGTCGTCTCGGATCTCGCGGGCTTGCACGCCGACCTGCATCAGCACCACGCCGGGAGTGAACGGGGCCGGTCCGCCGGCGATGTGCAGGCCCATCGCCTTGTCCTTCGGCCGCGGAAACTCATAATCGACCGCCGCCAGAAATTCCTCGGTGCGCAGCTTGTCGCGCGGCGGCAACTCGCCGTCTTCCAGGTAGCGACGGGTCAACTCGTAGCTCGAGGCGTCGATTCCCAGGGGAACCACGCTGATCCGCAACTCGGAATACGACTCGGGAGACACGAAGGGATGGACGCCGTACTTGCTCTCGAACGCCCGCGGATATCCCGGCACCATCGGCGCGCGGACACCCCGCGGTACGAACGCGGCCACCTTCTTCAATTCCGACTCGTCGTCGAAGGGGGCATGGGCGCCGAACACGCCCCAGCGATAGAGCGTGGTATCCAGCCAGGGATCGGCGGCGGTGCCGATCCGCGAGGGATCGAACAGGCGGTTCACCGCCGCCAACGGCGCGGTGCGAGACCCGCCGAACTGCACCGGGTCGAGCTCGAGCAGCGGCACTCGCGTGCCGGTCGCCGTGCCGCCAATCAGGGCCTCGTCATCGGGCAGGATCGTGGTCGCCAACACCGCCGCCGAGGAATCGGACGGGCCCAAGAACTGTACCGTGGAAGACGCCAGATTTGGCCGGGCAACGTCGGCCGGCGGGTACGTTGTCCACAGAAAAGCGATCATCGCGCCGAGGTACGATGCGCCGATCGCGATCAACAGCGAAGCGGCCGTGGCCCATTCTGTCAGCCGCGCCAACCGGATCCAGTTCTTGGGAACCCGTCGTAATCGGCCCGCGACCCCGACCGGCGTCGGAATTCCCCGGATCGCCGCGTCCAATGCCTCGTCGTCGACCAGCAGCGACCGCCGAAGACGATCGGTCAGCCCTGCGGGCAAACGCACGTGGCGGACCGCCTCGTCCAGACCCGCGTCGTCGGCCAGCGCAATCTGACGCAGCCGGCGCAACAGCCCCTCGGGCAGCGCAACGGCCCGCAGTTCCGCGTCTTGCCGGGCTTCGAATTCGGGGTCGGAACGACGCATGTCCAAGGTCACATCGGAGGACTGTGCCAACGTCAATAAGGGCCGAGACTATTCGGAACTTCGATCAACTCACTTACTGCTTCCGGCCGCCAGCAGGTATTCCCGCAACCGTTTCCTCGCTCGGCTTACCCGTGACAGCACGGTGCCCAACGGTATTTCCAGCAGATCGGCCGTTTCCTGGTGGGTCAGCTCGCCGACCACCACCAGCAACAGGGTCTCTCGCAAATCCTGAGGCAAACGGCCGAGGGCGTGCTGCATCTCGTCGGTGAAATCGTCTCGCAACGGGTCTTCGCCCGGGTAGCTGACATCGAGGTTTCGCTCCCCGGCCAGCACCATGGGAGGCCTTGGTCGGCGCCAATGGTCGGCCACCCGCCGCCGCATGATCGACGCCAGCCACGCCCGCTCGCCACCGCCGGGCCGAAAACGTTCCCGACTCGTCCAGGCCGAGCGGAAGGTCTCTTGGGTCAGGTCCTCCGCTTCGTGGCAGTTGCCCACCATCCGGTAGGCCATTCGGTACAAGGTCGGACCGTGGTCGGCAACCATGCGGTTGAATTCGGCCAGTGAAAGCGCCAAGCTCGCTACTCCCTCTCGCTCCTCGCGCCCCGACCGTCTCGACCACCGCACGCAACGGAGTATACCTGGCCACGGTGAGATTCGAGCCGGGGCAAGAGAAGTATTCCCAATCGGACGGGCTTCCCAACGCTCTATTGTACCCGGTTTCGACAGAATCGGCACATTACTACGGCCTGATAAGGTGCTTTTCGCGCCGACCGGAGCCGCCTTGTAGAGGGGTTATTCTCTCTCGGAACGCTCCCAATCGATGAGGCGGACCCGCAATAGGTGCGCGTCCCGGCAACGATTCCATGACGCTCGCCATCGCCGCGCGGCCCAAGGGAGGCAACACATGCTCCGACGGCGTGGGAGATCCGAACTTGTACGATCGCACAACCAGAGATAGAATTCCTTGGAAAGCTTAAACGCTTTTGCCCGCCAAGACTTACGTTCATCGATGCTGCATTGTGAATGATCTGCACTTTCTGAAAAAAACGGCACTT
The DNA here is from genome assembly GCA_016935315.1 of Pirellulales bacterium. Taxonomy (GTDB): domain Bacteria; phylum Planctomycetota; class Planctomycetia; order Pirellulales; family Thermoguttaceae; genus JAFGRD01. Next base: position 57,525 of record JAFGRD010000116.1, read on the forward strand.
AGGCCTACAAATCGGAGGGAAAAGCGACGCAGCCGCGTTTCCCTCAATTTCGACTTCGTGTTTCTGCATGCCCTGCCATCGGACCCATGGTTTTTCGCCAACCCGCCGGCAGGGCCTGACTCACCCACTGGCCATTAGCAGGCCGCCCTTTCGTGATCACATTCCAGCGAACGCCTCGACCGCGCAACTACCTCTCGCGTCGCGAGCAATGGCGGTTGCTGTTGCTGATGATGTCGCTGGGCCTGGTCGTGATTTTGATGAGCGAGGCCCACAAGCCGGCCAACTGGAACTGGCTCTTCGCACAGGGCGATGCGCCGACCGGTCGCCGGGCGGACGCCGGCGCTGATGAGGGGACGGAAATCGATAATCGACTCCCCGATTCCCCTCCGGACAGTACTGCCCTGCCCCCCGGCCACATCCTCTCCTCCGCACCCGACCGGGCGGACCCGTCGGCAGCCGACACCCCGGGCCCGTCCGGCGATACCGGGTTGTTCCCAGGTGTCGAGCCGAAGTACCTGAAGTCCATCCGCGACGACACGACCTTTCGCTACGACGAGCGTCACGCCTGGTTCAATCTCCTGGACGTGCTGCGGCGCACCGACGAGTCCGCGTTGCGCGAGGCATCGCTCGGCCGGGTCACGTTCGCCCAACTGTTCAATCAGCCCAACGAGTATCGCGGCGAGTTGGTCACGATCCGCGGCACGGTCCGTCGGGCCCATCCGCTCGAGGCCCCCAAGAACGACAAGCAAATTGACCGGTACTGTCAGACCTGGGTCCAGCCGGCCGATCATCAAACGACGCCCATGGTCGTCTACTGCCTGTCGCTGCCGAAGGGTTTTCCCACTGGAATGGACGTTTCGGCCAAGGTGGAGGTGACCGGCTTCTTCTTCAAGCGCTGGGCCTACAGGGCCCAGGACGGCCTCCGCACCACGCCCGTGCTGCTGGCGCGCACCGTCCACTGGGAGGACGGCTCGACAGCCACGGAGCCAATCGGCGAACCCATTGGGGACGCGGACCTGACGGCGAAGCCGTCGGCCATGCCCGCCGAACCGCGCGCCGACGAGCCCCCGAAGCAGCAGATCGCCGGGCCGCGCGAATTGCTCCAACTCCGCGGCATCGACGAGAGCCATCTCGCCCTTCTGGTCGACGGCCGTCCGGTCGACGACAGCGAGACGGAGATCCTGTTGAACGTGTTGTACTGGCTGGGCCGCTGTCCCACGTCGGACATCGAGCGCTGGGCCCGCCCGATGCCGAAACCGGCCGAACTGGTCGACAGCACCGAGGCGAACCGCGGCGAGATCTTCCGGCTTGCCGGCCGGATTGCCAAGGTCGCGCCTTGCCGCCCCTTACCGGAGGTAGTCGAGCGGCTCGAACTGCAAGAGTACTACCGCTGCGAGTTGCTCCTGGCCGAGCAGCAGCAGCCGGCCGTGGTCTTCGCCCTGGGCGTCCCGGACGCGTGGCGTCGAGGCGGCGCGGTCGCAGGGCGTGCCGGCGCGTTCGGGTTGTACTTGAAGTCGGCTGCCGATGATCCTCGGCGCCCGGTGCCGGTGTTCGTCGCCCAGCGCGTCGCCTGGTATCCCGACACACTGTTGGGCCGGCTGGGTATGGACGTCGGGCTTCTGGACGAAGTCGAAGACCGCCGAGACCTCATCGATGTCGATCGCGAGGCGTTCTACCAGATGCTCGATGCGGTCGGCCGCGCCGAGCCGGGCCAATTGCACCGCGCCGCCGAGGCCCAACGGCAGCAGACCGGAAAAGATCGCGATAGCGTGGTGCCGTTGTTTACCAGCGCCGAGCGGCAGCGCGGCAAGCTGGTGGAGCTGTCGGGCACGGCCCGCCGGGTGGTCCTGATTCGCGTGAAGGATCCGGACGTGGTCGAGCGCTTCGGCATCGACCACTACTACGAAATCGCGCTGTTCACCGACGACTCCCAGGACAATCCGCTGTTCTTCTGCGTCCGTGAGCTCCCGGAAGGGATGCCCACCGGCGACGGGCCGGAGTACGGCGAGCACGTCCGGATCGCCGGATTCTACTTCAAGCTATGGCGTTATCGCACCAGTCGCGAGGACCCTGAGCGCGGCACGGCGCTGGGACAATTGGCGCCGTTGCTGGTCGGCAGCCGGCCCCGATGGTATCCGCAGGAATCGCCCGTGGCCAACACCACGATCCAGGCGATCGCCGGCGGTCTGTTTGTCGTGGTGCTGGTGGGCATCTGGCTGGCCCTCTGGCGGTTCGGCCGCGGCGACAGGCGGTTCCACGACCAGACGCTCGTCAAGGCCCATGGCCCCGAAGCCGGTATCGCCCTGGATGAAATCCAACTCCAGGCCGACGGGACGCCCGACTTCGCGGCCATCGAGAGGATGGACCGAGGCGAAGCGCAGCAGGATTCGCCGCCCACCCCTTGACGCGGCGAGCGTGGTGCCGATACTCGTGGTTCCACGGATGCTCGGCAGCCCCCGGGTTGGTCCCATGCGACTTTCTCCCGCGGGCCGCCAACAGACTCGCCAGGGAGAACCATCGATGAAGCGCGCGAAAATCACGGTCGTCGGGGCCGGAAACGTCGGGGCCACCACCGCCCAATGGTGCGCCGCCGCCGAACTGGGCGACGTGGTCCTGCTGGATATTCCCGACGTGGAAGGCATGCCCCAAGGCAAGGCGTTGGATCTGATGCAGGCCTCGCCGATCGTCGGGTTCGACGCCGACGTCCGGGGCACGAGCCGCTACGACGACACGGCCGAGAGCGACGTCGTGGTCATCACCGCCGGAATCCCGCGCAAGCCCGGCATGAGCCGAGACGATCTGCTGAGCACCAACGCCCGCATCGTCGGCTCCGTCGCCGCGCAGGTCGCCAGAACCAGCCCCGAGTCGATCCTCGTTGTGGTGAGCAACCCGCTGGACGCGATGACGCAGCGGGCGCTGCAGGTCAGCGGATTTCCGCCCCGTCGCGTGGTGGGACAGGCCGGCGTCCTGGACACCGCCCGATTTCGGGCGTTTCTGGCCATGGAGTTGGGGGTCAGTGTGGAAGACGTTTCGGCCATGCTCCTGGGCGGGCACGGCGATACCATGGTCCCGCTGCCAAGCTGCACTTCGGTCGGCGGCATCCCGGTTGCCCAATTGCTGGACGCCCAACGGCTCGAACAGATCATCCAGCGTACACGCGACGGCGGGGCCGAGATCGTCGGGTTGCTGAAAACGGGCAGCGCCTATTATGCCCCGTCTGCCGCGTCTGCCCAAATGGTCGAGGCTATCGTCCGTGACAAGAAGCGACTGATCCCTTGTGCCGCCTATTGTGACGCCGAATACGGCGTCGGCGGCTATTACGTGGGGGTGCCCGTAGTCCTGGGAGCCGGGGGCGTGGAGCGAATCGTCGAGCTTCAACTCAGCGACGAGGAACGGGCGGCGTTCCAGCAGAGCGTCGACGCGGTCAGGACACTGGTAGAAACCATGGCCCGGCTGACGGATTGACGCTGCAACGGCGTCGGGTCTCGGGTGCCGCCGGGCGTCCCGACGCTTGACTGCGCTTGACACCGCCGCGACGCATCCGCTAAGTTCTTGGTATTCAGGCTGCCGGAACCGAAGAGATGGGGCAAGGGGCACGCGTTTTTCGGTGACTCCGTACGTTTGGACTTATCCCCCGTCATATCCAGGTCAATTCGACAACAAAGAGATCCACCCATCATGCACCGGACCGATCGATCGTTTGAGCCGTTGAAACCGATCCCCGCTCGTTCCAGTCTTCACGTCGAATCCGGTCTTTTCTCCTCGCCCTCGCACGACACCGCGTGTGCGCTGTTCGTGCCGATGCACTATGAGTCGGGCTACGCCTATCCGCTGGTCGTCTGGCTGCACGAAGAAGGCGACGACGAGCGCCAGTTGATGCGGATGATGCCGCTGGTGAGCATGAGGAACTACGTGGCCGTGGCGCCGCGCGGTGTCCGGCTTGCCTTGGCCGGAGGTTCCGGGCGCGACGTCTACGGATGGCGTCAAACGGAAGAGATCGTCCGGCAGGCCGAGCAGCGGATCTTCGACAGCATCGAACAGGCCCAGCGGAAAGTCCACGTTGCCGCGCGGCGGATCTTCCTGGCCGGCTTCGGCCACGGCGGGACGATGGCGTTTCGCGTTGCCCTGAACCACCCCAGCCGGTTCGCCGGCGTGTTGTCGTTCGGCGGCGCGTTTCCTCACGGCCGTAATCCGCTGGGCAATCTGATCGAAGTCCGGCGGCTGCCGATCTTCCTGGCCGTCGGTCGCGACAGCCGGCGGTATCTGCCGGAGACGGTCTGCGAAGACCTCCGCCTGTTCCATGCGGCCGGTCTCTCGACGACGTTGCGGCAGTATCCCTGCGGCCAGGAACTCTCGCCCCAGATGCTGGCCGACATGGACCGCTGGATTATCGAGCAGATCACGGCGCCCGGCGCGGCGGTGGAGAGGCCGAGCCGATACTGGTCCCCCGACCCGGACTGAGCCGTCTCGGCCGGGCAACTCTGTATGCCGGTGGTCCACATGAACCCCAGCCGCCGCCAATTCATCCGTCAAGCGGCGCCGGCCCTGGTGAGCATGGGCGCCCTCGACTTGCTGGGAACCGCTTGCATCCAAGGGGCGGAGAGCGGGACGCCGGCAACATCACCGCTGCTGCCGGTGGTCGACACGCACCAGCACCTCTGGGATCTGGCAAAGTTCGACCTGCCCTGGTTGAAGTCGGACCGGCAATTGAACCGGAGCTTCGTGACCGAAGACTACCGGGAGGCCGTCCGGGGGCTCGGCGTGGTCCAGGCCGTGTACATGGAAGTCGCCGTCGCCGAAGGACAACAGCGCGCCGAGGCGGAGCACGTCGTCGAACTCTGCAAACGCCCGGACAACCCCACGGTCGCCGCGGTGATTGGCGGGCGTCCCGGGGCCGACGGATTCCCCGAGTACATCCGGCGATTTCAAGACGGCCCTCACGTCAAGGGCGTGCGGCAGATCATCCAGCGGCCGGCCGAGACCGTCGACGGGCAGTTCCTCCGCGGAATCCGGTTGCTCGGGGAGTTGGGAATGAGTTTCGACCTGTGCGTGCCGCCGACCGAGTTGGCCGCCGCGGCGAAACTGGTCGACCAATGCCCCGACACCCGATTCATCCTCGACCATTGCGGCAACGCCGATCCCCAGGCGGTGCGAGCAGCCGTGGGGCGCGACGCGAGCGACCGCGCCGCGGCGTTGCGGCGCGCGGGCCAGCAGTGGCGGCGGGACATCGCCGCGCTGGCACGGCGGCGGCACGTGGTCTGCAAGATCTCGGGCATCGTCGCCCGAGCGGACAAGGCAACGTGGACGCCCGAGGATCTGGCCCCGACGGTCGACCATTGTCTGGAGGTCTTCGGACCCGACCGCGTGATGTTCGGCGGCGACTGGCCCGTCTGCACCAAGGTGGCCAGTCTCCGGCAGTGGCTCGAAGCGCTGCTTCAGATCGTCGGCCAGCGCGACCAGACCCAACAGCGCCGATTGCTGCACGACAACGCCGTGAGGTTTTACGGGTTGGCTTATTGACGCTTGCCCAGTCGATGCGCGAGCCCGAACAACGGGAGCTTGATTTTGCCGGCCTCCCGTTGTTCGGCCTGGATCACTCGCAATGCAGACATCCATAAACCTCGACTCGCCATCTGGCAAAAGTCCGCTTGAACCCAAAGACTCGTAGAAGAACCAGTTGGACGTCCCTGAAAGTACAAGGATCGGGCGGCGGGAATTCCTGGCCCAATCGGCCGCGGGCGCGGCACTGGTTGCCGGCGCGCAAACGGCCGCCGGCGCGCCGTTTCCCGCCGAGACCCTGTCGAAGGAGGCCCACACCGGAATGCGTTTTCGTGAGAAGCTGCTGCAATGCCTGGGTGGCCCCTGGCCCAATCCTTGCGAACTGAGGCCGAAGCCGCGCGAGACGATCGTCCGCGACGGCTACCGCATCGAGTCGCTGACCTACGAGGCGGAGCCGGGTGATTCGATTCCGGCGATGCTGCTGATTCCCGACGGCGTCGACGCCAACAACCCGGCGCCGGCCGTGGCCGTTTGGCACCAGCACAACGGCGAGTACCACCTGGGCAAGAGCGAGCCGGCCGGGCTGGCCGGAAACCCGATGCACCACACGGGCGCGGCGCTGGCCAGACTGGGCTACGTCGTGCTCTGTCCCGACGCCTTGTGCTTCGAGCAGCGCCGCGGCGAGCACCTTCGCGGCGACCAGTTCGAGCGGTTCGAGTTCCTCCGCTACGTGGTCGCCGGCAAGTGCATGGCGTGGAAGAACATCCTCGACATGCGCCGGGCGGTCGACTATCTCTGCGCGCGGCCGGAGGTCCTTTCCGAGAGGATCGGCTGCTACGGCCATTCGATGGGCTCGACGCACACCTGGCTGGTCGGCCCCTGGGAGCCGCGATTGAAGTGCCTGGTGGGCAACTGCTGTCTGCCGACCTACGCCGCGATCCATCGCACCCAGATCCTGCACTGCTTCCCGAATTTCATCCCCGGGCTGTTCGCGTTCGGCGACACACCCGACCTGGCGGCGCTGATCGCCCCGCGACCGCTGCTCCTGAACTTCGGCGAGCTCGACGGCGGCAGCCCGATTCAAGAGGTCCGCCAGGGCATCGAAACGATCGCCCGGGCTTATCAGACGGCGGGCGCAGAAGAGATGTTCAGCCACTACATTGAAGACGGCGTGGGGCACGTGCTGTCGGAATCGATGTGGGACCGGACCCGCGAGTGGTTCGCCCGGCACCTGCGCGGCTGAGCGCCGGATTTGCCTCGGCCGGCCGTTTCGGCTACGATGGCCTCCTGTGGCACGCCCGAATCTGACGTCTGGCAGCTTCAGCTACCCCTGGGCCGAAGTGCAGGCCAAGAAACAAGTTGGACATTCTTTGCCTAGAGCACCCGGAGACTGAGATGAAGACACCGCGACAGGAAACCCTCACCGGCCGGCCACGGCCTGCAGCCCGCTTCGTCATGCTCGCGTGGACACTGTGGACGGCGGCGGCGGTGCCGCTTGCCGCCAGGGCGGCGGAGAAGACGCTCCAGATGGTGAAGATGCGTGACGGGACCCGCCTGGCCACCGACGTCTATCTGCCGGGCGAGGGCCGGGGGGCGTTTCCGGTGATCCTGATTCGCACGCCCTACGGCAAGAACCAGTTCGACCGCATGGCCGAGCCCGCCAACCGCAACGGCTACGCCTTGGTGGTCCAGGACATGCGAGGCCGCTTCGAGTCGGAGGGCCACGACGCGCTGGTGTTCCACAACGACGGCTGGGGCACGCGGCGCGACGGCCACGATGCGATCGAGTGGATCGCCCGGCAGCCCTGGTGCGACGGCAAGGTGGCCACCTGGGGCGCTTCGGCGATGGGGATCAGCCAGAACATGCTGGCCCCGGACGCGCCCCAGGCCCTGAAGGCCCAGAACGTGGCCGTGGCTTTCTCGAACATGTATACCCAGGCCGCCTACCAGGGCGGCGCCTTCCGCAAGGCGCTGGTCGAGGGCTGGCTGGAGGGGAACAAGTTCAGCCCCGAAAACCTGCAAACCGTCGTCGAAAACCCCAACTACAACAAGCTGTGGCAAGACCTCAATCCCGAGGCCCAGGCCCATCGCGTGCGGGCGCCCGGCATGTTCCTGGGCGGCTGGTACGACATCTTCCTGCAAGGCACGATCAACTCGTTCGTGACGATCCACAACCAGGGCGGGCCGGGCGCCCGGGGCCATTGCCGACTGGTTCTCGGGCCGATCGCCCACGGCCGGTTCGAGGAGCTGACCTACCCGCCCAACGCGAACGACCCGCCCAAGGGGGCTCAGCCGTTCCGCTTCTTCGACCATTTCGTCAAAGGAATCGACAACGGCGCGGAGCAAGACAAGCCGGTCAACTACTACGTGATGGGCGATCCCGAGGACCCCGACGCCCCGGGCAATTACTGGCGCACGGCCGACAATTGGCCGCCGCCCTCCCGACCGGTCAACGTCTACTTCCACGCCGACGGCGGTCTCCGTTTGCGGCCGCCCTCCCAAACGGAGGCCGCGCGCAGCTACCGGTACGACCCGAAGGATCCCGTGCCGACGGTCGGCGGCCAGAACCTGAATCTACCCAAGGGGCCCATGGATCAGCGGAAGGTCGAGTCGCGCGACGACGTGCTGCTGTTTACCAGCGACGTGCTCCCGGATCCGATCGAAGTGACCGGCCGCGTGCGGGCGAAGCTGTACGTCTCGTCCGATTGCCCCGACACCGACTTCACGGTCAAGCTGACCGACGTCTATCCCGACGGCCGCTCGATGCTGCTGACCGACGGCATCCTCCGCGCCCGCTGCCGCGAGTCGTCGGAGCGGGAGAGCCTGCTGGAGCCGGGCAAGGTCTACGAGCTGACCGTGGACCTTTGGTGCACGTCCATCGCGTTCAATCGCGGGCATCGGGTTCGCGTGGCCGTCTCGTCGTCGAACTGCCCGCGCTTCGACCCCAACCCCAACACGGGCCGACCGTTCCGTGCCGACAAGGAGACCCGCGTCGCGACCAACACGCTTCAGCTCAGTGCAAGCCATCCGTCGCACATCATCATGCCGGTCTACGACGGCGCGACCGGCGACCATGGTAGCTGAGGTGCCACGAAGACGGGAGGAGAAGAGATGCCGCGGCTTCAGAGCACCAGCACGGGCGGCGTCCTGGCGGTCGTCGCGGTGCTGACGGGCCTGGCCGGCGCCGGCGCGGCGGAGGATTGGCCGCAGTTGAAATACGACGCTCGCCACTCGGGCAACGTGCCCCAGCGGAGCGTCTCCCAGCCGCTGGGGCTGATCGCCGCGGTGCCGCTTACCGACGCCGTGTTTACCAGCCCGGTCGTGGCCGACGGACGGATCTACGTCGTCGACGGCTCCGGCACGGCCTTCTGCATCGATGCCGAAACGCTGGAAGTCCGGTGGAAGTTCGCCTCCGGCGGCGGCCCGGCCAACTGCAACAACGTCTCTTCGCCGGCCGTGGTGGGGCCCTATCTGCACTTCGGCACCATGGCCGGGTCGTACTACGTGCTCGATCGGGCCGACGGGGCCGTGGTCCGGGAGATCCGCTGCGGCGAGCCGATCTTCACGGCCCCCGTGGCCGGAGAGGAGCGGGCCTATTTCGCCACGCTCGGATCGCAGATCTACGCGGTCGACCCCGACGGCGCCGTCCGTTGGACCTGGGACTACGCCCGGCGCGAGCTGGGCTTCCAGGGCGATCGCTTCAGCGGCCGGCAGTGGCTCGAGCACAAGAAGGGACGCGTTACCTGGCGAGATCAGTTCTGCTGTTCGGTCGATCTGGCGCTCGACGGCGATACGGTCGTCGTGCCCGCCGGCGGGAAGATCCTCTGGCTCGCCGACGCCGGCGACCGGGCCGAGCTGCGCGGCGTGGGCCTGGTGCCGAGCTACGCCGGCCAGGAATATCCGGCGGTGTTCGGACAGAGCATCGGCGAAGACGGGGCGGTCTACGCGCAATGGCACCGGCGGGACAACGCCGGCCGGGTCGAAATCCTGCGGCTGCGCGACGGGAAGGCGGCGACCGACTTCCTTCCTTCCACGCAGACCGCCATCCACTTGCCGGGGCTGCTGAGCTTCTGTTCGGTCAGCCTCCGCGGCCGGGACGTCTACCGCTGCCGCCCGGAGGCCGGTTTCGGCTTCTGCAAACACGGGCCCGAGGAATCCGAGCCTCAGCCGCTGGGCGGATTCCCCTCGATCGCGTCGCCGATTCTGCTGCGCGACTCGGGCGTCTACGGCGGCCTGGACGGCCGGCTCTACGTCGTGCCGCTTTCCGGCCGGGGCGAGGCCTGGTCGTTTGCCACCGCGTTCGGCAAACCGATCACCGCGCCGGCGGCCGTATGCGACGGCCGTATCTACTTCGGCGGCGAGGACGGCTATCTCTACGTCCTTGGTTCCGGCGGCGAGGCCCAGTTGCCGACGCGCGATCTTCGCTTAGAGGAGATTCGCAGTCCGCTGCGCAGCCGGCTGGCCGCCGCCGAGTACAACTGGTTCACCAACTACGGCGACCTGGCCGCCACCAACGCCAACCGCCAGGGGCTGAAGCCGCCGCTGCGGATTAAGTGGATTCGCCGCTACGAAGGCACCTTCAAGCACCTGCCCGTCTGCGGCGGCGGCCGCATGTATACCCACACGGCCGAAGGCCAGATCTTCGCCGTCGAGCAGGAAACGGGCCGGCTGTTGTGGCGCCGCTATTGGCCCAACGTCTATCTGTCGTTCACCGCTCCGCTCTACCACGACGAGCGTCTGCTGTTGCCCCAGGCGGGCATGAAGCGGTCCCGCCTGCGTTGTCTCGACGCCCGGAACGGGAAACTGCTCTGGGAAGCCCCCTTCACGGGATCTCCCAGTTGGAGCCGGCAGGCGCCGCCGGTGGTGCACGAGAACCTGGCGATCTATTCGTTCGGCTCGGGCCAATACGCCGCCCAGGGATCGGCCACGCCCTTCATCTTCAAGGGAACACCCCAGCCGGCCCCCGACGGCGCCGAGATCATGAGCTGGATCTACACGCACGACAACCCCTACTATCCCCAGGACAACCGGCCGTTGGTTCGGGCGTGGGACCTGCAAACGGGCGAGGTCGTCTGGAACCGGGATTTCTCGGAGTTCGGTTCCGGCGGCAACGATTCGGGCCTTTGCCTGATGGACGGCGTGCTCTACTACTCGACCTTCTTCGGCTATGCGGCAAGACGGAAGGGCCTCTCGGCGCCCACGGGCCTGACCGCGGCCATGGACCCGAAGACGGGCAAGGTGCTCTGGTCGACGACCGGACACTCGGTGACGGCCGGCTGCACGATTTCCGGCCGGCGCGGGCGGCTGTATCTGGGCGGCTACAACCGTCCCCATGAAAAGACCGACCAGCGCCACGTCTTCTGTCTTGACGCCCGAGACGGGTCCTTGCTCTGGCAGTCGGATCCGGTGGCCTCGGCCGTCAACGTCATTACCTTGTGCCGCGAGGTGATCTTCTCCAACGCCTCGGGCGGCGACGGCCACCTGATCGACCCGCAAGCCGGCAAGATCCTCTCGGCGTTCAACTACGGCTACGCCTGCACCCGATTCACGGTCTCCGAGCCGTACGTGTTGGGCGCCAACATGGACCTGATCGATCTGGCCGGCGGCAACAAGCTGGCCTCGACGGGCCCGCCCCTCGAGGCGCGGGAGTGCGTCGGCGCCGTCGTCTCCAACGGTCGGCTGTTCTACACGGCCCAAGCCAGCGGCCTCCAGGTTTCGCAAACGTACGGCGAAGAGGCGGCCGCGTCGGCTCCGCCTTGGCGGGGCACGGACAGTTCCGCGCCCACCGAGTAGGGGAGCCGTCGGAGACCGGGTGAGAGTCTTGCACTGAGACGTCCCGGCCCAGAGCGAGCCTTTCGGCAGGGCCTCCTGCCCGGGGCGAAGCGGAAGCGGTGCAGACGCTTCGCCTGCGACGACGCCTACTTCTGCCCGTCGTCTTTGCCCTCGTCTTTCAACCCGAGCTTGCTCAGCCAGCGGCCGCGGGTCGGCTTGCCGGATCCGCCCGATTCGCCGGCCTGTTCCTCGGCCGCGCCGCCGCGCTCTTCGAGGATGCGGAGCTTTCCCTCGATTTCGGCCCGTTCGCGGGCGATCTTGGCCCGTTCCAGCGAGATTTCGACCTCGGCCTGGCGTAGCTTTTCGCGCCACTCGTCCTGTATCTTCTTCAGATTCTCGCGTTCCTCGCGAATGATCTCGTCGGAATCGAACATCTCGCCCAAGGCGGCCGCACCGACGGCCATCTGGCCGACGCTGGCGCTCTGGTTCTCGAGCAACTGCTTCAACTCGTCGATTTCGCGGTCCTTCTCGGCGAGGATCTTGTCGGTTCGCCGCACGACCTCTTCGATTTCCAGCCGCTGGGCTTCTTGCTGTTCATCCTGCTCGTCGAAATCAGACTCCAGCGAAGCCAGGATCCGTTGTTTCTCCGCTTCCCAGTCCAGGCTGCCGGCCCCCGAGGGCGCGGCCGCCGCGGGGGCATCGCTGAGCCGCTGTTTCAGCTCCGCGTTCTGCTGCTTCAACTCGCGGAGGTCTTCCATGGCCATGTCGTGCCGCCGCCGAAGATCTTCGTCCGAGATCTCGCCGCCCTCCGCCGGAGCCTCGGCCAGGCGCCGCTCGGCTTCGGCGAGACGTCGCTCGGCTTCGGCCAGGCGACCGCGCAGCGCGTCGCACTCCTCGGCCGGGAAGCGCGACGCGGCGTCTTCGGCGTCGGCGCCGGTGGGCCGTTGCGCCAGCTCCTGTCGAAGACGTTCATGCTCTTGGCGCAGCGCATCGAGTTCCTTTTCCGCCGTCTCTTGGCGCTGGCGGGCCTCTTCCAGGGCCTGGGCCAGCTCCTGTTTGCGCCGGTTGACGGCGGCCAACTCGTCGGAAATCTCGCGCTCGCGTTGTTGCGTGGCCTCCAGTCGCCGACCAAGCTCCTCCAACTCGCCGGCTTCCCGACGCTCCAGCTCGCTGCGCCGGCGGTCATACTCCTTCAGGTGCGCGGCGTGCTGGGAGCGGAACTCGCGGGCGATGCGACGGCGCTGGCTTTCCGTCTCGCTCCGCCGGGCCTCGAGCTGCTCGCGAAGGCCGTTCAACTCGGCCTGCTCGGACTGCAAACGCTGCTGCAACTCGGCGAGTCGTTCCCGTTCGGCCTGATGCTCCGCCTGGGCCAGCTCGAACTCCCGGCGGTCGCGGTGCAGTTGCGCCTCGGCGCCGTCGATCTCGGTCCGCTGTCGCACGAGATCCTCGCGGCGACGGTCGAGATCCTCCTGTTGCAGGCGGATCTGTTCGGCCAGCGTTTCCTGCTGCTGGTGGGCCCGTTGGTGAAGCTGCTCCCACTCGGCCTGCCGGCTCCGCAACTCTTCCTTGAGGCTCTCAAGCGTCTCGCTCTCTTGGGCGAGGCGCTGGCTGCGTTGCTGGATTTCCTCCCGGGTCTTCTGGGTCTCGGCGCGATTCTGGGTCAACTCGTCGGCAAGCTGCTTGAGCTGCCGGTTCAGCTCCTGCTCGACCCGCTTGAGCCGCTCTTGCTGCGCAGCGAGAAACTCCCGGACCCGTTCGCGCTGCTGGCAAAGCGACTGGTCGAACTGTTCGGCCCAGGTCTCGAGATCGGATGTCGGGAGGGGCGAAGCTTCCATTGCCGCCGATTCCACGTGCGTACACCTCGTGCTGCGCCGCCACACGCGTCAATGGAGGCGCAAGGCCCGAGACGGCTGCGCCGCTCGGTGCGAGGGGAATGTGACAAGACATTCCTATGTGTTTATAGGCCACGCCGCAACCACCGTCAAAAGCCTGGGCCGGTCGTAGCGGCTGGCTCGGTTGCACCGGACCGGCCGGTACGCTCCTGCCTCAATACGAACCCTGGGAGCTGCTACGGGAGATCCTCGACGAACCGCAGGAACCGCGCTTCCAGCATCTGCCAGTCGTCGCCGAAGACGGCTACGAAATCGGCCACCCGCTCGGCGGCCGTGTACCGGGAAAACGCCGGCCGGTCGGCCGTCCGGGCCAGATAGTGCGTGTACTTGCGCGGCTGGGTCTCGACCAGGTAGAAGCTCAGCGCCCAGGCCTCGGCATAGGCCGCGGCCGTATCGGTGCGAAAGGCCTCGTCCGAGGCGACGATGGCCGAGAGCAGCTCCGGCTTGTGCCGCGGCGCGACAAGCTGGCGAAACGCCTCCAGCCGATCGCGGTTGATCCGGTCGGCCCGGTGCTTGTAGTGCTGCGAATCGTACACGCCGGGCGCCTCGAACATCGTGGCCAGCCCCTCGACCACCCAAAGCGGCGGTTGCACGTAGCGGCTGTGGATGCCCGTGTTAAAAGCCGTCTGGTGCGTCGCTTCGTGGATGATGACCGACGCGTTCTGCTGCCATGAGCGGGAATCCTCCGCACTCATGTCGTAGAGGACGATCCGGTTGGAGTCCCGCGCGTAGAAACCCAGCACGCCGCTCGTGTTCGGAAGGCCTTGCCTGGCGCAATAGCGGGCGAAGTCCCCGCGATCTCGGCAGACGACGCCGATCAGCGGAAACGGCGGCGGCGCCGTCCGGAAGCCGCGGACCGAGAAGTATTGGACGAACGATCGGTAGAGGTTTTCGAAGCGTTCGGCCCACTTGTCGCGCTCTCCGGCGGGATGGGCCACCAGGTAGTGCGTCGTGCCGCTGACCTCGAAGTCCCGGCCCAGTTCCCGCAACAGCACCGCGCGCAGCTCCGAAACCGTGTAGCAGCGGAACCGATCGGACGTCTTGCGGAAATCGGCGGCCTTCCGGGGCGGAAACTGCCACAGCCGGCCGTCACGCCCCAGCAGATGAACCACCCGCGCGTCCCAGGCCAGCGGCGTTCCTTCGATCGACCGGCCGTCGAGGCGCAACTCGACCATCCAGTCGACCGGCTCGATAGCGGTGGCCGGGGACGTTGGGAATATGCAGGTTATGACGATCAGGATCGCGGCAATCGCAGTGCGCATGACGTGTCGGGGGTTGCGGCTTCGACGGACACTATCGATAGTCTAGTATCTATTGACGCTTGCACACTCAATGGGCGAGGGCGACCAACGGGAACCCGACTTCTCCGGCCGCCCGTTGGTCGGCCTGGATCATTCACAAGGCAAACACCAATAAACACCGACGGAGACGATCGCCAATCCCTGCGCCGGCGGGGCCGATGGCCGGCAGATCCGTTTGACACTCCCGTGTAAAACGTATAAGAACTGTGTGATGCGCTCAGAACGAAAGCACGGTGCCATGCAACGCGAGACAGTCGGCCGACCGATGGAGATCCTCCTGGTCGAAGACGATCTGGAAGATGCCGGCCTGACGATCGAGGCCCTGCGAGACGGGGGTGTGCGCTGCCGGGTCAGCCTGGTCCGCGACGGCGAAGAGGCCGTCGAGTTCCTCCACCGCCGGGGCCGGTTCAGCCGCGCCCCGCGCCCCGACCTGATCCTGTTGGATCTCCATCTGCCCAAGATGCACGGCCGCGAGGTCCTGGCCGACGTGCGGGCCAGCGAAAGCCTGTGCGACGTGCCGGTGATCGTGTTGACCGCCTCGAAGACCCACCGCGAGATTCTCCAGGGCGAGAGCCTCCACGTGGAGAGCTACCTGGTCAAGCCGGTCGATCTCCAGCAGTTTCTCGAAGTGGTCCGGTCCTTGCGGAAGTACATGCTCTCCGACGTGATTCTGCCGTCGTGAGCCCCAAGACTGGAGTCTTGCGGCTTCAGCTACCTACAGCTTCCACGGCTCCCGGTACGGCCGGCTGAGCATGGCGTTGGCCTCGTCGTCGCCGACGATCTGCTCCTTGGCCGGGTCCCACTGAATCTTGACCGTGCCGCCTCGCTGGCGCCCCAGCACCGCGCAGATGTTGCCCAGGTGGCACACGGTCGCCGTGCGATGGCCGATCTCGACGTCGCAAATAGGCAGCTTGCCGCTCTGGATGCAATCGAGCCAATTGCCGGCATGGCTGCCGCTCACGTAAAGCTTGACGTCGTCGGCGCCGGCCGGGCGGCGCAGGACGTCCTCCGGCTCGCCGGTAAGCTTGCCGCGATTGACGTAGATCTTGCCCTCGCTGCCGATAAACGTCGTGCCCATGCGGTGCTTCTGACCGACGTGGACCTTCACGCCGTTGGCGTAGGTGTGGGTAACGTCGTAGGAGGCGGGCACGGTGAATCGTTCCTCGGCGTCGAACGTGGCAGTGCCTTCGGTCGCAATCGGGCCCGTGTCGTCGGTCCCCATCCCCCATTGGGCGATATCGATGTGGTGGGCGCCCCAGTTGGTCATCTGGCCGCCCGAATAGTCAAGCCAAAAGCGGAAGTTGTAGTGGACCCGCTTCTCGTTATAGGGCCGTAAAGACGCCGGCCCGAGCCAGAAATCATAGTCGAGCCACTCGGGCGGATCGGAGTCGGGCCCCAGCTTGCCCGGGTGGTTGCAGCCGGGAATGCCGACCTCGACCGTCTGGAGCTTGCCGATGCGGCCCGAGCGGACCAGCTCGCAGGCCGTGCGGAAGTTGCCGGCGGAACGCTGCTGCGAGCCGGTCTGGACGATGCACTTGTTCTGCCGGGCGGCACGGACCATGACCCGGCCCTCGGCAATCGTCAGCGTCAGCGGCTTCTCGCAATAGACGTGCTTGCCCGCCTCGCAGGCACGAACCACCGGCAGGGCATGCCAATGGTCGGGCGTGGAGACCACCACGGCGTCGATCTCTTTGCGCATCAGCAGCTTGCGGAAATCGGCGTAGACGTCGCACTTCCCGTTGCTCTTGGTCACCAACTCGGCGGCCTTGGCGGCGTGCTTCTTGTCGACGTCGCAGACGGCGACGGCCTGGTTGCGGAACCTGCCGAGATTGCCCCGGCCCTGGCCGCCCACGCCGATGTGGCCGGTAAGGACCTTCGCGTTGGCCCCGAACGCCCTGCCGGGGACCAGGTAGGGCACGGCGACCGCGGCCATCGCCGAGGCGGCCGTCTGGCGCAGGAAACGACGTCGCGTGAGGCGAGTTCTCGGTGACATGATTCAGACTCCTCGGGGTGTCGGACGGGCCAGCAACCGCGGGGGACGGAACGCCGGACGCTATTCTCGCCCGGTGCCTTCGTATCCGGCAGCCGGCTTGCCTTGCTCGTCCAGCTTGCCGCAAACCCAAAGCACGCCGTTGGCCAGCAGTTGGTGATACTCTTCCTGGCCGACCGTCAACAGGTTGTGGCCCAACGTCGTGGCGAATACGCGGCCCTTGCCGTAGCGGTTGACCCAGGTGACCACGTGGTCCTTCTTCGAATCCGGACTGTAGACGGTCATCAGGGCCGTGGCACTGGGCCAGAGCTTGATCGTCTGATAGAGCTCGTCGCCGGGCGTGCTCCAGTCGGCGGGCCAGAAGTCCGTCGTCGGGTGCCCGGCCACCTTCTTCGTCTTCAGCTCGCGGAACCGGTCGTGGCTCTTGGAGGTCATGCCCATCGCCTCACGCCAATCGTCGAACTCCGCCGACCGGAAGTTGTGCAGCGAGCAGTGGATAATCACCGCCGGCTTGCCCGCGGCGATCGTGCCCGTCACGTTGCCGATCAACTCCTTGCCCTTCTCGTCCGCGTAGCACAGGTCGTAGACCACCAAGTCGTAGCCCTTGGCGTAGTCCTTGTTCTGGAACTGCTCCAGCCCGAAGACGATCTTGAACTCGACGTTGGCCAACTCGGCGATCTTCTCGGTCAACAGCGGGGCGTGCTTCTTGTAGTCGTGGCAGCATCCGCCGGTGCACCAGAGGCCCTTCAGCTTGGGCGTCTCTTCGGCTCCGGCGCGGCAGGCCAGCAACAACAGCAACGTGCAGCAGACAACGAGCTTCTTCATGGGGGGCTCCTTCGACTGGGCGGGAAAAAACCGGCGGGCGGCGGCGGCACGGGCCGCCGCCAAGGGTGGATGGTGGCCGCAGCCATTGATGATAACCGCAGGCGGGTGCCGTGTCCAGCATCGATGAATATTCGACGCGTCTCCCGACGCGGCCGAGGATTCGCGAAGAAACAGGCGGCCCGTGAGTCCCAACGCGGCCGGAGGTCGCACCGTGCACACGCGGCTCGGCCAAAGACTCTAACCCTGGGCCAGCCGCACGCCACACCCGTTCTCTTGGGGGTATACAACCTTCCCGTGGTCGATGGTCACCCCCGTCGCCACGTCCCGGGCCAGCAGCAAGGCCCCGTCCATGTCGACGTAATCCAGCAAGGGCAACAGTTGGGCGATGGCCGAGATGCCCACGGTCGATTCCGTGAAGCAGCCGACCATCACTTTCAAGTCGAGGGCTCTCGCCCGGGCGATCATTCGCCTGGCCGGCGTCAGACCACCGCACTTGATCAGCTTGATGTTGATGCCGTGAAACCGGCCGGCGCAGCGGTCCACGTCCGGCTCGATCTGGCAGCTCTCGTCGGCTATCACCGGCAGCACCGACTCGCGGTAGACGCGCTCCATGGCCTCCCACCGGTCGGGTGGCAGCGGCTGCTCGATGAACTCCACGCCCAGCTCTTTCAACCGGATCGCGTTGTCGATGGTCTCCTGGACGTCCCAGGCGCAGTTCGCATCGACGCGGAATACGGCGTCGGTGTGTTGGCGAAGGCTGCGGACGATGTCCAGATCGCTGGCGGTCCCCAGCTTGATCTTGTAGACCGGAAAGCCGGGAAACTCCTGCAGCTTCCGAACCATCACGTCGATCGTGTCGATGCCGATCGTGTAGTCGGTCGGCGGGGCCTGGTCGAGACGAAGCCCCCAGAGCCGCCAGACCGGCGCCCCGCGAAGCTTCCCCCAGAGATCGTGCGCCGCGGAATCCAACGCGCACTGCGGACACGAGACGGGCGACGGCCGGTCGGTGGGCAGGCCGTTCCAGAACACGGGCCGCATCGCCTCCCAGAACTCCGCCGGATCGTCCAGCGTGGCCGCTTCGATCGCCGGCCGGGCCCGCTCCAGTACCTCGGTGATCTTCTCCATGGTGGCGCCGTAGTAGGCGCATTCCGTGGCCTCGCCGAAGCCGGACAGCCCGCCCTGCCGCAGCTCGACGATCAGCGTGCGCTGCACGGTCGTCGTGCCCCGGGAGATCGTGAACGGGTGCCGCGTGGGCAGATCGAAGCGGTGCAGCGTGAGTTTCATGGCTTGCGTGGCTGAAGTCGCAAGACTTCAGGTTGGGAGCGTGGTTTGCTTCTGCTTCTGGTTCTTCAACGCGATCACCGCCTCGACGAGCCTTGCCGGCCCCTGGCGAATCACGTCGCAGGCCGGCAACCCCAGTTCCCGGCCGACGCGATCGACTTCCGCAGCCACCTCGTCGTCGGAGAAGTGCTGGCCGTTGACCGCCACGCCGATCACGCGGCAGGGGTGCATCACGGCCGCACACCTCTCGTAGAACTCGATGGCGTGGCGGTGCGGCGGCAGGACCACGTGCTTCAAGTCGTCGATCGCGCTGCGGCCCATCTCGTAGCAGTAAATCAATCCGTCCGGCTTCAGGCCGTGCAGCAATCCGAAGGTCACGCCGGAGTAGCGGGGATGGTACAGGCTGCCTTGCCCTTCCACGACCATCACTTCGTGGTGCTGGTTGGCCAGCACCAGCTTCTCGGCGGCCCCGCTGACGAAATCGGCGATCACCCGATCGATCGGGCATCCGTCGCCGGCAATCATGATGCCCGTCTGCCCCGTGGCCACAAACGCCGCGTCGACGCCGGCCCGCGCCAGCCCCTCCGCCACTTCAACGGTCGTGACCATCTTGCCGCAACTGCAGTCGTTGGCCACGGTGTGGAGCCGCAGGCAGCGCTCGTCGTAGGGCCGGCCGCTGGCCACGTCGCGTTCCCGGTTGTCGCGCAAATCGACCAGCCGGACGTCGTGCTCGGCCGCCGCCCGGGAAAACTCGGGGTCGTCGCAGAGAAAATCGTGCAGGCCGGAAACGACGGTCAGCTTCCGGGCGATCGCTTCCAGGACGATGGGCCGCCAGGCGTCGGGAATCGCGCCGCCCGGCGGCGCAATGCCGATCAGCAGCGTGTCGGCCTCGGGGGCCTCGGCCAAAGAGCCCACGAACGGGATCTCGCCGCCGACCTTCATCACCTCGCCGCACGTCTTGCCAGCCAGGGTGCGGTCGAGCACCGCCACGACTTCCTCGGGCCGGTAGCGGACCACGCAAATCGCCGTCTTGGCGGCGTGGGCGCTGTAGTGCCCGTCGGTCAGGATGACGATCTTGCGGGAAGCGGCCATGGGGCCAGTCTAGCGACCGGACGCGGGGAGTTCAAGCAGGCGAAGACCCTATACCTCGACCACGCCCAATTCGCGATAGACCGACTCGACCACGTCGGCGTCGATCCGCTCGAGTTCGGCGCCGGCGCCCGCCAACAGGGCCAGATCGGCCAGGTGGCTGACCTCCCGGGGGATGCCGTGCGTCAGCGCGTGCAGCCGGGCGACGGCCGGCTCGTCGAAGATGGGCGATTGACACCCGGCTTGGGCCAGCGACGACTTGAGGAAACTGGCCGTGTCGGCAACTTCCCAGGGCTCCACGTCGATGCGCAGCTCGGCCAGCTCCAGCAGCGGCTTGCCGAGGTGGCTCATTTGACCCCGGCGGCCCGCCAGCACCACGGTCAACCGCGACTCGGGCGAGGGATCGTGCTGGACCAGCCGCGCAACCTGTCGGATCGTTTCCCGCTCGGCCCGGTCGGCGTTGTCCAGAAGGACGATCGCCGCGGTCTGTTGATAGCGGAACTCGGCCAGCCGGTCGGCAAGGGCCCGCCACAGCCGCGAGATGGGCGCGGCCGGGTGCAGATTCAATCCGAAGTCGGCCGCCAACAGCCCCAGCATCTCGGCCGGCCCGATGCCCAGCAGGCTCGCGTTGGCCGCCGCGCAGCCGTATCGCCTCAATTGCCCGGCAAACACTTCCAGCAGCAGCGATTTGCCGCTGCCCGACGGGCCCATCAGCAGCCCCAGCCGCCGTCGCTGCTCGACCAGAAAATGCAGCCTCGCCAGGGCCTCCTCGTGGGTTGGGCTCTCGTAGAACGAGTGGGGATCGAGGCAGCTTCGAAAGGGCGATTTGACCAAGCCCCAGTGTGCGTGATACATCGGCCAGGACCTCCTGCCCCAAAGACGTGTTTCATTCCGTAACTCTCTTGTATTCGGTATAATCCGCCGGGAAACTTGGGGCCGATGGTCGCCAGAGCGCCGCGAAGTGGCGAGAAACCCCATATGATCTGTCGGGTAGCTGGCCCAAAGTGAAGCGGTTCCCGCTGTTTCGGGCCCGCGACCTCGCTGCGTTCGGCCGCCAGCTACCCACCGACCCACAAGAGGTGGCTACTTGCCCCTTGAACGCACCAACAATGGTCGAAGGCACTGACCATGGTCGATCGCTATTTCGTCGAAGACCGCATCGCCGAGCCCCGAGGCCACGGGACGACGGTGCGCCTTTCGGGTGCCGAGGCCCATCACCTGATCCATGTGATGCGAGCCAAGCCCGGCGGGCAGGTGGTGCTGTTCGACGGCAGCGGGGCCGAGTTTCCGGCCCGTGTCGAAAAGATCGGACGCTCCGAGGTGGACTTGGCGGTGCTCGGCCGTCAATCGGTCGATCGCGAGTTGCCCGTCGAGCTCACTCTCGGCGTGGCGCTTCCGAAGGGCGATCGGCAGCGGTGGCTGGTCGAGAAGGCCGTCGAGTTGGGCGTCGGCCGGATCGTACCGCTTCGGACCGAGCGATCCGTGGCTCAGCCGGAGGAAAACGCCTTGGCCCGGCTGCGACGGACGGTCATCGAGGCCTCGAAGCAGTGCGGCAGGAACCACCTGATGGAGATGGCGCCGCCGCAGGCATGGCCGGATTTTGTGGCGGCCGCCAAGCGCTGCCCCCATCGGCTGCTGGCCCACCCGTGCCGGGGCGATTCCGCGTCGCGGCCGTTGGCCGACGCCGGCCCGACCAGCCCACCGGAGCCGGTTGCCGTGGCGGTGGGGCCTGAGGGGGGATTGACGACCCACGAGGTCGCCTTGGCCATCGCCGCCGGCTGGCAAACGGTCGACCTCGGACCCCGGATCCTCCGGGTCGAGACGGCCGCCTTTCTGCTGGTGGCCCTGGTCACGCGTGGCCGATAGGCGCCTGCACGGATTTCGTGTTCAGTCTCGCGCACGCCCCGTCTCGCGCACGCCCCGGTGGACTTCCGGCTGGCGATGTGCTATAAGAGTTGCCGACCGATTTTGCTGCGTATTCTCCCGAACTTTACCATTCTGCGCATCCTAAGGAGCCACCAGATGTCGATCCGAGTCAACTGGACCATTCCCCTCGCCTTGACGATTTGCGCCGGGGTTGTGTCGGCCGTGTCGGCTGCGGATTCCCCATACTGGCCCCGCTTCCAGGGCCCCAGTGGGGATGGAATCTCGACCGACACCGGCCTGTTGAAGCAGTGGCCCGAGGACGGGCCGAAACTGGCCTGGACCGCCAAGGGCATCGGCGAGGGATTTGCCGGCGTGACGATCGCCGACGGCAGGATCTTCACCGCCGGGAACATCGACGACAAAACGGTGATCACGGCCCTGGATCTCGACGGCAAGGTCCTCTGGCGGGCGGACAACGGCAAGGCCTGGACCAGTGGGCCCGGAGGCACGCGCGGCACTCCGACCATCGACGGCGATCGCGTCTACTACGAAAACCCGTACGGCGACGTCGTCTGCCTGATGGCCGCCTCGGGCGAGAAGGTCTGGGGGTTGAACATCCTCGAAGCGTTCCGCGGCGGCAACATCACCTGGGCCCTGGCCGAATCCTTGCTGATCGACGGCGATCACCTGATCTGCCTGCCGGGCGGATCGCAGGCGAGCCTGGTGGCCCTGGACAAGATGACCGGAAAGGTCGTCTGGAAGGCCCCCAGCGCCTCCGGCGACAAGGCCGGCTACGCCACCGCGACGTTGGCCGAGTTCGGCGGAGTGCGGATGATCTTCACCATGACCCAGAAGGCCCTGATCGGCGTGAACGCCGACAACGGTGATTTGCTGTTCCGCTTCGAGCACAAAACCGAGTACGACGTCAACGCCACGAAGCCGATTTACCACGATGGCCACGTGTTCATCAGCTCGGGCTACGGCACGACCGGCTCGAAGCTGCTCAAGCTGGCGGTCGCCGGCGGTCGGGTGACGGCCGAGCAGGTGTGGAACTCGCGGGAACTCGACAACCACCACGGCGGCGTGATCCTGTTGGACGGCTACCTCTACGGCGCCTCCCACAAGTTCAACAACGGCAAGTGGATTTGCCTCGACTGGAAGACCGGGGCGATGAAATACGCCGAGCGCGGCGTGGGCAAGGGGTCGCTCACGTGCGCCGAAGGGATGCTCTACACCATGAGCGAGAAGCGAGACGTGGGGCTGGTCAAGGCCACGCCGCTGGGCCACGAGGTGATCAGCGAGTTCAAAACGCCCGCCGGACCCAAAGGCCCCACCTGGGCCCATCCGGTCGTCTGCGGCGGCCGGTTGTACCTCCGGCACGACGACAACTTGTACGCCTACGTGGTGCAAGCCGATTGACGTCTGCGTTGCCGTGGATACACGCCGACCGGCGGCCGGCTCTCAAATCATACCCAGCGTAGCGGATCGGCCTCGGCGCGGCTGGCCCAGGTCTCCAGATCGGGGAACTGCTCGGCCAGCACGTCGGCCAGGCATTCCACGGCGAAGCGTTCGCTAGCGAAGTGGCCCGGCAACAGCAGGCCGACACCGAGCGCTTCGGCTTCCAGGCAGGTATGGAAACTCGTCTCGCCGACGACCATCGCCTGGCAGCCGGCCCGGTGGGCCGCGTCGAGCAGTGTGCCGGCGGCGCCGCAGGCGACGGCCGCCACCTGGGCCGGCCGCTGCGGATCGCCCACCATCTGCAGTCGATCCAGCGCGAGGAACTGCTTCAGCCTTTCGGCAAGCTGGCCCAACGTCGTCCCCGGGTCGATCCGCCCCCAACGCCCCGCTCCCAACCCTTCCTCGTCGGGCAGCAACGGCGCGATTTCCCGCAGCCCAAGCCCCGTTGCCAGCCGTTGATTGATTCCTTCCCGGGCCGAGTCGAACGCCGTATGGGGGCTGTAGACCGCGATCCGCGCGGCGATCAGATCCAACAGCAGGCGGCCGACGGTCGTGTCGGCGGTAAGCTGCTTCACCGGCCGGAAGGGCAGGGGGTGATGGGTAACGATCAGATCGACCCGCCGCTCCATCGCCTCGGCCGCGCTGGTCGGAGTGACCGTCAGACAGGTCATCACGCGGGCGACCTGCCGGCGGCGATCGCCCACCAGCAGCCCCACGTTGTCCCAATCCTCGGCCAGGCGACGCGGGGCAAATCGCTCCAAAAACGCGGCGAGATTCTCGACGGTATGCATGCGACGTCCGGGTTACGGCTCGGCCACAAAGCGGTAGTTGAGGATCCGGGGACCGTCCAGCTCCTTGGCTTTCAGCCACAACGGCTTGCCCAGCAGTTCCGCGCCCTGCTCGAAGCGGTAGCGCTGGACGTCCTGGTCGCTGCCCAGATCGATGATCTCGGTCTTTTGGCGGCGTCGGCCGGGTGCGAACAGCTGGCAGCGGAAGCTCACCCGGCCTCCCGTCTCGTTGACGAACCGCTGCTCGACCTCCAGTTCTCCCTGACTATTCAGGCGGGTCACAATCTCGATGTAGACGTCGCCCAAGCCTACATCCATGTGCCGGAAGACGCTGAAGCGGTAGGGACGGTCGGCCTGGATCTCGAAATCGGCCCGGACCTGCTGCCGGCCGCTGGTTGCGTTGAACGGAAACGTGATCTGGAAGTCTCGCCGGAGCTCTTCTCCGCCGGCAAGCTGAAACGTGGCCTGCCTCGGCTCGACGCTCCAAATCTCGGGCATGACCAGCTCGACTTGTCCCCCCGCGCCCCCGGGGAAGTAGTTTTTCACGCGAAACCCGTTGCGGTGGGGACGGCCGAAAACGCTCGGGATCTGCCGCTGCTCGAAGGCGAAGTCCATCCGCCAACGTGCGACCGGCTCGCTCAGCCCGGTCAGGAACTCGGGCAGATGGTCCACCTCGATCACCTGGCGATGTTCCTGCTTGGCCGGCGTGGCCTGGCAACCCCAGACGTCGATTTGCCGGACGTCTTCGCCCAGGTAGAGCACCTCCTGCGTCGGCTGCTCGTTCCAGACGACCATCACGGCACCGTCGGCGCCGGCGAACACCTGATTCTGGCTCCCGTTGGGCAGCTCGATGCTGCCGAGGTACTTCGTGCCGCCGAGGACCAGGGCAGTCGTTCGCCACGCCAGAAACAGCTCGCCCGGCGTGCCGTCGTCGTTCATCAGACCGTGCTCCGTGCTGAACGGCTCGGGGCAGAAGACGGCGTCGGCGCCGCGGATCTTCGCGGCGATCATCCGGCGAACCAGGTCGTTGGCGCGAACCTCGATCGGGTATTCGCTGGCGGCGATCGGTTCCAGAACGACCCAGCGCTGCACACGGGGATCGTGTGGGGCGTCGAGGTAGACGCTCAGCTCCTGGTGCGTCATCGGCGGGTCGGCCGAGAGGGCCACGGCCCGCCAGGGGACCTTGCCTTCGGCCGTCTGCGGCGGCTCGTGTATCCATTGCCAGCCGATGCTCAAGTTCACGTCCTGGCCGATGCGGTCCAGTTCCGCCTTGATCTGGGCGATCTTTTCGGTCACCCGCGGATAGCCCACGTAGCTCGTGTCGGTATCGTCGCCCAACTGCCACCAGCGGATGCGGGTGGCCAGCCGTGCCATCACCGGCTCGAGCGACGGATACCAGACTTTCGGATCCGGTGCAAAGATGGTGGCAACCGACAGGTCCGCCGGATCGCCGTAGAGCTTCTTCAGCGGCTGCGGCGGGTCGTGCAACAGGCCGATCAGCTCGATTTCCCGGGCACTCAGGCGCTCGCCGAAGGTGATCAGTCGCTCGACCATCTCGGGAGCGCCCGCATCGTCATACCATAAAGGGTATTTGACCCAGTTGATCCCCGCCTGGCCGACCAGTTGACTCAACAGGGGCAACGGCATGGGCGTGCTGCCGCGCGGCAGGGCCCAGCCGAACTCGCCGCCCGCCGGGCTGTGGCGCGGCTCGACCACCACCAGATTCAGCTCCCGCTGATGCACCAGCGACTTCCGCCCTTTCATCGTGGCCCGAACCCGGTAGAACCCTTGGCCGGACAGGGGCGGTTCCCAGCGGGCCTTGCCGATCACGCCCAGGGGCTCTTCGGAAAAGCTGTCCAGCGAGACGCCGACGCCGGTGCTGGCCGGTCGCGTCGCCAGCGGGGCCTGCCGCCGGGCCAGCTCGTTGCCCAATACGTCCTCCAGTTGAAACGTGACCTCGGGACGTTCGCCGAGAAATCCCGAAACGGTACAGTCGATCCGGACCTCTTCCTCCTCCGTGAAGAAGTTGTACGCCTTGCCCGAATTCAGCGACATGCGGGGCAGTCGGCCCAGCCAGATGTCGTCGAACAGCACACCGCCGCGAAGGTCTTCCCGTTGCTCCGGCTGCACGTGCAGCCCGATGATCGCGATCCGCACGTCCTCGCTGTCGGGCGAGACCGGCCCCAGGCGAAACTTCTGCCAGCCCTCGGTCTGGCGGACTTTCTGGGAATACGACGTCTGCAGACGGTGCCGGTCGGCGTTCAACAGCGTCAGCGAGAGATAGGCCCGGTCGAATTTCAGCCCCTCGGTCTTGATGTATCCCTCCAAGACGTAGCTGAACAAGGGGCCGACCTGGATCGGCGGGCTGTAGGCCACGGCCGCCCCACCGTCCATCTCGATCCGCAAGCTCCGCTCGCCGGCCGGCGACGGCTCGTCGTCGATCCGGATCTTCACGTAGTGGGGAAACCCGGGGCCCTGCCGCCGCGTCCACCCATCGGGCCATCCGTCGAAGTTCTCGTCCCACGGGCCGTCGAACGCGCAGTGGAAGACCGTAGCCGCCTCGGGAAAGCGAACCTCCAGCGGCACATCCGAGTCGATCGCCAAGATCAGCAAAGGCAGCAAAAAGCCCATCGGCGGTTCGTTCCTTACAGGGGGTACGCCCGGTCGGATCACGCCCGCATACCATGCCGTTGCGCGACATCGCCCGGACGGACGGCGCAGGGCACGATCCGCTGCCCAATGCACCATTTCCAGCTATCGTCCTCCCAGACTGCGCACTCTACCGTAACACTGCCCTCCGTTACGACTGGACGCGGCGCGTGTCCAGTCAATCCTAGCACTCCCTGGGTCGGTAGCAGTCATGATGGGTCTGCGGGGCCTTCCGCTCTGTGGTGGGGGCGATTCGAGATGCTTGAACTTCCGTTGTGGATCGGTCACGATGAAACTCAGCCAGGCAAAAGGACCAACCCGTGACGTCTACCGTCTCCCACGTTCCCCCGAGAGCCCGCTCCCGCCCGCGGCGATGGATCGAGCGGTTGGTGTGGCTGGCCCTGGCCGCCTTGGCCATGCGAACGTGGTACGTCCAGGGTCTGCTGATTCCCTGCCAGGTGACCAGCGGCTCGATGGCCGAGACCCTTCTCGGGCCGCATCGGGAGGTGATCTGCGGCGACTGCGGCCATCGGTTCGTGTGTGGCGCCGATCTGCGGCCGGTGAGCGTCCGGGCGGTTTGCCCCTATTGCGGCCACACCCAAAACGATCTGGAAACGCTGCCCGACATCGACGGCGACCGCTTGCTCATCGGCAAGTCGAGCTTCGCCTTCCGCCGGCCAAGACGCTGGGAAGTGGTGGCGCTGCGGCGCCCGCGGGAGGCCGACCGGATTCACGTGAAACGGGTTGTCGGTTTGCCGGGCGAAACCGTCCTGATTCGCCACGGCGACGTATTCGCCGACGGCCAGATCCGGCGCAAGACGCTCTCGCAACAGCGTGCCATGGCGATTCTCGTCCACGACGCCACCTGCCGCCCGACTCTCGATCCGGTCCCCCCCACCCGCTGGCAAGCCGAGCGCGCGGACAGTCGGTGGGGTGCGTCCGGCGGTCGGTTCGCTCGCCCTTCAATGGCCGAGAACGAGCCGATCGATTGGCTCGTCTACCACCATTGGCATCGCCGAGCGGGGCCGCGGGGCAGCGTGGTCGAGGGCCCGGTCACCGATCTGGTCGGCTACAATCAGACTCGTCCGCGACGGCAAGAAGACGTCCATCCCGTGACCGACTTGCTGCTCTCGCTGCGGCTGATCGAGGCCTCCGGGCCGGGACGGCTGCTGATTCGCGCCGACGACGGCAGCGAGCAGTTCGACGTGCGCATCGATCCCAGCCGGGGCCGCTACGAGGTGCTGCACAACGGCCGGCCGCTCGGAACGACCACCGGCAGGCTGCCCGACCGGGACGAGACCTTGCTGGTCGAAGTGTCTCTGTTCGATCAGCAGTTTCTGCTGGCCTTCGACGGCCGGCCCGCCTTTGCTCCTTGGCCCTACGAGCGCAGGTCGGCCGCCCCGAAGCCGAAGTCCCAGCCTTTGGCAATCGGGGCACAGGGGCTGGGGGTGTTGATCCACGACGTTGCGATATATCGCGACGTCTACTACACCCACTCACTCGGGTTTCCCGGACATACAACTCGGGGGGGAACTTATAAGCTGGGGCCCGATGAGTATTTCGTCCTCGGCGACAACAGTCCGATCTCCGACGACAGCCGCACCTGGCCGGAAGGCCATGCGGTTGATGCTAAGTTCTTGGTGGGCAAGCCTTTACTGGTCCATTTTCCGGCCAGGCCTTGGACGCTGGGCGGCTGGGTATTTCAAGTTCCCGACTCGGCCAGAATCCGCTATATTCGCTAAGGATGGGGATCGTGCAAACTCGAACCGTCTTCGCCGCGTAGAAACGATTGCCGATCCCCGGCGTTTGTCGTCCCTGCCGAGCGATTTGCCGTGTCGAATCGCCCTGCCTGGCAACAGGGAAAGCCTAGAAAGCGAATCGAACCACTCATGCCGAAGCGTAAACCATCGGGTAGAAAGTCGCGTTTTCCGGACATGCCGGGCGGCGCGGGGCCAGCCGGCCAGAAACAGAAGGACACGCCGAACCGGTCGCACCCCGCGGTGGAATCGGCTCGCAGCCTGATGCCGTCGGCGGCCGCGGTCCGCGAGACGATCGAATCGGTCGTGGTGGCATTCGTGCTGGCGTTCCTGTTCCGCACTTTCGAGGCCGAAGCGTTCGTGATCCCCACCGGGTCGATGGCGCCGACGCTGATGGGGCGCCACAAGGATCTTTGCTGTGAGAAGTGCGGCTATCCGTTTCAGGTCAGCGCCAGCAGCGAGGTGAACTCGGAGACCGGCGTCTTCCTCGGCAACACCGTCCGTGAATTCACCTGCCCGATGTGCCGCCATACCACGGACCTCAGCTACGTGGCCGAGGCGCAGCGGAAGTATCCCTCGTTCAAAGGGGACCGGATCCTGGTGGGCAAGTTCTGCTACGAGTTCGGCGAGCCGCAGCGCTGGGACGTGGCCGTCTTCAAGTATCCCGGCGGGGCCGACACGAACTACATCAAGCGTCTGGTGGGTTTACCCCAAGAGACGATCCGTATCAGCCGCGGCGATCTGTTTGTGCGCCCCGACGGCGAGCCGGACTTCAAGATCGCCCGAAAGCCGCCCGAGAAGCTCCTGGCCATGCTCCAGCCGGTGTTCGACAACGACTACGCCCCGGCGATCATCGAGCAGGGGTGGCCGGCCCGCTGGACTGCCTCCGGCGCGTCGGGCGGCTGGAAGGCCTTGCCCGATGGGTGTTCTTTCCAGACCGACGGCAGCGGCGGGGACGAAGTCTGGATCCGCTACCGCCATCGCCCGCCGAGCTTCGGGCAATGGCAACAGTTGCTCAACGCCTCGCTTTCGCCGGGGCTGCCGGAGCCGCAACTGATTGGCGACTTTTGTGCCTACAACTCAAGCCCGGAGGGAAGCTCCTCGACGACCATGTCCGATCACTTCGGCACGCACTGGGTCGGCGACCTGGCCGTCTCGTGTACGCTGGACGTGCAATCCGACGCCGGCCAGGCCGTCTTCGAGCTGATCGAAGGGGGGCGGCGCTTCCAGTGCCGCATCGACGTGGCCACCGGCAAGGCCACGCTGGCAATTGACGGCCAGACCACCTCGGGCGTCGAGACGCAAACGAAAGTCCGCGGGCGCGGCGAGCACGAGATCGTCTTCACCAACTGCGACGACCAGATGCGGCTCTGGGTCGACGGCGACGTGGTGGCCACGGCCAACTACGACGGCGCGACGTTGAACCATCGGCAGCCCACCCGGGACGACCTGACTCCCGTGGCGATCGGCTCGCAGGGGGCTGCGATGAAGGTCTCCCACCTGAAGGTGCTCCGCGACATCTACTACATTGCCGTCGACGACAAACAGCCCCTGTTCAGCGGGTTCAGCGACTTCGTCCGCGCTCCGCCACGCGAGGTCTTCGCCAATCCGGACCCCTGGTACTTCAGCGACGAGAACATGCGGACGGTCGAGTTTCCGCTGGCGGAGGACCAGTTTCTGGCGCTGGGCGACAACAGCGCCAGAAGCAAGGACAGCCGGCTCTGGCGACAGGACTGCCCGGAGCACTACGTCAGCCGCGAACTGCTCAAGGGAAAGGCCCTTTACATCTACTGGCCGCATTCCTGGGACAAGCTGCCCGGCACGAGTATCCCGTTCCCGTTTTTCCCGAATTTTGTGAAGATGGGTTTCATTCGCTAGGCGAGTCCCCGAACCTCGAACCACGGATCGGCTCGATGCTGGAAGTCCATGGATTGGTGAAGATTTACGGAAGCCG
Source organism: Pirellulales bacterium (assembly GCA_016935315.1). Classification (GTDB taxonomy): domain Bacteria; phylum Planctomycetota; class Planctomycetia; order Pirellulales; family Thermoguttaceae; genus JAFGRD01. The sequence continues at coordinate 87,646 of JAFGRD010000116.1, forward strand.
CCGCGTGGTCGACGGCGTCGATTTCCGCGTGGATCGCGGCGAGATCGTCGGCCTGCTGGGACCCAACGGGGCGGGCAAGACGACCAGCTTCCGCATGACCTGCGGCATGATCGAGCCCAACGAGGGAACGGTCGTTCTCGGCGGCGCCGACGTGACCAACTGGCCCATGTATCGCCGCGCGCGCGACGGTGGCATGGGGTATCTCGCCCAGGAATCCAGCGTCTTCCGCAAGCTCTCGGTCGAGCAGAACCTGCTGGGCGTGATGGAAATGCTGGGCTTCGACCGCCGCAAGCGGGCTCACCGATGCAACGAGCTGCTCGAGCAGTTCGACATCACGCGGCTGCGCAAGTCGCTGGCCATCTCGCTCTCCGGCGGCGAGCGGCGACGCCTCGAAATCGCCCGCTCGCTGGTCTCCAATCCCAAGATCATTCTCTTGGACGAGCCGTTTACGGGCATTGACCCAGTGACCATCGCCAGCATTCAGGGGATCATCCGGGAGCTGCGCCGCCAGGGCATCGCCATCCTGATCACCGACCACCAGGTCCGCGAGACGCTGCAAATCACCGACCGCAGCTACGTGATCCGGGCCGGCAAAGTGCTCTGCCAGGGCAGCCGAGACGAAGTGCTCGGCAACGCCGAGGCCCGCGAATACTACTTCGGCGAAGACATCGAAATCGGCCGCCAGGGTTCCCAGCCAACCCGCCGCGCGCCCCGCCCCGCCCCGCCCGAAACCCCGCGCGACACGAAACGGGCCGGGTAGGGTCCCATGCCGCTCTGCCGCGTGGCCCGGGCACTGGCCCCGGCGTTCTCCGCGCCGTATGATGGGCGAATTGCACGGTGGTCGCCAACTCGGCGGTCCAGCCCGCCGACTTGCCAAACTGCCCACCCGGAAAAAAGCCACCCCAGGCCCACACTTGCCAAGGAGCGAAACATGACCCGGTCTTTCAACCGTCGGAGCTTTTTGAAGAAAACGGCCGCTGTTGCCGGAGCCGCGGGTGCGACCTCGTGGCTCGCGGCGCCGTACGTCCTGGCGGAGCCCTCGCCGAACTCGAAGCTCAATATCGCCGGCATTGGCGTGGGCGGGCGCGGCGGGGCCCACGTCGAGTCGTCGCTGAGCGAGAACCTCGTGGCCGTCTGCGACGTGGTGGAAGGCACGCGCCAGGGGGCGGTGCGGCACGCCGAAAACCGCAACCAGGAACGCCACCTCGACCGGCCGCTTCCCAAGGCCTTCGCCGATTATCGCAAGATGCTCGACGAGATGCACAAGCAGATCGACGCCGTCTTCGTGGCCACGCCCGATCATCTGCACGCCCCGGCCGCCATGGCGGCCATCAAGCTCGGCAAGCACGTCTATTGCGAGAAGCCCCTGACCCACAACATCGACGAAGCCCGGCAGTTGATGCTCGCCGCCCGGGAGCACAAGGTCGCCACGCAGATGGGCAACCAGGGTCGGGCAGCCCAGGGCTGGCGCCAGTTGGCCGAAGCCGTTTGGGCCGGCGCCATCGGTGACGTTACCGAGGTGCACATCTGGACCGACCGCCCGGGCATCCCCTCGCGCTTCTGGTGGCCCCAAGGCGGGACCCGCCCGGCGGGCTCCGATCCCGTGCCCGCCGGACTCGATTGGGACCTCTGGCTCGGCCCGGCGCCGACGCGGCCCTATCTGCACACCTACCCCGATGGCAAGTTCCAGGGCCGGCCGGTCTACCAGCCGTTCGTCTGGCGCGGCTGGTGGGATTTCGGCACCGGAGCGTTGGGCGACATCGGTTGCCACGCACTGAGCGGAACCTTCAGCGCGTTGAAGATCGAGTACGCCGCCGCGGTCGAGTTGGTCAAGGACTCCGGCGACACGACCGACGAGATGTTCCCCAGCTCGTCGATCATCCGCTACGACATTCCCGCCCGCGGCGAGATGCCGCCCTGCAAGCTGTTCTGGTACGACGGCGGCTACTATCCGCCGCGGGACGTGGCCGGAGTGGCCGAGGGCGGCGAATATCCCGGCAACGGCAAGATCGTCGTGGGCACTCAGGGCAAGCTGACGGTCGGCGAGGGCGGCATCCGCTTGATGCCCGAAGAGAAGATGAAGGACTTCCAACCGCCCGAGCCGACCATTCCCCGCTGCCAGAGCGATCACTTTGGCGAATGGGTCGCGGCCTGCAAGGGTGGCCGGCCGGCCTTCTCCAATTTCGACCACGCCGGCCCGCTGACCGAGATGGTGCTGCTGGGCAACCTGGCGGTTCGTGCCGGCGTGGGCAACAAGGTCGAGTGGGACGGCCCGGCCATGAAAAGCACCAACCGGCCCGAGCTGAACAGCCTGGTCCGTCGCGACTATCGACCAGGTTGGGAGTTATGAGTCCCGCGACTCGCAACAGAGCAAGTTCGACATAGGAGAAACCCAATGGACGATTCCCTCAATCGACGCGATTGGCTGCGGACCCTGGGGGCCTCGGGCCTGGCGGCCGGGCTGGGGGCGTGGCACGCCGGCCATGCCGCGGCGCAGGAAAGCGGCTTCCAAAGCTCCGTGATCGACCAGCACGAGGTGCAGCCCAACCGCGCCTGTCCGTCGCTGACCGACGGCAAAGTCATTCAGCCGCGCCGGGAGCTGCCTGTCGTGCACCAGACCGACGTGCTGGTCGTCGGCGGCGGACCCGCCGGGGTCTGTGCCGCGATCGCCGCGCGGCGGGCGGGGGTCGACGTCACCCTGGTCGAACGCTACGGCCATTTCGGCGGCTTGTGGTCCGGCGGGCTCGTGCTGGTGATCCTCGGCCACATCGTCAAGGGAGGCAAGCAGGTTTGCCAGGGGATCGGCGAGGAGATGATGCGCCGCCTCGACAAGCTCGACGGCGCCATCATCGACCGCCGGCCGGGTGCCAACCCGACCGTCGATGCCGAAGCCGTGAAATACCTGATGGTCGAGATGATCGAAGAGGTCCAGGCCAAGGTCTTCCTGCACTGCTGGGGCGTCGACGCCATCGTCAACGGGAACACGGTCCACGGGGCCGTGTTCGAGAGCAAGTCGGGGCGCCAGGCCATCCTGGCCAAGACGGTGGTCGACGCCACCGGCGACGGCGATCTGTTCGCCGCGGCCGGCGCCGAGTACGAACGGCGATCGCACAACATCGGGCTCGTCTCCCGCATCGGCAACCTGGACCGGGTCGATCGCGCGCGGGCCGAGGGGAGTCCGAAGCCGAGGAATCTGGGGGGCCGCACGCCGGTGCCCGGCGTCAACTGGGTCAACATGCACGGCCCGGAGGTCGACGGACTGGACGTCGAGACGCTCACGCGCCTGGAGTTGAACCATCGCAAGTTCATCTGGAAGAACATGCAGAAAGTCCGCCGGACGCCCGGCTACGAGAAGGTCTATCTCATGGAGACCGCGCCGCAGTTGGGCGTGCGGATCACGCGCGTGCTCAACGGGCTGCAGCGCGTCACGCTCGACGACCTCAAGGCCGCCACGACGTTCGCCGACGTGATCGGCGTCGGCGGGGCGTCCAACGGCCAGCACGGCGAGTGGCAGATTCCCTACGGCGCCTTGGTGCCCGAAAAAACCGACAACCTGCTCGCCGCCGGCCGGTGCATCAGCGCCGAAATCCGCATGGCGGACCTGGTGCGGCTGATTCCCAACTGCTTCGTCACGGGCCATGCCGCCGGCGTGGCCGCCGCCGTGGCCGTCGCCGACGGCTGCCGACCCCGCGACGTGGACGTGAAGAAGGTGCAGCGGGTCCTCCAAGAGCAGGAGGCGTATCTGGGTTGAGAGAATCCGCGTCCTTCCTCGTTCACGGATGCCCAACTTGTTCTTTGACCAGTCGCGGCCGTCCGATGGCCGGGACCCCGTCGAAACGACGCCGGTTGGCTCGGCGGCTGATCCGGGTGCTGGTCTTCGTTGCGGCGGTCCTGGTTCTGTTGCCGCAAGCGGAAAGCTGGCAACTGGCCGTGGTGGTTCCCGCGGCCAGTCCGCTGGTGGCCGTCGCCTCGGTGCTCGCCACGCGCACGTTGCCGTGGACGGCCTGCCTGGGCCTGGCCGTCGGCGCGATCGGCCTGCTGCGGCGTCGCTGGTTCTGCCGCTGGGCGTGCCCGGTCGGGCTGCTGGCCGACGGCGCCACGCGGATCGGCCTTCGCCTCGGGCGGCGATGCCCCCACACACCGCCGCTGGGCCAATGGATCGCGCTGGCCATCATCGGCGGCGCGTGCCTCGGCTATCCGGTCCTCCTCTGGCTCGATCCGTTGGCGCTGTTTAGCGGCCCCTTCAGCCTGTTGGACGCCGCGCCGGCGAAGGCTGCTTGGTGGTCGGCCGCGGCCATCGCCGCCGTGCTGCTGCTGGGCACGCTCTGGCCCGGCTCCTGGTGCCTCCGCGTCTGCCCGCTGGGGGCAACACAGGACCTCCTGCACCGCTTCTGCCGATGGCTGCGGCGGACGTCGGCCCGATCGGCCGCCCGGCCGGTCTCGCGCCAAGTCGACCGCGGCCTGCCACGGCGACTGGTCCTGGGCACGCTGATCGGGATCGGCTGGGCGGCTGCCGTGCGGGCGGTTCACGCCCGGGCCGCTCCCTGCCTGCGGCCTCCCGGCGCGTTGGACGAGACGCAGTTCGTCGGTTTGTGCATTCGGTGCGGCAATTGTCTGCGGGCATGCCCCGCGGAGATCATCGAGCCCGATCGCGGCCAACAGGGGCTGGCCGGCCTGCTGGCCCCGGTCGTCGAGTTTCGCGAAGACTACTGCCGCGAGGACTGCACACGTTGTGCCGAGGCGTGTCCCAGCGGGGCCTTGACGCCGTTTGGCCTGGAAGACAAGGCCCGCGTGGCAATCGGTCTGGCACGGGTGGATATGGACGTCTGCCTGTTGGGCGAGGCTCGTGAATGCTCGGCTTGCCGCAACTATTGCCCCTACGAGGCGATCGCCTACGTCTGGGACGAAGTGCAGTACACGCTGACGCCGCGGGTCAACGCGGAGCGCTGCCCCGGCTGCGGGGCCTGCGAAGTGGCTTGCCCGACCACGCCCACCAAGGCGATCCGGGTCCATCCTTGCTGACGCGGTGGCCGCGGCGGTCCATTCCCGAAGAAGCGGCGGTCAATCACTGAAGAACTGGTCGAGCGTTTCGATCACGTGCGTTCCCAGGTAGGCGTCGCAACACAGGATCGCGATCACCACGAAAACGGCGAGCACCCAAACGCCCGCGTAGCTCCTGCCCCACGGCTCCGGGGCCGGAATCGGCGCGGAGCAGTAGGGACAAATCTCGCTGCCGCTCAAGACCCGGCACTCGCACTCGGGACATTCGATCACGTCGCCGTATCCCATGGACTCAGTTTCGTCCTGCACTTTCTGAAAAACGGCACTTAGGCCTGCCAATGGGGAGAAAGGCGGCGTAGCCGCGTTTCCCTCGATTTCGACTTCGCAACGCTGCATGCCCTGCCATCGGACCCGTGATTTCTCGACAACCCGCCGGCACGGCCTGACGCGGAGAAGCGAAGGAAGACAAGCGGAGAGACCCGGGCGAAGGGGCCGAATCAAGCATAGCATGCAGCCCGGCCAACAAAGAAGAACCCCCGGCCTGCACGACCGGGGGTCGGTTTGTCAGAATGGCGGATGGCGTCTCTTCTATCGGCGGCGCCAGGCCCAAATGGCCGCGCCGACCAGCCCGAAACCGAGCAGGGCCAACGTCGAGGGCTCCGGCACGCAGACCGTCTTGATGACGATCTCCGAGATGTTGGTGCTCTCGGCGAACTCGAAGATGATCGTCTCCCGCGCCGGATTCGGCCGGATCTCCAGCAGGCCGTTGTACGTGTACCAGTTGTCGTACGGGTGCTGGATCTGGGGATACGGCGACGGCAAGGACGCGCCTGTCGGATTCGTCAGCGGCGGGCTGCCCGTCGGCGTGGGCGACTTGTCGGACGTTACCTGCCAGAAAATCAACTTCTTCAGATTGTCGTCAGGGTTGTTCTCGATCGTGATCTGGACCCGCCCGTAGGTCCCCGGGCCATCGGCGTCGATGTGCACGGTTGGAATCACGCCCTGGTTGGGGCCGGGAATCTCCTCGACCGTCACGGGATCCAGGAACGTCACCATCGGCGGCCAGCCGTACGGGTTCTCGCCCCACGTGGCCGGAATCTCCGTGCCCGCAGGCAGTGACAAGGGCAAGTCCGCGCCGGCCGGCACCGCGACTTCCCAACCTTGGACGGTCTGATTGGGCAGGCTGAGATCCCAGGGCGGATCCCAGATGTCTTCGGCCGTGGCACTGGCGCCGCAGACCACAACACACGCCAGGACCACCAGCGTTTTTACAAGATGCTTCATGATGCGTTGCTCCAACGAATGCGAAAAGGAGTGTGCGAAACGCGAATAGGGCCTGTCGCCGCCTCGGCTCTCCCGGTTCAATCCGGGCGACCCACCCAGGCGTCAGAACCCTATTGTAATAAAAGTCGCCTGGACTGCAAGTATTTTCTTGCCATCCAAAAGAATAATCCCTACCTCGTTTGCTGTCAGGCACTTGCGTCATTCATCCTGCTTGGGCCCCAGCGGGGCATTCCGTCTCTTCCTCGTCCGTTTTGATACCTCGTCCGTTTTGATACCACAGAGGCCGACAAACACCATGCACGCTCGCCCGAAGCTGTTCAGACCCGTCCTGTGGGAGGAACCGACCCACGACGGCGCGAGAAACCGGAGCCGCGACCGTTAGGAAGCGTGGTGTGGCAGTACCGGATCGAACTTGCCGGGCTGCTCTCCGACTGTCAATCATCCTCCGGCCAGAATCGGCATGCTCAATCAAGTCGGCCTTCGTGCCGCGACCGTCCGCCGACCCAGCGTGCTCCGGCGGTCCCTTCCCGCCCGACAATCCGGTATACTAGCGAACGTGCAATCGACCGCCGGAATTCCAACCGTTCTGATACACGCAGATGCCATGATTCCAGGCAACAAAACGCGGCTCGACGACCGGACCACGCCCCGGCATTCGGCAAAGACTCAACGCCGCGCGGCGTGTGGTGCGGCATGCGGCGCGGCGGAGTCGGTAGTTCTCCGAATCGTGCGAACGTCAAACAGCGATGGCACATCAAGGAGTTTCGACACCGCTTGAGGTGCCGATTTTCCCAACCACCCGGTTACACGGAACGCGACACGAAAGGAAGGGAGAATGGAGCCGCGAATCAGCGTAGTGACGCTTGGCGTTGCCGATTTAGATCGATCCTACCGTTTCTACAAAGACGGTCTTGGGCTTCCGACGAAGATGAAGCCCGATGGGGGCATTGTGGTCTTTGCCACCACCGGGACACGCTTGTCCCTCTACTCGTACCAGAAGCTTGCCGAAGACATCGGCATCGAGGCTCCGGAACACGCCGGCCCGGAGATCGAGTTTCGCGGGATCACGCTTGCGCACACGGTCCGCAACAAGAATGACGTGCAGAGACTGCTCCACGCCGCCGAGCGAGCTGGCGGCAAGATCGTGAAGCAGGCCCAAGACGTCTTTTGGGGTGGGCACGGCGGCTACTTCTCGGACCCTGACGGCCATGTGTGGGAGGTCAACTACTCAGACGCGTTCACGTTCAATCCGGACGGGAGTCTTGCGATCGAATAACCCGCATTCTCCCTGGGTGTTCGCAACGACGCAATTGCGATAGCCCAGGACTGCCGGAACGGGTCATCCTCGTTGATCCGCCAGGCGCAGCCGACCAACTCCTCCCGGGTCCCACTGGTCGTCACGGATCGTGCGCTAGGCCATGACATCGAACGTCGCTGATGGAAAAGGTGTTGTCAAGCGACGGGCTGCGTCGCCCGAACCCTCCCTGGCCTGGCGGCCCCCGATAGACAAGCGATCGCGGCCACCCGCGGTGACGAAGCCTTTGGCCAGGGCGACCGAGCCGTGCTCCTCGTAGCCGGCCGTGTCGTCGTATTCGGCGAGGATCTCGGACCAGGTCGAGCTGCTCGATAGGGTTGCCATGCGGGCGAGAATAACCGACGGGCGAGCGGCAAGAACGAGGCCTATGGGGGGTTTTGCCCGCTAGCGGGCAAATACCCCCATAGGTGGCTGGCGATCAGACCAGGGCGATCAGAACCCCGGCGGCGGCCGCGTCATCGTCGAAAAAGGGAGGGATAGCGGGCTTGCACGTTCTCGAATAGCTTGACACGCACGTCTAACTCGCCGAGGATGTTTTGCCCACGACAGGCCAGCTGGAAATCCTCGGACCTACCGTGGCATATGCGAAGCCATTCCTGATACTCCTTGAGGTCGTACAATGCGGAACGATACTCCTGCGCAAACCTACTCAGAATCTCACGAGCAGGCATCCCCGCTGCCTCGGCCCGAGCGGGTTCTCGCGCAATCGCCCGAACACTGCTCAAAATCTCGTTGAGCTTCTCGTCGCTGCTGGGCAACTCGGCAGGAGTCTCGGAGTCCGGGGGGAGTTGAGCTAGCTGACCTTTCAGGTCCGGCCAGAACTTCTCGAAGACTCGCTCCAGACTCTCGTCGGGAATAGACTCGTCCAGCAACGCTTCATTGAGCCCCTGAATAATCTCATAAGTTCCTTCTTTGTTGGCCTCGGTCGCCTGGAACTGTGTCAACGGGCCGGCGGGGAGGTCGGCGACCTTCATCCCCAACAGATAGGGGCAGACGTAGGTCTTGTCAATCGTTTTGGCCAGGGCCCCGGCCTCAAAGAGCAACCACGGGGCGTTACAGTTGGACCTGGTGACCACGAGGATCCCGACCTTCGTCTGCTTAAGCTGCTCTTGGAGGTCGTTCCCCCAGCGTGCTCCAGGGGGAATGTCCTTTTTGGACATCCAGGGCTCTATCGCCTGGATGACACACGGCAGCCAATCGCGCAGGGCGACGGCGACCGCGCGACTCTGTTCACCCGACCAACTGAGAAAGACTTTCATGGCAGACTCCACAAGACGGGCAGCGGGGGACAACTACCCAATCTATCACGGCCGGTGTCAACTATCAACACGCAACGGCCAGAGCGACCGGACGGATTGCCGACAAAGGGGATCCGGTTGGCCGGTCATAACTTGCACACTGGCAGCTTGTTGCGGAATGCACGGCAGACGCGGGTGGCACGTCCCTGAAAGAACCCTTGGTGTCAAGGGTGCCCTGGTGGATTTTTTGACATACGCTTCGCGCGAGCCCGGGAAAGGGCGTTCTTTCGAAGCGGAAAAGGTGTCAGGAATGCTCTGTAGAAAACCTCAATGCGCCAGAGGATCATGATGTTGTGGGTCAGCACCATGAGCATCAAGTCGCGGCGGCGAGACCAGTA
>JAFGRD010000117.1 GCA_016935315.1 Pirellulales bacterium
GTCGGGTTGGCGAATAATCATGGGTCCGATGGCAGGGCATGCAGCGATACGAAGTCGAAATTGAGGGAAACGCGGCTGCGCCGCCTTTCCCCCAATTTGTAGGCCTAACTGCCGTTTTTTCAGAAAGTGCACAACAGATCCATCAGCCGGCACGCGTATCTTGGCCCGAATCCAAACGACCGCTTGATCCGCAGGTCCATGTCCAAGCCGTTGCGGCGTTCCGGCGGGAAGGGACCCGTTCGCAACACAAACGGCAGCCGGGCAGGTGGAAAGGGATAGTCGCTGCCGTGGAGAATGCGGGAGACGATCCCGCTCTCCTCCCGAGCGAGACGCCAAAGCGATCGGAAGCGAATCAGGCTGGCCATGATTGCCGTGTCGCCGTAGAGGTTCTCGTGCCGCCGCATCATCCGCAAGAAACTCGGGAAGTGGTCCTCCGGGTCGAACCAGGCACACGTGCCGCAATGCGCGGCGATTACCGCGCCGCCATGGCCCAGGGGGCGTGCCAGGCGTGCCGGATCGGCGAAGCTCTGCGATCGAACCGTGCACGAGTGTTCGTAGCCGGTGTGAAACATCAACACGACGCCCAGATCGGCCGCGCGGCGGTAGAACGCATCGAAGCGTGCCAGCGCCGGATCGACGCCCTGGATCGCCGTGTGGATCTTCACCAGCCGACACCCCGCCTCGCACACGCGCTGCAGCTCGGCCAGCGCGTCGCGGCGGATCGGGTTGATCGAACAGCCGGGCAGGATCTTGTGGGACCGCCCTGCCAAGTCGAGCACGTAGTCGTTCGACACGTAGAAATGCGTTGCCGAGTCGTCGCGCGAGCCGTCGTCGCGATACACGCCGTCTTGAGCCAACACGACCACCTTGTCCAGTTGCGACTGGTTCACCTGGCGCAACAGGCGCGACCGGAATCGCTCGCTGATGGTCTTGCCTTCTTCCTTGTGGACGCCGCTTCGGCGCAGCAGCAGCCGGGTCAGCCACGCGCGCCGTGTCCGCGCGGAGAGGAATCCCTCACGCGGATTCTCCCCCCAGCAGAACACGTGCACGTGCGCGTCGATCAGGGGCTCGGGCGTGTCCATGCGTTGACCGTGCGGGAAGCGGCTCAATTCACCCTGGCAAAGGAAAACCCGCGGGCCTTCATCCGCCACAGGAAGAAGGTTGCCCCCGCGACCATCAGGACCGCGCAGACGAAGAAGATCTTCTCCGGATGCTGCTGCTCTGCAACGGTGCCGAAGGCCGGCCGAATGACCCAGTAGAGGATCGACGCCAACATCAGGAAAGTGAACGAGACCCCGTTGGCCGTGCCCAGCAACCGGCCGCGCTCGTCGTCCGGCGAAAGCCGTTGCAGCAACGCCTGCAGCGGGATGATGTAGAACCCCGCACAGACACCCGCACCGAAGATCAAGCCCGAGATGGGACTCACCAGGACGCGCAGGAAAGGGGCCAGGTCGGGCAACGTGGACGGAACGGCCCCCAGCAGGACGAAAAAAACCGTCAAGCCCACTGCGCCGAGGGGAATCAGCCGCGGGCAAATGGCATGGCCCGAAATCAGGCCGGCCAGGGCACTTCCCAGGCCGATCGCCACGCCCATCACCCCCAAGAGCACGCTGACCTCCGCCCGCGACACTTGATAGGATTGCAGCACCACGCAGTATTCCGGAATGATCAGCAGCGCAAGCCCGGCGAGAAAGTAGAAGTACCCCCAGGCGAGCATGACCATCAACAACGGCGTGCGGGCCATTTCCCGCAGTGCGCGGACGTAGGTCGCCAGCGGATTCGCTTCGTATCGCAGCGTGCGGTCACCGGGTTCCAGACGCGGCAGGAACACGACCGCCATCAGCCCGACGACGGCGACGGCGACCATGACCACGCCAGGTAGCCAGAGAACGGGCGGCGCCGTCGTGCCATCGGCGCCCGGAAGCGGATTGTAGAGGTCGGCGATCGCGCCGGCCGCCAGGGTCCCCGCGATCACGGCCAGATTGGTCATCATGTTGATCGTCCCGTTCGCGCGGCTGAGATCGCGCGACGCGACCAACTCCGGGATCATGCCGTACTTGGCCGGCCCGAAGAACGCGCTTTGGCACGTCAGCGCCACGAGGGCGAGCAGGCTCAGCGACAGGCTGCCGATCCAGAATCCGATCAGCGCGAGCAGGGCGATGGGGACTTCGAGCACCTTGACCAGTACGCTGACGTACCGCTTGCTGTTGCGATCGGCGAATTGACCCGCGTAGCCCGAGAGCACGATGAACGGTAGCGTGAAGCAGAGGCTGACGATGCCCTGACCGCCCGGGCCGAGCTGCCCCGCCCACGCCCCGTCGATGACCATGTAGATCAGGATGCCCTTGAGGATATTGTCGTTGGCGGCGCCGAAGAACTGCGTAACGATCAGCGAAAGGAACCCGCGGTTGCGCAGGATGCTTCTCAAGGTTCACCCCCCGGCGGCAAGGTCCGGTAACGTCGGTCCGTCACTGTATACCCGGAAGCCCCGAACCGATCCAGACCGAAAAAGACCTGACGACCGACGATTCCTCCAAGTCCGGGTGGTTGATATACTGGCTCGCGTGGCGATTGGCGGCTCTTGTTGACCTTGGCACGGTCGATGCGCGAGGGCGACCCGCGCCAATTGCCCGACCGGTCGGAAGACTACGCGAGCTTTGCCACAATGACCCGGTGGGTGGTTGCGCCAAGGGAGGCCGCGTGATGGCGAGCGAGGCGACGTTCGAACCGCGTGGATGGATGCGAAACCTGGTCCGCTGGTTGGCCAGCCGGTACTACCCGCACATCAAGATTGCGGGTGCCGACCGCATTCCCCGGTCGGGGCCTGTCCTGCTCTGCGCGAATCACGCGAATTCGCTGCTCGATCCCGTGTTGATCGGTATCGTCGCCCGTCGTCCGGTTCGGTTCCTGGCCAAGGCGCCCCTGTTCGACCACCCCTTGCTCGGTCCGCCGATGCGTGCCCTGGGCATGATTCCGGCCTATCGCGGCAGCGACGATGCTCGCCAGGTGCGGCGGAACGTCGAAAGCCTGGACGCCGGGGCGAAGGTGCTGCTCGAAGGCCACGTCATGGGGATCTTTCCGGAAGGGAAATCGACCGATCAAGCGCATCTCGAGACGGTGCGCTCCGGCGCGGCCCGCATGGCCGTCCAAGCGGCCCAGGAGGGGGCCGCGGGCCTGACAATCGTGCCGATTGGAATCACCTACGAGCGCAAGGATCGGTTCCGCTCCGCCGTCTGGATCCAAGTTGGAACGCCGATCGACGTTCGGGAATGCCTCGATCAACACGAGGGCGACGGGCGCAAGGCCAGGCGAGCGCTCACGCAGCAACTCGAAGACGGACTGAGGGACGTCGTCGTCCACCTGGACGAGCCCGAGTGGGAGCCGTGGCTGGACGACCTCCAGATCCTTGCCGTCGCGCCAAAAGAGGCTGCGCAACAGCCGATGCCGCCGCTGGAGCTGCGCAAACGCATCGCGGACGCCATCAACTACTTCCTGGCCAGCGACCGCGGGCGCGCCGAGTCGGTCGCCGGCCAGATCAAGGCGTATCGCGACCACGTTGGCGCGGCGGGCCTTCGCGTCGACTCGCCCGTGTTGCGACTTCGCGGGCTGAAGGTCGGCGCGATGCTGCTCTGGAGCCTTGTCTGCCTGATGTTGTTGTTCATCCCGGCACTGGTGGGCACCTTGCATCACATGGTTCCTTTCACGCTGGTTCGCGCATGGGCCGCGCGGCTGGATCAACCGGGGCGCAAGACGATCTCGACCAACCGGATGCTCGTCGGGGTGCCGCTCTATCTGATCTGGTACGGTGTGGTCGCGTGGTGGATGTTCGGGTACTTCGCCGCCTGGTTTGCGTGGACCTGGTTGCTCGCCGCGCCCCTGTGCGGCCTGATCGCCGTCCATGCCTGGCACAGGGCCGGCCGGACGGCCCGACTGCTGTGGCATCAGTTGCGGGTGACGGTCCGCCGCGGCCGGTTGCACCGGTTGCGCCGGGAGGAGTTGGAGCTTCGCGCGCGACTCGGGGAGTTGGCCGCGGAGTATGTGCGCGTCTGCCCCCGGCCTGAAACGGAAGTGCGGCCGCCGAGGAAGCGCCGCCTGGCGCGGGCGACCGTGAGCGTCCTGGTTGTCCTGTTCGCGGCCGCGGCGGCCTGGGGCGCGAAATACGTCTTTCTCGACGAACCGTTAAGCGGCAATGGCCTCGATCTGAAGAGCATTCCCGGGCACCGGGTGAAAGCCTTTCTGGATGCCGACGAGAAGACGGTGGTTCGTCTGATCGAAGGCCTCGCCACGCTCGAAGCCCGGGCCATCCAGATCGACCGCGAGTTTGCCGACGGCCGGCGCCGCTTTACGAGGCAAGCGGACAACGACGACGTCCGCGAGCTGCTGCGGCGATACATCACGTATCGCCAGGCGCTGCTGCGGATCATCTGGAAGTACCAGCGCTATGCCGAGATCGAGCAGGAAGAACTGCGGCTGCGCACCTTCCTCCTGGACTTTACCGCGGCGTCGATGCTTTACGAGGCCTCGCTGAAATTCGTGCATCTCTTCGCCGACAGCGCCGACGCCATCGCCAAGCTGAATGAACCCGAGCCGAATTGGGGCGTTCCGCCGGGTCTTTATGATACGATCCGACGCAACCTGGCCAGCCCCCAGAACATGAGGATGTTCGACCTGGCCCAACGCTACTACCACCAAGACCACGTGCAGGCGCTCCTGCATCTCCACGGGCTGTCCCAAACGGCGCCGTACGGGCAATTCCACGCGGTGATTGCCGACGCGGAGGCCACGATTCTCGAACTCGGCGATTCGACGTCCCGGAGAATCGTCCAGGTCGCCGTCGCCGACCTGGGCCGACTGTTCCTCGAGGTTCAGTACGAGACGCAATCCGTCGTGTCGACCTGGATCGGCGATTTCCGCATCCGGGAACCTCGCGGCGGGAAGCCTCTGATCGACGAACAGCAGTTTGCCAGGCTGGCCGCCGTGCTGCGCCCCGGCGACATCCTGCTGGAGCGACGGAACTGGTATCTCTCGAACGCCTTCCTGCCCGGCTACTGGCCCCACGGCGCGGTCTACGTCGGCACGGCCGCCGATCTGCAAGAGCGCGGGCTGGATCAGCATGAGCACGTGCGGCGCCATTGGCAGGAGTTTGCCGCGCCGGACGCCGAAGGCCACCGGCACGCCATCATCGAGGCGGTCAGCGAGGGGGTGATCTTCTCGTCGCTCGAACATTCCATCGGCGGCGCCGACTCGGTCGCCGTGCTGCGGCCCAAGGTCAGCGAAGCGGAGAAGAACGAGGCCATCGGGCGGGCATTCAGCTTCGCCGGGCGACCCTACGACTTCGAATTCGACTTCGAGACGACCGACATGCTCGTGTGCACCGAAGTCGTGTATCGCACCTACGGCGGAAACTCCGGCGCCATCCGCTTTCCGCTCCAGGAGATCATGGGGCGGCAGACCATGCCTGCGATCAACCTCGTCCGCAAGTTCGACCGGGAATACGGAACCGACGCCGCCCAGTTTGAATTCATCGCCTTCATCGACGGTGACGAGCAGACGGGAACCTCGCGCTTCGTCACGGACGCCGAGGCGTTTCGGGGAACGGCCGACCGCCCGGCCAGCTCGTTTCTTCAGGGTTCGGACGCCTACGCACTGAAGAGCATCGGTCCGCTTGGCTGGGTCCTGCTGTGCCTGACGGTGCTTTGCGGCGCCGCGGCCATGGGGAACACGCTCCTCCGGCAGATTCGCTTGCGCGGCGAGACTCAGTGAAGCAGCGCACGCGTGTTCCGCGGACGGCCGAAACTCCGCCCGGTTTGAGGGCAGCGGGGAATCAGGTTCTTGAACCGGTGGGGCGAAGTCGCAAGAGGTTGTGGCCGACGGATCTTCCCGACCCACCCGAGGGCTGGCCCGCACGGTTTCAGCCCGAATCCTTAGATGCCCCCCCAGGGTTATCCGCAGGCGTTTTTCTTCAGACCCGGGCTACGCGGGAAACGGAGTCGTTCAGCTGGACGCAGGGGTTCCCGAGCCTTCGGTCGTTCGCAACAGGTTGCAGCACTCTCGTTGGTCGGCCTTGATCCTTCGCCATGCAGAGATCAACAAGAAGCGTCGCAAGTCCCATTGGGCACAGGAGTTATGCCTCGCAAACCCCCCGGCGCGTTATATCCGGCCGTCTTCTTCGCCCAAGAGGTCGGCTTCCGTCATGAACCATCAGGGAAACCCGCGAATCTCGGACTGACGCTGCGCACACGACCCGTACACCATCGCGATCTGACACGGCGGCAGCGCCGGAACAAGCCTGCGGGAAAGGTCATGAAACCCATACTGTTCGGGATCAAGTACGTGCTGGGGTATCGGCTCCTGGCGCAGCACGCCCCGCTGATTTGCGGCCTGGTGCTGACCAACAGGTGCAATCTTCGATGCCGACACTGCAAGTTGGCCGCACGCGGCGGCAAAGACTTGAGCTTTCAAGAGATCACGAGCGTGATCGACGCGTTCTACCAGCAAGGTGGATCATTCACAATGCAAACATCAATAGGGAACACCCTCGCTCCGGAGAAACATGTTATGTTGCATCCCCTTTCTTCCCGACCCGTAATCGCGGCGTTGCTGATCGGCTGCGCCTCGTTCGCCGAGGCGCAACAGCCCGCCGGCGACGAGCAACTCATGTCGTCGGCCTGGTGGTTGAATCGGGCGGTCGACTATGCCAAACAGATCGAAGACCTCCCGGCCCGCGGCAACGCGCACTACAACCTGACCTACGTGTTTGCCCAGGATGGCGACTTCGTCCGCGCGCTTCAGTCCGCCTCCGAGGTAACCGAACCCCAGATTCGTGTCTACTCCTTCAGCCGCATCGCCAAGCTGGCGCACGAGAAAGGGGACAAGGCGACATGCGACAAGGCCCTGCAAGTCGCTCGTGAAGTGGCGATTCCTGCCGAAAACACACAAACCGACTCGCATATGATCCGGTTGTACTTCGAGCTGAATCGACCCGAAGAGGCGACCACGTTTGCCGCGGCGCTGCCGACGCTGTTCCAGCGGCGATGCACCTACCGGAACGTGGCCGATGAGATGGCGAAGCAAGGCAGGATCGACGACGCGATCGCCGTCATCGGGCGTCACCATCCCGCCAGCTGGCGAGACGGCAGCTACGCGTCGATTGCCAGGGCATCCGCGACGGCGTCCCGGTTCGACCAGGCCATCGCACTGGCCGCGAAGATCGACAAGGCAAATGTTCGTGACTCGGCGTACGACTACATCGCCGAGAAGTTGATTGATGCCGAACGTCTGGATGAGGGCAAGGCAATCGCTCTGCGCATACAAGATGAACGCAAGCGCTCGGACCGCCTGGCCGATCATCTTTCGGCATCGGTCAAGTTGGAGGGCACCACGAAGTCGATCGACGCCGCCATGGCCGCAGCGGCGACCCGCGAGGAGAAGACCTCCATCGGGATGCTGAAGTTCGCACAGCTAATCGAGCAGCGCGACGTCGAGAAGGCGGAAGCACTGATGGTCTCCTTGGTGAAACTCGTCGAGGACTCCCCGCGCGAACCTCAAGTCTCCAAGTTCGGCACGTTCGACGATTCACTGCAAGTCGCCACGATCAAGGCCGGCTACATGGAAACCGCCAGACTGCTGAAGGAGGCAGGCGACGAAGCAGGCGCCAGAGACCGCGTCGCGAAGGCAATCGCGGCCGCCAAGGCGATCAAGTCGCCCGGCCTCGGCAAGATGCTCCTGTCCGCCAGGCTCGTCCGCGCCCAGGCGGAGCTCGGAGATCCCGAAGGGGCGCAAGCCAATACCAGTCTGTTCGACACCGACCTGATGCTTGCCAGCGCGAAGGGCGACCTGGCCGCCTCCTACATCCTGTCGGGAAATGTCGACAAGGGGCTGGAGTTGGCCCAGGAGCTGACCGAAGGGCAGAACTACGCCTACGGCACGCAACGCGTCGCCATCGCGTTGATCCGCGCCAAGCGATTCGACAAGCTGGCCGAATATTTGCCGCTGATTCCCGCCGCCGGGCACGATGTGCGTACATTTCGGAAGATTGCCCATGAGTTGGTGAAGTCCGGCAACGCCCGGCTGCTCGATTCGCTGCTGGGCAGCATTCCGTCCAACGCCGCCCGCACCCAGGCCTGCCTCGGCGCCTACAGTCAGCTTCGCGCGGAGACTCGTCCGCGTCACCCGAAGACGTCCACGTTCATGCCAACGAGATCACCAAGCTGCCGCATCTCGTCGACGTAGTGGCCGTAGACCCAGATCAGGTGGTTGCCGTAATCGAGCTGCCGGCGGATGAAATCCTCGGCTTTGCCTTCGCAAGGCTCGATCCGCGCTTCCACCGAGCAGCCGATATTATCGCCCTGCCACCCGTCCGACCCGACCAGCCGGCCCTTGAGAACCAACATGCGCGTGGCCGTGGGATCGATCCTCGCGACGGTGACGCGTTTCTCTTCGTTTTTGGTGAAGTCGACGACCGCCTTGGCGCCCCAGCCGGATTGTACGAACCGGCCCAGCTTGTAGGGCAGAACCGGCTGGTCGTAGCCGTTCATCTTCAGACCGGCCGCGCTGTGGTTGACTCCCAGCACGCCGCCCGGCCGCAGAAACGTGTTGCCCAGGTGCGACGCCTTCTGCGAAACCGACATCAGCAGCCGCATCGACAGCAGCGCCCCGAGATCGGCTTCGCACGACGAGGCATGGCCCTGATCCTTCAACAACGTGTGGACCAGGCACGGCGTGATCTTCCATTTCTCGGGCAGGCGGCTCGAACAAAACTCGAAACACTCGATGGTAAAGGCGTTGCACCCGTGGCGGCCCATCAGCCGGGCGATCGTCTGGTAGAATTGCAGGCTGCGGGTGACGAATTCCGCCCGCAGCAGCGTCTCCTCCGCGTGTCGCATCAACTCGCCCGCGGCGGCTTCCGCCTTCTGGCGGTCGGCCGCGCTGGCCAAGGTCTGCTCCATGGCCCCCTTCAGCTCGTCGTACGAAATCGGCTTCACCTCGACGCCGTGCCGCCTGGCGAGGTCGTCCAGATCGTTGATGCTGGCGACCGACGCCACCGGCGGCAGGCCCCGGTCCGTGGGAAACAGCACGCGGGTCTGCCCGAACACCTTGCGGGCACGCAGCACGACCAGCAGCCGCCGCAGTTCGTCGGGCGTGTGGGGAACGAAAGCCTCCTGCCCCTTGCTCCGCGCGTAGGCGGCGATGTCGACCGTCCGGCAATTCAGCCCCTGGACAATGACGGGCGTGCCCACAAACCGGCCGACTTCGACCGCGGCAAACGACGCGCCGTGGGGCGCCACCAGCAGCACGTCCGCTTGCTTGCCGTCGCGTGTGAGGTTCCGTAGTTGCTCCTGGGTGAGCACGAAGTCCTCGGCGAAGGTCAGGTGGGCCGGCGGGAGCAGCTCGATGCCGGCCTGGCCGCCCAGATCCTGCACCACTTGTTTCGACCATCGCGCGAAATTCGCTTCCGCCCCCGATCTCTCATCGGCCACGCCGACCGCGTCCCACCGGCAGGGCCCTTCCCAAAGGCCCGAGTGAACGATATTGGTCATCACCGGCCGGACCGCGAGCGCGGTGTCTCGCGGGCTGACCAGCGACCCGCCCTCCGACGCGCCTGCCCCTTGCGTGCGGCCGACGAAGGCGCCGGCGAGAAAGGCGGCCAGACTGCTTCCCATAAAATCGCGGCGATTCATGCTCGGGACTCCCTATGTAATGGTATGCCCAACCTGTTCTTTGACAGGCCCTTTCTTTGACAGGCCCTTTCTTTGACGGGCCCTGAACCGAGGACTCGAAGAATGTCTCCCATTCCGGCTTGAGCCTGGGACCGATCCAACCTCGTAGTGGTCGCCATTCTAACATCGGGCCCGCCCCCCGTGTCCAGCCCGGGGCCATGCTCCGGCTGGAATGCCAGAAAGGCCGCGAGCTGTTCTCCGTCGAATTACTGAGGCTCCCAACAGCGAAGAATCGGCGACTTTCTGAGCTGCCGCGGCAAGCTCCGAAGCGGAGAGTATGTTCGTCCGGATTTTCGGTGCTTGCTTTCCGGCCCGGGGGCTGCTCCAATGAGGGCTCGTTTCGAGTTCTCGTACGCAGCCCGGCCGACTGGGCGACTAGCCGGCTGGCCGCCCCGAGCAGCGACAGGCAGAAACGGCCTATCCGCGGCGGTTGGTCGCAACCAGATTCCCACGTCTCGGACACGCCCAGGAGATCCGCACGATGAACACTGCACGCAGCATCGCCAGCTTGCTTCTGATCGCGTCGCTGGCGGCCGCCTGGTGCGCCGCGCCGCGCCCGGCCTCGGCCGACGACCGCATCCAACCGTACGCGAAGAACCCTTCCTACTGGCAATACAAGGGCAAGCCGGTCTTGTTGCTGGGCGGATCGGTGGAGGACAACCTGTTTCAGATTCCCGATCTGGTGGCGCAGCTCGATTTGCTGAAATCGGTCGGCGGCAACTACGTCCGCTGCACGATGAGCGCCCGCGACGAGGGCAACGTCTGGCCGTTTGCCAAGGCCGGCGACCGCTACGATCTGGACCGCTTCAACGACGAGTACTGGCGGCGCTTCGAGCGTTTTCTGGCGGAGACGGCCCGGCGTCAGATCATCGTGCAGATCGAGCTTTGGGCCACGTTCGACTACTACCGCGACATCTGGGCCCGCAACCCGTTCAACCCCCGGAACAACGTCAACTACACGGCCGAGGAGTCGGGCCTGCCGCTGGTGGTCAATTCGCACCCGATCCGCACGGAAAACGACTTCTTTCGCTCCGTGCCGGAGGCAAAGAACCTCGCCGTGGTGTTGAAGTACCAGCGGCGCTTCGTCGAGAAGCTGCTGGGGCACAGCCTGAAGTACGACCACGTGTTCTACTGCATGGACAACGAAACGAGTGTCACGCCGAAATGGGGCGCCTATTGGGCCACGCTGATTCGCCAAACGGCCGCGGCGGCCGGCAAGCAGGCCGAGACGACCGAAATGTGGGATAAGTGGGACCTGGCCGATCGGCAGCACGACGCCACCTTCGACCACCCCGAAGTCTATTCGTTCGTGGACATCTCGCAGAACAACCACCAGAAGGGCCAGGCCCATTACGATAACGCTCAGAAGCAGCGGCAGCGGGTGGCGGGGCGTCCCCGGCCGCTGAACAACGTGAAGATCTATGGCGAGGACGGCGGACAGTTCGGTAGCCGGCGCGACGGAATCGAGCGTTTTTGGCGGAACATATTCGGCGGGCTGGCCTCGGCCCGGTTCCACCGCCCCAGCAGCGGCATCGGCCTGAGCGAGCCGGCCCAACGGATGCTCCGCAGCGCCCGGGCGGTGACCGACACGTTCGACGTCTTCTCCTGCCGGCCCCGTAACGACCTGCTCGGCGAGCGGGAGCCGAACGAGGCCTATTGCCTGGCCGTGCCGGGCAAGGTCTATGCCGTCTATTTCCCCGGCGCAGGCCAAGTCTCGCTGGACGTCCGGAACCCGGCCGATCCTCACGCCGTTCGCTGGTACGACATCGATCGGGGCCAATGGCGGCCGGATGAAAAACCTCCGGCCGGCTCGACTCTCCTGCTGAAAACACCTGGCCCGGGACAATGGGCCGCCGTGGTCCAGTAGCCGGGCTGATGGATAGAAAGACGAGGAGACGCATCATGTGGCTCACTTTGCGATTGCGTACGGCGTTGTTTCTGACGGTCGTGACGCTGCTCGACGCCGCGTCGGCCGCCGGAGGGGGCGCGGCCGAGGAAACCAAGGGCGCCTTCCGCCGGCCCAAGACCGAAGCAGAACTACAATACTGGCTCCAGAACATGGTCTGGCACCACCAGTTCTCGCACGAGGAAATAACGGCCGCCACGGCGCTTTCGGCGGAGGAGATCGATGCGGCGCTGAGGCGGTTCGACATCCGCGCCGACAATCGCCCCAGCCGACCGGCAGACGCGCCGTTGCTGGTTCTGCCCTATCCCGGCGGGCGCCACCCGCGAATCGGATTCCTCGACGGCGCGATCCGCCCGCAGCGAGAGACCAAGGTCAGTGTGTTCCTACCGTGGGATCGCGCCGGATACGTCGTCATGGACGTGCCTGAGGCCATCTGGTCGAACCTCGGGCTGACGTATCTCGCGCACACCCACATCGACACGATCTGGACCGCGCGGGGCATCACGCTGAAGCCGCTGGAATGGGAGCGCCGCAGCGACGGCTCGCTGCAGTACGAGCGGACCTTGCCCAACGGGATCGCGTTCGGCACGCGCGTGCGGCCGGGACGAGAGGCGGTGCGGATGGAAATGTGGCTGCGCAACGGCACCGACCAGCCGCTGAGGGATCTGCGGGTGCAGAATTGCGTGATGTTGAAGGGGGCGTCCGAATTTGCCGCGCAGAGCCGGGAGAACAAGGTGCTGACGCATCCCTACGTGGCCTGCCGGTCGGCGTCGGGCAAGCGATGGATAATCACGGCGTGGGACCCATGCGATCGCCCCTGGGACAATCCCGACTGCCCCTGCATGCACAGCGACCCGAGATTCCCCGACTGCCCACCGGGCGAGACCAGGCGGCTACGGGGCTGGCTGTCGTTCTACGAGGGTCCGGACGTGGAGGCCGAGTTTCGGCGGATCGAAGGGACCGGTTGGCGCAAAGAAGAGGCCCGCCGACTCTGAAGACGCAGCCGGCGGGCCGATGGGGGGTGTTTCTGGGCTCTTCCGCCCGATCAATACATGTCCTCACCGCCGTGATGCGGTGCCGCGGGCTTTTCTTCCTTGGGTTTCTCGGCGACCAGCGCGTCGGAGGTCAGCAGCAAGGTGGCCACGCTGGCGGCGTTCTGCAGGGCGGTGCGGGTGACCTTGGTCGGGTCAATTACACCTGCCTGAACCAGGTCCTCGTATTTGTCGCTGGCGGCATTGTAGCCGACGGCTCCCTTGGCCTCGGTGATCTTCTCGCAGACAATGCCGCCGTCCTGGCCGGCATTGGCGGCGATTTGGGTCGCCGGGGCGCGGCAAGCACGCAGCACGATGTTGTAGCCGACCAATTCGTCGTCGCTGAGTTCGCTCGGCTTGACCGAGGCGGCCGCCCGCAACAGGGCCACCCCACCGCCGGGAACGATGCCTTCCTCGGCGGCGGCGCGCACCGCGTGCAGGGCGTCTTCCACCAGGGCCTTCTTCTCCTTCATTTCGCTCTCGGTGGCGGCCCCGACGTTGACCTTGGCCACGCCGCCGGCCAGCTTGGCCAGCCGCTCTTCGAGCTTCTCGCGATCGTAGTCGCTGGTGACCTTCTCGATCTCGCGCCGGAGTTGCTCGATGCGTCCCTTGATCTCGGCGCTCTTGCCGCCGCCCTCGATGATCGTCGTGTTGTCCTTGTCGATGATGATCTTCTTGGCACGTCCCAATTCGGCGAGGGTCACGTTCTCGAGCTTCTTGCCCAGGCTTTCGAACAGCGCCTGGCCGCCGGTTAGGATGGCGACGTCTTCGAGCATGGCTTTGCGGCGGTCGCCGTAGCCGGGGGCCTTGACCGCGCAAACCTTGATCGTGCCACGGAGCCTGTTGATGACCAGCGTCGCCAGCGCCTCGCCGTCGACGTCCTCGGCCACGATGAACAGCGGCTTGCCCGCGTTGACCACCGTCTCCAGCACCGGAACCATCTCCTTGACGTTGGAGAGCTTCTTCTCGAAGATCAAGATGTAGGCGTCTTCCAGGACACACTCCATCTTCTGCGGGTCGGTGACGAAGTAGGGGGAGAGGTAGCCGCGGTCGAACTGCATGCCTTCGACCCACTCGACCTCGGTGGAAAGGCTTTTGCCCTCGTCGACGGTAATCACGCCGTCCTTGCCGACGCGATCCATAGCCTCCGCCAGAAGGTTTCCGATTTCCTCGTTGTTGTTGCTGGCCACGGCGCCGACCTGGGCCATTTCCTTCTTGCTCTTCACGGCGATCGAGGTCTTCTTGAGCTTCTCGATGATGTCGGCGACCGCCTTCTCCATTCCCTGCTTCAATTGGATCGGGTTCACGCCGGCCACGACGGCCCGCAATCCCTCGTTGAAGATGGCCTCGGCCATGATCGTGGCGGTGGTGGTGCCGTCGCCGGCCACGTCGCTGGTCTTCGACGCCACCTCGCGGACCATGCGAGCCCCCATGTTTTCGTAGACGTCCTCCAGGTCGATCTCCTTAGCCACCGTCACGCCGTCCTTAGTGACGGTCGGCGACCCGAAGCTCTTCTGGAGGATGACGTTTCGCCCGCGAGGTCCCAGCGTCACCTTGACTGCCTGGGCCAGCTTGCCGACGCCTCGACGCAGGGCGTCTCGGGCTTCTTGATCAAAAGCAATCATCTTGGCCATTCGATGTTTTCTCCTTACTGCGCTTGGGCGAGAGGTCTCGCCGTAAATGGTTTGGTGGAGGTTCACCCGACCGCGCGGCCGTCGCAAAGCCGGGGCTTGCCGGGAAGGGTTACTCGATCACCGCCAGAATGTCCTCTTCGCGCATCAGCAACAACTCCTGATCGCCCAGCTTGAACTGCTCGCCCGCATACGAGCTGAACAGCACGCGATCGCCCGGCTTCACCTGAAGCCCTTTCCGAGTACCGTCGTCCAGCAACCGACCCTCGCCGACGCTGATGACCTTGCCGCGCGAGGGCTTGTCCTTGGCGGCGTCGGGCAACACGATGCCGCCGGCCGTGACCGCTTCGGCCTCTTCCCTCTCGACCACCACGCGGTCGCCCAGAGGCTGAATCTTGATCTTGTCTGAGGTGGATTTCTTCTTCTTCGCCATGCTAAATAGCCTCCGAAAACCCTTGGGAAATTACCTATTTTCTCTATACGGCCCGCGCCGAACACTCGCGCTGCGCGGATGGTCGTCTGCCAAATCTGCGCGTGCTGAACACAACCACCACGGGGAAGCAATCGGCGCGCCAAAGGGAATGGATGCAGTAACTCTTTGAAGCAGAACAGCTTATGGAACGACCCCTCGATCCGGCCGGGCCGCCCGCCCGCCACGCATGACAGAAACCTCCCCAAAACGGTGCTGGTTGCCTGCCATTCTGACAGCCGGCCATTGCGTGCAGAACCCCGCTTCCCGCGGCATCCAAGGCCTATCGGAATCCTGCTGGCTGTGTGTGCGATGCACGATTCCACCCACCCTGCGATGGCACCGTTCGATGGACGTAAGTGGATCTGGGAGAGAAAAACGAGTCAGAACTGCTCTGTAGAAAACCTCAATGCGCCAGAGGATCATGATGTTGTGGGTCAGCACCATGAGCATCAAGTCGCGGCGGCGAGACCAGTA
>JAFGRD010000118.1 GCA_016935315.1 Pirellulales bacterium
CCACTGCCTTCTCGACCAATCCGGCACGAACCGGATTCAGGTGCATGGAGTCGAGTTCAATTGCACGCTCGACTTCTGCTTCCATTGCTTGATGAAGTGGCTCCATCGGCCCTGCGCCACACGCCAAGCCGTCACCAACACCTTCCGTGGTGACTTGGTCGTCCTGCTCATACTTATACATACGAACACTATCCATGACAGGTTCGGCGTTTTCTACAGAGCAGTTCTGACCCTATTTCCCCTTTGTCCCCGCTTCACGGAGAAGCCGATTCTCGAAAACTGGTTTCATCAAAGCAACTTGCGTCAACCGTTCGAGCCCCTTGTCCTCCGCTAGGGTGGTTCGCACCACCTCGCATGGCCCCGCAAGGACTCGTTTCTTGCGGGGTTTTCGCGATTCACACCTCCGGTGTCCCGTTGTGTCTTGGGCGAGGCGAGAACCATTCCGGCCAGAGTTGCATGGGCGGGCCGGCGGCAGTATTCTGGACGGCGTGTGCCGCAAGCGTTCGGCCAATCCTCCCGCCAGGAGTGCAATCGACATGTTCCGATGGATGCTAGTTTTGGCCGTGTTGTCGGCCGCCCTTGCTCTTGAGTCTCCGGTCGCCGGTGCCGTGGAGCTTCACGTCGCCCCCTCGGGCAACGACGAGAACTCGGCAACGCCGGACGCGCCGCTGGCCACGCTCGAAGGGGCCCGCAATGCGATTCGGGCCTTAAAGGCGCAAGGTCCGCTCGTCGAGGCGGTCCGAGTGGTGGTGGCCGATGGTCGCTATCACCTGGCTGAACCGTTCGTTCTGCGGCCGGAAGACGGTGGCACGGCCGCTGCGCCGGTCGTTTATGAAGCCGCCCCGGGGGCCAAGCCCGTCTTCTGCGGCGGTCGGGTGATCGCCGGATGGAAGAAAAGAAACGACGGCGTTTGGACGACGCGGGTTCCCGACGTCGCCGCCGGCAACTGGTACTTCGAGCAGTTGTTCGTCAACGGCCGCCGAGCCACGCGAGCGCGTTCGCCGAACGCGTTCTACTTCTACATCCAGAACGTCCATGAAGAGGCCTTGGAGGGCGGCTCCGCCCGGCGGTCCCGGCGGGCGCGGCAAACGGTCGAGATGCGGCCCGAGGATTTTCAGGTGCTCGCCGATTTGAAGCCCGACGAACTCGCCGACGTCCACTTCGTGGTCTATCACAAGTGGGACAACACGCGCCGGTTCGTCGACCGGCTCGACCCCCAGCAGCAGGCACTCGTGACCAGCGGCCAGGGAATGAAGTCGTGGAACGCCTGGCAGCGCAACTCCCGCTACCACCTGGAAAACTTCCTCGGCGCCCTCGACGCGCCGGGCGAATGGTTCCTGGCTCGCGACGGGACACTCTGCTATCGTCCGCTGCCGGGCGAAGACATGGCCACGGCCGTTGTGGTTGCCCCGGTGGTCGACCGGTTTGTTCTCATGCAGGGCGATCCGGCGGCCGAGGAATACGTCGAGCACGTGACGGTGCGCGGACTCACCTTCCGACACGCCCAATGGATCACCCCGCCCGAAGGGTTCGAGGCTTCTCAGGCGGCCTCGCCCATCGAAGCGGTCGTGATGGCCGACGGCGCGAGAAACGTGACGATCGAGGACTGCGAGTTTGGCCACGTCGGTATCTACGTCGTGTGGTTCCGCAAGGGATGTCGCGACTGCACGCTGCGGCGCTGCTACCTGCACGACTTCGGCGCCGGCGGCGTGCGGATCGGCGAGACGACCATCCCGTCGAGCGAGCCGGAGCGAACCGGTCGGATCACGGTCGACAACAACATCATCCGCCACGGCGGGCGGATCTTCCCCTGCGCCGTGGGCGTGTGGATCGGCCACAGCCCGGACAACGGGATTACCCACAACGAAATCGCTGATCTCTACTATACGGGCATCTCCGCCGGCTGGCGCTGGGGCTACGGCGAGAGCCTGGCCAAGCGAAACCGTATTGCCTTCAACCATGTCCACCACATCGGCTGGGGAGTGCTCAGCGACATGGGCGGAATCTACACGCTTGGCCCTTCCGAAGGCACGGCCGTTGTCGACAACGTCTTCCACGACATCTACGCCTATTCCTACGGCGGATGGGGGCTCTATACCGACGAAGGCAGCTCGAACATTCTCTTCGAAAACAATCTGGTCTACCGCGTGAAGACCGGAGGCTTCCATCAGCACTACGGCCGCGAAAACGTCGTCCGCAACAATATCCTGGCCTACAGCGAGCTGCATCAGCTCCAGGCCACGCGGGTCGAGAACCACTTGTCCTTCACGCTGGAAAACAACATCATCTACTGGGACACGGGTGCGCTGTTGGCCGGGCGGTGGGACCAGGTGAAGCACGAGAGCCGCAACAACTGCTACTGGAACGCCGCAGGCGCGCCGTTCGACTTCGCCGGGAAATCGCTCGATCAGTGGCAGGCCGCCGGCCACGAACAGGGCTCGATCACCGCCGATCCCGAGTTCGCCGACCCCGATGCGGCTCGGTTCGAGCTGGCCGACGATTCGCCCGCGATCAAGCTGGGCTTCAAACCGTTCGACTACACGAAGGCAGGCGTCTACGGCGACCCCCGGTGGATTCGCAAGGCCGCCGAGGCCACCTTCCCGCCGCTGCGGCTGGCGCCCGATCCGCCGCCGCTTTCGATCCGCGACGATTTCGAGAGGGCCACGGCCGGGCAACCGCCCGCCGGGGCCGAACTGCACGTCGAAAACCGGGGCGACTCGATCCTGGTGACCGACGAGACGGCCGCCGCAGGCAGGCAGAGCCTGAAAATCACCGATGCCGAGGGACTCGCACAGGTCTACAATCCACATTATGTCTATAGTGGAATGTACTACGGCGAGGGTCGCGTGCTGAATTCCTTCGACCTCCGCGTCGAGCAAGCAAGCTACGTTCAGTTTGAATGGCGCGACTACACGAGCCGGTCGCCCTACATCAGCGGGCCGCGACTGCTTATTCGCGGTGGTAAGCTTCAACTGCCGGGCGGAATCGCCCGAGATATTCCAACCGGGGATTGGGTCCACTTCGAGATCATCGCCGATATGTCGGAGGCCGACGGCAGTCGTTGGCTGCTTCGCGTGACCTGCGCCGACGGCGAATCCGTTGTCTTTCGCGATCTGCCCTTCGCCGACGCCGAGTGCCACAAGCTCAATTGGATCGGCTTCACCAGCAACGCCACCAGGCGGACCGAGTTCTATCTGGACAATTTCGCGCTGCATCCGTAGCCGACCCAGGGGCCACATCCACGGGAAAGGGTGCAACGGCGAAGACGCCCTTGCCGGAGTCGGCGTGGGCGATTGCCCACCGGCATCTTCCACGCCCAAGGCGTCAAGGCCAACGTGCTGTTCTTCGACGCCCTGGCCGACGTGCTGCCCCGCCGACGCGCCGTCGGCGCGGTTGAATTCCTCCCGAGTTCCTCTCGGATTCCTCTCGTGTCAGGACTATCTGCACTTTCTGAAGAAACGGCACCTGGGCCTACAAGTCGGGGGAAAGGCGGAGCAGTTGCTTGATCGCCGCCAAGGCGTCCTCGGGCGCATGGCCCTGTCGGGCCGAGAGGTCCACGGCGACCTGACCGAGCAGCCGGTAGAGATCGCGAAGGTTTTCGTCCCATTGCCCCAGGGCCTCGCACTGCTTCTGGACCACGGACGGCTCACCCCGGGCAATGGGGCCGGTCAGCGCACCGGCCGGGCCGAGCCGGCACACGTTGGCCACGGTTTCCGTCACGATGGGCTCGATCAGCTCCATCGCGATCTCGCGAGAGATGCCTGCGCGTTGGAGACACCGCAAGCCGACTTCCATCAGGGCCGCGAGGTAATTGCAGACGAAGACGGTAGCGGCGTGGTAGAGCGTTTTCGACTCCGGCGCGATGCAGAAGGTTCTGCCGCCGCAGCGGTGCAAGGCGTCGTGTAGCAGTTCGCAGGCGGCCGGATCGCCCTCGACGGCACAGAACGTTCCGGCAAACGTTTTGACGGCCTCGGCCGGATCCGCGAAGCTCTTCACCGGATGAACGCCGGCAATCGCGGCGCCGCGTGCCCTGGCCGGGTGAAGCAGCGTCGAGGGCTGCGAGCCGCTGCAGTGGAACAGGACGACGCCCTCGGCGAGCACGTCGGCCCGGCACAGTCGCCGGCAGCAGGTGTCGATCGCCTCGTCGGAGGCGGAGATCATCACGGCGTCTGCCCGCCCCAGTTGCGAGTAATGCTCGACTGCCTGACCGCTGCCGATGAACGTGACGGCCCGGGAGGCGCTAGGCAGGGAGCGGTTCAGCACGGAGCGCACCTCGAACACGCCGCCGGCGGCCCACAGGCTTGCCAGGGTCCTGCCGACCTTGCCACAGCCGATGATGTTGAGGGTTTTCATGAATACGCAACTTGTCTTCTTGACAGGCACCTACGAAGGTCTCGGCATCACACCCGCGACGCGCCACCCATCCAAGCGGGCATTTCCCCGGCGGCGGGAAGCTTGACGACCCAGGCCTGCTTCATGGCGTCCAGGGCGAGCACTTCGGCGACGGCTTCGGCGGGCGGTGGGGAATCCAAGGCCAGCACGCCGACGGCGGATCCGCCCGGCTGGCTCGTGCCACGGCCGACCGACATATCGGCGATGTTGATCTGGTGCTTGCCGAAAACGTTGCCCACCTGACCGATCACGCCCGGCACGTCGCGGTGGGTGAAGAGCATCATGATTCCCTCCAAGCGGCTTTCCAGGCGGAAATCGCCCTTTTGGACCAGGCGGGGCATATTGCCGAACAGCGTGCCGGCGGCGACGGCCGTGCGGTCGGCGCTGGCCACTTCCGCGGTAATCAGGGAGCTGAATTCTCCCACGTCGCTGCTGCGCTGCTCGAGCAATTCGATTCCCCGTTCCCGCAGCAGGATTTCGGCGTTGACGATGTTCACTTCCGACTCCATGGCCTGCTCCAGCAGCCCGGCCGCAAAGGCGGAAGACAACAGCCGGCAGTCCTTCTTGGCCACTTCGCCTTGGTAGCGGACTCGGCAAACGGTCGGTGAATCGCGGACCACCTGGGCCAGCAGCAGGCCCAAGCGGTAGGCCACGTTAAGATACCCTCGCAGGTCCTCCAGCGTCTGCGGGTCGAGCGGCGACATGTTGACCGACTGTCGGATCGCGCCGGTAGTGAAGAAGTCGATCAACAGCTCGGCCGCTTCGACGGCCACGTTGGTTTGGGCTTCTTCGGTGCTGGCGCCGAGGTGCGGCGTGCAGAGCACGCCCGGCATGCCGAACAGCGGGCTGTCGGTACACGGCTCCGCCTCGTACACGTCCAGGGCCACGCCGGCCAGGTGGCCGCTCCGGAGGCCTTCGACCAGGGCATCGACGTTGAAGATGCCGCCGCGGGCGCAGTTGATCAGCCGCACGCCTTTGCGCATCATCTGGATTTCCTTGCGGTCGATGAGGTTTCGAGTCTCCTCGGTCAAGGGAGTGTGGACCGTAAGGTAGTCGATATGCGGGAGCATTTCGCGGGCGGAAGCGAAGGTCTTGATGCCCAGCTCGTGGGCCCGGGAAGCGGTCAGGAAGGGGTCGTAGCCGAGGACCTTCATCTCCATGGCCAGCGCCCGGACGGCCACGGCCTGTCCGACGCGTCCCAGGCCGACGATGCCCAGGGCCTTGCCGGCCAACTGCGAGCCGATGTACTTCTTGCGATCCCAGCGTCCCTCGATGAGGCTCTGGTAGGCGGGAGCGACGTTTCGCGAGAGGGCCAGCATCAGGGTGATCGTGTGTTCGGCGGTCGACAGGGTATTGCCGCCGGGGGTGTTCATCACGACGATGCCCAGCCGGGTGGCCGCCGGCTTGTCGATGTTGTCGGTTCCCACGCCGGCCCGGGCGATGGCCTTCAACCGCCGGTTGCCTTCCAGCGCGTCGGCGGTAATCTTCACGCCGCTGCGGCAGATGGCCCCATCGAACTCCCGCAGGGCCTCGCGCAGCTCGTCGCCCTTCAAGCCGGTGCGAACCTCGTACTCGATGTTCCCGGCCGACTCCAACAGGTCGAGGCCGTCTTGAGACAGATTATCCAGGACAATAATGCGTGGCATGGGCTTCCTCGTTCTGTAACCTTTCCGTCTAGTGACGGCTAAGGACTCGTAAAAAAACAAGCTGGACATACATGGAAGTGCAGGGACGCGCAACGGGCTCGTTCCCTCGTCTCGGGACCCGGAATCGCCGGCGGCGGACTCCCCGCAAGAGGCAAACCCGAATGTGTACGAGATTTGCCGCCGAACGTCAAGACACCCGACCGGCCGTCTCCGGGGCAGGCCTGCCGCATCCGGCTCCCCCAGGACGGCTCAGAGCCCTCGAGTGGCCAGCAGAGCGTCTATGGCTTGCTCGATCGAGTCGGGCTGTTTCAAGACGCACCGCCGGCTGCCGACCCGCTCGAACTCGTAGAGCCAGTCCGCACCATCCGGCAGCGGTTGTGGCAAGCCCCCGTCGGCCCGGGCGACCTCTTGCCACACGACGTGGTGTGCCGAGATCGCCTTGGCCGACTGCGCCGGCACGGTGATCAGTCTCAGCGCGTTGAGGAAATGGGTCTGGTTGTTGCGGGCCAGGAGCATGTCGGTGGCGCTGACCCGCGCATCGCGGTTGTAGTCGTAGGGGAAATCGATCGCGGCCGGGTCCAGGAAGGTCCGCGGGTTGTTTCGTGCCAGCAGCATGTCGACGGCGTTGACCCGTGCGTCGGTCGTCGAGTTGCCCCCGTCGGCCACCGCGTTGCCGAAGTAGAACACGTCGGCAGCGGTCAGGCCGGTGTCGGCGCCGGCCAGCACGGTCACCTGCAACCACTGCCTGATCACGGCGAAGTCGTCCCAGACGAGCGTCACCCGATCGGCCCCGCCGGCGCCCGCGCCGGGGCGCACCGAGATACTGTTGGGTCCGGGAGCCGGGCTCCAGCCTTCCGGGTGGTCGTCGTTGCCGACGCGGAAGAGGAAATCACCCGCATCGAGCGAAGCACCCGCGGGCAGCCCCGCGATGTCGACCATCACGCCGTTGATGCCGCGACCATAGCTGGTGTAGTTGGCGAACGTGGCGGTCTGGCCGGGCAAGAGGGCCTGTTTGTCGGGGGCGACGGCCGAATCGTCCCGGGCGTCGGCGGCCGGATCGTTGCCGTCGAACGCGGAACGGTTGTAGAAGACGTGGCGGCCGACCACTTCGGAGCCGAGGATGGTCATGTCGCCGTCGACGGTGGTCAAGGCCAGCTCGCCGCCGTTGAGATAGCTCTCGCCTTGAGCCAGGTCAAGCGGCGTCGAGCCGGTGGGGGCGTCGGGCCGGACGTGACAGGTCAGTGCGAACAGGTCTCCGCTTCCGCCGTCCAGCGGCACGGCCGACCACGCGAGCATGGTCGCCGTGCCCGTCGAGTCATCGACGTTCGGATCTCCCAGGAACCACTGCCGGTTGTCCGTCTGCCCGTCTAGCAGCCCGCCGAGGGCCACGTCGGCCGCTGTCAGATCGAGCGCGGAGCTGTCGTAGCGGACGACAACCAGGGCGGACTGTAGGCCGGCGGCGCTGTCGGTCAACGAGACCGGCAAGGTAAGCGACGCTCCCCGAATGGCAGTGTTGCCGCTGGAGATGGCCAGCGTCGGATCACGGTGTCCGGAAGCGGGCGGCGGCAGCGTGCCGGGCAAATCGGGAATCTCCGGCTGGTAAAGCCCGACGGTCTTGCGGGCGACGTACGCGGTGTCCAGCGCCGAGAGCGTCCCGTCGCCGGTGACGTCGGCGATGATTTGCGGATCGGTCAGGGCATAGGCCGCAAAGCCCTCGTCGAGCCCGACAATGACCCGCGCAATCAGCGACGGATCCAGGCCGAAGTAGCGGGCATTGCCGCTGGCATCGCCAAGGAAGGCGACCTTCTGGACGGCCTCTTCGGCCGAGGAGGCGATCTGATCCTCGTTGACCCGCAGGCCCTCCAGCCGCAGCACTCCCGCGGCGCCGTAGGGTGCCTCCGACGGCACATCGGCCTCGACCCGCAGCAACTCGACCACCCCGCTCGGCGCGGCCGCCGTGCCGGCGATGCTGACCACGGCCATGCCGGGGGTGGATGTATTGGCCGCCAGCGACCAGCCGGCGGCCGAGAGCGCCGCGGAGAGCCCCATCGCGGTGACGTTCAGCAACGCGGGATCCCACCGCAGCGTGAAATCCACGCCGAACACGCCGCTGCCGTCGTCGATGGAAATCGGCAGCCCGGTCGACGTCGCCGGCAGATCGACCGGCTGGCCGGGTCCGCGGGCGAAATGGGGCATGCCGACCACGCGCCGGGCGGTGCTGTCGACGCAGAAGGCCGCGAGATAGTCGTCGCCGGCCAGGCCATCGGCGTTTCCGTCGAGCAGACCGCCGGCGACCGCGTCGCGGAACCCGTCGGCGGCGCTTCGCAGCGTGACGACGTAGGAGTCGGGCGGCAAGGAGCCCGCCGTGGCGACGAACGTGATGCGAGTGCCTTCGACGACGAGTGAGCCTCGCACCGGCCCGACCGTGTCGCCGACCAAGGTCACATCGGCCGGCCCGAACCCGCACGTTTCCGTGTCGTAGAGGTTCAGCACGCCGGCGTCGATCGGGCGATTCAGCCGGGCCACGAAGCCGGCGGGGTCGAGGCTCAGCGAGAGGACCGTCAGCGTGGCCGTCACCGTCAACTCGTCACCGGTCGTGTCGTGGCCCGGATTGCCCGCCGAATCGACCGCCGTCACGTGGACGTCGTAGACGCCGTCGGCCAGGGGCGGCGCGATGGTGTCGCCGGGCAAGGTCCAAGTGCCGTCGCCGTGGTTGATCGCGGCGTAGGCGCGACCGTCGACGGTGACTTCGACCGCGGCCGCCGGATCGTCGACGTCGCCGGTCAATTGCGGCGTCGTGTCGCCGGTGGACAAGACGTCGACGCCCACGGCCGGGGCAATCGTGTCGATCACCAACTCGTCGGTCGTCGCGTCGGCACCGAGCGGGCCGCCGTCGCCCAACGCCGTCGCCTGAACGTCGTAGGTGCCGTCGGCCAAGGCGGGAGCGATCAGGTCGTCGGGCAACGTCCAGGTGCCGTCACCGTGGTTGACGGCCGTGTAGGTGTTGCCGGCGACGACCACCTCGACCGTCGCCTCCGCGTGGTCGACGGTCCCGCTCAGGGCCGGCGTGGTGTCGCGGGTCAGCAGCGGGGCAACCGTGACCAGGACCGAGCTAACCGCCAGCGAGCCGTTGCCGTACTGGGTCTGCGAGCGGACGTCGCCGTCCATGCCCTGCAACTCCATCGCGGACGTGGGCCCGTCGGCCGCCGCCGTTTGCACCAGCAGCGTGCCGGCGCCGGCGGCCACCGCTTCCAGATAGAAGACCGGCTGGGGCGCACGGTTGATCGTCGGGGCGAGCATGCGTCCGCCGCCCACTTCATCGATCAGCCCGACCGGGTCGTCGATCGTGCCCGAGGTATGGCCGTCGAACGGGGCCAGCGGCACAATGCCCACCACGTCGATCAACGCCGTATCGTACAACACGTCGGCCACGGCCGCGGCGATGCCCTGGCCGTCGCTTTTGGTACGCAGGTCCCGGGCGGAGACATAGATGCGGAAGCTGGTGCCGACACGCACGCGGTCGATCGGATTGCCCCACTCGTCGGTGAAGTCGACCAGCACGGCCGCCAACGTTTCGTTGTCGGCGATGTTGACGACCAGCGAGCGGACCGGGATCGCGTCGTAGATGGGATCGGCACTGGCGGCCGCGTGGTCGATGATCCACCAGTGGTCGCCCTCGGCCACGTCGTCGTCGAACGGATTCAGACGCAGCCCAACGGCGACGTTCCAATTGCCGGGCGTGAAGGTAATCGGAATCACCGCGCCGCCATCGATCAGATTCACCGTCACGTTGGTGGTGGGCTTCGTGGCCAGCGCGATCGAATAGGTGTCCCACAGGCCGTCTTCGCTGAGGTTGGTCGAGCCGCCGGTCTCCAGGATCCGCACACCGGCGGTCCGGATCGGTTCGGCGTCGGCGCCCGTGCCGGCGCCGGCGCTCTTCCAGAGCATCCGTCCGCACACACCGTCGTCGGCCCCGAAGTAGAGCAAGGGCGAGGGCGAGGCGGGCGTCAAGGCGACGGCCAGGCCGCTTGGCCCGGAGCCGCTGATGCCGGCCGGATTGACGTCGGCGACGATTTCCGTGCCGGCCGCCGTGCCGTCGGTCTTCCAGAGCTCGAAGCCGGTGGTTGGCTCGAAGGCGGTAAACAGGAGCGTGCCGCCGAGATCCGTCAGCCAGGCAGGGGCCGAGCCGGACCGGCCGGGATTGATGTCGGCCACCAGCGACGTGCCGGCCGCGGTGCCGTCAGACACCCAAAGCTCTCTGCCGAGTTGGCCGTCGTCGGCCGTGAAGAAGAGCGATCCGCCGGCGGCCGTCAGGTCGGACGGCTGGGCGTTGCCGGCGGCGTGCACGTCCTTCACCAGCCCGGTGCCGCCCGGGGTGCCGTCGGTCATCCAAAGCTCGATGCCGCTGTTGGGCTCCAACGCGGTGAAGAACAGCCGCGTTCCCAAGGTCGTCAAAGCGACCGTCGTCAGGGCCGAAGGCGACGAATCGGCGCGGCCCGGATTGACGTCCCTCAGCAACACGGTCCCCGCCGTCGTGCCGTCGGTCGCCCAGAGTTCCTTGCCCCGAGTGCCGTCGTCGGCCGCGAAGTAGAGCCGGCCGCCCATGACGGCCAGACCGCCGATCGCGGCGCCGGCCGTACCCTCGTTGAGGTCGCGGACGATCCGGGTACCGCCGGGAGTGCCGTCGCTGAGCCAGAGCTCACGGCCGTGGGTCGGGCTGTAGGCCTCGAAGGCCAGTTGCCCGTTGAACTCGGTGAGTTGCCGCGGCCAGGAACCGGCCGCGCCGGGGTTGATATCGGCCACGCGCTGCGGCGCGCCGGCCGGCTCGATCTTCCAAAGCTCCTTGCCAGTCGCCCCGTCGTCGGCCGTGAAGAAGAGCGTGTCGCCGACGACGGTCAGCTCGGCGGGACTCGCGTGGGCGGGGCCGGGGCGGAGGTCGCCGGCGCGCACCGTCCCCAAGGCGGTCCCGTCCGTTCTCCAGAGCTCGGTCCCGCCGGCCGGATCGCTGGCGGTGAAGTAGAGCACGCCGCCGACGGCGGTAAGGTTCGACGGCATCGAGCCGCCGCTGCCTTGGTGGATGTCGGCGACCATGGCGGCGCCCGACGTGGTGCCCTGCGTCTTCCAGAGCTCGCGGCCGGTCTCGGGGGTAAAGCCCGTAAAGTAGAGCATCCCGCCGACTTCGATCAGGTCCTCGGGCGAGAGGCTCGGCTGCATCGGATCGTCGTCGAGGTTCGTCAACGAGACATCGGCCGCGTCGAGTCCCAGGTAGTTCGCGTCGGCACTGACGGCCGGGCCGGTCACCACGTGATAGGCCGCGTCGCCGTCGTCCTCGGCGTCGTCGACGCCGTTGACTACGAGCATCTGGGGGACGTCCCAGTTGGCCGGCGTGAAGGTCAAACGGCCGACCGACACCCGCCCTTCGGTGGAATCGTCGCAACCGACGGGAATCGTCACTTCGCTCAGCGGTTGGGAGTCGAGCACCACGGCGATCTGCACCCAGCCACCCGCTTCGGTCGTGAACAGCCCCGAAGTTGCCAGCAGCGAAACGCCGGCCGTGTCGTCGTCGGCGTTGGCCAAGGCAACGTCGGGCGGATCGAGACCCACGTACTCCGGCGAGAGACTGGCGGCCGGCCCCAACACCACGTGGTAGGCGACCGCGTCGTCGTCCACGGCGTCGTCGATGCCGCGGACCACGACCGTCCTCGGCTGGTTCCAGTTCTGCGAAGTGAAGACCAGATTGGACGGCGACGCCGTGCCTTCGGTGGCGTCGTCGCTGCGAACGGGAACGGTCACGTCGGCGGCCGGCCGGGTGGCCAGGACGACGGAGAACAGGGCCGTGTCGGCCGTGGGCGATTCGCCCGTTTGCGGAGCGGACAGCAGCGTCACGACAATCGCGGCCGTATCGTTGTCGCCTTCGGTTGCCCGCAGCGATGCCGACTGCCAGCCGGCGGCCGAGGCGGTGATTACGGCCACGCCGGCCGAGGCGTCGGCGTCCTCGGCCGCTTCGAGCGTGACCGTTTGATACTGGCTCCAGTCTGCGGTCGTGAACGTCAAGACGCTGCCCGAGGGAACGGCAACGTCCTGGTCCTCTCGCGCGGAAACACGGACCTCGACGTCCGCCTGCGGCGGACTGGCCAGGCGAACGCCGAAGGTTGCGGCGTCCCCCTCGACGACGACCAACTCGGTGCCGGAGAGTTCGATCCGCCGGTCGTTGTCCGCCTCGCGGGCCGAGAGTCCCGCGGAAACCCAGCCCGTTGCGATGGACGTGACGACCGCCGTGCCGTCGATCGTGTCGGCGTCCTCGGCGGCGGCCAGCGTGACGGCCTGGTACTGATCCCAATCGTCGGGGGTAAAGGTCAGGGTGGCCCCGCTCTGCATGCCGATGTCGGCGTCGCCCGCCGGCATGGTGACGACGCTCACGTCGGCGTCGGG
Organism: Pirellulales bacterium; assembly: GCA_016935315.1. Classification (GTDB taxonomy): domain Bacteria; phylum Planctomycetota; class Planctomycetia; order Pirellulales; family Thermoguttaceae; genus JAFGRD01. Next base: position 12,471 of record JAFGRD010000118.1, read on the forward strand.
TCGCCCCTTCAGACGCACGCCGTACGTCGCCGTCTGACCCTCTACCACGGTCAAGCAGTTGGTGGTGATTTCGATTCCCCGATCGTCGTCCGCCTCGGAAACGCTGAAGCTCACGGGCGTCGTGCCGGGGCAAGAGGCGGTGACCAGGAACGCGGCCGTCCCGGCGGCGATGTCCACATCGTCGATGGCGGCCAGCAAGACGGTTTGGAAGACGTTCCAGTCGGCCGGCGTGAACACCAGCGAGGCCCCTTCTTGAACCCTCAGATCGGCGTCGCCGGAGGTCCAGGCGGTGGTCAGCATCACGTCGGATTCGGGTCGTGCGGTCAGCCGGACCCGGATCGCGGCGGTGGCGTTTTCCGGCACCTGAGAACCGTCGTCGAGCACCTCGACGATGATTCCATCGTCAGTTTCCGTAGCTGTGACCGACGCCGGGCGCCAACCAGCGGCCGACGCGATGAACGTGGCGGTTCCGCCGAGCGCGTCGCCGTCGCCGCCCGCCCGGAGCGTGACGTCCTGGAAGACGTCCCAGTTGGCGGTCGTGAAGGTCAGCACGGACCCGCCCGCTATGCTCAGATCGCGATCGCCGCCGTTGTGCAGCATGGTAACGACCACGTCGCCGCCCGGCTCGGCGGCCAGCCGCACGCCGCAGGTCCGGCTCCCGTTTTCGGGCACGGCGACGTTGCCGGCGGAGACCACGATCTGACGGTCGTCGTCGGCCTCGGCAAGGCTGACGGTCGGGGCGTTGAAACCGGCAGCCACAACGTGCAATTCGGCCATGCCGTCGATGCCGTCGGCGTCGGCCGCGGCGGCGATGCGGATCTCCTGCGGCACGTTCCAGCTCGCGGTGGTGAAGGTCAACAGGCTCCCCTGGACGACGCTCAGGTCCCCATCGCTACCGGCTACCAGCGAAGCAGCCACCTGCACGTCCCCTTCGGGCTGTCCCTGGAGCCGGACGCTCAGCGTGGCCGTTTCCCCCTCGGCGACCGCCGCGGAACTCGGCGAAACGAGCACCGCCAGGTCGTCGTCAAGCTCATTCGCCGTGATCGAGGCGGCAGTCCAATCCGGCGCCGCAGAGCGGAATACGGCCGTGTCGTCGCGGACATCGGCGTCGTCGGCCGCCGCCAGCACGACGTACTGATAGACGTTCCAGTTGCCCGAATCGAACGCCAGCAGAGACCCGGAGTGAACGCCCAGATGGGCGTTGCCGGAGGCTCTTGTCGTTTCCACGACGACCTGTGTGCCGGCGTCCGGCGGGGCCATCAGGCGGACACCATAGCCGGCCGTGCCGTTCTCTGCGACCGCCAGCGACGGCAGTGAGACCTCGATGATCCGCTCGTCGTCGCGCTCGGCGGCGGCTACCACGGCCGACGCCCAGGAAGCTGCCGAGCTGGTCAGCTCCGCCTGGCCGTTGGCCGAATCGGCGTCGTCGGCCGCGGCGAGCGTGACCTGCTGGAAGATGCTCCAATCGGCGGGCGTGAAGGTCAAGGTGGCCCCGGCCAGGACGGCGAGATCGGCATCGCCGGCCGTACGGGCGGTCGTCACGGTCACGCTCGCCGCGGGCTGCCCCGCCAGTCGCACCAGATAGCCGGCCGTGCCGTTCTCCGCGACGGCCAGCGAGTCGGTCGAGACCTGGATCAGCCGGTCGTCGTCGGATTCCGCGGCGATGAGCGTGCCGGCGGTCCAACCGGGGGCGGAAGACGCAAACGTCGCCGTGGAATCGATGGCATCCAGATCGCCGGCCGCGGCCAGCGTCACGTCCTGGAAGACATCCCAGTTGGTCGTGTTGAAGACCAGGGTGGTTCCGGCCGAGGCGTGCAGATCGTCGTCGCCTGCGGTTCGTGCGGTGGTGACCGTGATCTCGGACGCCGGCCGCCCCGCCAGCCGGACCTGGTAGGTGGCCAACCCGTCCTCCGCCACCGTCGCCGCCATGGTCGACAGCTCGACGAGCCGGTCGTCGTCGGCCTCGACGGCCTGAAACACGGCGGCGGTCCAGCCGGGTGCCGAGGAGGTAAACAGGGCCGTCGAATCGACGGCGTCGACGTCGGCGGCCGCACGCAGCATCACGTCCTGGAAGACGCTCCAGTTGGCCGCGGTGAAGGTGAGCGTGGCCCCGGCTTGGACACCGAGGTCTCCGTCGCCCGACGTCCTGACGGTGCCGACGGTGACGTTGCCGCCGGGTTGTCCGGCAAGCCGGATGCGACAGGTCGCGGCGCCGTCTTCGGCAACGCTCAGCAGATCGGTCGAAACGACAAGCGTCGCGTCGTCGTCTTGCTCGCCGGCGGTCAGCTCGACCGCAGCCCAGCCGGAGGCCGCGGACCTGAAGACGGCCGCCCCCCCCACGGCGTCGAGATCGTCGGCGGCCGAGATGACGACCTGTTGATAGACGTCCCAGGCGTCGGGCGAGAAGGTCAGCACGGCGCCGCCCAGGACGGTCAAATCGGCGTCGCCGGAGGTCCACGCCGTTACGACCACGACGCTCGACTCGGGGCGCCCTTTCAAACGCACGCCATAGGCGGCCGTGCCGTCTTCCGCCACCGAGATTGCCGTGTCGGAGATCTCCACTGCCCGGTCGTCGTCGGCAACGCTCACGCTGACTTCCCGCGTCTGCCAGCCGGGCGCCGAAATGGAGAAGACCGCCACATCGTCCGAGGCGTCCTCGTCGTGCGTGGTATCGACGAGCACCTCGATGCCGGAGTCCCAGTTGCCGGCGGTAAACTCCAACAGCAGCGGCGCGCCTCCCCGAAGCGTTATGTCCGGGTCGCCCGAAATCCGATCGACGGTGAGCGTGAGGGTTTCGTCTCCGCTGAGTTCTTGTGAGAGTGTTACGGTGAAGGACGCCGTATCGCCTTCTTCGATGGCAGTTTTCGACCAGGTCACCTCGAAGCGGCGGCTGAGCACGTTGCCGAAGTCCAGGCCGCTGACCATCGGACCTTCGACAAACGAGACCCGGTATTCGCCGCCGGAGCGGCCGGCCACCCAGATCTCCTGGCCCGCCTGGCCATCGTCGTTGGCGAAATAGAAGAGGCCGTCGCCGCCGGCCAGATCGGCGGGAGTGGAATCTTCGGGGCCGCTGCAAAAATCCAGCCACCGCGAAGCCGCCAGCCCGTCGTACTGCCACAGCTCACGACCGTATGCCGCGTCACGGGCGACGAAGTAGAGCACGTCGTCGATCACGGTCAGTTGCTCCGGATCGGCTTGTGTCGGCTCGCCGGCCAGCGCTCCCAGGCCGTACAAGGGGCCTTCGGCCACGGCGACCTGGCCGAGCACTTCGCCCGTTTCCGGATCAAGCGTGTATAAACTGCCGGAAGCCGTCGCCACGTACAGGTGATCGCCGTCGAAGGCCATCCCTTCCACGTCGGTCTCCGGCGCCGGGAGCGTGCGGTCCAAGGTCTCCTGGCCGATGCGGAAGTTGTCGAATCCGGTGACGCCGACGCCAACGGGATCCGTGTCGAAGTAGATGCGGATTCCGGTCAGATCGGAGAGGAGCAAATCCCAGTCTTCCTGCGACATCCCCCAGGCCTCGGCAGTCAGAGGCACCGTGTACGTGGTCCACGTGGAGGCCGGCATGCCGAGATCGGCCACGGCCTGCAGCCCGCCACCGTCAAGCTCGACCACGCCCCAGTGAATGTCGAGACCCGAAAACGTCAGATCGACGGCATCGAACGAGAGGGTCGATCCGTCCCAGTGGCTCACGTCGCCGAGCAACTCCTGGGGGGCGAACAGGGCAGGCCCGCTGAGGAAAACCATCTCTGCCAGCCTGAGGAATCCCTCGGGATTGCCGCCGGTCGGCTGGTGGGTCATCGCAAAGTCGCCGCCGCTGAGCCACCCTTGCTCGTCCGCGTCGAACGTGTACGAACTCGCTCCGGCCGCCGCCCAAGGATCGAACTCGTGAATCAACCCGTCGGTGAAATAACCGAACACCCGATCCAGGCCGTCGCCGCCTAGCGCGCCGGTCGGGGCGGTCGCCGTCCAGCCGGGCGTTTCCGGACCGGAGTAGCCGGCCTGCCGGCGGACCTCGACCGTGTCGTGCCCGAGGAACAGCCAATCGGAGCCGCCTGCCACGGCCAGCCCGTCGAGCGGGAAGCCCTCGGTTGCCTCCTCGGAGAGCACCTCGCCGGTGGCGGGATCCAGCCGATAGAGCCTGGTGGGATCGTCGTCGGCGTTGACGTAGAGCAGCACGCTGCCGCCTTCGGCGATGCTCAGGCCGATCTGCGTATCCGTCGGCAGCAAGTTGCCGGGCGCAAGGAAGGCGCCCGTGACGCTTCCGCTGGCGGGATCGATCTGGATGATTTCCCCGGTTTGCGGGCGGACACCCCAGACGCCCGGCCCGCCGCCTTGCGGCTGCTCGAAACTCGCTACCGCCCCTACGGAAGCCCCGTCAAAGCACCAGATGCCCGAGCCGCTCAGCGGGTGGTCGGCCACCAGGAGCAGGTCCGAGCCATAGGGGGTCAATTCTCTCGGGTTGGTCAGCCCCGCGTCGGTAAAGGCGACGACCTTCGTCGCGGCAATGCCGTCGAATTGCCAGAGGACACGGCCTGGGCCCCCGCCGTCGTCCGCCGTGAAGAAGATCGCCGGTCCCACGGTCGTGAGCTGCTGGGGCTCGGAGCTGCCGGGCCCGACCGCGAGGTCAGCTGCCAGCGACACCGTTTCGGCTATGACGTCGTAGCTCCACAGCTCGCGTCCGCCCAGGCCGTCGTCCGCGGCAAAGAGGACCGCGGTGCCGAGTCCCGCCATGTGCGCCGGGTCGGAGTCGCCCGCCGCATGAACGTCGGTCACGCGGCGCGGCGGCCCGACGGCGTCGAGCCGCCAAAGCTCGCGGCCGAACTGCGGATCGACCGCCGCGAAGTAGAGGCTGTCTGCGATGACGGCCAACTGCGGTTCGATCTGCTTCATCTCGGCGGTCGATTCCGGCGGAGCGCCTTGGGCGTACCGGACATCGGCCACCCGGCTCAGGTCGACGCCGTCGTATCGCCACAGCCCCACGCCCTCGGTGTCGTCGGCAAGGAAATAGAGCATCCCGGCAAACGGCGTCAGGTCGCGAGGATCGCAACCGAGCACGAGTGTTTGCGGATCGAGAATCGGGATCTGCTCAGGCACCGCCCCGCCGTAACGCCAGAGCTGCCGGCCGGGACCTTCGGACCCCTCGGCACTGAAGTAGACGGCGTTTTCCCAGAGGACCATCCCCCGAGGATCCGAGGCCGCCGGACCGGGAAAGACGTCGACCAGCCTGAGAAACGTGTCCCAGGGCCCGCCCAGCGTCTGGTCCCAGCCGGCAGCGGACGACTCGATCACGGCGTACTGCCCGTCCAGGTCCAAGCCGACGAAGCCGTAGTCACCCTGGGCGTCGGTAACCGTGATCGGCTCGCCGGGGTCGTACCGTCCGTTGCGGAATTCGTCGAGGAAGACCGTCCATCCTTCCAAGCCGGGCTCCTCTGGGTCTCGTGTTCCGTCGCCGCTTTGGTCGTGGAACTTGGTGCCGTAGATGCCCCCGACGCCCACGTGCAGGTCGAATCGCAGGGTGGCCGTCCGTCCGGCCAGCCCGTCGGCGCCCAGCCGGTCGTAGGCGGTCACGCCGATCACGGCCGTGCCAACGAACCCGACCGGGGGCGTGATGCTCAGGTCGATCCCGGCGGCCGTCGAGGCATAGGTGAACACGAAACCGGGCAGGTTGCTCTCGGCCGCGACGAGCACCGTGTCTCCGTCGGCGTCGTCGACTTCGATGGGCACGGTCAGGGTCACGCCGACTCCGGTCTCTTGCGGGTCGATCGGCGTAATAAACTCGGGCGGGTTGGAGTTGAGGTCGTACGACAACTCGACCAACGGGCCGTACTCGACGCGCGCCGTGGCGGGATCGTCGTCGCCCGGCCGGTCGCCCGCCAGTCCGGAAAGCACATACTCGTAGGCCGCGTTGTCCAAGGGATTTCCGGCCAGGTTCAACGTGGCCAGATAAGGCAACACGGCATGTACCAGCCGCACGGCGTCGGCGGCCAGGTTGCCATCGCCGCCGCCGGTCAGCTCCACGTGGAGCGCGCCCGACTGGGTGACCGTGATCGTGGTCAGGAGCTGCCACGGGCGGCCCGCCAGCTCGTCGCCGTTGGGCGCCGCGCGCTGATCGACGGCGATCGCCACGGGGGCCTCTACCCCATTGACCACCGTGTACGTCGCCTGACGGGTGCGGCTCTCGTGCTCCGGCCAGGTGGCGTACACGTGATAGACCCCCGGGGCCAGGTTCGCGAAGTCATACGCGGTGCTGGAGACCGTCATCTGCCCGGGCAAGAGGCGATAGCTCTGCCCAAAGGCGCCGGCATGGGCATTTCCGGTCCAACCCTGCCCCGCTTCGCCGTATCCCGGCTGGAAATTGTCGAGGATCGTCTGGCCCAGCAGGACTTCGATTCGGCTGATGTAATTGTCGTGCAGGTCGGCCGTTTGCAGCCCGGGCATGGCGGCCAGCGGCTGGGCCGTGTCGATCCAGTTCCCGGCCAGGCTGAGCCACTTGAGTTGTGCGAGCGCCGACAGCGGGCCGACCTCGCCGATCGTGTTGAGATCGAGGCTGAGTGCCTCCAGCGCCGTGAGGGCCTCCAATCCGGCCAGATCGCCGATGGCTGCTGCATCGCTCGCCAAGGTCTGAAGGCTCGTCAGCCCATACGGAGCGGGCGACTTGCCGATCGCGCCCAGCGGCCGCAGATCGGCGACCGGCGTGCCCGAGAGGTTCAACACCCGCAGGTTCACCGCCCAGGTCAGGCCGGTAAGGTCCTCGACGGGAAGCTGCCCCAGGTCGAGCCACGTCAGTTCGGCCAGGTCGGATCGGCGGATCGCTCGGGCTGGTCCGGCCGGCGTCAGGGGGACGTCCAACGCGCGGGCGACCGCGGCGGCCAGCGCGGGATCGGGCAGCTCGACAACCGGGTCCGCGTCTTCCGGCGAAAGCGGCAGATTGCTCCACTGCGAGGCCGGCGGGTCGCGGCGCTGCTCGGGCGGCTGGACCAGATCGTAGGTCTCGATCACTTCGGCAATGAACAGGTCGTCACCGCTTTGGCCGAAGAGCCGATCCAGCCCGCCGTTGCCGATCAGAACGTCGTCGCCGTCGCCGCCGAACAAGGCGTCCCGATCGGGAAGATCACCGGCGGCGCCCGCCTCGGGCGGAGTAACGGTGATCGTAAACGGCAGGGCCACCTCGTGTGCCACCGTCGCCGGATCGTCGTCAAAGGCCGCCGGGTCGTACACGCGGAGATAGTAGGAGCCGGCTTCGAGACTGCGCATGTCGATAGCCGACGCCGCCCGCACACGCCACACGCCCTCGGCGTCGAGCAAGTCGGCCTCGACCCCGAGGACCCGCACCTCAAGGCCGGTTTGACTCCGTGCCTGGGCCGTGGGCAGCAGGATCGTCACCGCGGCCGACGGGTCGTCGACCTCCAACCGCAGCGTGATCCGCGTTTGACCGGCCTGGAGTCGTTGACGCAGCAGCTCGGTCAGATCGAGCTGCCAAAGGCCCGAGCCGCCGGCCTCGGGCGTCGCCAGCGACAAGCTACCCAGCAAAGTGGCCGGTGCCTCGTCGTCCGACGTGGCGACCATGCGGTCGCCCTCGGCGTCGAGGACGGCAAGCTGCAGATTCCCGACGCCGGCGTTGGCGAAGTACTGTAGCCGCAACGCGGCGCTGCCGAGCAGGTCGGGATTGCTCAGCGTGCCGAGATACCGCGACAAGTCGATCTCCAGCAGGCCCACGCAGGAGGCCGCCCCGCCGACGGCCATGGCATGGGGGCTGACCACCATCGCCCGGGTTGTCCCGTCGGTCTCTCCCCGACCCGCGATGACCCCGTCGTCGTTGATGTCGCTGGCAACGCGGAAGACAACGTCTTCGTCGCCGCGGCGCGGGACCAGGTCGTTGAGATCGATCATCTCGCCGTCTTGCCAGAGGAACGCCCGCTGCTGGCCGAAGGCGTCCTCGGCCCAGCCGACGACCTGGCCGGCGTTGTTGACCGCCCGGGCTTCGCTGGCGTCGCCGCCGAGTGTGCCCAGATCGATGATTTCGTAGCTACCGGCGGCGTGGCCCTTCAGCAGGAAGGCCCGCTCGTGCCCCGCATGGGTCCCGCAGCCGACGATCCACCCCTGGTCGTTGACGTCGTAGGCCTGTTGCAGGTCCCAGCCGGAGACCAGCGGGCTGAGGCTGGTCATTGCCCCACCCTGCCAGAGGACGGCTTCCGCCTGGAGTCCGTCGAGCATCGTGTAGCCAACGATCAGGCCGGCGTCGTTGACGGCCCACGCGCCGCTCTCTCGGGCGGGCGCCGGCACGGGCAACTCCTGCATGCCCGTGTCGTCGGCCACAAAGGCATGCAGCCGGTCGTCGCTGGTGCTTTGCGAAGCGCCCACGACCCAATCGTGGTTGTTCGCGTCGTAGGCGAAGCTGTTGGACGCGGGGCCACCGAGGGTGCCGAGGTCGAGCACCTGCTGGCCGCGTTGCAGGTAGGCATGTTGCAGGGACGCACCGCCCGGCACGACGACGCCCGGGGGCGCAAGGACCAGGCTTCGCCCCGTGTCGACCAGCGCGTTGGGCCCGGCGTTGACCGAGACGGCCAGGCGGAACTCGGCAGCGCCGTCCACGTCTTCACTCTTGATGCCGACCGTCGCCGAGGCCCCGCGATGGCTTGTGCCCGACGCGTCGAGGTCGAGGTAGTTGACCTGGATCGTGTCGTCGCTCTCGCGGAGGATCACCTGCAGCGTGATCGAGTCGGCCGGGTCGCCGCCGTAGACGTTGAGCCCGTGCCACTGAACGACCAGCTCTTGATCGTCTCCGCCGCCGTCGACCCGCCAATAGACGCCGTGCGGCAGGTCGTCGGGCACGACCAGGTCGTCCCAGAAGGGGGCGATCGCGGCCTGGGGCAGGCCCGTGCCCAGATCCGTGTTGTGGAACGCCCGGCTGCCGCTTCCGAACGTGATCAGACCGTTGCTGCTGATGAAGAAGTTGGAGTGGGGAACCCCATACAGCGAGAAGTCGAACCCCGGCACGGCCAACTCGACGAAATCGTCGTCGACGCCGGCAAACAGCAGGTTTGCGGGCAAGGCGATGTCGCGGAAGGTGGAGTCGACGGGATAGGCGACGTAGCCGTAGTCGTCCTGAAGGGTGAAGGCCATCGAGCCGGCCACGCTGCCGGCGTCGTTGATCGCCTCGGCCCGGCTCGGCACGCCGGTCCCGGCGATTCCGCTCAAGCCGTCGCTGGCGGCGAACGTGAAGTCGTCGTTGGTTCCGTCGGCTAGCTGGGACCAGCCGACGACGGTGCCGTCGAGGTTGATGCCGAGGGCCTCGCTGGTCGCGCCGCCGAGCGTGCCCAGGGCAACCAAGGCAGAGGAGGCCACGGCGCGGGCAGCGCCGGAAGGCGTGAAGGTGCTCCCTCGGTCCAGCAGTTCGGCCAGCGAGACGAGAGGCCCGACGGCGGGGGAGAGCACGAGTTGGTTCTCGGGGCCGCCGTCGCCCAGCGTGGTGAACTTGTACCATCGCTCCATGTCGCCCGAGGCAAGCGTGAAGCGATCCGAATCGAGCACGCCGTCGCCGTTGACGTCGAGATCGGAGAAGATCTGGGGCAACCCGGTGCCGCGATCGACCAGGAAGTCGCCGCTGCCGGTAATCGTGCGATTGGCCAGATAGCCGAGTGAATTGCCGCCGGGCAGCTCGATCCCTTCGGGCTCGCCGTAGACCAGGTAGACCTTGCCGGCCCCCGGTTTGATGCCGTCGGAGAAGACGGTGGCCCCGGCCGCTCCAACGGGCAGATCATCGACGCCGTCGCCGTTGACGTCGAGCCCGGCGGCGGTCGGCAACGTCCCGAGGCGGTCCGATTCCCCAATGCCCTGGACCACGAGATCGGCATCGGCCAGCGACAAGTCGGGCGTTCGATCGGCGATCGACGGGAAGACGTAGACCGTGCCGCGGAGCCGCCGGTCGATGGTCTGATTCTGGCCGCCGGCCACGAACAACTCGTAGCCCGGCTCGCCCAGGACCAGATCGGCTCGGCCGTCGGCGTTGAAATCACCCGCGGTCGCCTGCAAGGGCGCCGCGACGGTCAGCCCACCGGTCAACTCGGCCGAGCCCGGCCTTGTGACGACCATGTTCGCGGGGTCGGTCCAGACGATCACATCGTCGATGTGCCAGCCGCGGTGGGTGTTTTCGGCGGCGTCGATCGTGTCGAACTCGAACTGAATCCGAATCGTGCTGCCGGCATACCGCGAGAGATCGAATTCGACGCGTCGCCACACGGCGTTGTCGGCGTCGGCGACCGGTTCATCCACCAGCCGCCCCTGCCCGCCCTGCGGGCCGTCGGGTCCGTTCAGGGCGTTCCATCCGCCGTCGAGGACCTCGAACGGGCCGTTGTCGGCGGAAACCAGGATCCGGGCGGCGTCGGCAGTCCCGCTCTGGTCGGTCTCCAGCCAGTAGTTCAACGACAGCCGCAGGCAATTGGCAAGGTCGTATTGTGCAAGGTCGATGGGCCGCGAGGTGACCGTGCCCCGATTGCGGTCGCCGGTGGCGTACGTGGGATAGTCCTCCAGCCCATAGCGCAGGTGCGCTGCGTCGTCGGAGTATCCCGACCCGGCTTCCCACTTCACGTAACCGCCGTGGCTGGTGATATGCCAGAGGCCGTCGTCGATGCCCGTGTTGACGTTGTGGTTGGCAAACAGCCATTGGTTGTCGGGGGCGGCCATGTCGACGAAGTCGGCGCGGAAGAGCACGGTCGGCTCGGCCACCGCGGCGATCTCCGCCGACCCGTAGTAGATTCTCAGGCTGCTGCCGGCCCCTTCGGCCGTTTCGCGCGGCCGGTTCAACGCGAAGTCGTCGTAGCCGTCGCCGTCGAGGTCGCCGAGGGCAAACACCGACTCGGCCAGAAACGCGCCCTCGTAGACGACCGCGGGGCCGCCCGGAGACGGTGAAGCGGCCGGGCCGGGAAGGCCGCGGTAGAACGTGGACGTGGATCCGGCCGGCAGCGTCGCGTTGCCCAGATAGAGACTCGCGCGCCCGATCGTCGGGCCAAGATGGCCGGGATCTCCGCCGTCCTTGGACCCCGAGGCGCCCCCGAAGGTCTCGGCGTCGAGGAACGTCCGATTGACGACGAAGAAGTCCTCCAGGCTGTCGCCGTTGACGTCGCCGACCACGCGGATCAACAGGTCGTCGGGCAGCCCCGGGTCGCCCAGCGCTTGCCAACCGAGCAACTCGGTCGCCGCGGCCCGCTTGTCCCAATCGACTTCCGCCAGGACGGTGACCATGGCGTCGGCCTCGACCAGCGGCGGAGCCGCCTGCTGCCGGGCGTCTGCGATGTCCGCTCCGGAGAAGAGATGGACATTGCCCGACGGGGTCGTGATCAGCAGATCGGCATAGGCCCGCCGGCCGTGGACTCCGTCTTCGGGGCCGTTGAAGTCGATCGCCGCCACCTGGGGACGCCAATTCGGGTCGGTCGCCGACAGTCGGACGACCGTGTCGAGATCATCCACCGAGAGGTCTCGCGGCAAGGGGCCGCCGCCCCAGAGGACGTCGATTTGCCACTGGCCGGCTTCGTAGCGCGCCAGGACCAGTTCGGACGTGCCGTCGCCGTCGATGTCTCCGGCGCGCTCGGCGGGGACCCCGACGGCCGCGCAGTCGATGGTCACGTGCGCCCGGTCGACGATGTCGGCGACCTCCTCCAAATCGACCGGCCCCAGGTACAGATAGCAGGCGGTCTGGCCGCGGAAGAGCCAGTCGGCGACCCGATCGCCGTTGACGTCTCCCAGCGGCTCGACGGTCGCGAGCTGCTCGTCCGGCTCCATGCCTTGCAGGGCGTAGGCCTCGGCCAGCGACATGGTTTCGTCCAACGCGGCGCCGGAGACCGAATACGTCGTATCCGATGCAACCACCGGCGTGGCCAGATCGAAACAGTAGGGCTCACGGTGGAGGGGAGGTAGCGTCTGAGGGCTCTGCCACCGCGGCACGACCGGCTTGCCCAGGTGGACGTGCAGGACTCCTCCCGCCGCCGAAGCCACGGCCAGGTCGGCCGTGCCCGCGGCGTCGCCGTCGACGTTGCCCACGCCGGCGAACATGCCCGGCTGGAATCGCTCGTAGTCGGGCAGCGCCGCCTCGAACACCAGGTCGGGCAATTGCAGGTCGAGACGGTCGCGTTGGCCGGCGCCGAGGAAGACCGCGCCGACGGTGTGTTGCAGCGTCGCGGTGCCGCTCAGGACGGGGTTCCCTTCGGCCAGCGCAGCCCCCAGATCGTCCCAGCCGTCGCCGTTGACGTCGCCCAAGGGCATTAGGCGTCCGTCGGCCACGCTCAACACGCCCGGGGCCCCGATCGGGCTGCCGGGAAACATGGTGTTGTGCTGCTCGATCAACTCGTTGAGCTCGACCACCCCGGTGGTCTCGTCCGGCGAGACCGAGATCAGGCCGTCCGGACCGGCGTCGAGGCTTTCGAGACCCTCGGCACCGAAGATCAACGAGTCTTCGCTGCCGGAGCCGGCCGCATCGGTAATCAGCAGGTCGTCGCAGCCGTCGCCATCCATGTCGCCGGCGCCCAGCACCTGGAAGTCGTCGAAGGCATCGGCCCGGCTGCTAAAGGTCACGTCGGGAGTCGCCGACAGCGGGATAACGCCGTAGTAGACTGAGACGTGTGTCTGGTTTCCGCCGGGAGCCTGGCGAATGACGGCCAGATCGTCCGTATGGTCGCCATTGAAGTCGCCGACGCCGCTGGCGCCCACGGCTAGGCCGGCGATGCCCGGCAGTTGCACGTCCGCGCTGCCGACGTCCAGGGGCAACGGTTCGCACACCCTCACGTCGTCAACGTACCATCCGGGGAAGTCGTTGTGCTCGGCGTTGACCGAGTCGAACTCGAAGCGAATCCAGATGGACCCGCCGGCGTAGGCGCTCAGGTCGAACGTGGCGGTCGTCCAGGTCGGCGTGGGATCGATCAGCAATCCGGCGTTGTCGGCCCGCGGCAGCAAATGGAAATCGGTCTCGGGACCGATCGTCGAGATCAGCACGCGGGCCTGGTCGAGCTTGTCGGGCGAGCCTTCCGTTTCCAGGAAGTAGTCGAACGAGAGTTGCGGCCGTTGGGTCCCGATCAAGGAGATCTCCGGAGAGGTGATCCAGCCGTGGCTGGTCCCCACGTCGTACGTCTGAAGACCCTCGTCGCCATAGTAGAGACTCTGCGGCCCGCTTTGCCCGCCCTCTCTGGCGGTCAGGTGCCACAGGCCGTCGAGGCCGGGAGAGCCGCCGGGTATGAAGCCGTCCCAACCGCCGGCAAACTGGGCGGCGAAGAGGACCTGGTCGATCGTCGACGCGGGCCATTGCGGGCGCCCGTAGAACAGAGAAACCGTTCCCGTAGCGTCGTCGGTGATGACCAACTCGTCGATGCTGTCGCCGTTGAGATCGCCCGCGCTGGCGACGGACACGTTGCCGGCAAGGCCCCGGATGATGACATCCGCCTCCTCAACCACGTCCAACTCACCGGTCCACGGTTCCGGTCGGCCGAACACCACGTAGACGCCCCGGTGTCGGTAGCCCGCGCTGCCCTGGCGATACACGGCCACGGCCAGATCGTCGATGCCGTCGCCGTTGTAGTCGCCCGGGGTGCCGATAACCGACCTGGTGCCATAGGCCGACGCCGTACCGAGCGGTGCGGGCAGCTTCAGCACCAGCGGGTCGTCGGCGAGCGACACGTCGCCGCCGGAGTCGGAGCCGAGACAAACGAATGCCAGACTGGGGGCGAGGAAGCCGGCCGGGTCGGTGCCGTCGTATTCCGGCAGCAGGTTCGTCAGGTTGTCGCGCACCGCCGCGACAAGATCGGCGCGCGCGTCGCCGTTGATATCACCCAGCGGCACGATCGCCGGCACGTCGGCCGGGCCGGCGGAGATCACGCAGTAGTCGGCCGTCTGCGGTCCCACGTCCACCGTTTTGCCCACTTCGCTGGAGAACTCCACTTGATAGCGAACGGCCTCTGTGGCCGAGCCGGCCTCGGGGTTGGGCACGTAGAGCAGGTAGTAGTCCGGCACGCCGAAGAAGCGCTCGACGGGCACGATCTGGCCGCCGGTCGCCTGGCCGGCGTAGAGGAGGTAGGTCTCCAGCGGCGTCGTCTGGGGCAGCCCGCCGACATCGTCGATCCGCAAGACGCGAATCATCGCCGACGTGAGCCGCAGCCGCCGGGCGTCGCCGAATTGGGCCTGCGCGTCGGCGGCGGAGATCAGATACCAGTCGCCCTGGTCGCCGACATGGAAGCTCAGCCCATCGATCGCGGCACCCGCCCGAGGCAGGCCGATGCCGGCCGCGTATTGGGGCAAATCGTTGGCGAAGAAGACGTCGTCGCGGCATACCCACTCGAAGCGATCGGGCGGAACCGAGGTGTTGCCCACCAGCAGATCGTCGCCGCCCTGGCCGTCGATCCGATCGTTGCCGCCGCCGCCGAGGATCACGTCGGTTCCGCTGCCGCCGAGGATCGTATCGGCGAGCGGCCCGCCAAACAGCCGGTCGGCCCCGTCGCCGCCACGGATTTCCAGAGCGGCGATCGACGCCCGCTGCTGGAAGTCGCCTTGCCTGAAGCCCCACTCGCTTTCCACGTTGGGGAACACGGTTTCGGGCCCGGCGTGGACCTCGTCGTTGCCCGCTCGCGTGTCGATAACGGTCTGCTCGACGTCCCGCGTTTGATAGAAGAGGTAGTTCTGACGGAAGACCTCGTCGGCGCCGACTTGCCGCGCCGCCGCCTGGAATCCCAGCACGTCGAGACCGCCTCCGCCGACGCCCGAAATCTCCAGCGATTGCCCGCTGCCGCAATCGATCGTCGAGAACACAATGCGGGAGTCCTGGTGCGTCGCCCAGACGTCTCTTCGCAACCCGGCTGCGGCCAGTGCGGCGCGGAGGTCCTCCAGCAGATCGTCCAGCGTCAGGTTGGCGGGCGTGCCGTCGTTGCCGTTGGTGGCATCGGCCGAAACCGTGACGATCACGGGATCGGCCTCGCCGACGCCGAGTTGCAGCACGGCGTCCTCGGCAAGCTGACAGCTCGTCGATGCGGCGTCCGCGATGAGCACGGCCGGCAGAGGCCCGTCGGAGATGTACTGCTGGTTCTCTACGTCCCAGATGAGGCCGGTGAACTCGTAGCGATGGAGGAACCCGTCGTAGCGGATCGCCACGTGGTCGGGCACCGGCCGGCCAAGGCGGTCGTAGTCGCCACCCAAGAACAACACGCGATCGATGCCCTCGCCGCCCTCGAAGCGGTCGACCGTCGTGGGAACCATCGTCTGGTCGGTTCCCTCGGCGAACGGCAGGCCGTCGGGAATCACCTGGAACGTGTCGTTCCCTTCGCCGCCGAAGAGCAAATCGCTTGCCTGGCGGTCCAGTCCGCCGGCGAGCACGTCGTTGCCCGGCCCGCCAAAGATCCAGTCTTCCGACGGGCCGCCGCAGAGCACGTCGTGTCCCTCGCCGCCGAGCATCACGTCCCGGCGGACCACGTCGGTCGAGGTCGCCAGGGAGACTGCCAGCGGTGCGTCCGGGCTACCCAGATCGAAGGCCAGATCGTAGACCGTGGGCACGCGATTGGCCGACGTCACCTCCAGCCAGTACGAGACGTCGGCCTCTAGCCCGGCGACGCCGCCGATGCCGCTGGAGCCGGGGCCGAAAAACTCGACCAGCGCGTGACCCAGGGTGCCGACCTGGGGCAACAGATCGTAGTAGCCGGGCAAGGGATCGGCGCCGTCCCCGGCAACCTTCAGCCAATACTCCCCCGGTTGCAGTGACGCGAGATCGAGCCGGAAGACACCGTGGCCCTGTTCCACCGCCGTACGTACCGCCGTGCCGTCGAGCCCATCGTACAGCGCGAACACCATGGCCACGCCGTCGAGCGAGCAAAGGTCGATCGTGCCGGCCGCGTGCTCCTGGCGGAAACAGAACCAGTCGACATCGGTGGCCGCGTGCAGCGACAAGCCCGTAATCCGAGCGAGATCCTCGATCGGCTCCAGCGGCATGGCGTTGGTTTGGGAATCGAAGGTCTGGTGCGCGGCGAAGTGCAGTTGCGTGACCGTCGGGTCGTCCCGGTCGGCGCGGATTTCCAGCGGGACCGACTCGCCCAGCCTGGCCGAGGAAAACGTGATCCGGCCGTCGCGTTGGCCGGCCACGACGTCGGCGTCCAGACCGGCAAACGCCAACGCCGACTTCACCGCCGCGTTGACGTCGCCAAGCAGATCGGCCAGGCTTTCGTTCTCCGGATCGGCCGCCACGGCCACCGGGATTTCGACTCCGTCGACGATCAGCAGAAAGGTCGCATCGCCGTCGAGCCGACCGTCGGATGGCGCCGCGGAAGCGGCCACGAGCAGCTCGGTACGATCGCCGGCCGGGGCGAGTTCACCGGTCGACGTGGCGTTGTCGCCGAGCAGTTCCAGCCCGCCGGCGGCGTCTCTGCGATAGAGCCTGGCACGCAGCTCGTCTTGCAGCGACGCACTCGTGACGGCAACTGTAAACGTGGTGGGGGCCTCGGCGAATTGGAGGCGGTACCAGTCGACGTCGTCGGGGTTGTCGATGGTCAGCCCCGTCAGCGAGACGTTCCGGCCGATGGCGGCGGCCGCAGTCTGGTCGTCGGCGAAGTGCAGCGCGCTGAGCGTGGGATCGCCGGCCACGGCCTTGATCTTCAGCACGGAGATCCCCGCGGCGTTGCCGGCGGCCAGCACGAGGCGCCCCTGCTCGTCCTGCTCCGCAACCACCCGCTCGCCGACACCGACGGCAGCCAGCGCGGCGTTCAGATCGGCAACCAGATCGGCCAAATCGTCGTTGGTCGGATCGTCTTTGACGGTCACGATGATCGGCGCGGCCTGGTCGATGTAGAGTGCGAACTGCGCCCGATCGTACTCGGCCGTACGGATCCGCCCGTCGGCGGGCGCGGCGGCGGCCGCCGTGAGCACGGCCCGCCGGGTGGCCAATCCGAAGGCGGTTTCCCAGGCGTCGTTGCGGGCGCCCCGCTCGCTCTGATCGATGAGGATCGCGTTGCCCGAGAGGATCTCGACCCAATCGTCGCCCGGTCCCGCATCGATCCAGACGGTCTTCTGTACGGTGGGGCCGACGGTAATTCGGTCGTCGCCTTCCAAGGCGTCGAGGATGATTGCCAGGAAGTCGCCCTCCGGCGGGAGCAGGCGGCCGACCAGCACCTGTTGCCGGTAGTCCAGATCGCGGAGTCCGGGATCGTCGCTGCGGAGCTTCTCCAGATCGAGCAGCACGTCGGTCGGGTCCCAGATCGCATTGCCGTCGCCGTCGACCGCCCCGAAGTCGAGCTGAAGTTGCGCGGCAAACGTGTAGTTGCTATCGTTGTTGGTCAGCCGCGTGATCAGATGATGCCCCTGCAACAGGCCGGGCTCGGTCACGTAGTCGACCGTCATCACGTCGTCCGCGCCGGAGCCGCCCACGTACCAGACCTTGTTCGTGCTCTTGGCGTACTCCTTCCAGGCATCGCCGGCCAGGCCTCCGTCGGCCGCGGCGAACTCGCTCCCGTCGCTGCGAATCAGCGTGTCGTTGCCGCCGGCGCCGTAGAGGAAGTCGAGCCCGGTGCCGCCGAAGAGCCGATCGTCGCCGGGCCCGCCCAGCATGCGGTTCAGGCCCGTGTCTTCCAGCATGAACAGGCCGCCGCCGTCGCTGTGGTGCAACGCGCCGGCGGCGTCGACAAAGACGCCGAACTGGCTGACGAGCCTCAGCGACAGCCGGCTGCCCGGAGGCGTTGCCAGCGTGATCCGCGTCGGTCCGGCGTCGCGGTCGGCCGTCACCAGACGGCCCAGCCCGGCGTCGCCCAGGGCGTCGTTCAGCGCCCCGACGACGCGATCGGCGAAGATCTTCAGCGAGAGGCCGCTGGCGGCGGGCGTGGCCAGCGCGAGATGCCCGCCGCTATGCCCGGCGAGCACCTGGGCCGCCAGTCCCGCGTCGGCCAGGGCCGCGCTAACGTCGGCCACCAGGGCGGCGACCGGATCGGGCTGGACCGCGTTGTCGGCGTCCGGCAGCACGGTCACCTTGACCGCCGGAGTCCCGCCCACCTCGAGCCAGAATACGTCGGCCGCCGGCAAGACGCCGCCGGTCGGGGCCGCCAGCGGAGCCGTCAGGACTGCACCGCCGCCGGCGCCGGGCGCGGCCTGCTGCTGGTCCTGAAATCCCAGCGCGGTGACCATGGTGCCCGCCGACGGCGAAACGGAAACGTCGACGTAGGCCCGAACGAGCCGCAGCGTGGTCTCCGACGCGGTCTCCGGCGTGGCGGTCAGCTCAAGCCGGCCGTCCGCGGTGAGTTCCCCGGAGACCTGTCCGGAGATGCCGGCGGCGGCCAGGGCCTCGTTGACGTCGGCGACCAGATCGGCCGGAGTCGCATTGCTGGGATCGGCTGCCACGAAGACACAAACGGGCGAGGTGTCGCCAAGAACCAGCGCGAAGGCAGCGTCGGCGGCGAGTCGGCCGTCGTCCGGCAGCACGCCGACGCCGGTCAAGCGGGCCGAGGCGCCGGAGCCCGGCTGGGCAAGCTGATCGTAGGCAAGCCGCAATTGCGTCGCTACCACGTCGGTGAAGACCTGCAGCGACTGCCCGCTGGCCTCCGGCGTGGTCAGCCGGAGCCGGCCGTCGGTATGCCCGACCAACACGTCTTCGGCCAGACCTGCGGCGACCAGCGCCGCGCGGACATCGGCGGCCAGGGCCTCGACGGGGTCGGCGGCGGCCGCGTTGGCCAGGTCCGGCGCGACGGTGACGGACACGGGCGTCTCTCCGCCGACGCTCAGCGCAAACGTCGCGTCGGCGCGCAGCACGCCGTCCTGTGGCGCGGCAAGGGCCGCCGGCAGCAGGGCATCGCCTTGCGGGCCGGCCTGCGCGATTTGGCCATCGCGGAAACCCAACTCCGCCGCCGTCAGGCCGGCCAACCCCAGCGCGAAACGGCTGTCGGCGCCAAGTGTGTCGCGCAATCCGACCGCTTCGCCACCACCAAGCGTGGCGATGCCGTCGGCCGCGCCGGGCGGCGCGTACTGTCCGTCCTGGAAACCGAGTTGCCAGACCGCGGGATCGTAGGGGCCGCCGGGCTCAAGCGACCAGGCGGCCAGTTCGTTGACGCCGCTGCCGCGAATCAGATCGTCGTTTCCCGCCCCAGCGAAGAGCCGGTCCAGATCGTCACTGGGGTCTTCGCCGCCACCCCAGAGGCGGTCGTCGCCGCCCAGCCCGTAGAGCAAATCGCTTCCCGTGCCGCCGTCGAGCCGGTCTCGGGCGCCGCTGCCGATGAGCGTATCGTTGTCGGGCCCGCCGTCGACCGCCGCGACCCAGTCGTGGCTCCGCGCGCTGAGCACGGAGACGTTCACGGCGTTGGGACCCTCGACGAACTCGATACGGTCGTCTCCCAGCAGTCCGGAGATGCGAAACTGCTCGACTAGCGGGACGCCGGCCGCGTCGCGCCAGCCGAGGTAGAAATGTCGCCGGAACATCGGCAGCCCGCCGAGCGCCACGCCGTAATCGACGTCGACCACGCAAGCGCCTTGCTGGGCGTTCTCGAAGTGCAACTGGTCGCGAGCGATCGCGTTGGGGTTGCTGATCTCAAGCGAGGCGCCCCCTCCCAGCCCGACCGTCGCCAGACTGACCGTTTCGGCCGTGTGCCGGGCTTGCACCATCTGGGCGACGCCGGCCGCGGCCAGGGCCGCATTGAGGTCCTCGACCAGCGCGTCCAGGTCGGTATTGTCGGCGGTCTCGGCCACGGCGAGCGAGACGGTCACGGGCGTGCCGGCGTTGATGCTCAGCGAGAACTCCGCGGCGGTGTCGGCGCCCTGGACACTCAACCGGCCGGAGGAGGGCACGTCCGCCGTGGCGGTGATCAAGATCTCCTCGGCCAGGCGGATCGTGTCGTCGTACTGCGAGCCTTCGATCAGCACGATGTCGGTGGCGTTGTCGTCCAGCGCGTCGCCGGGCGTCTCGTTGCCGTAGTGGCCGTCGACGATCTCGCCGAGCGTGTCGTAGGCGATGAAGCCCAGATTGTCGCCGTACTTCGCGTCGAGGACCAACAGATCGATCCACGCCCCGCCGTAGAGTCGATCGACGCCGTTTTGTCCTTCGAGCCAATCGCCGTCGGCGCCGCCCCAAAGGGTGTCGTGCCCGCCGCCGCCGAGCAGCTTGTCCTGGCCGCTGCCGCCGTAGATCAAGTCGTCGCCTCCCTGCAAGGCGGCCATGGGATTCGGGCAACGATACGGATCGATCCGGCCGTAGGCGTCCTGGACCGGCGCGACGAACTCGCCGTGCAGGTAGTCGGCGCCACCGTCGCCAACGAGGATCTCTCGGCGAAGGCTGCCATAGACGTAGTCGTTGCCGGGGCCGCCGTGCAGCTCGTCGCCGGGCAGTTCGTGCTCGGCAAGTCGCTGGGCATCGTCGGCGGGCAGGCGTGCGAACGCATAGAGCTCGTCGGAACCGGCGCCGCCGAAGAGCCGCTGGCCGACCTGGCACTCGAGATCGTCGTCGCCGTCGATGTCCGTTCCGGCGTCGCCGTAGAGGCGGTCGTCGCCGTCGTCGCCGTAGACCTGGTCGATGCCGTCGTCGCCGTGGACAACGTCGTCGTTGGTCCCGCCGCGGACGACGTCGTTGCCCGGCCCACCGCGGACGCTCAGGTCGTGTCCCGCCCCGGCGTCCACGTAGTCCTCGTCCTCGCCGCCGTCGAGCTGGTCGCTGTCGGCCCCGCCGAAGAGCCAATCGCGTCCCGAGCCGCCCTCAAGCGAATCGGCGCCGTCGTAGGGCGTTCCCTCGACGGAGAATCCGCCCAGGACGATGGCCGCCAGGGGCGGGACGGCAAAACCGGTGGGATGCCGGGCCTCGGCGGCGTCGACGCCCGGCGGGTTCTCGAAATCGCTCAGTTCGTCGAAGTATTCGAGGGCATAGGCCTCGGTGCCTCCCCAGAGGACGTCCCAGCCGCTGCCGCCCCGGAGCGTGTCGTCGCCGAGGTGGCCGACCAGCAGGTCGTCGCCGCCGCCGCCGTCGAGCTGGTCGTCGTCGGCCTCGCCGTAGAGCCGATCGTCTCCGTCGTCGCCGTAGAGCGTGTCGCCCTGGTCGCCGCCGAAGATCAGGTCGTCTCCCGCGCCACCGTGAATGGTGTCGCGGCCGGCGTCTCCGTAGATCAGGTCAGCGGAGGCGCCGCCATCGATGACGTCGTTACCCTGGTCGCCATGGATTTCGTTGAAGCCGGCGGCGGCCTGGATCGCATCGTCTCCGCCGCCGCCGCGGATGGTGTCGTTGCCCGGGCCGCCGACGATCGTGTCGTTTCCCTGGGCGCCGGCCGTGTCGTCGCCGTAGATTTCGTTGTTGCCCGAGATGACTTCGATCCGATCGTCCCCGGCGCCGCCGTACACCGTGTCGGCCGCGGCGCCGGCGGAGATCGTGTCGTTGCCGGCGTCGCCGAGGAGGAGACTTCGGCCGCTTCCGGTTCGGGTGGAGATTCGGTCGTTGTCCGCGCCGCCGAAGATCTGGTTGTCGCCGCCGGCGACCTCAATCGAGTCGTCGCCCGCTTCGCCGTAAATCGAGTCGTTGCCCGGGCCGGCGAGGATCGTATCGTTGCCCTCGTCGCCGTAGACCAGATTGTGGCCATCGACGGCCTCGATCCAGTCGCTGCCGTCGCCGCCGTGGACGACGTCGTTGCCGGGGCCGCTGAAGATCTGGTCCTGCCCCGCGTAGCCGAAGAGCCGGTCGGCTTCCGTGCCTCCATAGATCGTGTCGCGGCCGCCGGGGATCTTGGCGTCGTCGTCGCCGTGGATTTCGTCCTCGCCCTGGTCGCCCTGGATCAGGTCGTCGCCATCCTGGCCGAAGAGAAGATCGCTTTCGTCGCCGCCAAGGAGGACATCGTTGCCGACGCCGCCGTAGACCGTGTCGCGGCCGCGGTTGCCTTCGAGGTGGTCGTCGTCGTCTTCGCCGAAGAGGGCATCGTGGTCGTCGCCGCCGAGGATGGTATCTTGGCCCTGGCCGCCGTGGATCTCGTCGTTCCCCGCGTCGCCTTCGATGCGATCGGGTCCGTCCTCTCCGTAGAGCGAATCGCCGTCGTCGCCGCCGAGGATCGTATCGCCGCCGCCGCCGCCGAGGACGACGTCGAACTGGCCGCCGCCCTCGATGCGGTCGTCGCCGTCGTCGCCGTAGAGGACGTCGCGGCCCTCGCCGCCGTGGATCGTATCCGGCCCGTCGCCGCCGTAGATCTCGTCTCGGCCGTCGTTGCCTTCGAGGCTGTCGGCGTGCTGGTCGCCGTAGAGGCAGTCGTCGTGCTCGCCGCCGAGGATCGTGTCCTGGTGGAGGCCGCCATAGAGGGTGTCGTTGCCCTGATCGCCTTCGAGGCGGTCGGCCCCGTCGTGGCCGTAGAGGCAATCGTCGCCGGCGCCGCCGTAGAGGACGTCGTCGCCCTGGTTGCCTTCGAGGGAGTCGTTCTCGCCGTCGCCGTAGAGCGTGTCGTTTTCCTCGCCGCCGAGGAGGGTGTCCCGGCCGTCGTCATCGCCGCCGCCGTCGCCGTGGATCTCGTCGCGTCCCGCGCCGCCCGCGGCAAAGTCGGCCCCACCCTGGCCGAGGATCTTGTCGTCGCCGGTTTCGCCGTAGAGGGAATCCTGGTCGTCGCCGCCGTAGAGAGTGTCGTCTTCGCTGCCGCCATAGGCGGTGTCTCGGCCGCTCTCGCCGTAGATATGATCGGCCCCGGCTTCGCCGTACAGGGTGTCTTCGCCCGACCCGCCGTAGAGGTTGTCGCCGTCATCGCCGCCGCGGATCTCGTCGTTGCCGGCGTCGCCGCAAAGCTGATCGCCGCCCTGGTTGCCTTCGATGTAGTCGTTTCCGCCGCCGCCAAACAGGTCATCCGGGCCGCGGCCACCGTAGAGACTGTCGTCCTGCTCCCCGCCATGGATCCGATCGCGGTCGTCGCCGCCGTAGAGGGTATCGCTGCCGGCGTCGCCGCTGAGGAAGTTCAGCCCGGGCCCCCCCTCGAGCAGATCGGGACCGCTTCCGCCATAAAGGGAGTCGGCATCGTCGCCGCCGTCGAGGACGTCTTTCTGCAAGGGGTTGGCGGGATCGAATTCGTCCTTGCCCGGCCCGCTGGGACCGCCGCGCAGGGTGTCTTGCCCGGCCCCGCCCACCAGGGAATCGTTTCCGTCGTCGGACGATTCTTCGTTGTCGAGCCACGCACCGACCAGGAGGTCGTTTCCGATCTGGCCGGAGAGGAGGTCGCCGTCGGCGCCCCCGTAGAGCTTGTCGTTGCCCCGGCCGCCGAGGAGCGAATCAGAGCCTGTCTGGCCGTGCAAGGTGTCGTCCCCGGAGAAGTCGTCGTTCGGGCCGTCACCGTACAGGGTGTCGTGGCCCTCGCCGCCGGAGAGCAGGTCGTTGCCGGCGTATCCCATCAGCTCGTCGTCGCCGGCGCCGCCGTCGAGCGTGTCGCTTCCGCGGCTGCCGTAGAGCGAATCGTCGCCGGCGTCGCCAGACAGTCGGGAACCGGCTCCCGTGGCGTCGTTGCTGCCGAAAAGGCGATCCGCCTGGTCGCCGCCGCGCAGGACGTCTACGCCCTGGTTGCCGGCGAGCGTGTCTTCGCCGCCGCCGCCGGACAGGCTGTCGTTTCCGCGGCCGCCGCCAAGCAGGTCGGGTCCACTGCCGCCGTCGAGGCTGTCGACGCCGGCGCCGCCGAGCAGTATGTCGTGGAAGCAGGGCTGTTGCGGATCGAACACGGCGCGTCCCGAGCCGCTGGGGCCGCCACGGAGCACGTCGTCGCCGGCGCCGCCGGCCAGCAGGTCGTTCCCGTCGTCGGCCGCCTCTTCGTCGCCCTCGGAGGCGCCCACCAGCAGGTCGTTGCCGTCCCTTCCTTGCAGCCGGTCGCCGCCGCCGCCGCCGAAGAGCCGATCGTCGCCGCCGCCGCCGTCGAGCAAGTCGTCACCGGCGTTGCCGTGCAGCGTGTCGTGGCCGGAGTCGCCGCCGGAATCCTCCCCTTGGCCGTTGTCCCCATTGCCCTCGGCGGTTCGCTCATCGCCGAAGAGGACGTCTTCGTGGTCGCCGCCCGAGAGCCAGTCGTTGCCATGGTTCCCGATAATCGTGTCGTTGCCGGCGTCGCCGTAGAGAGAGTCGTCTCCCCGTCCGCCGAGCAGATAATCGCCGTCGGCTCCGCCACGGATCAAGTCGTTGCCGTCCTGGCCCGCCAGGACGTCGGCGCCGCCCTGGCCGTCCAGCGTGTCGTTGCCGAGTCCGCCGTAGAGCGATTCCGCGTCGGCGCCGCCGGTGAGCGAGTCGCGGCCGTCGTCGCCAAAGAGGACGTTAGCGCCGGCGCCGCCTTCGAGGCTGTCGTTGCCGTCGCCGCCGAGCAGCCGGTCGTCGCCGCCGTCGCCGAAGAGTTGATCGTTTCCGGCGAAGCCGACCAGGGTGTCGTTACCCGCTCCGCCGTAGAAGACGTCGGCCCCGCCGCCGCCGATGGCATAGTCGTCGCCTCCGAGGCCGCTGAAGCTCACACCGGCCGCGATGTCCTCACCGACAATCAGCGTATCCGCGTAGGCAGTCCCCTCGATCACGACGGTGCGAATGCCCGTGGCCGAGAATTCAAGCAGGTTGGGATGCGTGATGTCGTGATACTTTTTCTCGTCCTCCCGCACCAGCCGGTCCTTCTTGGCGACCAGCTCGTTGACGACGAAATCGGGGCCGTCGATGTAGAGTTTCCCGCCGGAGAGGTAGACGGCGATTTCCAGCGCCCGGCTCCCCAGGCGATCGGAGGCCTCGTCCTCGTCCCAGGAGACGGTCAACCGGTCGCCGGACTGGGTGGCGGCCATGGTGTGCCGCTGGGGCACGTCGACCGGATCCCACGAGCCGAGGCCCAGGGTGCCCAACAGACCGTCGACGAAGTCGTCCAGCCAATCCGCCAACTCGCCGACCGTATCGAAGAACTCCTGCAACAGTGCCCGGGCCTGACCGACGGCCTCTTGGGCCGCATCGACGATCGGCTCGATTTGCCGTTGCAGCAGGTCGAAGGCGTCCTGGGCGACGTCCAAGGCCTCATCGACGATCTGGCGGGCGTCGTCGATCGCGCTGCCCACGGCTCCGGCGATTTCTTCGCCGAGCTCGCTCAACCGCTCGAAGGCGCCGCCCAGCGCGTCCCACGCGAGGTTCTGCGCCTCTTGCGTGAGCCTCTCCGCAAAGGCGGCCAGCTCCGCGCTGAGATCGGTCAGCGTGCCCTTGTAGTGGCGGAAAAGCTCGATCCGGTAGTCCATGCCGAACGAGGTCGACAGCCCCGCGTCGGGGAAACCCAGCGCGACGTCGAGGATCAGATTCAGGTCGAGCCCCATGTCCACCACCAGATGATCCGGATTGAGCAGGTCGACGGCGCGGAGCCGGCCACCGGCCCCCTCGGGCGCAACCAGCACGACGCCGCCGAAGGCAGCCAGGTCGACCGCCGCGTCGATCCGCACCAAGGGGACGTCCAGCACTTCGCCTTCCACTTCGATATCGCCGTAGATCCCACCGGTCAGGCCAAACGCACGGGCGTGCTCCTCCGACTCGCGCACGTAGAACCCCCGCGTGTCGAACCCCAGCGCGACATCCGTGCTGAAGGTCAGTTCGCTGTGCAGGGTACCGCTCGTGTCGAGGCTGGCGACGCCCAGGTCCAGAAAGAGATCCCAGTCGGGCTCGAAGGTCAGCGGCGAGGCGTCGTGTTGGAATTGGACATCCAGCGTGATCAGGTCCGTCTGCTGGCCGCCGAGCAGCTTCAGCACGTTGACCGGATCGAGGAAATCGAGCGTGAGCGCGATCCGATTTCCCTCATCGTCGGTATAACTGACCGCGCCGGGTGCCACGTCGATCAACGAAGCGGGATCGATCAGGATTTCCGCCCAGGCGGGAAGCCCCAGCAGGTCGAAGACCGTCTCGCCGATCAGCGGAAGTTCCTCGAAGAGCATTTCGCGAACCGACCAGGGCAGCGGGTTGTATTGGTCGACGGTGTCGAAGAAGAAGTTCAGCGTGTTCTGTCCGGCGTCGGTCAACCGGTCGAGGAGCGTGCTCCAGAAGGCGTCCTCCAAAACGCTGTAGGTGCTCGTGCCCGTGGCCACGTCGATGTGTACCTCGGCGCTCCAAGTGAGCTGGGAGGGGAGACACTGGCCGACGATCGGAATCAGTCCGGTGGGTGCTTCCGCCCGCAAGGTCAGCCCCAGATCGGCGCCGCCGCTAAGCTCGATGACCCCGGGCTGGGTCATGATCTCGCCAAGGAGTAATTCGTCGCTTTCCGAGGAGGGAATCAGATAGAGACGCTCGTTGGGGTTGCCGTCGAAGTCGCTGAGCACGAGCCGGGCGTGGGCTTCGACGTCGGCCTCGGCGGTCGCCCCGACCTGGCCCGCAATCCCAAGGCTGGCCTGGCCCTGCAAGTCTCCCTCGATATCGAGATCGGCCGCCAACGTGGATCCCTCCAAGAGATACGGCCCCCCACGGAGATCCAGGCCGAAGGTGACGTCGAAGGTCAGTTCCACCTCGGCGCGCAGCTCGCCCTGGAGTCCGAGGCCCACGTAGACAAACGGCGTGTCGAACGCCTCGGTCACGGCGGTGGCGTCGGCGCCGCCGCCGTCGTCGGCGCTGAGCCCCATGCCGCGTCGGGCGAAAGCGACCCAGATCTCCCTCTGGTTCTTGCCGCCGGTGAGCACCTGGTCGGCCAGCAGGATAGCGTCCCGGCCATCGAGGAACGAGGGGTTGGCCGGCTGGAGCTTCAAGGCGTCCATCACCAGTTGCAGCGCCAGGTTGTTGCCGCCGTCGCCCTGGTAGAAGTCGGGATCGAAGCCGTGCTTGCCGATCAGCAGCCAGTTCATGTCCCACAAGGCCGAGCACCAGATCTCGCCGGCGTCGTGCACCTCCTGGCTGTCGTTGTAGTCGCCGTAGGTCAACGGGTCCACGAGCATGTTGTAGCTGTACGGGAAGCGCCGGTTTCCCAAGGGCCAGCAGTTGGCATAGGCCGCGTGCGGGTAGGCACCGAGAATGGTGTCGACAGGCTTTTGTGTCAGCATCAGGTTCCACCAGTCGCTCCACCCCTCGCCCATGCCGCCGCTTTGCTGGGCGTCCAGCGCGTTGGAGTCGGAGGCGCCGCCCGTCAGGCGATTGGAAACGCCATGGCCGTACTCGTGGATGATAATGCCGTTGTCCAGAGCCCCGTCGCGGTCGGGTCCGACGAGCTGCTCGTAGAGATAGATCGTCATCCGCGGGGATGTCCCGTCGGCGGGCGTGGCGAAGCTGGCGTTGTTCGTGTCGGCCCCGTCTTGGGCGTCGGCTCGGACCGGATCGCCGCCGCCGCCGGCACCCGTGTAGTTGGTCTGCTGGAAATTCCCCGCCGCCTCGTCGAAGCCGTACTGGAAGTGGACGTCGTGCAGCACGTTGTTCCAGTAGAAGAGGTTCGTGATCGAGGCGTCTTCGTACTGGTCGGGCTCCAGGAGGAAATTGATCGGGAAGTCGAAATCCAGTGCCGCGCCGCCGTCCGGCCGGTGGCCGATGGTCGTCTCGTTGTCGGCCGCGCGATCCTCCTGGGCCACGGCGTTGTTGCCCTGGGTGTCGGTGAACTCGGCGCCCGCCATCCCGTCGGTGTCGTGCCAGCCAAACGGCGAGGCGCTCGCGTCGTGCGGGTCGGTAACGGTCAGGCGGAGCCCCAGCCCGTCGCTGGGGTCCTCTATCGGCATCGGATAGACGGTGTACGACGCATGGTCGACCCAGTCGCTGCACCGCAACAGCTCGCCGTCGAGCGCGCTGACGCTGGCGTCGTACCAGTGGTTCCCGTCGACCGTCTCGACGACGAGGTTCCACGCCAACTCGACACTCCCGCCCGGCATGGGCACGTAGTGCAACTCGGCCGGGATTTCCGCCAACGATACGCCGCTGGGCGGCAACAGGCTCGCGCGCTTCGGCGCCGATCCCTCGACGGTACCTTGCGTGCTGGTGTCCAGCAACCACCGGAAATGATCGGCCAGGGCGGCCAGGGCTTCGGCGGCGTCGAGCTTCGGCTCGCCGGCAATCTGGGCCGCTTTCTTGCTCAGCCCGGCGATGAAGCTGCTGCCCACGTTGGTCACCTCGCCGTCGCCCGTGACGTTCACGTTGATGTCGGCCCCCTCGACTTCCAGCCCGCCGTGCGTCTGCCGGAGGTGAAGGTGCGTGACGCCCGTGTGTTGGCTGACGAATTGACTCGTGACCACACAATCGAGCAGATCGTCGGCGGTCAGGCCCAGGGCGCCCGCGTGGCCGGTGAGGTAGCTCATCGCCACGTCCAACGGCGCGCCGCCGGCCGGGCCGCTAAGGTAGCTGCCCAGGTTGAACACGTGCGTCAGCGGTGGGAGCGACGACTTGTCTGTCGGCTCTTGGGGGTTGGCCGCGTCTTTGGCCGCGGATGCGTCTGTGGCAGGGGCGGCCGTGTCGCCTTTGCCGAGCGGAACGCGGCGCTTTCCATCCGGGGTGATCGAGCCGAGGATCGCCTCGAAATCGAGGCTGCCGTCGAACTCGTAGCGGAGCCGATCCACGGGGGCCACCGTCCTGCGGTAGCGCAGCCGGATCAAGTCCGATGCGGTGTAGTCGCCGCTGAGAAGCTGCTCGGGTGTGACCAGCACGAGCACCTCGAATCCCAGCGCCTCCAGGTATTCTCTCGCCCCGGCCCCCGGCAGCACCAGACGCAGCGCCTCCTCGATCATGGGGATCAGCAACTCGACCAAGCGGTCGTCGACCAGCGGAACCGGCTCGAAGAGCGGTTGCAGGTCCTCCGCCTGGTCGGCCAGCCGCTCGATACCCGCGATGACCAGCTCGGCCAGGGAGTCGAACAACCCGCCGTCGTCGAAATCGGCCGTCGCTTCGCCCGTGGCCAGGTTGTAGGAACCGGAACCCGTGAGCGTGACCGGCGGCAACACATCGGCCAGCGCCGGCAGATAGCCCGAGACCGTCAAGTTGTCCAGCGCGACGGTGCCGGCCAGGGAGACAGCGTGCGTGTTGAGCGTCGCGTCGTCGAGGTCGGATCCGAGCAGGTAGAGTCGCTCGCCGGCATGGGCATCGCCGTCGTCGAGCACGTAGTCCGGTTGCAGTTGGAAATGCCCGGCCGCCTCGGCCGACACGCAGGCCAGGCCGGCGACCGCGGCGCTGCCGGCCAGTTGGCCCTGCAGGACGACCTCTGCCGCCACTTCGGCTCCCTCGTCGATGTAGACACCGCAAAGGGAATCCACGCCGAAGACGATCTCGAAACCCATTCGGGCCGAGCCGCCGAGCGTCCCGTCGAGGTTCAGTTCGATCGCCGAGGCGCCGAGTTGGACGACCGTGCCGTCGCCGCCCGCGGCGGCGAGCGATTCGACCGCCGACTGCGAGATCGCTCGGGCAAGTCTCAGGCGGAGCAGATCGGCGGGCAGGTCGGTTCCCCGGGTCACGCTGTCGTACAACTGTTCCGGCGTGGCCATGGCCAGAATCTCGATTCCGAGGCTGGCCAGGTACTCTCGGGCCGCGGCGGCGGCGCGGTCGTAGTCCAGGCGGTCCTCGACGATTGCCTGCAGTGGTCCGACCAGGCGGTCGCCGACGATGGGCACCTCGCTGCCGAGCGTCGCCACTTCGTCGAGGAAAGCGGCGAACTGCCCAAGCGCTTGCCCCGCGGCGTCGGCCAGCGCGTCCAGCAGCTTATCCGTATCGAATCCGGACACGTCCGCCACGGCTTGCGCGGCGTCGGTCGCCACGTTCCAGAGCCAGTAGCCGCTCAGCTCGAATTCGTCGTCGCCACAGGGCGTGTCGAGGCTGACGCGGACGTCCAAGTCGAGGTCGGCGTCGCCCGACAGATCGAAATCGACCGGGGGGTCGTCCAGATCGTCGATGCGAACCAGGCCGTCGGCGTGTGGCGACGTCAGGGCCACCGAGCCACTCAGGTCCACGTCGGCCGATCCGGTGACCGCGCCGGCGGCGGCGATTTCGCCCGAAAACTCGAAGTCGGCCGAGAGCACGTCCCCGGCCGCGACGTAGAAACCGTAGGCGTCCACGCCGACGCTGAGCGTCAGCGTGACGTCGGCCGTGGCGGTCAGTTCGCCGGAGGGAACACGTCCGCTTAGCTCCTCAAACGCTTCGGTCCCGTCTTCCACCATTTCCGCCACGGTCTCCGGGACATCGATCACCCAGGTCTGCACACCGCGAAAGAAATCGGCGTACGTGTCGGGATCCAGGGCGGCGCGTTCCGCTTCGGTCAGGAAGGAAACGACCGTGAAACCGGCGTCCTCGAACTCGGCTTGCAGCGCTTCCATGTTGCCGACGGCCTCGAACCCCATCGCCGCCACCTGGTCCGCCATTTCGCCGGCGAGATCGAAGAGAGTGGCCAGCTTGTCTCCGACCAGGGGCACGTCGTACGACAAGTCGTACCGGCCGGCCATGTCGCGCAAGGGATCGCCGATCAGGGCGTTGAACTGCTCCACGAACTGCTGCGAGACTTCCTCGGCCGAAGGCACGCTCCCGTCCCAAGGCCCAAACAGCTCGGGCGGCGTCGCGGCCGGCCCGGGGTCGTCGGAAATCGAAAGCAGTCGGCGGTCTTCGAGGGGCTCAAACCTCAAGCGGTGCGTCGCGCGCGCTTCCCTTATCGGCTTGGTCGGCCGGCGGCCCCATGCGTTCCACAGGCGTGTCCATGTTCGGCGGCGGCGCCGCGGTTGCGGGCGCTTGCCGGGGTTTTGTCTTCTGTTGCTCATGGTCTCGTTCTCCACGCGGCAGAGACACCCGGGCATGGCCCCGGCGTCTTCTGTGCAGAGAGTGCTGGAATCGGCCCGATGGCGACGACGGTCGGAGCATCGGCCAGGCGGGAATGAAGAAGGGATGCACCGCAGGCGAGGAGACGGGAGTCTGCCGGAGCACCAGGCAAGCCAACGACGGCCGTGCCGGCCACGGCAAGCCGGGGTGTCGGAAACGCGTTGCCCGAGTTACCGCGCCACATGGCGCCGACCTCGCGAAGGAGGGACCAGGAAAACCACCGCGGAAAGCCTCGGCAACTGTCGCCTATGTACCTCCCTGAACCTGTGCCCCAACCATTGGCAAGAATTGCGAAGGAACGACCCCGCGCATGGCGGATGTACGCCCATACCGAAGCGGCCGCTGGCCGTCGCACCACTTCTTCCGAATACCGTAGCGATGCGCGTTGGGTAGCCAAAGCGTTTCGGGTAGCCAACGCTAGCCGCTACCAACCCTTCACAGTAACCGGTTTCATCTGCATGTCAAGAAGTTTCCGGGAAAATATCGGGGGCTTTCGCAACGCGACCTCACCCGGTCGCCCGGGATGACCCACAAGACGGCCGCTTCGGGATAGGGCCGTCCCGCCATCAGGGGCGGAACCAGCGTGTTGACGGCTGCTCGGTTCCCGGTGAAGCCGTCAAGGATCCTTCGGCTGCCGGCCGGCGGCCCAGTAGAGGCCGCGGATCACCAGCTTCTGGAAGCTGGGATTGGTCCAGGCTTCGCGGCCGTGTCCCAGACTGGTATTGAACACGCGTCCCTTGCCGTATTGCGTGGTCCAGGCCATCGACTGCCGCTCGCCTCCGCGGTCCATGCGCAGCAGACATCGCATGCAGGCGTTCTTGTGGTAGTCATGGCTGTAGGTCTCGTCGTTGATCTTGAAGTCTTCCAACCCGGCGGTGATCGGGTGTTGCTTGTCGTAGACGTAGACCATGAACTCTCCACTTCCATGGCCGGCGAACCGCCCGCCGAAAAGCTCCCAATAGACGTCCGACTTCTTGAACGCGTCGGTGGCGTGCACGCCGGCGAGGCCGCCGCCGTTGCGGACGAAGTCGCCCAGGCCGGCCTCCTGCTTCGGGTCGGTGAAATCGCGTCCCGAGCCGTAGAACAGCACGAGGTCAAACCGATTGATCTGCTCGGCCTTCAGATCATCGAGGTTCTCGGTCAGCGTGACGTTGAAGTCGCCCGTCTTCTGCAGCACGTCGACCAGCACCGGCGTGAAGCCCTGCCAGTCGTGGCCGCCGCCGCGCATGAACAACAGCTTGATGCTGCCCTCCGCCGGCTGCTCGGCGCAAACGGCGTTGGACGCCGCAGTCAGAGCGACAGCGGCCACCATCGCCAGTACAACCAAGACACCACTTCTTTGCTGAGACATCTTGCGGACCTCCTGGGTTATGTCCAACTTGTTCTTTGGCAGCCCTTGGTGAAGACAACGGACTTCAGACACCACGGACCGAGGGCCATCCAACGCGTTATCCGGCAAAACCGGCGAACACACGCCGGGCGTACCGGCCGCCCTGGCGGTGGGCTTCTACGGACTCCATGGTCTTGGGCGATGCTTCTTCCACGGCCTGCTCGACCACCAGATGGGGCTTCACGCCGAGCTCCGCGAGGTATTTCGCCAACGCCGGGTAATCAATGTCGCCGGGGCCGAAGGCTTCGGTCCAGACGCCGTCGACCGACTGGCGCAGATGCAGCTCGGTAATCCGCCCGCCGTAGAGCTTCAAGACGTCGAACACGGCGACCGCCGAATCGCCCGCCCCGCGGTAGATCCAGTGGGCGTCCAGGCACAGCGTCACGTGCTGCGGGTCGGTGCCGACCATCATGTGGTGGAACTCGCGGGCCGCGTGGCGCAGCTCGATGTCGTGGTTGTGGTACGACAGCGTCACCCCCATGGCCGCAAGCTGAGCGCCGAGCCGGTCCAGCGCGCGACCCTGCACGCGCAGTTGCGCGTCGTTCTTGTTTTCGGGACCGCCCCAGCGGATCGGGCTGGGATTGGTGACGATGATCCGCGTGCCGACCGTCTTGGCCTTCTCGGCGATGGCCAGCACCTGTTGGATGCTCGCCTCGGCCTGGTCCGCCTCGTGCAACGTGCTGTTGACGTACAACGATCGCATCTGGAGACCGTGCTTCTCCAGCAGCGGCGCGAGCTGATCGATCTGCTCGGGCGCGGTAATGATCGGCTCGAAGCCATCGAGGCCACTGGCGGCGATCTCTCCCAGGCCCGCATCGAGCGACGCGCCGAAGTCGCGGTTCTCGCGACGGTAGAACACGATCCAGGGATACTGGTTCGAGGCCAGATGCAGCTTGCGCGAAGCGCCGGTGCCGGCGGCTCCGGCCGGGCGCGTGCCCAGCAGCAACGCGCCGCCGGCAAGGCCGAGTGTTTCGAGAAACTTGCGGCGATGGTACGGATGATCGAACATGGCAGAATCCTCCTGGAGGAATGACTTACCTCTTGCCGAGTCTCAAGCGGCCACATCAGTCTATCCGCTGGAAGCCCAACTGTACAGCGCCCGGCGGCGCACCTCATCCGGCCGGGTGACATCGCAGGACTCGCAAGAGAACAAGTTGGACATACATGAAAGTGCGAGGACGCGCAGCGGCCCTGCGCTTTCATCACATGCGGACTGAGGATGCCTGTGAGTTTCCTGGTTCTTTCCCGATCAGAAGCCACCGGAATCGACGTCTCACGCAGGGCGAGCGTTATGGGTGGAAAGGCGTCTGCGCCGCCTCTCCACCCATAAGAATGCCCAACTTATTCTATCAGGAGTCCTTAGCCAAAAACGGCGACCCATGCGACTTTTCGCTGGATTCGCAAGAGCCCTGGCTGAATTCGCAAAAACCCCGAGTGATTGCTCTGAAACGGGGAGGCTCCCATCTGAAGCCCTGCAGCTCCAGCGACGATTCGGCTGAAGTGTCGCCCATTGGCAAGCGCGGAAGGGAGCGACTATACTGGTGTGGCGTGATGCTGGACTTGCCCTCGGAGAAAAGGAGTCTGCTCCCATGTCCCACTTCGAAAAACACTCACGTCGACGTTTTCTGAAACGCAGCACGGCGGCCGCCGCCGGGATGGCCGCTCCGTGGATCCTTCCCTCCGGCGTGCCGGCCGCGCCCGGAAGGCCGGGGCCCAACGACCGGGTCGTGATCGGCTTCATCGGCACCGGCGGACGCGCCCGGCAACTGATGGACCATGTTCCCGAAGACGGCCGGATCGTCGCCATCTGCGACTGCTACCGCCAGCGAACCGTCGACACGCTCAACGAGAAGAAGACCGACTGGAAGACGTATCAGTATCATCGCAAGATGCTCGACGAGGAGAATCTCGACGCCGTGGTGGTGGCCACGCCCGACCACGCCCGCGTGCTGCCGTGCATCCACGCTTGCCAGGCCGGGCTGGACGTCTACGCGGAGAAGCCCCTGACGCTGACGATTGCCGAGGGGCGGGTGCTGGTCAACGCGGTGCGGAAACACCAGCGGGTGTTCCAGGTCGGCTCGCAGCAGCGGACCATGGAAATGAACCGCTTCGCCTGCG
Source organism: Pirellulales bacterium (assembly GCA_016935315.1). GTDB lineage: Bacteria > Planctomycetota > Planctomycetia > Pirellulales > Thermoguttaceae > JAFGRD01. The sequence goes on from JAFGRD010000118.1 coordinate 46,667, forward strand.
AGCTGGTTCGCAGCGGCGGGATCGGCAAGCTGAAGGCGGTGCTGGGGGTCAACTATCCCGGTCCCCGGCAATACACGGGGCTGCCCGAACAGCCGATCCCCGAAGGCGACGACTGGGACGTCTGGCAATCGCAGACCGAGGCCCGGCCGTTCAACGCCAATCTGCAATTCGGCTGGATGCAGTGGCGATGCTACTCCGGGGGCGAAATGACCAACTGGGGCGCACATGGCTGCGATCAGATACAATGGGCCCTGGGCGCGAGTCACACCGGCCCGGTCGAAATCTGGCCCACCAGCCCGGGCCCCAACGGCGGCGTGCGGATGCGCTACGCCAACGACGTGGTGGTGCGTTACGAGTTGGCGGGCGGACCGGCCGGCGGCGGGGTCTTCGTGGGCGAAGACTGCAAGATCGAGATCAACCGCAACAAGTTCACCACGAATCCTCCCGATTTCGTCAAGGATCCGCCGGACGGGGCAACGGCTCAGCCTTGGGAAGGCCCCGGCTGGATCGCCCGGCCACACATCCAGAACTGGCTCGACTGTATCAAGACCCGCGAGAAGCCCAACGCCGACGTGGAGATCGGCCACCGTTCGATCAGCATCTGCCACCTGGCCAATATCGCCCGGCAGGTGGGACGCAAGCTGGCATGGGACCCCGACAAGGAGATCTTCCCGGGCGACGACGAGGCCAACTGCTACCTGGATCGTCCCAAGCGGAAAGGGTACGAGTTGCCCGATGTGAATGAAACGTAGATTCCACCAAGTGTCGCACTATCCTACGGAGGTTCTCATGTCGCTACGCATCGCAGTCGCGGCGGCGCTGCTGGTCAGCACGGCTCCTTTTTCCGCCGCGGAAGAGGCACCGGCGGTTTCCGGAAGGTACCAGGCCTTGAAGTGCCCAACGCCCGCTCCCACCACAACCTGGGCGATTCTCGACCGCGACGGCGCCAACAGCCAGGTCGCCCCGTATCTTTCCTCGCTCGGCCAGGGCGAATCGGCAACTGGTGTGATCGCCTCACCGGCGTTTGCGATCTCGACGGAAGCCATCACGTTTACCCTTTGTGGACACGACGGCATGGGAGGCGGCCACAACGCGAACTATCTGGCGCTGGTCGACGCGGGCACGGGCGCGACCTTGCAGAAGACTCCGGCCCCCGGCTCGGATGCCATGCAGGAGCGATCGTGGGACGTCGGGCCACTGCGGGGTCGCCAGGTCCGCATCGAAGTCCACGACGGCGACGCCGGAGGGGCGTATGCCTGGCTCGGAGTCGGCCGCATCGATGCCGGAGGGCCACTGAGCGTCGATTTCGGCCAGGGCATGCCGAAGGACTGGAAGGCACGGTCGCGGCCGCAGGAAACACGCACGGAACTGGTCCGCGGCGGCGTCCCCTTCCTCCGCCAGAGTGCCACGTACACGATCGTTCCCTCGGAGGCGGCGGTCGAGATCCCTTGCGGCTTCGCCGCCCAACGGCTCTTCTTCCTCGGCGGGACCGTGGCCGACGGCAAGCCGACCGAAGTCTACGGAACCGTCGAGATCGTCTACGGCGACGGCTCCACCGAGCGCTGCCCCCTGATGTACGGCTACACACTCGACGGCGACGGCAAGCTGCCCAGCCGCTCCGGGGCGATCCATCTGCACGCTTCCGGCGATCCGTTCCAGCGCTACCTGGTGCTTCGTTCAAAGGCGGGTCCGATCGACAAGATCCGGTTGCAGGGCGCCGCCCAGGGTCAGACGGCTCCCCGCATCACGGCAATCACCTGCGAGACGGCCTCGTCGAGCGAGAATCTCCTGCCCCTGCCGGAGTGTCCGGTCGCGGCGGAAGAGCAGGCCTGGATCGAAGCACACGCGATCTCCCCGGACTCGCCCAACATGGAAGAGATTCTGGTGGAGATTCGGCGAGCACACAAAATGTAGCCGCCCAGGGCTACACAACCCCCAGTTCTTCAGCCAGGTGTAGTGGGCTCACCCCACGACATGAACACGTTGCCGCTGGCAGACGGCTGGGTGCCGATGAAACCGTTGCCGGTGGCTTTGCGGGCGGAGACGTTTGCACTTGCCGGAGGCCCGGATTAGCATGGCAGAATCCCCCGCGCCGACGCCGACGCGCAGCGTGAGCCCATCGGCGCTTGACATGCCGAAACGTGAGACCCCGAGAAAACAAGAGAACCGCCATGACAATCTTCCGAGGGTGCCTCGCGATGGGGCTGCTGGTGGCTGCGCTGCTGACGGTGTCCACGGCCCGCGGACAAGGACGACTCGCCGACTACCGGCGTGCCGACGAATTGCGCCAACTCACCAAGGACAAGGTCTTCCGAGCGAAAGTGGACCCCCACTGGTTCGGCGACAACACGCGATTCTGGTATCGCAACGATCTGCCGGAAGGCCGCCGCGAGTTCGTGCTGGTTGACGCGGCCGAGGCCACCCGCCGAGCTGCGTTTGACCACGGTCGGCTGGCCAAATCGCTGAGCGAGGTCGCCGGGCGGGAATTCGAGGCCTGCCGTCTGCCGTTTGAGGCCATCGAACCGGACGACGCGGTCGAGACCGTTCGTTTTCAGGCCGAGGGGAAACACTGGAAGTGCGAACTGAGCACGTACGCCGTGACGGAAGAAGAGCGTCCCCGGCAGCCTGACGAAGGCGAGGGCCAAGCAGGCGGCAGCACGGATCGCCGAGACGCCCGCTCGCGGCGCCGCCCGTCGGGCGACCACAACGAGTCGCCCGACGGCAGATGGATCGGCCTGATCAAGGACCACAACGTGCACGTTCGCGACAAGGCCACCGGCGAGGAGCGGGCACTCAGTCGCGACGCGACGGCCGAGGACGCCTACCAACCGCCGCTTCACTGGTCGCCGGACTCGCAGAAGCTGGTCGCCCTGCGGACCAACAAAGGGGACAATCGCAAGGTCTATCTGATCGAGTCTTCCCCGAAGGACCAGCTCCAGCCGAAGCTGCACTCCTACGATTATCTGAAGCCGGGCGACCAGATCCCGATTACCAAGCCCCACCTGTTCGACGTCGCCGGGCAGCGGGAGATCCCGATTTGCGATGAGCTGTTTCCGAATCCGTGGGAAATCGGCCGGGTGCGCTGGTGTCCGAGTTCCCGCAGATTCACGTTTCTCTACAACCAGCGCGGGCATCAGGTGCTCCGGATCATCGCCGTCGACGCCGACACCGGCGAGACGGGCGCCATCGTCGACGAACGAAGCAAGACGTTCATCGACTACGCCGGCAAGCAGTACTGCCACCGGCTCGACGAGACGCACGAGATCATCTGGATGTCGGAACGCGACGGTTTCAACCATCTCTATCTCTATGATTGCCGGACGGGCTGCGTCAAGAACCAGATTACCCAGGGCCCATGGGTGGTGCGAAGGGTCGAGCGCATCGACGAAGAAAACCGTCAGATCTACTTCCGCGCCGGCGGAATCTACCCGGAACAGGATCCCTACTACGTGCACTTCTGTCGGGTCGGCCTCGACGGCACGGGACTGGTGATTCTGACCGACGGCAACGGCACGCATGCGGTCGAGTATTCGCCCGACGGCCGTTTCCTCATCGACACCTACTCGCGAGTCGACATGCCGCCGGTGACCGAGTTGCGGCGCGTCGAGGACGGCACACTGGTCTGCGAGCTGGAGCGGGCCGACATCAGCATGCTGCTGGCTACCGGCTGGCAGGTGCCCGAACGGTTCGTGGCCAAGGGCCGCGACGACGAGACGGACATCTACGGAGTGATCTACCGGCCGACCACGTTCGATCCCCAACAGAAGTACCCGGTGATCGAATCGATTTACGCCGGGCCACAGGGCTCCTTCGTGCCCAAGAGTTTTCGGTCGTTCCACGGTGTACAGGCCATGGCCGAGCTGGGATTCGTGCTGGTGCAGATCGACGGCATGGGCACCTCGAACCGCTCCAAGGCCTTTCACGACGTCTGCTGGAGAAACCTCGGCGACTCGGGCTTCCCCGACCGCATCCTCTGGATGCAGGCCGCCGCGAAGAAGTACCCCTGGATGGACCTCTCGCGCGTGGGTATCTACGGCGGCTCGGCCGGCGGGCAAAGCGCCACCCGCGCCCTGCTGGCCTTCGGCGATTTCTACACGGTCGCCGTGTCCGACTGCGGCTGTCACGACAACCGGATGGACAAGATCTGGTGGAACGAACTATGGATGGGCTGGCCGATCGGTCCCCATTACCAGCAGCAGTCGAACGTCACCCAGGCCGACAAGCTGCAGGGCAAGCTGCTGCTGATCGTCGGCGAGCTGGACCGCAACGTGGACCCGGCCTCGACCATGCAGGTGGTCGACGCCCTGATCAAGGCCGACAAGGACTTCGACATGCTGGTCGTCCCCGGCGGCGGACACGGCATCGCCGAATCGCCCTACGGCTCTCGCCGCCGGCGAGACTTCTTCGTGCGGCACTTGCTGGGCGTCGAGCCGCGGAGTGAGCCCTATTGATGTTTGCACTGCGAATGATCCAGGCCGACCAACGGGAGGCCGGAGAAATCGGGCTCCCGTTGATCGCCCTCGCGCATTGACTGTGCAAGCGTCAATAGGGCCCGGGGCAAGGACTCGCAAAAGAACGAGTTGGACATACGTCAAAGTGCCAGGACGCGCAGCGGCCTCCCCGAATCAGCAGAGGGGCGCATCAAAGAACCTCCGAGTGCCGGGCGTCAGGGTGGGGAACGGTTTCTGGATGCCGCGGCACGCCGGAGGTCCTCTGGATCGTCAGTCTTTGCTTCGGGTCAGCGCTCCTGTCTGCACTCCGCTTCAATCACGACGAAGCGGGAGCCCTGCGGGTTGCGAACCGGCAGCAGGACGCCTTCCTCCGGCGGGCTGTCGTTCAGAGCCGCATGGAAGTCTTCGACCGTGTTGACCGGCTGATTTTCAAAGAAACGGCGGAGCTCCGGGATGCGATTCAGATCGCCGAAGGGGGAGTTTTCTGGACCCTCATCGGGTGAGGGACCGCGGTTTGGGGACCGCACGGCAACGAGGGGAATCCTTCTGATCATCAACACGGAAGGTGGGACTTCGTCCGCCGCTTCGCGGAAGGCTTGCGAAAGAGAATGTGGTCGAAAGAAAAATGTGCCCATCATGTCACGATGTGCTATCGAGTGTTCCGAATCATCGGCCGTCGTTGTGAGGTTGGTTGCCGCCGAGGCGCAAACCTTGCGACAAAAAGGAATTCCGGCGTTTTCACGAACCTTGGGGCGGCCGGCAGCGTATAGCACCGCTTCGCCAAGCGCCCGCGGCTGTGCAGCCGGCGCACGCCTACTGCGATGCGGGGGAGGGGGGCCGGGACACCCTTGACAGCGAGGACTCGCTCAGTCATAAAGGCGCCGGTGGCCACGACCGTGCCGACTGCCCGGCAGATGGAAACAGCCGCGCCGCTACGCGTTGTTCCTCACTCAAACACGCCGCGCTGGTCCTATTGCGACCCTTCAGCAGGAGATCGAACCATGAGACGCTCGCGCCCGCATATCTTGGCCGTTTTCTTCGCCGTTGTCGTGGCGTGCTCGGCCGACTCACTGCTTATAGGCCAGGAGTACGGCCGGCCCGACCGCGACCAGCCCGGCGATGAGATGATCCAACGGTACCTCGCCCGCGAGACCCAGAAGATCCACGAGCGGTTTCTCGATGACGTCGAATCGCCCGACGACTGGAAGCGGCTCCGGGAGCAATACCGCGAGGAGTACTTCCACATGCTCGGGCTGCGGCCGATGCCGGACAAGTCGCCGCTTCAAGCGACGGTCACCGGCACGCTCGCCGGCGACGGATACGTGGTCGAGAAGCTCCATTACCAGAGCCGGCCCCGGCTCTACGTGACGGGCAACCTCTATCGGCCGGCCAAGATCGAGCAGGGAGAACGGCTGCCCGCCGTGCTCTACGTCTGCGGGCACTCTCATCGCGGCCGCAACGGCAACAAGTCGGCCTACCAGTCGCACGGAATCTGGTTCGCCCGCCACGGCTACGTCTGCCTGACGCTCGATTCGCTGCAACTGGGCGAGATCGCCGCCATCCACCACGGCACCTATCGCGAGGGTCGCTGGTGGTGGCACTCCCGCGGCTACACGCCGGCCGGCGTCGAATGTCTCAACGGCATGCGGGGGATCGATTATCTGTTCGGCCGCGAGGACGTCGATCCGCAACGGATCGCGGTGACCGGGATCAGCGGCGGCGGGGCGGCAACGTTCTGGATCGCGGCCGCCGACGAGCGTGTTCGGGTCGCCGTGCCGGTCAGCGGCATGGCCGATCTGCCGTCTTACGTCACCAACCGCGTGATCAACGGTCATTGCGACTGCATGTTTCTCTACAACACTTTCCAGTGGCCCTGGACCCGGATCGCCGCCCTGATCGCGCCGCGACCGCTATTGTTCACCAACAGCGACCTGGACCAGATCTTTCCGATGGACGCCAACGACCGCGTGATCAACCGCCTGGAGCGGGTCTACAGCCTTTACGGGGCCACCGACTTCGTCGACGCCGTGGTCAGCATCGGCGGCCATGCCTATCGGCAGGACATCCGCCAGGCGGCCTATCGTTTCATCAACATGCACCTGAAAAGCGACCCCCGCGTGGTCGACGACAGCGAGGTCGATCTGGTGACCGGCAGCGGCAACGACCGGCGCTATCCGATCCCGCTGGAGGACTTGCGGGTGTTTCCCGAAGACTCCGACCTTCCCGCGGACGAGCTGAACACGACGATCGACGAGCATTTCGTACCGATCGCCGACGTAGCGCCGCCGGGCGAAGGAGAGTTCGAGACGTGGAAGGGAGCCCTGCAGAAGGAGTTGCGGCGGATTACGTTCGGCTGTTTCCCCGAACGCATCCCGCCGGCCAAACAGCTTGGCCCGGCGACCGACGGAGCCGTTCGCCTGGAGAGCGAGCCGGCCATCGAATTCGGCCTGGAGGAGGCGACGTCGCCGAAGCCGGCCGCCGCCGCGAAGCGTGTGGTGTTGGTGGTGCGCGGTCCCGGATTCGATGCAATCTCGCTGGGCGCGTTGATCGAGCGAGTTCGGCAGCCGGACGACCGGATCGTCGTTTGCGAGCCGCGCGGCGTCGGCCAGACCGCGTGGACACGGAAGAATCCGCCCAACTACGTCGAGCGGTGCCACGTGCTGCTGGGACGCACGGTGGACACGGGCCGTGTTTGGGACGTGATCGCCGCCGCCCGGCATCTACACGCCCAACACGAGGGCCAGGTGCCTGTGCTCGTTGCGGGAGAAGGTGCCGGCGGCGTGCTGGCGGCCTACGCCGCCTTATGGGAGCCGGAAATCGCCGGCGTGATCGTCGCCAGCCCGCCGCTTACGCACATGGACAATGACGCCCCGCAGTTGCTCAACGTGTTGCGCGTCTGTGATGTGGCCGACGCGCTGGGCATGATCGCCCCGCGGCCGCTGAGCGTGCACGGTGTTTCGCCTCAGAAGCTCGCCAAGGTCGCCGCGATCTACGCCGCCGCCAAAGCAAGCGAGAGTCTGTCGGTCGAGAAGGAGTAAGGGTCTCTCGGGTGGACGGCGCCGCTTGCCGACGGCGCCCGGGCCCGACTGCCCGAGAACTGCTTGCCGAGGATCCAAGTGATGAACGAACGACGTGCCCTCTTTGCTCTCTTGACGCTTTGGATGGCCGTGACCACGACGCTGACCGTGACCCCAGCGGTGGCCGCAGCCGGCGCGGCGACGCCCGGGCTCGTGCCGGCGTGGTTCCCCAAGGCGCCTCCGCTGCCGGAGCCGGCCGGCCAGGTCATTCGCGTCTCGACCGTCGAGGAGCTGTTTCGGGCGGCTGAAGACGTGCAGCCCGGCGGTACGATCCTGGTGGCCGACGGGCATTACCTGATGTCCCGATACTTCGAGCTGCACACCGACCGTGTCACGCTGCGCGGCGAGTCGGGCGACCGCGAGAAGGTCGTGCTCGACGGCGCCCGAAGCCGGCACCACGAATTGGTCGGCATCACCGCTTGTTCCGGGGTGACTGTCGCCGACCTGACGATCCAGAACATCCCATGCAACGGGCTGAAGCTCAACAGCGATCGCGGCGTGCAGAAGGTCACGGTCTACAACTGCGTGATCCACAACATCTGGCAACGCGGGATCAAGGGCGTTCGCGTTCCCAGGGACAACGCGGTCGTCCGCCCGCCGGCCGACTGCCGGGTTCAGTATTGTCTGTTCTACAACGACCGCCCCAAGCAGTATTCCGACGATGGGGCCGACACGCCGCAGAACTTCGGCGGCAACTACATCGGCGGCATGGATATCATGTACGCCGTGCGTTGGACGATCAGCGACAACGTCTTCGTCGGCATTCACGGCCGAACGGGGGCGGCCCGGGGAGCGATTTTTCTCTGGCACGACACGGAAGACTGCCTGATCGAGCGGAACCTGATCATCGACTGCGACAGCGGAATCTGTCTGGGCAACTCGTACCGCGGGCCGGAAACCGAGACCCACTGCCGGCGGTGCCTCGTCCGCGACAACTTCCTCACGCGCTGTTCGGAAAACGGGATCCTGGCCGATTACACGCGGGAGTGCAAGATCGTCCACAACACGATCCACGACCCGGAGAGCCGGCTGAAACGGCTGATCCGCCTGGTTCACGATAACGATGGGCTGCTGGTGGCCAACAATCTGCTCAGCGGCCCGCCGATGCGGATCGAGACGGACAGCCCCATGCAGATTCGCGGCAACGTGACCCGGGACCCGACCTTTGCCGACGCGCTGGTCGACGCGGCGCGTGGGGATCTGCACCTGAAGGCCGCCGTGACGGGCGTGGTCGACGCCGCGGAGCCTCTGCCGGAGGCGAAAACCGATATCGATCGACAACCGCGGGACGCGACTCCGGACGTGGGGGCCGATGAGTTCGTGCCGAGATAGTGCAGGCCCGGCAGGGGACAGTCCCCCGCAGAACCGTGCGTCCGTTGTCCATCCCCGCAGAGAGCGACGTCGTCTTCGGCCGGCCGAGACAGAGACTCGAACCGCAAGGGGGATCGCGCCATGCGAAAAGTGCTCGGATCGACAATGCTGATGGTGCTCTTGTCGATTGCCGCGAGGGCGGTCGGCCGGGAGTATTCGCCGCGGGTCGTCTCGCCGCACCATGCCGACGCCTACAGCATGAAGACGTTTGCCCAGCATCCGCGTTGGCGAGACCTGCAAGGCGATCGGCTGGCCTGGGCGGTCTACCGGTACCTGGCCGACACTCGCACCGGCGTGTTCCACATGAACGAGGTGCTGGAAGGGAACGACGTGCTCAGCGAGTACCAGACCGTGCGGGATCCGGTCAAGATCATCAACGTCTACGGCTACGCCTACTGCGCCATCCTCGGGCCGGTGATGGCCGGCGTCTGCCAGGACATGGGACTGGGCAAGGCTCGCACGCTCAGCCTGCCCGACTGGAGCCATGTCGCCTCCGAGACGTTTTACGACGGCGCCTGGCACTATCTGGATCTCGACGTCAGGGCCGTCTTCCGCCGCAGTGACGGCACGCTGGCTTCCCTGGACGACGCCCGGCACGACGCGATGCTTTGGACCGGCCGCGGGCCGCTGTTCTTCCCGAACGATTCGCTTCAGCGGACTCGAGAGATCTACGGCCGGACGCCCGTACATCATTACCACGGATTCAACCAGAGCGGCCACACCATGGACTTCGTGTTGCGGCAGGGCGAAGCGTTGACCCGCTGGTGGACGCCGCAGGGCGGCCGCTGGCACCACGCGGAGGTCTACCACCGCCTGGCCTGGATGCGGAAGCTGATCGAGCAGCCTCCGCGCGGGCCGGCCCCGAATCACCGGGACTTCACCGTCCACAACTACGCCAACGGCCGGTTTGCCTATCGCCCCAATCTGACCGACCGGTCCACGGATTTTCTGGACGGGGCGTACGAGTCGAAAAACGTGCAGCCGGCCGCCGAGGGGCTAACGCTCATCGAGCCGGGCAAAGGCTGCGCAGTCTTCGAGGTTCGCACACCTTATATTATCGTGCCGACCGTCGGCGAGCTGGAAACGACCGACGACGACCGTGAGGCTTCGGTCGTAGAAATCGACGGCGACGGCCTCTCGCTGGCCGTCTCGCTCGACAACGGCCTGACGTGGAGCGAGCTGGGCGGTGATCCGGGGCGGGAAAGCATCGACCTGACTCGCCTTGTCAGCGGCCGTTACGGCTATCTGCTGAAGATCTCGCTGCGCGGGCAGCCCGGAACAGCGGTGGTCCGCTCCCTGGCAATCACTACCTGGGTCCAAGTCGCGCCGGCCTCGTTGCCTTCGCTGCGCCAAGGCACCAATCGAATGCAGTACCGCCGAGGCGATCACTACGGGCTGGACACCCGCGTCGTGGAGATTGCCTCCGAAGCCAGCGGTCCGGAGGGATTGATGAAATACCTCGTCGAGCCGCCGAAGGACTACGACCCCTCGCGAAAGACGGGCCGGATTCGCGGCCCGGTCGTGGTGCGGGTGCAGGCCCCGCCGGGCGCGAAGATTGCCTGGCTCCTGGCCAGCGGCAGCTTCAACACCCACCAGCGCGAAGCCGCCGGCAACACGCGGAACGCGATCGCCTTGGCTGTCGATCGGCCGGAAGACTTCCAGGAGGTATACCGGGCGGCCGTTCCCACCGACACGGATCACTGGCATTACAATGCCTATCGGGAAATCCGGCTGAAGGAGCCCGCCGAGCGTGTGTACGTTCGCTATCTGGGCGATCCGGCGTTGAACAACTTCCGCGTCTACGCCCATTGTCTGGACGATGGGCGCCGGTCGGACCATCCGGTTCGAATCACGCACGTCTGGCGGGAGGACGACCGTCGCAGGGAAAAGACCGTCGACCTGGATGTCCCGGCCTCCTACGAGATCGTCGCCGACGGGGAACCGACCGACGAGTCGATGGAGATCGCGGTGCCCAGCCAGGCACGGTAGGCGGGGTTGTTGTATACTTGGGCCGCCAAAAGCCACAAATCTGGAGTCTTGCGACCTCTGCTACGGGCAGAAAGGAGCATCGACCATGTGGGAATTCAGACCTGTTGCAGCCCGCGGGGGCGTCCTGTGTTCGGTCTTCCTGTCTCTGATTGTCGCGCCGGCCCTGCTGGGGGCGGCCGATCCGCCTGATCGCACGGCCGGCACGAACGCCGGGCGGGGCAAGACGCGGGTGGCAATCGTGGGCAGCCGGTGGCGGATCAACGGCCGGATCACCTACCCCGGAGCGCCGGCCGAAGGCCTGCTGATGAACGTGCGGATGGTCAATTCGATCTTCGAGGACCGGAACCGCCCCGAGTTCGACGCCGAGGCCAACACCGACGCCTTTGTCGCCAGGATTCCGGAGTATGCCGCTTGTGGCGTGCGGGCTTTCACCGTCGGGTTGCAGGGCGGCATGCCCGGCTATGAAGGGGCCGTCAACTCGGCGTTTCGCCCCGACGGCTCGCTGCGGTCTTCGTATCTGAAACGGGCGCAGCGCGTCATCGAAGCCTGCGACCGCCACGGCCTTGTGGTCATCCTCGGGTGCTACTATCAACGGCAGGACCAGATCCTTCGCGACCGCCGGGCCGTTCGCGCCGGCGTGGTCAACGCCGTGCAGTGGATCGGCCGGCAGGGCTATTCGAACGTCGTGCTGGAGATCGCCAACGAATTCCCGCACGGCGGCTTCGATCACGAGTTCCTCCGCTCGCCCGGCGGCCAGACCGAGTTGATCCGGCTGGCCAAGCAGACCGATCCGGGACTGCTCGTCTCGACCAGCGGCATCGGCGACGGCAAACTCGCTCAGGACGTCGTTCGGGCGAGCGACTTCCTGCTGATCCATTTCAATGGCGTAAAGGTCGACGACATCCCGCAACGCATCCGGGGACTGAAGCAATTGGGAAAGCCGATTGTGTGCAACGAAGACGACAAGCGGGGCGAGCCGGCGGCCAAGGCGGCCGCGCTGTCGGTGGCCAACGGGGCGTCGTGGGGGCTGATGCTCAAGGAGTTGAACCAGTACCAGCCCTTTGTGTTCGGGGGGCCGGCCGACGACCCGATCGTCTACGCGAAGCTCAAGGAGTTGACCGGGCAGCGCGACCTCAATTGACGTGGGCACCGTCCATGGGCCAGGGCGACCGAATGCCGGACGTCCCGGCGGCATCCAAACCGGGGAGTTTCGCGTTGATCAACAAGCGCCGCAGGCCTGCTCCCCGGCCGTTTCCACCTTCGGGGCGTGCAACCTGCCGCCCTGAATGACCGCAAACGTGGCTTCCACGGTCCGGGATTCGGTTTCCCGCGACGAATTTCCCCCATTCTTTGGCGAATCCCGCCGAAGTGATCTTGACCCAGATTCTCGGTCCAGGTATTTAACCGCTCCCTTCTACCGGATTTCCAGATGACTTGTCGAGAAGCCTGCGTTCGCAGGCATTCCGCGGGCGGTACGTGTGCCGGCGCGGCGAGAGGTATGAAACGTTACGGGAGCGCAATAGCTTTGGGGTGATCTTGCGCAGGCCGGGACCAAACGTCCCGTTCTTCTCGGCCTTCGATGACCTCGAGGAAACTCTGCGAGTCTCGAAAGGAGAATCGTGTTGAAAACCACTGCAAGAATGCTTACTGGCTGGGTCGCGGTCGGCACCCTCCTTACAGCCGGCATCATCGTTGCCGGGCCACCGTGGGGCACGACACAGACCGTCGTCGGCGCAGCAAGCGTGGCCCAGGCCGACCCCTCGGCGACCGCATCGCAGGGCCAGCGCTCCGAGGCCGACGACCTGCTTCGCCGCGCCCGAAAAGCCATGGCCGAAAACGACCTCGAGGCGGCCGACTCGCTGATTTCCCAAGCCGATGCGATGAACGTGAAATACAACTTCCTCCACCTGGGAGATACACCCAAGAAGGCACGCCGCGATTTGCAGAAAATGCAGGATGCGGCCCAGGCGGCGCCGCAGCGCCCCAGCCAACTCTTCTCGCAACTCTCCTTGAAAGAGAAGCCCCCGCAGGTTGATCCGTTCGCCAGCCGGACCAGCAACACGCTGGCCGCCAGCCTCACGGACAAGAAAGGGCTCGCCGAATCCTACATCGTGAAGGCTCGCACCGATCTTGCCCAGGGCAACCTGAGCGGCGCCTCGCATTGGTACCGCATGGCCTCCAAACAGCCGGCCACGTTCGGTCCCGGCGAGGACTCGCCGGAAAAGCTGGCCGCCGACATCCGCCGCGCCGGTGGCAATGTGGACCAGCCGATGGTCGCAACCGCCGTACCCGACTTCCAGGAAGGAAATCCCCTGGCACACCTCGGCTACGACAGTTCGCCCGGAAGCCTGGGCACGAACAGGCCGACCCAGTCTCCCTTTGGGCGTGCCTTGATCACGGCGCCTCCGAGCAGCCAGGATCAGATCCTGCCGACCGCACTGACCTCGCCGGACGTTGGCCCGACTCCTGGCCCGACTACTGGCCTGACCACCGGGCTGTACGAGGGGTCGTCCACCGGCGACGCGCGCAGCCGCCAGTTGTTGCTGGAAGCGCGCCGCGCATTGGCCGTCGGCGACATCGCTCGCGCGACCGCGTTCGTCGGCCAGACCAAGCAGTTGCAGGTTGCGTACGGGCCGTTGGACGACACGCCGGCGAAGGTCGAGGCCGCCGTAGCGAAGTATCAGGATTTGTCGGGGCGCACGGCGAGAAATACCGAAGCCTATCGCAGGGCGTATGCGCGGATGCTGATGGAGCAGGCCGACGCCCTGATGCGCGCGGCCGATTACGACGAGGCCGAACGCCTGGCGGACCGGGCGTCGCGACAACAGCTTACCTACGGTCCGTTTGAGGCCAAGCCGAGCGATCTGCTGGCGCGGATCGCCGCAGCCCGGCGCCAAGGCCAGTCCTCTGCCGACTCGTCGGCGCCCGGTGTGGCCATGGTCGAATCGTCGAGCACGGCCGGTCCGTCGCTGGCCGCCCGCCAGAAAGCCGACCAACTGGTGCGTCAGGCACGCGCGGCGCTGGCCACCAGTCAGATCGAGTTGGCCGAAACGTTGGCCTACGAGGCCGAACGGCTGCAGATTCCCGACGCGGCGTACGCTCCCGGCGAGGACCGGGCGGGCCTGGTGCTGTTCGACGTCCGCAAGGCGCGACAACAGAACCCCTCGGGAGTGATTCCCGCCAGCGGGTCCCTGGTAACGCCGGCCACCGGCCCGTGGCCGAGCCACGGCACGGCCACCCGCGCGTTGTACGATTCGGCGAACGATCCCACGCGAAACCTCCCGGCCGGAGTGGCTGCACCCACCCCGTTTTCCGACTCCTCGCGGACGAATCCGGTGCAGTTACAGTTTGCCCAGAATATTCCCGCCCCGCCTTCGGTGCGGGACGGCCTGCCTTCCGACGTATCGGCTGGCCGGGACACGAGCGCCTCCTCGCTGTTTCAACAGGGCGAGGCGGCCCTGAAAGCGCACGACAAACAGAGCGCCTATCAGTTTTTCCGCCAGGCGGCCGAGCAGGGCAATCAGTTGGATCCGATCACGCAGCAGCGGCTGCAGAGCTACTTGCAGTTGCTTTCGCCGCCGCGGCCGTCGACCCTGCCCGGCGGGCCGGCCCGCTCGATTGCCGACGAGGCCGCGGCCCGGCAGCAAGTCCTCGCCAGACAGGTATCCGCCGACGTGGCCCAACAGGAAGCCCGGGCCCGGGCGATGCTCGAGAGCGATCCGAAAGCAGCGCTGTCGCTGCTGGAGGAAACTCGCCAGAAAGTCGAGGCGGCGGCGTTGGATCCGTCAGCCCGGCAGCAGTTGCTGATGCGGGTCAACCGTCAACTGACCGAGACGCGCCAGTTCATCGAGTTGAACCAACCGCGGATCGAGCTGACCGAGAAGAACGACCGAACGCGCGAGGAGATCGAGCGGGAGCAGCGTTTGGATCTGGAGACGCAAGAGAAGTTCGCCCTGATGGTGGATGATTTCAATACGAAAATGGACGAGCAGCGGTTCGCCGAGGCCGAGGTGGTGGCCAAGCGGGCCGCGGAACTCGATCCGGACAACCCGGTCGTCAAGCAGCTGCTGCTGCGATCGAAGTTCGTCCGCCGCTACTTCAACAATCTGGAGCTCAGCGATCTGAAGGAAGAGGGGCTCTGGTCGCAGTTGGATTCGGTCGCCGCCTCGAGCGTGGGGTTCGACGACCGGATTCCCTTCCGAATGCCCGACGCCAAGGAATGGGCGGATCTGACGACCCGCCGCTCGAAATACACGGCCGAACAGCAGCGTCACCGGACCGAGCGCGACCTGGAAATCGAGCAGAAGCTCCGGCACCCGGTCAGCCTGGATTTCAGAGAGGAGCCGCTGGCCAACGTGCTGGACTACCTGGCCAAGGTGACGGAGGTCAACATGCACCTCGATCCACAGGCACTGGCCGAATACGGGATTTCGGCCGACGTCCCGGTGACGATCTCCGTGCGCGACGAGATCATGCTCAAGAGCGCGCTGAATCTGATCCTGGAACCGCTTCAACTGACCTACGTCGTCAAGGACGAGGTGCTGAAGGTCACCAGCGAACAGCAGCGCGAAGGAGAGACGCATCGATTCGTTTACAGCGTGGCCGATCTGGTCACGCCGATTCCCAACTTCGTGCCCAGCCCGAACATGGGTCTGGCCGGTGCGTACCACAACGCCATGAGCAACGTCGGTTACGGCATGGGAGCGTCCTTTGGCGCGTCGGCGGCGCCGTTGGCGGTCATGGCCAGCAGGGACGGCAACCCGGGCGCCGCGATGATCAACCCCGCGCTGCTGGCCCAGGTGTCGGGCCCCGCGTCCCGCGGCGGCGGCAGCATGCCCATGGGATTCGGTCCCGGGGGGCTTGGCGGCGGTTCCCAGGCGGATTTCGACAGCCTCATCGACCTGATCACCTCGACCATTCAACCGGACACGTGGGACGACGTGGGAGGTCCCGGTTCGATTGCTCCTTTCGAGACCAACTTGAGTCTGGTCGTCAGCCAGACCCAGGACGTCCACGAGGAAATCGTCGACCTGCTGGAGCAGTTGCGGCGGCTGCAAGACCTGCAGGTGACCATCGAGGTCCGCTTCATCACGCTCAACGACAACTTTTTCGAGCGGATCGGCGTCGACTTCGATTTCGACATCGACGACGACATCGACCGTCCGCTGATGGTCTTTGGCCGCAAGGTGGTCGACGACACGGGCGCCGACGACTCCGATCCGACCACCGGCCAGGAGGCCACGCGCAACACGCTCGACGTGGATCACGACCGGAGCGTCACCGTGGGCATGCAGGCCCCCGGCGTGTTCTCGGCCGACCTGGACATCCCCTTCACGCAGAACAGCTACGGCTTGGCCGTGCCGCAGTTCGGCGGATTCGACGCTTCGGCGGGCGCCTCGCTCGGGTTCGCCATCCTCAGCGACATCGAGGCCTTTTTCTTCATCAACGCCGCCTCGGGCGACCGGCGCAGCAACGTGCTGCAAGCCCCCAAGGTGACGTTGTTCAACGGCCAGCAGGCTTACGTCTCCGACACCTCGCAAAGCCCGTTCGTCGTGAGCGTGATCCCCGTGGTGGGCGACTTCGCCGCGGCCCAACAGCCGGTGATCGTGATCCTGTCCGAAGGGACCTTCATGACCGTGCAGGCCGTGGTCTCCAACGATCGGCGGTTCGTGCGTCTGACGGTCGTGCCCTTCTTCAGCAAGATCGGAGAGGTGAACACCTTCCAGTTCACCGGCTCGCAAACCACGACCACCGACACCTCGACCGAGGGCGTGGTGGACCCGGACAACGCCAATCCGGATTCACCGAACAACAGCAGCAGCAACGTCACGCAGAGCCGGCAGGGAACCACCGTGCAGTTGCCGACGTTCTCCTACGTGACGGTCACGACCACCGTGAGCGTCCCGGACGGCGGCACCGTGTTGCTCGGCGGCATCAAGCGGCTCAGCGAGGGCCGAAATGAGTTCGGCGTGCCGATTCTCAAGAACATTCCCTACGTCAACCGGCTGTTCAAAAACGTCGGTATCGGCCGGGAAACGCAAAGCCTGATGATGATGGTCACGCCGCGGATCATCATCCAGGAGGAAGAAGAAGACCGGCTCGGCATCCTGTCGCCGCCGTAGATTTTCGTCTCGTCTCAGATCTCCTCAACGTGAACTGCCCTCCCGTGGCCGTCGCCGGCTTGCCCCCCGAGCCGGCGATGGCCGTTTCTTGGGATCCGTTAAGGAGGGCGGCCCTGATCCTTCGCAACGCCAATAGCACTAGGCCGGAGCCAATGCCTCCAACTCCTTGGCCAGGCGGTTTCTGGCCACGTGCAGCCGGCGCTTGATCGTTCCCACCGGGGACTCGAACCTCTCGCTCATTTCGACCAGCGAACGGCCCTGAAAGTAGAACGCTACGAGCGTGTCTCGATCCAATGCCCGCAGCCGATTCAGTCCCACCCGGACTTGCTGCCGCCGTTCCTGGGCGAGCATCGCGCCCAGGGGAGTCTCATGCTCGGCGCAGGGGGCTTCAAACGTCTCCGCCTCGGCCGTCATCCACGGGGCGCGCCGCACCGCCCGATTGATCGCCATCCGGGCGGCAATCGACCGCAGCCATCCGCCGAAGCAGCGGGGATCTCGCAACTGGTCGAGCTTCCGCAGGGCCTGGAGGAACACTTCCTGGCACAGCTCCTGGGCCTCGGCGTGATTGGGCAGTCGCCGGAAGACCGTGGCGTACACCGAGCGCTCATAGCAGGTAACCAGCCGGCCGAAAGCCTGCTTGTCGCCGGCTTGGGCGGCGCGCACCAGTGGCGTTGTCTCTGCTTGCTCTCGAGTTGCCTCGGGCTGTTGGAGTTGCATCGTTCTACCTCCCATCAATGGGCGCCTCACGGATCGGGCAGCACCATGGCGAAGCGGGGAAGGCCTTGGCAGCAAGGAAGGAGCCAACCTTCGGCTGCCTGCGCGGCCGCGGGGTCCGCCTGCGTCGTGGAGCAAACTCGATTCCGGGCGTACTCAGCCTCAGAAATCTATTGCGTTTGCTCCGGACCCCGGCTTCACCCGGTACCACGAGCGGCGCGTCCGCAACGTGCTAAGGCAACCACGCCTCAGCACGCAGCCCGCGCCGGCTTCGGCCGGTCGCAAATGGCGCATCAGCGCCATCTGCCAACAGACCAAGGCATGGCCGGCAAGCCACATCAGAAGTGACCGCGCAAAATCGGAGGCGCGCAATCCACGCGTCACGACATCGACCACGACCATACCGATGGGGCGTACGCGAACCACGGTGGAAATCGTGTCGGTGATCGTAGCAATCAAGTGACGCATGGCTGCACCTTTCAAGAAAGGGGTGCGCGGTTACAGTGGAGAAAGAGAACGTTGCCTGGGCAAAAGCCCATTTTCCTCCATCGGAAAATCTGGCCTATTCCTCCTTGAAGTTTCCCACGAAAGACAGTCCGTGTCAAGGGACACAAAACGCCCCCCGAACGACGTGACAGACATGCCGTGGCTCGGGAAGGTTCGCCAAAAAATGCCGGGATGCCCCGAATTCCTCCCCGAGGGCCCACCGGATCCCGTGCCGAGCCGTCACCGCTGCCGCCGCCCCCCCCGGATTGCCGCAGCACGCCCCCATCCCTTGAACGACTCGTCAACGCCCGTCAGACTGTCGCGAGGCCGCTTTGTTGCCTGCCACCACGCTGGCTTGAAAGGGCTGCCATTGTCGCAAGTCTTCTGGGTCGGCTGCTAATCCCGCCCGGCCGTGCCGCCACGGCTGGCCACTTGGGGCGAAGAGGCAGTTTCGCGGTCGGCTGACGCGGTTGTTTTTTGGGCGATGTCGGCCGCCAGCTCGGCCAGTTCCAGCCGCGCTTCGGGCGCCACGTGGGAGAGCTTGGACGCCAGCCGCTGCACGCCGCGGGAGTTCACCTCGGCAGTACGCGAGAGACTCCCCAGAAAAGCGACCGTTTGCACGAAGTTCAGATCGGCCGTTTTGCCCACCAGCGGGTGAAACGTCTTGGTCAACAGCTCGGCGCCGCCATGGTCCACACTGATGAAGGTGTCCAGCCGCGTGGTGATGTAGTAGCGGCCGTTGGGCTCCCGAACATAGCCGCTTCTGAGCACCATCAGGCAACGGCCCTTGATGGGACGGGCGAACAGCGGCCCGTCATAACTGCCTTCGGCGTAGATGACGTGTGTATCGTGACTGCCGTAAAGGAATTCGACCGTCGCCAGCGTGCCCGCCGATTCGGCCACCCGATACTTGCCGGCCCGAACCTGCCGCAATTGCAGGCTGCTGACCTTCAGCACTTCCCAGATGTTGACGACGACGTCCGGGTTTCGGACCAGGAACAGATAGAGATGCGGATCGCAATCGATCACTCGGACGGGCAGCCGACGAAAAACGGCGATGTCCGACAATACGGAACGGACCTTGGCCCTGGCCTGTGGGTCGAGCTTCTCAATCGGGATCGATTGGATGGCGCTCTGACGCGCAGCCTGGCTCGTGGTGGCCTGGAGCACGTTGGCAGACGGCGCGCCGCTGGTGTCGGCCGAGAGCGGCGGGCCCGATCCGAACACGGGCCAAAGGACGACCGCGGTGACGGCGAGTCGCACTGTGTGGGACCATCGCGCAGTATGGACCGGTGGCAATCCGAGTTGCAGCGCTACCATATTCCCCCCTTAGGCCGAGCCCCCCAAACGCCCTTCGTGACCTCGCGCGAGACGTCGGGCGTCCCGGCGTGGCCGATTGCGTCGGCACCCTTGATTATTCGGCTTCCGTGGCGAGTTCCGGTCAGTCAAATTCTCCGGTCTGGCCACAACCGTGCGGCCCTGTGAAGGCGGGAAACACAGGGCCTTTGGGTAGGCTTCGGGAGTGGGTTCGGAAGTCGGGCCGGCGGGGCAAGGCGAAGCGGCGCCCCGATGTTTCGGGCCTGGGGCCTCGCTGCGCTCGGCCACCGTCCGCAGGTCCGATCGGCACGAAGCAGTGGCCAGACCCGCACGACTGCTCTTGTGATCAGCCGGCCATTCGCGGACAATGCCGCCCCCACCCGGAGACCGGCAATTCATGAAGAGTCCCAAAGCAATCGCGATCACGCTGACCATGGCGACCTGTCTGTTGGCCCTGACGGTCGGATTGCGCACGCACTGGGCACGTCTGGTGGCCGAGCATCTGGCCGGCCAGTTCGACACGGTGCCCGACGACCGTGCCGCCGTCCTGCTGGGGCAGATCGCCGCGCTGGGCGAACCGGGGATTTCGGCCCTGGTCGAAGCGTTGGACTGCGATCGGGAAAGCGTGGCGTTGGCCGGCAAACGGGTCTTGATGGAGCAGTTTGACCACTGGCGCACGCTGACGCCGAAGGAGCGTTCCCGGAGGCTGGCTGCGCTGGCCGCCGCGCTGGCAGACCAGGCGCCGGCGTTCGGCCCGACCGCTCGCACCGATGCCGCCGAACTGACCAAGCGAATCCTGTCTTCGGCGCTCGACCCCGACGCGGTCGAGCGGAGTCGGGTGAACACATGCTGCGCTAAGGTGCTGCGAATCGCCGGCTTGGGCGGCAGTCCGGGGGGCCGGCCCGGGTCGGCCGTGCCCCGGCCGTTGCAGGCTGAGCCGAGCGACGACGCGCCGCGGCGGCTGTTGGAGGTCGACGAGTCGAAGCACGGCGATCGGCTGCTGGCAGACGCGGACCCGTTGCCCGGCGGAGGATTGCCGGTCGAACCGGCATCCTTGCGCCCCGGAACGCTACCGCCGGCCGTTCAGGCACCCGGCATGGCAGATGCGCGTGCTCGGCTTCCGGCCCCGGTCGTCAACTCGCCCTCCGCCGAGCCGTGGAACCCGATGCGGCAGCCGCGTCCGCTGTGGGTCGATCTGGAACGCCTCGGTGCGATGCCCGACGACTCCTCGTTGCCCGGCGGCGACGCGAAGCTGCCAGCAGGCTCGACCGGCTTGCCGCCGCCCGCGACGGTGCAGGAAGCTCCGCCGGCGGAGCCGGGGAGCGGTTTGCGGGAAGTCGACACGGTCGAGCTGATGCGTCGCTTGCGTTCCGAGAACCGGCCAACGGCGTTTCAGTCGGAGGTCGAACTGGTCCACCGGGGTTTCCAGGCGGTCGATCTCGAGCTGGCCCGGCAGTTGTTCGATCCCGATCCCGAGGTCCGCAAGCGGCTGGTCCAGATGTTGCCCCGGCTTCAGAGCGTCAATCCGGTGCCTTGGCTGCTGCAGCTCGGCCAGGACGCAGACTCGGAAGTCCGTCTGGCGGCGATCGGCCTGATGGCCACCACCGGCGACCCGCAGCTCCTGCAGCAGATCGAGCAAATGGCCAGACGAGATCCCGACCCGCGAATCCAGCGTCAAGCCAGCCGCATCACGGACCAGTCGAGCGGGCAGAGGTACCATTGATGTTTGCATTGTGAATGATCCAGGCCGACCAACGGGAGGCCGGACAAGTCGGGCTCCCGTTGGTCGGCCTTGTGCATTGAGTGTGCAAGCGTCAATAGCCTCTTGCGCGACGTCATCGGTGCACCGTGCGCCGATGTCGGCAGGTGCTGTCCAGATCGTCGACAACAAAAGCCGCGGCCCCCGGCAAGGACTGCCGGGGGCCGGTCTTTGTTGGCTTTGCGAAGCCGGTGGATCGTCTAGGCGGGCCTGACGTTCTCGGCTCGAGGCCCTTTGGGCCCTCTGCCTTCCTCATACTCCACGGTCTGCCCTTCGTGGAGCGATTCGATTTCCACGCCGTCGTCCAGCGCGGAATGGTGGAAGAAGAACTCTCCTCGCTCGCCCTGAATGAAGCCGTAGCCCTTGTCCGGGATCAGCTTCTTGATCGTACCTTGCGGCATATCTGCCACTCCTGAAAAAACGAAAACCTGAAACACACTTGGCCGCTTACCTTCGTCCACAATTCCCCCTCCGATGAATGAAGGAATCGGCCGAACGCGAGAGGGGAAGAAATCAACCGCAATCGGAAACAGGCACCTTCATGGAGGACACCGCAACACGAAACGCAGTGTGACCAGAATGAGAGCACCCGGAAGGAGCTGGGAGCTCACATCTTCTTCGCCACCCTTACAGGCTTGGCATTATACCATCATACGCGGGGAAGGGAACCACCAACCTCTGTCCACGCGAGAAATTCCCGACATCCGGTTTCACGGCGCCGGCCGCGGTTGAGCACCGTCTTGGCCCGAATGCAGAGACCAGCGACACGGCACTGCACGCTTATGGGTGGTGCGGTTATCGCCCTGCCGATTCCTGCCCGGAACCTGCCGGGGAAAATGGCGTACCAGGCGACATTTCAGCCAAACGGTAGTAGAAATTGCGAGACTTCGGGCTGGGGCCTGCGTGTCGCAGCAAGCTGCATTCGCGACAATCCAGCTACTGCGTGTTGCCAGTTCGGCTACCCCCCGGAGAAACCAGAGAAAAGCGAGGGGCCTCTCGGCCGGGCGGCGGCCTCGCCTTGCGTTGTTCCCTGGCCAAGGCTGTCGCCCAGCTTGACCCGGAAGCGTTGGCCTTCGATTTCCACGACGACGAAGCGGGGCTCAATCTGCACGATGCTGCCGGTGACCTCGCCAATCTCGAAGGGATCCCCTTCAAAAAGCTTCAGTTTCTCGCCCGTCGTGCGAACGTTCAGCCACACCTCCGGCTTGCCGCTGGTTTCCAGGGTCGCGGTGACGTAGGTGTGTTTGGTGGTGTCGAACCCGGGCGGCCGGGGTTCGGGAGGGGGATCGTTTCGCGGCGCGACGGGCGGCGGGGGTGGCCGATAAGGCACGAAACCGGCAAACAGACCACCGGTGTCCAAATAGCGATCCTGTCTCCCGTCCACTGCTTCCTCCAGCTTCCGCCTGACGACGGTGCGAAGATAGTCCTCCTTCTTGGGAAGATCCAATCGCTTCGCCGGCTCGGCAGACAGCATTTTTGCGGTGACTTCCGGCAGGGAGAGGGCTTCAATCGTGATCACCAGCGAGAGTTCCTCGGAGTTTTCCAGCGGCTGGGCCGTCAGGCGCACGATCTTGTGCAACAGGTCGGCCGAGTAGAACCCGTAGAGAAACTCGGTCAGTTCGCTCAGCGTGCCGCGCGCCAGCACAGTGAACCGGAGCTTGCGGTAGATGCCGCGCCGCGACTGTTCTTCCGCCGGGTCGACCTTGGCGTCGTGCAGCTTCGCCCGGGAGATTGCCAGTTCTCGAAGCCACTTCAGATAGAGCGAGCGGGCCAGCTCGCGATCGGTCGGCAGTGCGCGGCGTTCGAATTCGGCCAAGTGATCGGACGCCTTGGCGGCATATTTTGCGTCCATCTTCTTCTCGTCTACCTCGGAAGCAAGTGCATCGCGCTGCTGGCGGAGCTGGCCGAGCGAGCCGCTGCTGCCACCGCTGCCGCCCGGCAGAAGGAAATACACCACCGACGCCAAGAGCAGCCCGCCGGTGGCACCCACCAAGATCTTCTCACGCTTCTGCAGAGCCATCACTTGTCCTCCGCGGTGACGAACACCGATGATCGAAACGACCAGGAATAGTGCTCCCGAATGGATTCCTCGCTGCTGCCGGTGCCGACCACGTCGTGCAGTTCGTCGCGGAGATCTTCTTCCAGGGCGTCGATCGTCAAGGCCGAGTCGACCAATCCCTCCAGCTCCATTCTTCCGCCGGGGGTGGCGGCAATCAGCGTCAACTTGGTCAGCATGGCCTCCTTGGCCGGCCGGAACTTTTCCGAGATCTCGCGAATTTCATCGAGCCAGACCACGTCGGTGGTGGACCACTTGTCGAGCTCCTCCACGGCTGCCCGGGCCTTGTCTGCCCGTGCAATCAGTTTGTCGTAATCTTTGGACTGCTGCGCCAGTTCCTGGATGTCGGTCTCCAACCGGTTTCGTTGCCAGTGGCGGTATCCGAAGAACGCCGCCACCAGCACGACGACCAGAGCGGCGACGGAGAGGTACCGTGCGTAGTGCTTGGGCGGCTCCGGAGGACGGCGGGGATGCAGGAAGTCGATCGCGTGGCCGGTCTTCTCCAACTCGGCCAAGGCCATGCCCAACAGGGGCGCGAACCGCCCCGGGTTCTCGGGCAGCGCCCGCCGCAACTCGCGGCCGCACTTCAACCCGGTGAACGGATCGTACAATTCGGTGGCCGTCTTGAGGTGCTCTTCGATCAGCTCGGCCAGCGCGGTGTGCTGCTCGCCGCGACCGCAAAGCACGATGGATTCGACGGGGCGCCCGCCCATCTGGTTCTGTGCCGCGGCAATCGTGCGGCGGATTTCCGCCAGCAACGCCCCGGCCTGGTCGGCCCCCGCCAGCGGGTCTTTGGTCAGCCTCGCCGTGCGGAGAAAGACGACCTTCTGATCGACCAACACGGTCAGATCGGCTTCGTCGGAAAGCAGATCGACCAGGAGGCTGGGCCGCGCAGGCCCCACGGCCGCCCGGCGCCCCAGCAGCGACGCGGCGGCACAAGGTCGCAGCACGAGCCGCCGCGGCTTCAGACCGGCCGTTTGGCAAGTCTGCTCGATCTGGCTGACCAGTTCCGGACCGATGGCCGCGGCCAAGACGGTCTGCGGTCCTCCGGTCGCATCGCCGATCGGCACGAAATCCAGCAGCCAATCCTCGTTGAGTTCATTGAATTCCCGCATCGCCTGAAAGCGAACCAGATTGGGCAACTCCTCTTCGGGAGCGGGAGGGAGTGAAAGCTGGCGCAACTCGATGTTGCTGCGCCCCACGGCCACCAGCGTATCGACACGGCCGACCCCGCGGGCGGCCAGGGCGGCGGCAATCCGAGTGCCGACGTCAACCTCCGCCGTTTCCTCGCCCGACTGTCGGGGAGACAACTCCACCGAAAAGGCCTGCTCGATCATGGCCGTCTCGCCGCGCGAGGCGGCTACCACGAGGCGAGCTTCGCTGCTGTCCCATTCCAGTGCCAGGAGTTGCGACATGATTTTTCTCCGCGCCGGTCAAAACGCCCGGGCCACCCCCCACGTAACAAATGCCGCCGTGTGGGAAGGCCATGTTTCCAGTATAATCGGTCTGAATTGTTCGTGCATTGCCGTGTCCGGAACCTTTTTATCGGTGCCCGCACTGCTGATCATCAGGGCCGACCGACGGGAGGCCGGACAGAGCGGGCTCCCGCGGACTGGTCTGGGGGTGAAATCACTGCCAATCGGGGGCCTCGATGCCAAGGGTCTCCAGGGAATAGCCGCGGCCCAGGTGGCTCAGGTCGCGATACGACAACAGTTGGGTGGGGACCTTGGTGGCGTCGAAGACGGCCTCGATCCGTACCGAGGCGCCGCCTCGATCATAGTAACCGATAATCTGAGCCCGATATACGTGGCCGCCGCCGGTAACAAACGGCACCAGGGCTTTCATCTCTTCGAGCGTCACGATCCCGTCGCAAAGGATCCACGTTTCGTGGCGCTGGTACGGCTCCCGGTCGGCCGGATTCGGCACGCGCTCGGAAAGGACCCGGCTGAGCACCTCGTCGGAGAGCCCCGGGATGCCCGCCATCACGGTTCGCGGCGCTTGGTTGATGTTGATGCGGCCGCGGATCACCTCCGAAGTGACCACGGCAACGTGGTCCATCAGCACCGGCAGGTAGACGTTCATCAGACCGGGCATGTCGGGAAACGGTGTTTTCAGGACTACCTCGGTCTCGTCCTGGAGCGTCACCTGCACGTTCTTCCCGATCAGATCGATCACCTGGTCGATGCGGCGACCGGCCTGTTGCGTCAGGTCGAGTTCGACGGTCCCCTCGACCGTATTGTCCGACTCTCCTGTGGCGTCGCTCCCCAGGCGGTAGGCGACGATAAACGTGGCGTACTCGGCGCCGATGGCGGCCTCCAACTGGCTGTAGAGTTCCTCCATGTCGTCCTGGTTGAGATCGATCTTGGCTTCGCCGTCGGGATTGAGGTTGCGCTCGGCGCTGGAGAGCGTCAGATAGCTGGCCCAGCCGCCGTTCATCGATCCGTCCGAATTATCCACGCCGTCGATGCTCTGGGCGCCGGTCTCGTTGGCGTCCAGGAATCCGTTGCGGTTGACGTCAGCGCCGAAAAGCAGCCAAGGGGTCACGCCTCGGACCAGCAACAGCTCCTCGACGGTTTCCAGGGGCCCGTTTTTCGGTTCGTAGGGTGACGAGAGCGTTGAGTAGAAGTCGACCTCGGCGCCGAATTCGCGAATGTCGTCGTCTTCGTCGATCCAATCGAGGATGGCATCGGCAATCTCCTCGGTCATGCCCGGCAGCCCCATGAGAATCTGGCGCCCGCCGTTCTCGGTCGCCTGGTCGGCCGTCAACAGGGTATTGAGATTCAGCCGAGTCGATTCGTCTTCCAGGCCGAAACGGATTCCATCGGCAACGCCGTCGACCAGTTGCGGAGCCACGATCGTGAACCGCCCGGGATCCAGCCCCACCTCGTCGTCCACCACTGCCACGCCACGGAACCAGGCCTCGTTGTCGTACCAGCCGCCGTTTTCGTCTTGGACCTCTTCGTCGTTGATGACGAACATCCGGGCCATTTCCAGCCCCGACTCCGCAAGGCATCGGGCCTGGGCCCGCCGCGCCGACAGACGCGACGCTCTCCGCTCGACCAGCATCAGCTTCGAGAACGTGAAGCAGGCCAGCGTCAGCATGGCGATCACGACCAGCACGAGCACCAGGACCATGCCGGTCCGCTTGGTGCATGGAGATCCGCGCGCCGTTCGTTCGCGTCTTGAGCTTCGCGGGCGAGCAAGGCCGCGAGCGGCTGCCAGCCGGCAAGCGAAGCCTTCTTGAATTGTCTGGTGGATCGCCATCACCGGCCTCCTCCGCTGGTGCGGCCACCGCCACCCCCACCGGTCGATCCGCCACCCCCGCCGGTTGCCCCGCCGCCCCCGCCGGTCGATCCGCCGCCCCCGCCGGTTGCCCCGCCGCCCCCGCCGGTCGATCCGCCGGACGACGTGTCCATCGCTCCCGCGCCCTGGGACGTGTCCTCGCCTGCCGACGGTTCTTCCGCCGTATCCAGCGTGTCGGCCGCTTCCAGCGTGGTCGGCTGCGCTGCCGGCAGATGGACCAGCAGCCGGTAGACAAGCATCTCTTGCTCCGCGGCCGTTTGCGATGCGGTCGCCGTTCGCCACGAGGCCGCGGTAGTGTTGCGGCGACGTCCGGGTATGACGCCGAGGGCCACGTCGACCGCCACCGGCAGCCCTTGCCGGTCGGTCGAATCCCACTCTTCAACCCACTCCGTGCCGTCGTAATAGAGGAACTCGATGGTCGCGATTTCCGGGGCGATCGGATTCAGGTCATCTTCGGTTTCCGTATAGTCTCCGATCTCGAGCGCGTAGGCGGCGGTGGCGCGGTGCTGCTCGCGTCGGACCAGGCCGACCGGGGTTTGCGATACGCCCGATGCATAGCCCAAGCCGCTCTGGAGATCCTCGAGCACGTAGTAGGTTACCGTCTTGACGTCGCTGACCAGGTTGTCCACCGACTCGTTGCCGTCGGTCGAGAGCATCGCCTCGTATTCGTCGACCCGCGGCAGCCGGCTGGTATCGACCTGGAGTTGATAATGGTTGCCGTAGATGCCCGGGATCAGCGGCAACTCGGACGAGTCGGTCAAGTTGCTGGTCCGATCCGTGTCCGAGCCGTCCGATCCGCCGAGGCTTCCCGCGTCGAAATCCGCTCCGCCATCCATGCCTCCCAACTCGCCTCCCGATTCGCCTCCCGATTCGCCACCCGCGTCCAGTGCGCCCAGCGCGTCGGTGGCGACGCTCATGTCCATGGTAGAGCCTTCCACGTCGCTCGGGTTGTAGAGCACGGCGCTGCGCAAATCGTCGGCAATCCGGTTGAGCAAGGCCCGGGCGAGTTGGGCCTCTTCCACCTGGGTACGGCCCGAGTCGAACAATCGCAGGTGGACGTCGATGGCAACGGTTACGGCGACCACCACCAGCGAGACCAACGAGAGGGCCAACATCACCTCGAACAGCGTGAAGCCCGAGCGGCGAACCGGAACTGGCGCGAGTCGCTTACTCATCGGAACCTCCGGTATCCTCCGAGCCGGAACTCTCTTCGGTCCACTCCGCCGACAGCTCGAGCCCCGGATCGGGCATCCAGCGGACCAGCGAAAACTCGATCGGGCGTTTGTTCAGCGGGAGATCCTGGGCCACGGTCACACAAACCGCCACGATTCCTTCCACGTCGGTATAGTCCACGGTGATCGAGTAGAGCCACGCCACCTCGCCGTCGCCCAAGGGGCTGTTGATCTGGTTTTCGTCGACGGGGTTTTCCAGCGGCGTGGCCGGCACCGAATCGGCCATCGTGATACCGGAGGTAATCTCGGCCATCTTGCTCTCGCAGAGCAGTTGGGCTTGCGTGGTGTCGCGAGCGATCTGTGCGTTGCGGAGACCCAAACGCCCCACTTCCCCCAGGACAGCAATTGCCCCGGTCAAGATCGCCAGAGAGAGAATCACTTCCAGCAGGGAGAATCCCCGGGCGGCCGTGCCGCGGCGATGCGTCCTCGGGGACCGTACGGCGGGTGTTGCGGGGTCGGCGCCGTTCATCGCAGTTGCGCCTCGTCGCTGTAGACCTCGCCCACCTTGACCACGCCGGTCAGCCCGCGCAGCGTCAGCTCGATGCAGCGGTCGCGGTTGTTTCTCAGGACCAGCCGGGCGTTCGAGGTCGTCCCGTCGGGATAGAACAGGATCGGCTCGGACCAACTGGCGTCGGAGGGAAAGACCGGCCCCGTCTCCGTCTCGAACGACGTGGCGCGCGTGTCGAATGTCGTCTCGCTGCCGACGAACGTCACGTTCTCGGGCAACTTGCCCTTGCTGACCTCGGAATCCGTGGTGGTCTGTTGGCTGTCGAAGGTGTCACCGTAGCTTTGCCCGAGCATCCCGTCGGCGGGCGTCTCCGCCGCGGCTCGGCTCTCGACGCGATATTGACCGCCTTCGATCTCATAGCGAAAGACGTAGACCAGCCCGGAATTGAGGGCCTCGACCCGGGCTTCCCCCCATTCGGCACGGACCTGGTCGGCCGCCTTGCGAAGCCGCTGATTGGCAAAGGGTTTGTCCAGCATCGGCCAGGCGAGCGAAGCAATGACCACCAGCAGGCACAACGTCAACAGGACCTCCACCAGCGTGAAGCCCTGTCGGCGTCCAGACGCGCAGTGGAAGCGGCAGCCGGTCACGGGCGTTTACTCCTGCTCCCAATTACCGACGTCGTCGTCGGTGCCGTCAATCCCGTCGGGACCGAACGACCACAGGTCGTATGAGTTGGGATTGTTTCGGCCGGGCTGCTCGTACTGGTACGGATTGTCCCAGGGGTCCAACGGCACGTTCTTCTCCAGGTACGGGTCCGGTCCCCATTTGTCCGGATTCGGCAGATCGCCGGGTGGGTTACGCAGCGATTCGAGTCCCTGCTCGGTCGTTGGGTATGCGCCGACGTCGAATTCGTACATTTTCAACGGCGACTCGAACAGGCCGATCTGCGCTTTGGCCGCGTTCAGGTTGGCCTTCTTCCGCGCCGAGCTGTAGCCGCCCACTACCAGCGAAGCCAGGATTACCAGGATCACCAGCACCAGCAGCACTTCGATCAGCGTAAAACCACCCCGACGGCGGCGGGAACGAGACATTCTCATGGAAGATCTCCTATAGGAAACGGCCATCAACAAGTTCGTTTTCACGTCGCGATCCGAAACACGTTCTCAGAACGTCGAGTGCATCCTCAGCAGCGGTAGCAGCAGGGCCACCACCACGACCAGCACAGCGCTGGCCAGCATCGCCAGCAACACCGGCTCGATCATCCGCACGGCCAGGTCGAGCCGGCGCCAGGTGCGGCGCTCCAAGCCGTCGGCGATGTCCAACAACACATTCTCCAGATTATTCGATTGCTCGGCCACGGCGATCATCTCGATGACCGTCGGCGGAAATCTCTTGCTCTCGGCCAGCGGTTCGGCCAGCGTCTGGCCGGCCGAAATGTTCTCCGTGGCTTCGTGAATGGCCGCGGCCAGTTCGCTGTTGGCGCTGGCGTCGCTGGAGATCTCCAGCGCGCGAAGGATCGGCACCCCGTTGCGCAACAAGGTCCCCAGCACGCGGCAAAAACGCGAGACCGCCAGGTTGAGGAAGACGACGCCCACCACCGGCAGCCGCAGCTTCATCCGATCCGACCAGTCTCGCCCCCGGCGAGATCTCAGCCAGTGTCGCACGTACCAGCCCCCGGCCAGGATCGTCCCCAGGACCAGCCAGCCCCAGCGCCAGAGCTCTCCGCTGGTCCACAGCAGCCAGTCGGTCAAGAACGGCAATTCGCCCCGCTCGCGCAGCCTGACGAAGAGATCCTCGAACTTCGGCACAAAGAAGACGATCAGCACGGTCACCACGGTGCAGCCCACGCCGGCCAGCACGGCCGGATAAACGACCGCGCCGATCGTGCGACGTTTGAGGTCCTCTTGGGCCTCGGTGAATTCGGCCACGCGGGAAAGGGCCTCTTCGAGGAAGCCGCCCTCGCCGCCGGCGCGGATCATGCTGACGGCCATCTCGCTGAAGACGCGGTCGAACCGCCCCATGGCTTCCGCCAGCGTGGCCCCGTCTTCGACCTGGCGGTGGATTTGCCCCAACACATGGGAGAGCCTGGCGTGGGACGACTGGCGTTGGAGCACTTCCAACGCCCGCAGCAGCGGCACACCGCTGTGCAGCAGGTCGGCCATCTGGCCGTAGGTCGTGGCCATCACTTGGGCCGGCACCCGGCCGACTCGCTCGTTCTGCATCACCGGCGAATCGAGCCGCACTTCGAGCGGGAACAGGGCCTGATGCGCCAACGCCGCCATCACTTCGTGCTGGCCGTCGGCGGTCAAGGTGCCGGAGACTTTGGCTCCGGCGTTGTCACGGGCAACGTAGCTGAACTCGGGCATAGTAGGCGATGAGGCGAGAGGAAGAGTGGATGATTCCCGGCGGCCCGGCAGTCCGGCGCGCCGCCGCAATGGTCATGCATCGTCCCTCGCTCATCGTTTCTGCTTGGTCATTTCCACCGTGTTTCCCTTCGTCACGCGAACCACCTCCTCGACCGTGGTTCGACCCGATAGGACTTTGCGCCAGCCGTCCAGCCGGAGCGTACGCATCCCTTCTGCAATGGCGGCCTCTTCGATGGCCCAACTGCTGGCCCGATCATGGGCAAGCTGGCGGATCCGTTCGGTGGTGACCAGCAACTCGAACAGCCCCACGCGGCCGACGTAGCCCACCTGCCAACACTCCCGACAGCCCACCGCCCGGTAGATCGTGGCGCCCTCCTCCAGGTCTTGCAGGGGGAAGTCGTCGGGCAACTCGTCGGGCGCCGGATGATAAGCTTCCTTGCAGCGGGGGCACAGAGTGCGGACCAGACGCTGGGCCATCACCGCCTCGACGGTGCTGGAGACCAGGAAGGGTTCCACGCCCATGTCGACCAGTCGCGTATACGCGCCGGACGCATCGTTGGTGTGCAGCGTGCTGAAGACGAGGTGACCGGTCAACGACGCCTGAATGGCGTTCTCGGCCGTCTCCAGGTCGCGGACTTCACCGATCAGCACGATGTCCGGGTCGTGCCGCAAGATGGCCCGAAGCGAGTTGGCAAACGTCAGCCCGATTTTCGGATGCACCTGGATCTGGCTGATCCCTTCCAGTTGATACTCGACCGGATCCTCGGTCGTGATGATCTTGGTCGAACCGCTGCGGATTTCCAGCAGGGAGCTGTATAGCGTCGTCGATTTTCCCGAGCCGGTCGGGCCGGTCACCAGGACGATCCCATGGGGCAAGCGGATCAGTTCCAGAAAGATCTGGTAAAGGTCGTCCTCCATGCCCAGACTCGACAGCGAGAACTCCATACCGCCCTTATCCAACAGACGCAGCACCAACCCCTCGCCGTGGATCATCGGAATCACCGAAACACGCACGTCCACCTCGCGGCCGGCCACTCGCAATTCGATCCGGCCGTCCTGCGGCAAACGGCGCTCCGCGATATTCAGCCGCGACATGATCTTCAAGCGGCTGATGATGGCGGCCCGGAAACGGTTGATTTCCGGGGGAACCGGCTGGGGGTGCAACACGCCGTCGATCCGATATCGGACGTACAGACCGGAAGCCTGCGACTCGATGTGCACGTCGCTGGCACGCGTCTCGATCGCTTCCAGGAGGATCTCGTTGACCAGCCGCACCACCGACGGCTCTTGAGCCATTTCCGAGAGCTCGGAACCGTCGGTTTCGATGTCCTCGAGCAGTTCCACGCGGGAATCGTCCGACTGGGCCAAGAGGCCCTCGATCGTCTCGCTGCCCACGCCCAAGTGGGTCTTGATGAGCTTGTCGATTTCCGCCCGACCGGCCAGCACGGGCACGACCGTCGACCGGGTGGTCACGCTCAACTCGTCCAGCGGATAGAGGTTGAATGGATCGTTGGTGGCAACGACCAGCGTCCCGTTGTTGCGGCTGATCGGAAAGAGCATTTCACGATGGATGAACTTCTGTGGAAAGCCCTTCAACAGCGAGAGATCGATTTCGACTTCTCCCAGGTCGACGTACTCCAGGCCGACCTCTTCCCCCAACGCCTTCAGCGCCGCCTCTTCGCTGATGAAGCCCAACTGGACGGCGGCCTGATCCAACCGCGTCCCGTCGGACTGGGCCTTGCGCGACAGCTCTAGCTGTCGCTTGTCCAGTAGTCTCTTTCGCAATAAGATTTCGCCTGCTTCCATCGCCCGTTCCGTCCAGGTCGTGGGTGAGAGGGGTCGCTGATGTCTAAGAGAGAAGGAGACGCAGCCGGAGACCCTATATCCAACTTAAAAGAGTGTCTACTTCCCGTCTAGAGGTAAATCGCTCGTGATACCGTGAATATTGGGTACACCCCGGGCCGATCTCCTACCGGCCCGGGGTGCGGTATCCATGTGCCCAACTGTTGCACAACCTCTGTGGCATGGTCTCTGGCTCAGGAGATGGACACCTCAACCAGCCACAGGAGGGGATTGGCTACTGACCGCCGCCACCAGGCCCACGAGCCCCTCGTCCACCGGCTCCGCGCTCTCCGGCTCCGCGTCCACCGGCTCCGCGCCCTCCGGCAGCTCCAGGCCCTCCGGGACCTCGCCGCATGAGATCCTGCATCGAGATCTCGAATTCCTCGCCCACCAATTCCTGCCATTTGGCCTTCTGATCGGAGGTCAACACGGTCTCGACGGCCTTCTTCATCGTCTCCTTTTGCAGCTCGCTGACCTTCTTCCTGCGCTCTTCCATTTGCGCCATCCGCTGCTCTCGGGTCATTTCCTGGCCCCCTTCAGGACGGCCGCCCAAGGCCTGCATTTTCTCGCGCAACTCGGTGTTCAACGCACTCAGCTTCGCCCCTTGATCCTCGGTAATGCCAAGTTTCTCAATGACGTCCTGTTCGCCGAGCGCCCGAAAACCCATCACTTGTCGCCGGAGCTGCTCCAGACGGGCAACCTGCTTTGCCGAGAGGATTTTCGCAACCGCGTCCTCGCGCTCTTTGCGGAGTTTCTCGAATGCCTCTTGGCGCTGCTCGTCCGACAGATCCCGCATCTGGGCGAACCGCTCACGCATCCCTTCCCGACGCTGCTGGGCCTGTTCCTCGAGTTGCTGCTTTTGCTGTTCCGTGACCTTCAATTCCTGTTGGACCTTCTCGATGTTCAGCAGGTCCACGGCGTTGATGCGCATGGATCCCATTCCGGGGCCACCGCCGCGGGGACCTTGACCTCGCCCCCCTCTGCCGCCTGGTTGCTGTGCCTCGGCGGTGGCGGCCAACGCTGCCGCAGTCAAAACCACCATCGCCATGAACCACCTACTCCTCACTCGGGTCATCTCGCGCTCCCTTGTCTGAAATGGAACGGTTACTACTGCCTCGCCGGGCGGCATAACGTCCGCCCGGCCTTCCTAAGATTCAAACACCGAACAAGGAACCGGGTTCCGCGGCATGCCGGGCAAAAGCGTGCTGCCAGTATCGAGATCACCCCCTGCGGGGCGGGCAACGAAACTCTTTCGTTTCTGCGGGGTTAGTATTGCTAGCCGACACTTCCGCGCACGGCACCCAGCGATGTTTGCACCGCCAATGATCGAGGCCCACCAACGGGAGGTTGCAGGAACCGGGCTCCTGCCGGCCGTCCTCGCCCGTTGAGGGTACGAACGTCATAATAGTCGCCCGATTTGAGATGTTCCCCCAGACTTGGTTAGAATGGGGTTGTTAACGGAAGATCCAACTCACATAAAGCCGGAAGGTGTCCTTCTCGGAGGAACGGATCCATGCGGAAGAATTGGAAGGTGTTGGCGACAACCGCCGCGTTGACCATGGCGGTTGGGGTGGTCGCCGTGGCTCCGGTCTTCGGACAAGGCCCTCGCGGCGGCCGCGGAGGCCGCGGCGGCGGTGAGTCTCGTGGCCCGGGAGGCCCCGGCGGTGAGTTTCGTGGCCCGGGAGGCCCCGGCGGCGAGTTTCGCGGCCCGGGAGGCCCCGGCGGTGAGTTTCGTGGCCCGGGAGGCCCCGGCGGTGAGTTTCGCGGTCCGGGAGGCCCCGGCGGTGAGTTTCGCGGAGGAGGTCCTCCGGGGCGCGGTTTTCGAGGAGAGGGTGGAGACGATCGCAGCCGCGTGGAACGGTACGAGAGTTTCCTCAGCAGCCTCGACACGAACCACAACGGTCAGATCGATCCTGACGAGGCCGAAGGGCCACGCCAGTTCTTCGTTACCCGATTGGCCGAAAGGGCGGGCGTCGAGGCGAAGTTCCCGCTCTCGATCAGTCGCCTGAGAGAGGGCCTGCAGAAGCAGAATGAAGGCGAGGGCTCCAACTCCGGAGACGACTCGGGCAAGTCGGGCGATTCCAGCAAGAAGGGCGAAGACAACGCGTTGGTTCCCGGCTTCGGCATTGCCATCGAGTTGGTGCCGGTCCTGAAATTCGGCGAAGCCCCGCCCGACGGTTCGAAATCCACGCGGGGCGCGTCCGCTCGCTCCGGTGGCCCGCCCTCTGCCTCTTCCGGCGAAAAACCGGATGAGAGGATCCGCCGCTGGGCCGAGACCATGATCTCGCAGAACGACCGCAATCACAATGGCCGGCTGGAGCGTGATGAGTGGGGGGAAGTGCGAGACGCGGAAAGGGCCGACCTGAACCACGACGGCGTGATTACGGCCGACGAGTTGGCCGTCCGGCTCAATGAATACAGCCGCTCGCGGTCTGGCAATCGCGGTTCGGACTCAGACCGTCCCCCCGGATCGGACCGTGCGGGGCCCGACTCCGGCGACTCCAGCAAGCGCAAGTCGTATCGGTTCCTCTCGCCGATTGAACGACTGCCCGCGGGGCTTCCCGACTGGTTCGCCCGAAAGGACACCAACGGCGACGGCCAGGTGGCCATGGCCGAATACGAGACGTTCTGGACGGACTCCAGGGCCGCCGAGTTCGGCCGCTACGACCTGAACAACGACGGCATGATCATCCCGGACGAGTGCCTGGCGGCCGCGGAGTCGAGCGCGGGGCCCACCGAGACGGCGATGGCCCCCAGGCCGCAAGGCCCCGGGAGGCCTGACGGCGGCCCGAAGCCTGACGACGACGGTGCCAAGCCCGAAGGCGGCGGAAGGCGAGTCTGGGCCGGTTTCGGCGACGAATAGCCTGCCGGGGCGGAAGAATGTTGGCACACTACGCCAAGAAGACCTGGCAGGGGACAGTCCCGTTTCGCTGGGTGAAACTTGGGGCAGTCCCCCCCGAAGCTGTGCATTCGTCTTGCGTTTCCGCTTAGCGCCGCCACAGCTCTTCCACCCGATCGCGGAGCTGCTCGATCTCGTGGCGCAGGCGATCGATCTCCCCGTGCAGCTCGCCAATCATCTTGTGCACCTGCTCGGCGGGAGGCTGCTGCCTCTCGACCTCCTGCTCGATTCGCCCGGCTTCGCGGTGCAGGTTGTCGGCCAGTTCGGGGACTCCGGCCTCGTGCAATCGATCGGCCGCGTGGTGCATCAGCTCGGCCGCCTCCCGCAGCAATCGGGCGCGATGATCGGGGTCGTGGAGGCGCTGCTCTTGTTCGTGGTCACCTTGCGGGCGATGCTCGCGATGGGCGTCCATCTCGTCGGCCTCGCGGAACAACCGCTCGGACTCTTGCTGCAGATGGCGCGCCTTGTCGCGAAGCTGCTCGGGTTCCGGACCCTGCGTTTGGGCTACGGTGGCCACGAGTCCGACAACGGCCAAGGCACAGACTAACGCGACGGAGAATGTTCTCATCGTTCGGGACCTCCAGGCTGACATAGCGAGAGTAGGGGTAGCGGATCTCGGGAGACCCATGCGGGCCGAGACCGCTGAACCGTAGTTTTTTTCCGAGTCGGCGTCAAGCGGAATCGGCGTCCCCCCGGTGGACCCGGTGGACCCGGTGGACCCGGTGGACCCGGTGGACCCTATTGCCACATCGACTCGGCCAATCCCACGGCCGGCGGCACGAACAGAATCAGCGGGGCCCAGGCTGCCAAGGCAGGGTCCAGCAGATAGATGGACCCGAGGTGCTGGAACCCGATGACCACCATCAGGAATACGGCCACCACGCCCACACACATGCCGATCGCCACGAACACGTTGCGGTTTTCTCGCGAGACGACCAGCGGCAGGCCCAGAAACAGCAACGTCATGTCCAGTAGCGGGTTGACGATTCGCGTGTGGATCGCCACACGGACGTCCGCCCCGAAATCCAGGCTCGGGTTGCGCAGGCTCGAGATCAACGCGGCGGTGGAGGAGAACTGCCGAAACGCGCGGCCGCCGGTCAACTGCTCGAAATCCACTTCACTCGCCACGAAGCACTGTCCGGGCTTCAGCCAATCCGGGGCGTCGCATGGCGTGATCACGACCGGCCGCTCACTCAATCGCAGCGAGGGTCGCGCGTCGAGGTTGCCGGGCTCCTGGACATTCTCCAGCAGGTAGCCGCCCGGCCGGTCGCCCTGCGGCGGCCTGTAAAACGCATTCTCGGCCACAAGCTGCTTGCCATATGGAGACAGGGCCGGAGGCAGCAGGAAATTCGGGGCTTCGATCCGCTTCTGATCGGCGTAGGTCATTCCGCCGCGAATCAGCACGTCGGTCTGGTGATCGTATTTCGGCTGCAATTCCTGGCCCACATCGCCCACCAAATCCTGAGGCCGCCGGGCCAGCTCGTGGCGCAGTCGCGGAATGATCAGCTCGCGGCTGGCCGTGGCCACCAGACTGACGACAATCGCCGCGACGATCACCGGCACCACCACGCGGATCCGGGAAATGCCCGCCGAAAGCAACGCCGTCATCTCGTTGTGGCGCTGGATCCATGAGACGGTGAACATGGCCGACACCAGCGCCAGCAAACCGGCCGTGCGATCGAAGAACAGGATCGCCTGGTAGCTGTAGTGCGAGCCCATCAAGGCCAGCAGGCCTCCTGCCTTGTCGGCGCAGCGCAGGAACTCCTCCAGGTTGGTGAAGGCGTCGAAGACGATGTACAGCCCCGTCAGACTCAAATAGCAGATCACGAACGTCTGCAGGAACTGGCGGAGCAGGTAGCGGTCGATGATCGTCATTCAAAGTACCTTGCCGACGGCAGCCGGAACCGCCTCCCCCTTCCTACGGCAGCCGTGGTGGAGTTGTTCCGTACGGGACCTCGGCGGTCCCGGCCGTTTGGCCCGGTCGAGGCGAACCACCTCCTCCCCGACTTCTCCAGCTTTGACGTCGCGGGCGCACCGGCCGATCCGGGCCCCCAGCCCCCCGCTGCCCAAATTACCCATAGCCCCCGGGGCCACCGGAGAAGATGCCGCCCGGCGGTCGCACGCCCGCCGGCTCAAACTGCTCTTCGGTCGATCCAAGATGACTATCGAGCGGACATGGCTGCAGGGATCGAACGCGGCAGCTTAGGGCAAGTGGCGACCTCAAGTCAAGGCGTTTCGGCGTTTCGCGGCGGCAGCGCGCCGCGTCGGACTGCTGCGCGGGGGCGACTGGCGGCTTGTTGCCCGGCCAGGTCTGCCTTACGATAGGCAGGTTCGTGTGGCACAGGGGGCCCGACATGGAGTAGATATTGGGTAGACATGGAGTAGACGTGGGGTAGAACGTGAACGGCGTTGCTGAAATCGAGTTCGTTTCGTATCGGGAGTCCGTGCCGGAGGTGCTGGATGCCGTCGGAGCCCGAGAGGCCCTCCAGCAGCAGGTGGCCGTGCTGATCAAGCCGAACCTCGTGAACGCGTCGCCTTTTCCGATCACCACGGCGCCCGAGTGCGTCGAGAGCGTGATCCAGTACGTGCGGTCTTGCTCGAACGCCGTGGTGGTCGTCGGCGAGGGGTGCGGCGACGCGAAGCTCGACACCGACGAGGTGTTCGACCGACTGGGCTACCGGGAGTTGGCCCGGCGCAGCGACGTGGAGTTGGTCGACCTGAACCATGCTCCGCTGCGGAAACTCGAAAACGGCGACTGCCCGGTCTTTCGTGAAATGTACCTGCCGGAGATCGCGCTGACGCACTACCTGATCTCCGTGCCGGTGTTGAAAGCTCATTCGCTCTCGGAAATCACGGGCACGTTGAAGAACATGATGGGGCTGGCACCTCCGAAGCACTATTCGGGAAGATACGGAAGCTGGAAGAAGGCCGTCTTCCATAATCGGATGCACCAGTCGATCCTCGACCTGAACACCTATCGCATGCCTGATCTATCGCTGATGGACGCCACCGTTGGGATGGCGGACTTCCACCTCGGCGGCGCGCGCTGCAATCCCCCGGTCAATCGGCTGATTGCCGGTTTCGATCCGGTGGAGGTGGACCGCAGAAGCGCCGAGCTGCTGGGGTATGACTGGCAGCGTATCGGGCACCTAACGTCTTGTGGGGGGCTTGACTCTCGCCAAAAAGCTTGATTCTCTGCCGGCGGAAGCGTAGAATCATCTTTGGTCAGCACTGCCCGATCGACTAATCGCCACGAGAGGCCGGTCCGTTGAAAATCCTCTTTATCTGTGTCATCCTGGTGCTGCTGTTCTTGATCCGTGGCGGATGCAGCACGTGAGGCTAGTCGCAAGGGCTCGGTTCGAGTCCGCCGCGCAGTCCCACCTCGCCTCGTTCCCCCCTGC
This sequence comes from Pirellulales bacterium, assembly GCA_016935315.1. Lineage (GTDB taxonomy): Bacteria > Planctomycetota > Planctomycetia > Pirellulales > Thermoguttaceae > JAFGRD01. Next base: position 85,500 of record JAFGRD010000118.1, read on the forward strand.
CCGGCCAGTACGATTCGATGATTCGACACCTGTTGTGGGCTCTTTTGCTGCTGGCGGAATTGGTGCGGACCTGTTCCGCCGAGGGCCGCTTACCGGAAGACTCAATCCGCAGCGCGGGCCCAGCCGTTGGCGATGCAGAGGCTTCGTCCCACGACCGGGGCGGATACTTGTTTGCGCACATGATGCGCGACGACTACGGCCGGCTTTACTATTCCGTCAGCAGGGACGCCTTGCACTGGACGCTGCTCGGCGGCGGCAAGCGGATCCACGAAGCCTATCGAGGCCATCCCGACGTCTGCCGGGGCCACGACGGCCGCTACTACATGACGGGCGGATCCGCGGCCATCGTCCTCTGGGTCTCCGACGATCTGGTCACGTGGTCGAAGCTACTCGAACTGGAGCCCGACCTGCGGCAGACGGCCGACTTCCAACCCAGGGAGAAGACCTACGGGGCGCCGAAGATCTATTACGACGAGAGCGTTGGCCAGCACCTGATTACCTGGCATACTTCGCAGAATGAGAAGCGGCGCGAGCAGCCCGAACACTACTGGGCCGGACAGCGCACGCTCTACGTCCTTTCGCGGGACCTGAAGACGTTCACCCAGCCGAAGCGGCTGTTCCCGTTCGACATGGCCACCATCGACGTCATCGTCCGAAAGGACCACGGACAGTACTACGCGATCCTCAAGGACGAGCGGTATCCGTCGTTCGACTGGCCCACGGGAAAGAGCATCCGGATTTCCCGTGGCGAGAGTCTCACCGGCCCTTGGACTGAGCCCTCGCCGCGGATCACGCCCAACTTCCGCGAAGCGCCCACGCTCATCCCGCGACCGGACGGCAAGGGCTGGTATCTCTATTGCGAGCAGTATCCGGGCGTGCAGTACAGCCTGTGCACGGCCCCCCGCGTCGAAGGTCCATGGCACGACGTCTACATCAAGGACTACCACGTTCCCGCCGGTTCCCGGCACGGCTGCATGATTCGCGTCACGCAGAAGCAGTATGACGGCATCGTGGCCGCGGCAACCCCGGTCACAATGGTTCGTGACCCCAAGACGCCGCAAGCCCTCTTTGCCTGCCAAGAGATTCAAGAAGCACTGGAGGCGAGGGGCCATCGCGTGAGACAACTCGACTCGGCACGCCTCGACCAGGCGCACTTCGACCAGGCGCACTTCGACCAGGCACACCTCGACCAGGCACACCTCGACCAGGCGCACCTCGACCAGGCGCACTTCGACCAGGCGCACTTCGACCAGGCACACCTCGACCAGGCACACCTCGACCAGGCACACCTCGGCCAGGCACACCTCGGCCAAGACGGCGACGGCGCGTGGATCGTCCTGGGCTCGCGCTCCGACGCGGCTCTCGGCGAAAAAATGAAACGGCAAGGTATCAGGCTGCCCGGCACGCTGAGGCCCGAGGGCTACAGCCTGCGGACCACAAGAAACAACGGCCGATCGACGTATTGGGTCGTTGGCGCGGACGCCGCCGGCGCGATGTACGGGGGCCTGGAGCTGGCCGAACGGGTCCGCATTGCCGGTCTGGCGGGCATCGGACACGCGGACCACAACGCCTACATGGCCATGCGGGGAACGAAATTCAACTGCCCGCTCGATGTCCGCACGCCCAGCTACACCGACGTTTGCGACGCCGCCCAGCACAACATCGCCGAGATGTGGAGCTTCGATTTCTGGAAAGAGTACGTCGACCAGTTGGCGCGTTGCCGCTACAACTACGTCTCGCTTTGGAGCCTCCATCCATTCCCGTCGCTGGTCAAGGTGCCCGACTATCCGAACGTGGCCCTGGACAACGTACAGCGGTCCACGGTTCGCTGGAAGGAGTATTACTCGCTCAACGGCATAGGCTTCGATAGTCCCGAGATCCTGGGCAACGTCGAGATTCTCAAGAGGATGACCATCGACGAGAAGATCGCCTTCTGGCGCCGGGTGATGCGCTATGGCAAGGACCGCAACGTCGATTTCTATTTCGTCACGTGGAACATCTTCGTAAACGGAACCGGAGGTCAGTACGGAATCACCGACGACATCGGCAACCCCACGACCGTCGACTACTTTCGCAAGAGCATCAGGCAGATGTTCCTCACGTACCCGGATCTGGCGGGTATCGGCCTGACGACCGGCGAGAACATGGAGGGCGCCAGCCTCCAGCAGAAGGAAGACTGGGCGTTTCAGACGTACGGCCAAGGCGTGCTCGACGCCGCGGCCGAGCAGCCGGGGCGCAAGATCACCCTGATCCACCGCCAGCACCAGACCGGCACCAGAGACATCGCCCGCACGTTCGCGCCGCTGGTCGCACACAAGGATATCGAGTTTCTCTTCAGCTTCAAGTACGCCAAGGCCCACGTCTACAGTGCCACGACTCAGCCCTACCACCGGGCGTTCGTCCAGGACATCGGTGAGCTGAAGACGATCTGGACGCTGCGCAACGACGACGTGTATCACTTCCGTTGGGGCGCGCCGGATTTTGTGCGCGAGTTCATCCAGAACATCCCCCGTGAAGCCTCGCGGGGCTACTACCTGGGCTCGGACCAGTATATTTGGGGCCGCGAATTCCTCAGCACCGAACCGGAGACGCCGCGTCAGATCGAAGTGGCCAAACACTGGTACCACTGGATGATCTGGGGCCGGCTGGGCTACGACCCCACACTGGCGAACGAGCGATTCATCGCCGTCTTGCAGCAACGCTATCCGAACGTCTCGGGCAAGGATCTGTTCGCGGCCTGGCAGGAAGCCTCGATGGTCTTTCCGACAACCACCGGATTCCACTGGGGGGCGTTGGATTTCCAGTGGTACATCGAGGCCTGTAAAAGCTCGCCCGGGCCGGCACAAACGCCGACCGGCTTCCACGACGTGAACCGCTTCATCACACTGCCGCCGCACCCAAGCAGCGGGAACATATCGATCCCCGACTTCGTCGATCTGGTCGTCGCCGGCAAGCAGCCCTCCGGAACCACGCCGCTGGAAGTCTCGCAGAAGCTCCACCGGCACGCGGAGAAGGCGTTGGAGCTGGTCGACGGTCTTTCCCACGGTGGCGACAAGGAGCTGCGGCTGACATTGAGCGATATTCGCGCCATGGGGCTATTGGGCAAGTACTACGCGCACAAAATCCGCGGCGCGACCGAGCTGGCGCTGTTCCGCAAGACCAGGCTCCCGGCCCACGGCAATACGGCCGTCGCGGAGCTCACCGAAGCAGCGGACTGTTGGCGGCGATACGTATCGACGGCCCTGGCGCAATACGAGAACCCCCTGTGGACGAATCGAGTCGGCTACTGCGATTGGCGCGAGCTGACCGGCCAGGTCCTGCACGACGTCGAGATCGCCGGCGGCACACCCCGGCTTTCCTCCATGGCGCCCACGCCGGGCGGCACGATCCTGGAGGCCGAAGCAGCGACGTTCCAGGGGCTCGCCAAGGCGTCGCACGGCGGCGAATTCACGGGAACCGGATACCTCGATCCCACACCAGACGCCCCACGGCCCCGGATCCATTGGACCTTCGATGCGCCCCAGACGGGAACGTATCTGCTGGAGTTGCGCTACGCACTGGCCGGGCAGGGGCAGCACCGATGCGGCGTGACCGTCAACGGCAACCGTGCGGGGAAAATTGTCTGTTGGCTCACGGGCGGCAGATCCACTTGGGCCTGGGACCAGCGGCCGGTCGTGCTGGAAGAAGGGCCGAATGCCATCGAGCTCACCCCGGAAGGCCCCGTAGCGATCGACCACCTCAACGTGCTTTTCGGAGGTGCGACTGCGTCAGCATCGCAGTAGCAGCTTTCGAGGTCTGCAAAGAGGCTGGCCGAAGCCGCGTCGCCGGCGGCCACCAGGAAGAGGCCCTATTATTGATGCTTGCATGGCGAATGATCGAGGCCGTCCAACGGGAGGCCGGAACAATCGGGCTCCCGTTGGTCGCCCTCGCACATTGACTGTGCAAACGTCATTAAAGAACCCGAACCGGCCCCGTGGCAGTCCAGGAGAGAGAATCCCGGGCTAGGCGGTGTGCGGAAGAGGCGAGAGCGGGACGGACGACAGCGACCGAGGGGGAGGCTTCGATCTACGGTGTCTGTCCGAGGGAGGAGGAAAGAACCTGTTCAGGCGTCGCCACCGGCACCGGCAGCGTCGGCTTTGCTGGCCGCTTTGTCTCCTCCGGCCAATTCGTTGCGGTGGATCGCATCGAAGACCTCGCGCCGGTGGACCGGCACTTCCTTCGGGGCCTCAACCCCCAGACGAACCTTGTCTCCTCGGATCTCCACGACGACGATCGTAATGTCATCATTGATGACAATACTCTCGTTCTTCTTACGCGATAGCACTAACATCGTACGTTCCTTCGCTCCTTTGGCAGAGCCCCGACTGCCGGCGCCCCATGATCAGGAAGTCACTCCATGTGCGCGCAGGCGCCGTCATTAATCTACAATACGCCTGAATCGCACGAAGTCAAGCAAATCCCCGGGCTTGACAAACGCATTTACCGGCGTTTCTTCCCATACGGGGACGATGGGGGCCTGTTCCGGCACGTGCCCTCGTCGAATCGTGTCACTGGACTCCTGCATCACCTGCCCTCAATGAACGCAAGCCTCAGCTATATAGGACCTTAGGGTTAGGTCATGTGTCCCATGCGCATTCTGGCAATTCTGGCACAGCCGCTTTGCTATATTCCAGGCTGGCGATCTCGTAAGCACGCAAAACACCTCGGTTGCCGCCCCAGGCAGCGATTTGGATCACCGTGCCAAACCCGACTTGAGGGTCGTCCAATCGCACCTTTTTCACGCGCGATATCTGTTCCGAACTGAATTCGCACTCGATACCCGATTTTATTCGTCGTCCACTCTGCAAGATACGGCCCACACTGACCATGCGCAGTCCCCCTATAGTGACCAGTCGCCCGCGATGCGACCATCGGCAGAGTGCATGATTGCCGTCGGCGCCTTGCAGCCTATAATTGCCTTCCCGTAATTCGCTTGGCCGACACCGCCGGAGCAGCACCGTGCAATACGCCGACACGCATGTCCATCTCGACCAGCAGGAATTTGCCGCCGATCGCGAGACGGTGATCCAGCGGAGCCGAAAGGCCGGCGTCGAAATCATGGTGTGTGCCGGCACTTCGGCCGACTCGAGCCGTGCGGCGCTATCCCTGGCTCAAGCACACACGGTGATCTACGCGGCCGTCGGCATCCAGCCGAACCACTGCGCCGAAGCCGGCCCGGGTGACTGGGATCGCATTGTCGAAATGGCCGAACAACCGAAGGTGGTGGCCTTGGGCGAAACGGGTTTGGACCGGCACTGGGATTTCGCACCGCTGGAGCTTCAGTGCGTCTATCTGGACCGACACCTTCGACTGGCACAACGAAGCAATTTGCCCGTGATCCTCCATTGCCGCGAGGCGGCCGCTGAGTTGCTGCCGTTGCTCCGCGAGGCCGCTTCCCGAGGGCCGTTGCGGGGTGTGTTGCACGCCTTCAGCGGCAACGCGGGCATGGCGGCGGAATGTTTGGAATTGGGGCTTTACGTGAGCTTTGCGGGCCCGGTCACATACACGAACAGAAAATTCCGGCCGTTGCGAGAGGTGGCCCAGACCATTCCCGACGATCGCCTCTTGATAGAAACGGACAGCCCCTATCTGGTCCCGCACCCACTGCGCGGCCAGCAGAAGCGGAACGAACCCGCGTACGTAGCCTGCATCGCCGAGTGCCTGGCGGAGTTGCGCGGCACAAGCGTTCAGAGGCTGTCGGCCCAGACCATGGAGAATGCCCGGCAGTTGTTTCGCCTTGGGGGGGACGTCGATTTGGGTGGCTTCTGATCGGGAAAGGACCAGGAAGCTCAAAGGCATCTTCCGTCAGCGCGTGATGAAAGCGCAAGGCCGCTGCGCGTCCTTGCACTTTCATGTATGCCCAACTTGTTCTTCATTGACGTTTGCACAGTCAATGCGCGAGGGCGACCAACGGGACCCCGATTGTTCCGGCCTCCCGTTGGTTGGCCTTGATCATTCGCAATGCAAACATCAAGAACGAGTCGCAAGTCATTCGCTCTCGACAAACTCGGGCACGACGAGCTTGGGGATCACACCGGCGGCGTGTCCTCGGGCAAGGAGTTGGGAGACCGCTTCGCGGCCACGGGGGCCGAAATCGAGTGTCCAGTCGTTGACGTACATCTCCACGAACTGGTCGGCCTTGGCCCGATCGAGGTCTCGGCCGAACTGCAATGCGTAACTGAGCGCCTCCTCGCGATGCTCCAGCCCGTAGCGGATGCTCTCCAGCAGCAGCCGGTGTACGTCGCGGATCGTCTCGGGCCCCAAATCCTTGCGGACGGCGTTGGCGCCCAGCGGAAGCGGAAGGCCGGTCTGCTCGAACCACCATTGCCCCGTGTCGAGGATCAGGGCGAGGTTCTGCCGGGCATAGGTGAGCTGGCCTTCGTGAATAATCAACCCGGCGTCGATCGGCTGGCTTTCATGGCGTCCGGAGGCCACGGCATCGAGGATCTGATCGAACGGGACGACCACGTGCCGGAAATCGACTCCCAGGCACATCCGCAGCGCCAGATAGGCAGTGGTCAACGTCCCGGGCACGGCGATGGAGGCCTGTTTCAGCGCGTCGACCGGGCCGGGCCGCCGGGCAACGACCATCGGGCCGTACCGATCGCCCATGCTGGCACCGCAACGGCACAGCAAGTACCGATCGGTGAGATGGGCATAGGCGTGGAGGCTGACGGCCGTTAGCTCCAGCTCGCCGGCAAACGCCCGCCGATTGAGCGTTTCGATGTCGACCAGCTCATGCTGGAAGCGATAGTTGCCCGTCGGTATCTTCCCGCCGGCCAGGGCATAGAACATGAAGGCGTCGTCGGGATCGGGGCTGTGGCCGACGCGAATGAGCAGGTCGGAATGGTTCACGCGTTCTCCTTGGGGGAGGCAGGAAAAAACCGGGCTGCCGTGGTTGCCCTCGCGCATTGGCTGCGCAGGAGTCAATACTAGTGAACCAGAAAGGGCGAGTCTCGGCAAGGAGGGCTCAAGCCTCCAGCGAGAAGCTGGTGGTCGTCGAGGCGATATCGACGTGCCCGGTGGGTGGATGGTCGGTCGAAGGCAGTGCGGGCGGCAGCGCCGCGGCAGCGCTGGCCGGCTGCCGGGGCGCCGGGGCCGCAGCCTCTCCGCCGGCCGGTTCCTGCGCGGCGGCAAGCTGTTCGCAGACCCGGCACCACGTCTCCCGCTCTATCTTCAAGATCCGCAACGCGTCGTCCAACTTGGTTTCATTCCGCTCGTAGTTGGCCTCCATGAGGCTGCGGAAGATGAACACGTAGACGGAGGCCACCTTCTTGACCAGATCGGGAGCCACTTCGCTATTGAGGCTGGCGAGCATCTCGCCGACGACCTCCTGGGCGCGGATCAACTCCTCGCAGGCCCCCTCGCCCTCGCCGGCGTGCCACCTTTGCCGGGCGCGCTCGGCGGAGCGGATGGCTGCTTCGATCAGCATCAACTGGAGTTTCTGCGGGGTGGCGGTCATCACTTCCGTGGCAAGGTAGCTCTCTCTCGCCGAACATTCCATCTGCGGCTCCTTTCCGTGGAGACGGGAGACTTGTCTGGTGAACTGGATTCTTGCAGAATGGCGAGTCAAGGGCATTCTGCCAAGAGACAGTAGTCAAGGGACGGCCGGGGCGGCCTGCTACGACGACGTGCTGCTCGACGAAGACATCGGCTGAATCGCATCCAGCGCCGACAGGCCGGCTTGCAGCTCCGCGATCGCCAGCTCCATGCGATAGAACTGAAGGAACAATTGGTTTTGCTGCGCCGTCAGACGCTCGTTCATGTACTCGATCCTCGCGGCGTTGCGATCGATCTTGTCTCGAAGCACTTTGTATCGATTGGCAAGCAGCGAGACGTCCTGGCCCGACATCTGCTCGATCAAATCGGCAAACTTGTCGGAAACGCCGAACTCTTCGGTGCTGAAGAACTGCTTGACCGCTTCCGGATCGGCGGCATAGCGTGCCTTGAGCTTGGACTCGTCCACCTGCAAAGTCCCGTCGTTCTTCAGGACAATTCCCACCTCTGCCAGCGACTGGATCGAGCCGACACCGAGGAACCGGCCGCTGATCAGTTGCGAGAGTTCCGTGTCCAACCGCAGCGCCGCCGAATCGCCCGTGAGGACCGAGCGGGTATCCGTTTCCACGTCGTACGCCGTCACTTCGGAGAGCTTCGCGCGGAACCGGTTGTAGTTTTCGACCATGGCCTTCACGTTGGCCACCAGGTCGGTGTCGCTGCGGGCAATGGTTACGGTTACCGGCTGGCTGGAGGCCTGTTGGACCTGAAGCGTTACACCCGGCAAGACGCCGCGAAACGTGTTCGACGACGAGGAGACCAACACGCCGGCGGCCGCGTTCTCGGCGCTGCCGAAGACGAGCTTCGCGTCGCGGGCGGCCACCGTTTCCTCCATCGAGAAGCCGAGTTGCGACGTGTCGACGACCAACTGGCCGGCCTTGCCAGCCTGATTGCTGATCAGCGACAATCGAAACGGCCTGCTCGACCCGTCGAGGAAGGTCGTTGCGGTGACGCCGGCGTTCAGCTCGTTGATGGCCTGGCGCAGGTCTTCCAGCGTGCGGACGCCGCTGCTGGGGCGCCCGTTGACCACCTGAAACGGCTGGCCGTTGATCAGGGCTTCCCGCGTCGCGTTCAGCAGGTGCAAATCGCTTGCGGTCGTGCTGTTTCCTTCGAAGATGCGCAGGGTCCGCTCGCCGCCGGCGACGTCTTTGATGAGGATGCCGTCTTCGGTCACGTTGATCTCGGCCTCGACCCCCACGTCGAGCTGATTGATCGCATCGATCAGCTCGCCGACCGTCTGGATATTCTCGGCAGCCAGGTCGAGTCGAGCATATCGGCCGGAGCTATCGAGTATCGAAAACGTGCCCCGAGCAACCCCCGAGCCGTGGTTCAACTCGTCCAGCTTCGTCTCCAGTGCGATCTGCTGGGTGTCGTCGTCCAGCTCGATCACCCGGGTCATCGAGCCGTCAATCACCTGCACGAACTTGTCGTCGATCACGGCCTCGGTGGAGTGCTGGAACAGGTTCAAATCCTGGGCCGTGGTCGAATCACCCTCGAGAATCACCAGGCCTCCCGGGCCGTTGCCATAGTCCACCAGTCGGATACCGTCGCCCGTTTCGTTGATTTCGGCATAGACCTGCAACGGGAGCCGGCGGATGGCCTCGATCACGTCGCCGATGGTCTGGATCTCGTCATCGCGCAGATCGATTTCCGCCTGACGGTTGGTGGAATCCTGGATCAGGAAGCTCCCACGGGCGACGCCGGCCCCGCCGTTAAGATCGTCGAGCCCGGTGTTCAGGGCCATCACCTGCAAGTGCAGATCGCCGCTGTTTTTTGCGGCCACGTCGTCGTCGACAGCCAGCCCCAGCTTCTGGGCCGTGTTGGTCGTGTCGGCGCTGGCGACGATCAGATTGGCGGCTTGGCCGCCGGTCGTGTCGACCAGTTGGATGCCGTTGCGGGCCTGGTTGACCTTGGCGACAATGCCCACATCGGCACGATTGATGCGATCGATCACGTCCTCGAGCGTTTCGGCGCCCGCTAGGTTGACGGTGTCGGAAACCCCGTTGCGGTCGCTTAGCTCCAAGGCACCCAGTTGCCCGAATCCCTGGCCGCCGTTAAGGCTGGAAATCAGCACCGTCTTGGCCCCGCCCAACAGCCGCCGGCCGGTGATCACGCCGTCGACCGCCTCACGGCCGTCGAGCCCCAGGTCTTCGAGGGCCCGCACGTGGTCCCAACTGGCGGGCCTGATCAATTGGAAGGTGCCGTCGCCCTCGGTCATGTCGGTGATCACGAGCCGGTCGCCGTCGGAGGCAATCTCCGCCTTGAGCTTCCCCGGCGCGGTGGCGTTGATCACGTTCAGGACGTCGCCCAGGGTGGACTCCTTCGGGGCCGCCGTGCTCTCGGATTCCAGCTTCGAGAAGTCGATCGTGCCGCTGGTGCCGTCGCGGAGCTTGTAGGTGATTTCGGCGAAGACGGTGTCGAGCCGCACGCCGCTGCCGTCGTTCAGCAGATCGAGGTCCAGGCCCTCGAACAGACGGACCATGTCCTTGCCGTCGGCGACGCCGGCGGAAACATCGATGCCCGCCAGCCCCAACGAAGCGGCCGTGGTTCCGCCATTGACCTCTTGCACCCTGAGGTTCGACGTGGTTTGACCCGTGTTGTCGATCAGGCGAATCTGGTCCCCGTGGGCGACGGCCGTCACGTCGATCGTCCGCTCGGCGTTGATCGCTTCGAGCACGTCGTCGACCGTCTCGACCGTGGTGAGATCGATTTCGGCCCGAGCGCCGCTGCGATCCGTAATGCGAATCCGTCCGCGGACCACGCCGTTGCCGGCGTCGAACAGGTCCAACGAGGCGCCGTCCTCCACGTCACGGCCGAATCGGAAAGTGAGCTTGCCGCCGCCGAGGGGATTCGTGTCGCTCTCGAATCCCGAGCTGAGCAATTGCTGGCTCTGGACTGTTTGCAGCGGTGTGAACTGGTAGGCCCCCATCGGGGGCTGGCCGCCCGCGACCACCGACGCCGAAAGCACCGACGGATTGCTGCTGGTTACCGCCCGCTTGTCGTAAAGGTCCTCCTTGCCGAGATTGTCGGTCACGTACCGCACGGTCAGCAGCAAGGCCGAGAGTTCGGTGACGGCGAGCTGCTCGGTCTGAAGATTCTCGGTCCGCTCCAGCAGCAGGTCCCGGGGTTTTGCCGCCAGCGCCATCAAGGCGTCGACCGTGTCGCCGATCGGCACGCCGGTAATGATCCCGATGTTCGATTGGATTCGTCCCATGGTTGCCCGGGCGCGCAAGCAGAGCGGAAAGGGTACTCCCTGACTTCGACTGGGATCGACCGGCAATTCGGGAAAGGTTTAGCTATTCTCTGCATTGCGCCAGTTGCATCCCGAATTAGGGGGGGCCTCTGGCGAATAGTGCGGATTTGGCTGTCGTGCCGGTTCGGCCGAGACTCTATCACTCCGGCACGCGCCCCAAGCCCGCACATGGCCGTAGTTGGCCTCCTTCGAGCATCAGCACCGTCTCGCAACGGATGCCGCGCTGCCGAATCTCTTCGAGGATGTCTCCGGCTCGCCAGCGAGTCGTGATGACGATGACATCGGCCGGGTTCCGCACGAGGTAGTCGGGCGAACGGATTTCCTGGGCCGTTGCAGGCACATAGCGTCCCACCTTGTGGCAATCCGAGTCGACCACCAAGGGAAACTCGTCGGCCGCCAGCCGAAAGGCATTCAGAAACGCGGCGCCCTTGCCCGTCCCGCCCCAGAATGCAATCGTTCTGCCCTCGGCGCGCAACCGCCGAAGCTCGCCGCGCACCTCGACCAATTGCCGGTCGATCCGCTGCCGAAAGGCCTCGGCCGCATGGCGCAGCGTCTGGATTCGCCCGATCTTCCGCGCCTGCACTACCGCCACGACCACCTCGTCGCCATAGCAGGGGCGAAGCTCCAGGACCTCGAATCCGGTGGACTCGAACATCACTCGAAAGCTAAAGTCGGTGAAGTTCGACACATGTTCGTACAGGAAGTCGACTACGCGTGCCCCTTCGACGGCCTTCTCGATCCGCGGCACTTCGGCCAGCAGCACGGGAAACAGCTCGTAGAGGTTGCACCAGTACGCGATCGCGGCGACGAAACCGCGCGGATCGGCCAGATGTTCGATCACATGTCGGCAGAGGAGGAAGTCGGGGCGACCGGCCAACAGGTCGCGTTCGGGATGGAAGTAGTCCTGCTGAACCTCGAATCCCTTGGCCCGGGCGTTGTTTGCCTCGATTCCCGGTTCGAAGCCGATGCACCGACACGCCGGCCCCTTTTCCCTTAGGAGTTCCAGGAACCGGCCGTCTCCACAGCCGATGTCCACCAGCGTCTTGCCCAACGCGTCGTACTTCGTCAGCAGCAAATCCACCAGGCCTTCCAGGTGGCCCAGCCACCGGGAACCTCCGTTGTACATGAGGTTGGAATCATCGGCATAGGGTATTTTGTAGTAGTCGAACTGCGTATTGAAGATATGGCCGCAATAGGCACAGACACGGAAGTCGATCGGAAAGCGAAGCGCACGCTGAGCGGCCTCGGCCGATCGCGGCAGATTCAGCGCAGCCAGCGGCTGCGGATCGGGCTCGTACAGCGGATAGAGGATCCGCCCACCGCACGCCAGGCAGCAGTCGCGCATGGTCTTCTCTCGGCCGGTTGCACCCGCACTTAGCCCCGGAGGGCCGCCCCGTGCTTACTTCGACGCGTCGGATGCGTGGTGCCGACGGATCCCGGGCGTGCCGGGAACGGTGCGGTGCATCCTCGCAGCGCCGGTGCGCATACCGGTAGCGCGAAGCGGACCTCTCGTGTGAAGACGAATCGGCTGGCAGGCCAAGGTACGTTTAGCAGTTCTCGCCAGAATCCCCCAGATTTCCCGGATCTCTCAAATCCGCTGAATTCTCTTGAGGGAGGCAAGTAGTGGCACCGCCCCCCCACTCACGAGGTCAAATGTGCAAGTCCTGGTATCACCTGACCGACAATAGAGACGTGCAGCCGTCTCTCATCTAGGTTTCCGGCCGCGCCGTCCGTTGGGCGGCCATCCAGTGTCGGTCGGAACGCCCCCACAGACGCTCCGAGAAAGGATTTCGCATGTCCACCGTGTCTGACACACTGAAGCTTGCCTTGCGGCACCACGAAATCGGCCAACTTCAGCAGGCGGAGGAGTTGTATCGGGAGGCGCTGCGAATCGATCCGCAACATCCCCACGGCCTCCACCTCCTTGGAGTGGCATGTCACCAACAGGGAAAGAACCAGGAGGCCGTCGGGTATTTCGATCTGGCGATCCCCTTGGCGGAACCGACGGCGGAGATCTACAACAACCGTGCGGCGGCCCGCCTGTCGGCCGGCCAGATCGACGAGGCCATCGAGGATTGTCGCCGGGCGCTGGAGATCAACCCGCACTATTTCCTGGCGCACAACAACCTGGCACATGCGCTGAATGAGTTGGAACGATACGAGGAGGCCGAGCAGAGCTGTCGGCGGGCAATGGACCTGGAAAGGGAGTCCGCCGCCGTCCATTTGAACTTAGGTAGGGCACTGAAGGGCCAAGGAAAGCTCGCGGAGGCCTTCGAAAGCTATCAACAAGCGGCCGTCTTGGATCCCGGCAAGGCCGAGACCTTCAACAACCTGGGGAACATCTACCGGCAGGACGACAAGCTCGACGAGGCCGTGGCCGCCTACGAGGAGGCTTTGCGCATCAAGCCCGACTACGTCGAGGCGATCAACAACCTCGGCCGGGCGCTGAACCGGCAAGAAAAGAACGATGAGGCCTTGGCGTGCTTCCACCGCGCGTTGGAGCTGAAACCCGACTTCGTCCCCGTGCTTGCCAGCCTGGCCGGCTACCACGAGAAGGCGAACCAGCTCGAAGAGGCCCTCGACTACATTGACCGCGGCCGGAAGATCGCCCCAGAGCACCCCCGGCTGAATATCGTGCAAGCCAAGTGCGAGGGACGGCGGGGAGACTTCGCCGGCGCCGTCGCGCGGATTGAGCGGGTCGTCGCCGCGGCGGGGGATCGGCTGGCGGAAGAGACGCGAGCCGAGGCGTACTTTCAGTTGGGGCGATTCTACGATCGCATGGAAGAAGCGGACAAGGCGTTTCATTGGTTCCAGGAGGGAAATCGACTGGCCGACGCCAAGGCGACGCGGCTCGGAGTCGACCGAGAGACAATCCACAGCGAGGACCGCATCGCCGCCGAGTTGTTTCACCCGGCCTGGATCGAGTCCTGGACGCCGGCACCTCCGTATCCTCGCGAAGAGACCCCCGTCTTCATGACGGGATTCCCCAGGTCGGGCACGACCTTGATCGACCAGATTCTCGACACGCACCCCAAATTGCAGACCATGGAGGAGCGTCCCACGATCGGTGAGCTCAAGAGGGAAATCCTCTCCTACGGCAGCCCCTCCGCCTGGACGCTGGCCAGTCTGATGCCCGAGCATTTCGATCATCTGAGGGCTGTCTACTTCCGCACCGTCAACCGCTTCCTACAGCACCAGCCGGGACTGCTGTTGATCGACCGAAACCCCTTCATGGCCCGAGACGCGGCGCTTGCCCATCGCATCTTTCCCGACACGCGGTTCATTTTTGTCGTGCGACACCCCTGCGACGTGTGCCTGAGCTGTCTGATGCAGAACTTCGGAATGCACTCGGGCACGGTCAACTTCTTCACACTGGAGAACACGGCCGCCTTCTACGACGAAGTGATGCGTCTGTGGCAGCACTACGTGCGTGTGCTGCCGATCGACTATCACATGATTCGCTACGAGGACCTGCTCGATGACTTCGAAGGCGAGACACGCCGACTGCTCGACTATCTGGGCGTTGGCTGGGATGAATCGGTCTACCGTCACACGGAACACGCCAAGACGCGAAACGTCCGCACGGCCAGCTACCACCAGGTGGTCGAGCCGCTCTATCGGCGTGCCCGATATCGTTGGCAGCGCTACGCCAAGCAACTCGCGCCGGTCATGGACGTGCTCCGGCCATACATCGAGTACTACGGCTACGACGGTGTAGACGGATAGCTCGACGACGACCGAACTTCTGCGGCGTGGCCCACCAAGGCAACGGTCCGCCCGGAAGACCGGACGGACCGTTGAGTCTCATTCGCTGGCTCCGAGTTACGTTTACCGCAACAGGGCCAGGACGTTTTGCGGGTTGCTGTTGGCCATCGACAACACCGAAACACCGGACTGCACCAGGATTTGTGCCCGGGTCAGGGCCGCACTCTCGGCCGCGAAGTCGGCGTCGCGGATCGAGCTTTCCGCCGCGGTGAGGTTCTCCAGGGTGTCCTTCAACGAAGCGATGTTACTGTCGAGGGTCGTCTTCTGGAACGCCCCCAACCGGCCTCGAAGCGTGGTCACCTGGGTAATTACCTCATCGACCACGGAGGCCGCCCCGCCGACGTCGGTCCCCAGGTCCTTGGTGCCGCCGGACCGCAGCTCGTAGAGCCGGCCCGAGATGCCCCCCAGCTTGGCCGTGCTGACACTAGAGATTCCCAGTCGGGCCTGCTGGTTGGAGACCACATCGGGTCCCAACTGGAACTGGGCGCCACCGCCGGTGATCTGGAAGTTCATTGTCGTGCCGGCGGCCACTCCCGAGTCGAGAGTGAAGCTCAGGTCGAGCACGGAGGTGTTCATCGAGACGTTCAACCCGTCGCTGATCGCCTGGATGCCGTTCAGCCGCACGTTGACGTCGCTGCCCGTGTCGCGGTCGGTGGTATTGCCGTCGGGATCGATCGTCTGGAGGGTACCGTCGAGCACTTTGACCGAGATGAACTCCTTCGAGCCGTAGTTGACCGACTTGAACGTCAGCCCGGTGGTGCCGATGACGTCGCCCTCGTCGTAGGCCCCCGACATGGCCACGGCCCCGTCGGCCGTCCCCGCATCGACCCGCCCACCGGTCAGCTTGCCGGTGTCGGTCGAATAGAGCGTGCCGGCACCGGTGCCCACGGCCGCGAGTCGGAACAGGCCATACTCCGTCGGGTTGTTGGCGGCCGTGTAGTTGGTCAGCACGTCGCTGAGCGTGCTGGTGCCGCTCTGGATGTAGATGTTCAGCTCTTTCGTGCTCGCGTTGTAGCTGACCCTTTCGTCGGCCGTACCGGCGGCGATATCCGGGTCGTCACGGAACACGATGCTGACATTGTCGTACGCCGCGCCGCCGGTGAGAGCAGTGACGGTCAACTGGGCATTTTCACCGCCGCGGTTGTTGGTGGTGCCGCCGGCATAGCCGTCCTGCTTGGTCACCCCGGCCTGCGTGAACGCGGTGCTACCGGTCTGCATCAGGCCGGAGCCATCGCTGGTGCCCACGTGGGATCCGGAGACATCCAGAGCTTGCAGCGTGGCAGAGTTGTTGATCGCCGTGACCACGTCGGCCGCCGTGCTGGTAATATTGCCGTTGGCGTCGGTGGCCAGGTTTACGTTGATCGCCGTATACTCATTCCCGCCGTCGGTCGTGGCGCTGGTGTTCTTGGTCAGCGCGCCACCGCCGGCCCCACCACCGAACACGCTGAAGGTGAACGAGTCACCCAAAGCGGCCGTGAGGTCGGTAACCAGCGTGGTCGCCGTCACGGCACCGCCGTCGTAGTTGCGGTAGATCTTGATGGTCTTGGCCTCGCGATCCCAGGCAATGCTGTTGTCGGTGGCGTCCTGCTCGAGCGAGATGGTGATCCCGTCGTATGCGGTGCCCTGCGTCTTTGACACGACCTTGATCGACGCATCGGCATTGGTGCCCTGCAAGATGGCCGTGGCATAGCCCCCCGTCTCGGCGTTTTGCGTGAAGTCCAGGCTCAGGGCCTGGCTGGTGCCGAGCGTCCGGAAGGTAATCGGTAGATCGGCCGCCGCGGCCGTGCTGAGCAGTTGGATCCGGTTGTTGGGTTCGGAAGTACCACCAGTGTTCTCGTTGCCGTAGAAGGCCGCATGGGTCACCAGCGTCACCGTGTCGGCCGACGTACCGGTGGCCGTCACGTTGGCGGCGACCGTCACATCGGTGTTGATCGCCGCTCGCACGTCCGTGATGCTCGCCAGCACGGCTCCGCCGTCCCGACCCCCCGCGCCCGTGGCACCGGTGAGGGCACTGGTTCCGCTCGCGGCGTAGGTAGTGGCCGTGTTCGTAGCTGTGGCCGTAAACAACTGTGCCAGCTTTGACCCGATCAGGCTCGCCGCGGCTCCTGCCGTGGCACCGACCTTGACCGTAAGCGTAAGGACGTTCGTATCATAGTCGTAGACCGCATTGGAGGCCGTAGGGGCCCCCGCGGTCAATACGTTTTCCTGCAAGGTCATGTTGTCGAACTGGGCGCCGCTGATCTGCGGCGTGATAACGAGGTCCGATCCCGACTGACTTGTTACAGCCACACCCGCCGCGGCCGTCCAACTGAGCGTCTTGGCGGTGACCGTGATCTTGTTCACGTCACCCGTGCCGTCCCACGACGCAGTCGCAGCAGTGACGGGAGCCGTGGCCGCGGTGGTGGTCGTCGCGTACTCGATAGCGATGTTGCCCCCTTCGCGACCGACCGTATCGGCAGCGATCGTGATTACGCCGGTCGAGCCCGCCGTGGTCAGTTGGACCTCGCCGGTGCCGTCTGCCTGGGCGATATTGTAGTCGACCACGGCCTGCACACCCAGCGCGTCGGAGACCAGGTTGATGGCGGCCGCCATCTCGCTGATCGTGCTGTTGGCGGCGAAGCTGAACGCCTCGAATCCCTTCGAGCCGCCGATCTCCAAGACCACGTCGTCGCTGATCGAACTGGATGTGTAGGCCAGTTCGGCCTGCTCGGCCTGGGCCACCACGTCCACGGTCACGTTGATCTGGGTCTGCGTGCCGAAGTTGGCCTGTTGGATCTCGAGGTTGGAGACCTTCGTCGGATCGACGCTGGAAGTGACGAAGTCCAGGTTGCCGTCCAGAAGCCGCTTGCCCTGGAAGGACGTCACCTGGGCGATTCGGTCGATGGCTTCCAGCGACGAATCGACCTGCAACTGGTTGGCCGAGATCTGCTCCTCACTCATGGCGCCCGTGTTGGCCGCCTCGGAGACCAGACCGCGAATGTCGTTCAACAACGAGCTGACCTGTCCCAGCGCGCTATCGGCGGTGGCGATCATTTGGTTGGCACGCTCACTGTTGGTAATGGCCCGCTCCACGCTGATCATGTCACTGCGGAGCACTTCGCTGGCGATCAAACCGGCCGGATCGTCTTTACCAACGTTGATCCGCAAACCGGTGCTCAGACGCGTGAGGGCCGTCTGCAAGTCCGCGTTCGACCGCGCAAGGGATTTCTGGGCGTTAAGTGAGCTGACGTTTGTGTTGATTCGTGTCATTTCAGACACCCCTCCTTTTCAAGGATTACGTCCAAGCTTCACCGGATTGCGGGGAGATCACGATTCCGGACCAGCTTCACTACGGGCCGCGTGCGAAACCTCTTGGCAGAGGACGACCCTGTAGTCGGATGTTTGTCTCCAGTTTCACGACGAACCAAGGCGCTGTCCGGAATCTTGGCCGACATGGTTATGCCGACCAACCGCGCTGCCTATCCCGCGCGGTGCTCGCCTGGCAGCGACCTACATGGAGCAATATCGGCTCGATAAGATACGCACTTTAGGTAATCTGCGGCCGAACCGTTTCTTTTTTTCCATGCTCCTTAGAATCCTTCTCGGCACAAGCACCCGCTTAGGAAAGAAAAAGGGCCCCGCAAACACGGGGTACTTCCTGCGAGGCCGGAATAATCGGAACGACCGATACGGTCGACTGCCTTTGCCCTGATTAGGCAGCTCTGCCCGGTCAATGCGCGACGGCGACCACCGGGGGGTCTGATGCTCCCGGCCTCCGCTGGGTCGGCCTTGATCATCCGCCATGCCGACATCAATAGCCCCCCGGGGCCTTCTCCGATTCAGCAGCGTTTGGACACGGATGCCCTTCGGTCTGCTTCGCCTCCAGACCAGCCGCCTGACGGTTCTCTCGTTGGATCGCGTCGTAGACCTCTCTGCGGTGAACGGGGATTTCGCCTGGGGCGTCGATGCCCAGCCGGACTTTGTCTCCACGAATATCGACGATGGTCACGACGACGTTGTCGCCGATCACGATGCTTTCATCGCGTTGTCTGGACAAGACAAGCATCGATGGCTCCTTCCTTGGTCATGTCGGCAAAGCGGCCGAATCCTACGCGCTTCGTCTGTACGTTGTTCGTTCGCTTCCCCGTGCATACCGGACTGCCCAATCGCCGATGGCCGCCACCCTGCCGTCTCCAGCGACCTTCCAGTAGATGACCACGGATCATGGAAACGCACATAGAGTCTATCGGTTCAGGCAATTACGGCGGGCCAGCAAAAATAATTAGTGCGGGCTATTTGGCGAACGCGGCGATGCAGGGCGAACTAGGGAGCCGCACAGACCGTGCCGTCACCTCTCACGCGCACTCCGACAACAGGCAGTAGCCGATGCGAATCGGTGCAGTCACCCCATCAGTCCCGTGCGCGGAAGTTGGCGACTGCACTGCAACCGGTCGGTGATCTCAGCGCAACGGATCGGCGATTTCGGCGCCACCGATCGGCAACAGTCGCGCGTTGCGGGTCGCGAGAGCACGAACGGTTGCCTGCATCGTTTCCCGCGCAACCGGCGCAAGTCCTTTCGGGCACAACGGTTCGTCGTGGAACGAGAGGCGCTGGACCGCTCGTCATGTTCATCTGGCACGCCGATTGCTAATTGCAGCCCGCCGACGGCGCACCCGAGGTGCGCGGGCAACAGGGGAGCGTCCCCAGACATACCCGAGGCGACCATGCCCTACGGCTTCTACGTATCGGCTGAAGGTGCCCACGCTCAGAATACGCGGCTGGACGTGATCGCCAACAATCTGGCGAACATCGACACGGTGGGGTTCAAGCGTCAGTTGGCGCTGTTTCAGGCAAGACACGCCGAGGCAATCGAGGAAGGCCTGGTAGCCCCCGGCACCGGCGGGATCGACGACATCGGCGGGGGCGTGATGGTCGAGGAGACGAAGACCGACTATTCGATCGCGCCCTGGAAACATACCAAAATTCCCACGGACGTGGCCATTCGAGGCGATGAGGGATTCTTCGTGGTCCAGAAAGACGACGAGGAATTCCTCACCCGGGCCGGCAATTTCCAGATCACCGTGGACGGCCGTCTCACAACACCCGAAGGCTATTCCGTGCTCAACAGCACCGGCGCACCCATCGTGGTCAATCCGTTCGATCCGGTGCTGGAGATCGACCACTACGGAAACGTCCGGCAGACGGGGCTCGTCCAGGAATTGGCGCTGGTCAAGCCGGAGTCACTCGACGAGTTGGTTCGAATGGGCGAGAACCTGTTCAAGCCGCTTTCCGATCCCCAGCCGCTTCCGCCGAACGAACGGGGAGTTGCCTCCGGCTACTTGGAGACGTCGGGAGTGCGCGCGACCTGGGAAATGACGGAGATGGTCAAGGCGGCCCGCATGTTGGAGGCCAACGTGAACCTGATGAAGACACAAGATGAGATGCTCGGCGGGCTGGTCAACCGTGTGATGCGCACCCGGTAGTGAGTCCTTTTACGAGTCCTCAACAGCAACCTCAACCCGAAGACAGTCATGAGTATTCAAGCACTCTATTCGGCTGCCACCGGCATGTCGGCCATGGAAACCAAGTTGGACGTGGTGGCCAACAACCTGGCCAACATGCAGACGACCGGCTTTAAGAAGGGCCGCGCCAACTTCGAGGACCTGATCTACCGGCACGAGCGGTTGCCGGGGGCCGAAGACTCCGCCGGGCAATACACGCCCACCGGGATCTCGATCGGCCTTGGTACCCGCGTCTCCAGCATCCAGGGCGATTTCGAGCAGGGCCCGTTTCTGCTTACCGGCGAGCAACTCGACGTGGCCATTCAGGGAGCGGGGTTCTTCCAGGTGGCGGACCCCAACGGAGACATCTACTACACGCGTGCGGGCAACTTCTCGCTGAATGCCAACGGCGACATCGTCATGGGCTCGGCGGGCATCGGCCGGTTGCTCGAGCCTCCGATCACCCTCCCCACCGATGCAACCGATATTTCGATCAGCCCCGAAGGCGTGGTGTCGGTCAGGGTACCCGGCGACACGTCACTGAGCCAGGTCGGTCAGATCGAGCTGGCCCATTTCGTCAACCCGGAAGGGCTTTTGAGGCTGGGAGAGAACTTGTTTTCCGAGACGGACGCCTCGGGCTCGGCCTTGCTGGCCAATCCCGGCCAGGACGGTCTCGGAACGCTCCAACAAAACGCATTGGAATCCTCCAACGTCGATCCGGTCGAGGAGCTGATCGGGCTAATCACCACCCAGCGAGCGTTCGAGCTCAACTCGAAAGCCATCCAGGTCGGCGACGAGATGCTGCAACTGGTCGCCAATTTGAAGAGGTTCTAGTCGTCGCGCCACGGTCGTAGGCCCGGTCTCGAAAGGAATCGGGCCGTCTCGGAACCCGCAACCTTCCAGTCGTCGGGACAACCTCCATGCAACGTTGGCAACGGTGGAAACACGACGGGACCGGCGTCTTCCCGTCCACGAGGTGTCTGGTGCTCGCGGCCGTGGTTTTCGGAATTGCCGCCGCCGGGTCGCGAACCATGCCGGCGGCCGAATTCCGATTGCGCCCCCAATATCAGAGCGACGGAACGCTGGTCACGCTGGGCGACGTGGCCGAGATCTTCGCTACCGATCGGCAAGAGGCCGAGGCCTTGGCCGCCGTCGAGCTGTTTACACCTCCGACCACGTCGCGGGAACGTCTCGTCCGGTTGCGCGAGATTCAGGACTTGTTGTTGCTGCGCGGCGTGAACCTGGCAGAGCATCGGTTTTCCGGATCCAGCCAGGTGACGATTCTCGGCGGCAGTCCCCCGGCGCCAAAGGAGCCCCAGGAGCGAACCTTGACGCCTTCGGTGGCAAGAAGGACCGACAGTCTCGTGGGCGAGGCCATCGTGCAATACCTCCAGCACAGCGTCTCGGCGACCCAGTCCTGGAAGGTCGACGTGGCGTTGAATGCGGACCAGGCCAGGTTGGTTTCCCAGTCGGGCCAGGTGGTGTCGATTGCCGGCGGCGCGCCGCCCTGGACGGGCTTGCAGCGGTTCACCCTCACCGTCGAAACGTCCCGCGGACCGACCCAACTGCTTCTGCAGGCCCACGTCTCGTTGCCGTTGGCGGTGGTCGTGACGGTCAGGCCGCTGATGCGTGGTACGCTGCTGCGCGCCGCCGACGTCGAATTGAAGCGGGAATCGCGACAAGACACCGATAGCACCCTGTTCTACTCGATTGACGAGGTCGTCGGAAAAGAGATCACTCAGTCGATCCCCAAGGGGCAAGTCTTGCGGCCGCGCATGCTTCGCGCGCCGCTGCTGGTCCGTCGTGGCGACGTGGTAACCGTATGTGCCCGCTGCAACGGCATCCTGGTGCGCACGACGGCTCGGGCGCGCGACGACGGAAGTCTCGGCGAGTTGATCGCGGTCGAGTCGCTGCAAGACCGTCAGAGGTATTACGCACGGGTCAGCAAGATCCGCGAAGTGGAGGTTCTTGCCCGCCCCGTTCAAGCCGGACAGGACGAAGTCCGCCGACCGTCCGACGCCATGTGGCGATAGTCGGCGTGCATGGAAATGCGAAAGGAAGAAAACGTGATGATCCTACGTTGGGGACGAATCCGCTGCGTGCTGCTGGTCTGCCTGGCCTGGTCTTCGGCGGCCGCCACGCAGAGTTGGGCCCAAAACTCCAGCCTGCTGAGCCGCTCCACGCAGCGCCGGCCGCTGACGTTGCAGGATTACTCGTGGACCTATCAGGCTGCGCTCGAACCCAACAAGTTCGAGGCAAACGACCTGATCACCATCCTGGTCAAGACCAGATCGACGGTCATCAGCGAAGCGGAGACCGATCGCAAGAAGAAGGCCCACGCGACGGCTATCTTGAAGGACTGGGTCCTCTTAAAGGGGCTCACGAAGATCGTGCCCGACCCTCAGAGCGCGGGAGATCCCACGGTGGCTGCGTCGCTGGACAACAAGATGAAGTCGGAAGGCGGGTTCGAGTCTCTCGACTCGATCTCGTTCACGATCGCGTGCCGAGTGATCGAGATTCGCCCCAACGGGAATCTGATCCTGGAAGGCCGCCGCACGATCGAGAACAACAACGAGATGTGGAACCAGGCGCTGACCGGCGAGGTCCGTCCGGAGGACGTGCAGCCGAACAACACGGTGCTGAGCGAGAACGTGGCCGACCTGCGGATCCGCAAATGGGAGGCCGGCAGCGTCCGTGACAGCTACCGCCGCGGCTGGTTCCTCCGCTGGTTGGACATGTATCAGCCTTGGTGAACAGTCTCTCGGCGAAAACCTTTTGTCGACAACGTCAATGCGGTGAAACAGAGGACACCCGACCATGAAGTCCCACCGGATCCACCTGCTGCTGGTGCCTGCCATCATCTTCACGTCGTGGGCCTTCACGGCGCCGGCCCCGGCACAAACCGTGCTGAAGAGCATTTGTCGCGTGAAGGGGCAGGAAGAGAACACGCTGCAAGGGCTGGGAATCGTGGTCGGGCTGAAAGGCACCGGCGACGGCGGGGACTTCCTTCCCACGATCAACAGCCTCGCCAAAATCATGACCGTGATGGGCGAGCCGCCCAGCTCTGGCGGACTTGCCGAACTGAAGGACGCCAAGAACGTGGCTCTGGTAGCCGTCACGGCGACCGTGCCGGCCGCCGGGGCACGCCAGGGCGATAAGATCGACTGCATGGTCAGCTCGATCGGGCCCGCGAAGGATCTGACCGGCGGGCGGCTCTTCCTCACGCCGCTGGTCGGTCCCGACCGCCATGACCCGACCGTGTACGCCTTCGCCGACGGCCTCCTCTCGATAGAAGACTCCACCGTCCCCACCACGGGACGCGTCCACGCCGGTTGCCGGCTCGAAGCCGATTTCTTCAACCCCTTCGTCAAGGACGGCAGGATCACCCTGGTGCTCGACGCCAATCACGCCGACTTCGAGGTTGCCCAGAGCGTTGCCGAAGAAATCAACAAGAGCCTGGGATTCGGCACCGGCAGCCAGGATCTGGCCAAAGCGATCGACCAGTGCAACATCATCGTGGCCATTCCCAGTGAATACCGCGAATCTCACGTCATGTTCGTCTCCATGGTCCTCGGCACCCCGATCCGCGAACCACAGCCCGGCGCCCGCGTAGTGATCAACGAGCGGACGGGAAGCATCGTGATCAGCGGCGAGGTCGAAATCGGAGCGGTGGTGGTTACGCACAAGAACATCGTCATCGAGACGGGCGCCCCGGCCGGCGGCGGCTTCGTTCCCCTGGACCCCGGACAAACCTCCAAACCCAAGCTCGATGCGCTGGTCAAAGCCCTCAACGCCGTTCACGTTTCGACCGGAGATATCGTCGACATCATCAAGGGCCTGGATCGCAACGGCAAACTCCACGCCCAGTTGATTTTCGAGTAAAGGCAGGCCGACCTGCCGGGAGAGTCTCGATGAACGTCAACCTCGCAAGCCTCGCCACGACCGACGCCCTGCAGGGCCCTTTGCAGCCGGCGAAACCGGCTCCGCCCGGGAACGAAAATGACGCCGAATTGCGCGACACCTTCAACTCGTTCGTGGGCGAGTCCCTGTTCGGACAGTTGCTCAAGGCGATGCGCAAGACGGTCGGCAAGTCGGCCTACTTCCACGGCGGCCAGGCCGAAGAGGTCTTTCAGCAACAGCTCGACCAAGTCCTCGCGGAGAAGCTCACGGAAGTCAGCGGCGAAAAGTTCAGCGAGCCGATGTTCGCGCTGTTCCAGCAGACCCGCATCTGACCTGCAATTCCGCTAGCACGCTCCCACAGCCGACACCCGGCCGAACCCAAGGGAACGCGGAAACCCGCGTTGGACCCGCAGAAGAACACCTCCCCCCACATGGAGCCCGGTCCTTGATCGCCCCCCCAGTCAAAGAAGGCAAGTCGATGGAAGCTTCTCTGGAATCCGAAGTGGCCAAGCTGTTGACCGATTTGTCAGTCGTCCAGGACGAGTTGCTGGAAATGCTGACGGAGAAGGGCCGGTTGCTGGCGGCGGTCGATCTCGCCGGCCTGAACGCCATCGCTCCCCAAGAGCAGGCACTGATCAACTCTTTGCAGGATTGCCTGCAGCGCCGCCAGGACTTGCTCGACCGGGCCAGCCGCCAGGGGCTTCCTTCGGTGAGCATTCGGGCGCTTGCCCAGGCGCTTCCTCAGGCCCAGCGCGGCCCGCTGCACGAGCAGGTCAAGCTGGCCGGCTCCCGCGCCCGACTCCTGAAGCACCATAGCCTGACCAATTGGGTGGTAATCCAACGCACACTGATACACCTTTCCCAGATGTTAGAGATTATCGCGACTGGCGGCCGTTTGCAGCCGACATATGGAGAGGGTAAACCGGTCCATGCGAGCGGCGCTCTCGTAGACCGGGAAGCCTAGGGGATATAGGGGGGTTCGCGAAAACGCGAAGCATAGATCATGTCTCTGTTCAGCTCCATCCGGATGGCGGCCAACACGCTGCGGGCGATGGACATCTCCCTGCAGGTGACTGGCCAGAATATCGCCAACGCCAACACGCCGGGCTACATTCGCGAGGACGTGATCCTCGCGCCGTCTCCCACGCAGCGCGTCGGCGGTCTGCTGCTGGGCACGGGCGTCGACGTCGAGGCCGTGGTTCAGAAGATCGACCATTTCCTCGAAGAGCGCCTCCGCGGATCCGTCAGCGACCGGATGGACGCCGAAACTCAGGAGAGCAGCTACCAGCAGTTGGAGGGAGTGATCGGAGAGCTCAGCGACACCGACTTGAGCACTGCGCTGAATACGTTCTTCTCCGGCATCGCCGAAATCCTCAACCAGCCCGAAAGCGTCTCGGTCCGCAACCTCGCGGTTCTGCAGGGCGGCACGTTGACCGACGGCATCAACCGGATGGCCGAGCGGGTGTCGACCATTCGCGCCGACACCAATGATCGCATTATCGACATGGCCGATAGCATCAATCGCCTGGTGGAGCAGATTCGGGAGCTCAACGTCCGGATCGCCAACACGGAAGGGGGCGACGTGTCGAGGAGCGACGCGGTCGGGCTGCGGGACCAACGGCTCCAGGCGATGGAAGATCTGGCCAAGCTGATCGATATTCGGGTGCGGGAACAGCCCAGTGGGGCGGTGGTCGTCTATTCCGGCAGCGATTTCCTGGTTTTCGAGGGAATCGCCCGCGAGGTCGAGGTCGTGCTCGACAGCGATCGAGGCCTTTCCGTGGCCGACATCCACATGGTCAACACCGACGCCCCGATCGATCCGGCCGCCGGTGAGCTCCGGGGTCTGCTCGACTCCCGCGACAACATCATGGGCGATTTCCTCGACCAGCTCGACGAGTTCGCCCGAACCTTGGCGTTCGAGTTCAACAAGATCTATTCCTCGGGCCAGGGCCTGAATGGATACGGGGCGCTGACCAGCGAGTTTGCCGTCGACGATATCAACGAGCCGCTGAACGACGCCGGGCTGCAATTCACGCCGGTCAACGGGTCGTTCCAGGTGCTGGTCCACAACAGGCAGACCGGCGAGACCCAAACGACCGACATCTTCGTCGACCTGAACGGCCTGGGCAACGACATCACGCTGGACGGCACGACCGGCCCCTCGCTGACGGCCATGCTGGACGACATCGACGGGATTTCGGCCAGCACCAACAGCGGCAAGCTGACGATCACCAGCGACTCCCCCGACCACGAATTCACGTTTGCCAACGACACCAGCGGCCTGTTGGCGGCGCTGGGTTTGAACACGTTCTTCAGCGGCTACAATGCCGCCAGCCTGGGCGTCAACGCCGTGCTTCAGCACGACCCCGCCACCTTCGCCGCCAGCAACGCGGGGATCGGGGCCGACACCGGCAACGCCATTGAGCTTGCCGTCTTCCTCGACCACCCCATTCAGTCCCAGAACAACGAGACCTTGGCCGTGATGTACGACCGCATGATCGGCGAGACTACCCAGGCGGCCTCGATCACGCGGGCCGTGGCCGACGGCGCCCGCGTCTTTGAAGACACGCTGCGCGGGCAGAAGCTGGCCGTCAGCGGCGTGAGCCTCGACGAGGAAGCCGTGCGGATGATCTCGTATCAGCGGTCTTACCAGGCGTCCGCGCGGTACATCGCCACGCTCAACGAGCTGTTCGGCGTCCTGGTCAGCATATAGGGACTCGTAAGAGCATCGTGTGGGGCATTCCGGCAGATGACTGCACTTTCTGAAGCAACGGTACTTACTGGTATTTGCATTGTGAATGATCAAGGCCGACCAACGGGAGGCCGGAAGAGTCGGGTTCCCATTGGTCGCCCTCGCGCATTGAGTGTGCAAGCATCAACAGGCCCACAAACCACCAGCAGTGATCGGTAGCCATGGGTTCGGTCATCGGCATCCCCACCACGCGCGTTAGCGACTTGTTCGTCCGCCAGCGGCTGCTCAGCCAGGTCCAGCGCGACCAGCTCGACATGTTCAGCCTGCAGATGCAGTTGAGCACGGGGCACCGTTTCCAGGTTCCCAGCGAAGACGCCGACGCCGCCCAGCGGGTCATCGGCCTGCAGCGTCTGCTGGAGCGCAAAGAGCAGGTGCAGACCAACCTGACCACCAATCAGTCGTACCTTTCCGCAACCGACACGGCCTTGTCCACAATCTCCGACAGCATGGCCGAGGTTCGTGCCGTGGCCCTGGGCGTACTGGGGACGATTGCTTCCGACACCCAACGCGAGGCCGCCGCGCAGCAAGTGCGAGAGACGATGCGGCAACTGGTCGATGCCGGCAACCAGCAGTTCCGCGGCCGGTACCTGTTCACCGGCACCAACACGATGATCCAGCCGTTCGGTGCGACGGAAAGCGGCGCCGTGGAATACTCCGGCAACGAGGGGCGACTCTCCAGCTACTCCGACATCGACCTGTTGTTCGATACGAACCTGCACGGCGTCGAAGTCTTTGGAGCCCTTTCGGACGCCGTGCTGGGCACCGTAAACCTCGATCCGGCTCTGACCTTCGACACGCGCCTGTGCGATCTCAACGGCGGCCAGGGCATCGCCTCCGGAAGCATCGCCGTCTCCAACGGCACCCATACCAGCACGATCGATCTCACCTCGGCCGAGACAATCGGCGATGTCGCCGCGATCATCCACGCCCATCCGCCCGCCGGAACGACGCTCGACGTGCAGGTCACCGCTACCGGACTGGTCATCCAACTGAACGGGGCGCCGGGCGACCTGCTGACGATCAAGGAAGTGGGCGGGGGGACCACGGCCCACGACTTGGGAATCCTCACCACCACCGGCGTCGGCGCGCCGGTCGTCGGCGAAGACCTGGACCCCATCCTTCGCGGGACCACCCGGCTGAACAGTGTCTTGGGAACGCGCGCCACGGCCCTGGTCCCCTCGGCCGGCAACGACAACGACCTGATCTTCGAAGCCCCCGAGGTCGGGACCTCGTTCGACGGCATCGAGATCGATTTTCTCGACGACGGCTCCGTGGTCGCCGCCGGCAACGAGGTGGCTACCTACGACGACGCCACGCGCACGTTGACCGTAACCGTCCTGACGGGCAAGACCCAGGCACGGCACGTGGTGGCCGCCGTGCAGACAGCCTTCGACGCGGGCACCGTCCCGATTACCGCCCGACTCAATCCCCTGGATGATCGCTATGGCGGAATCGGCCCCATTGAAGTCCCGGCGCCCGGCGTGCCGGCCGGCACCACCGGTGGCGGCAGCGGAACCCGCTTTGACCAGGACATGGGGCTGCAGATCGTCAACGGAAATCGGACCCACGTGATCGACTTCGCCAACGCCGAGACGATCGAAGACGTGCTCAACGCGCTGAACATGTCCGACGCCGGCGTGCTGGCCCAGATCAACGAAAACGCCACGGGAATCGACATCCGCAGCCGGCTCAGCGGGGCGGATTTCATGATCGGCGAAAACGGCGGCGCCACGGCCACCCAGTTGGGTCTGCGCACCTTCGCCGCCAGCTCCCGGCTGGAAGACTTCAACTACGGCGACCCCGACACGGGTGTCGGCGGCATTGCCGCACAACCAGGCACCGACTTCACGATCGGCGCGGCCGACGGCACGACGCTGGAGATCGACGTCAGCACCGCGGTCACCGTCCAGGACGTTTTGGACACGATCAACAACGCCGTCGATCCCAACACCGGATTGACGCAGACGGTCGTCACAGCCCAGTTGGCTGCCTTCGGCAACGGCATTGAACTGCTCGATACGTCCGGCGCCGTGGGACCACTCACGGTCCACCGGGAACCGCCCTCGCTGGCGGCCATCCGCCTGGGACTGGTGCCCGAAGGTCAAGAAGACAACTCCGCGGCCGCGCCTCCGCAAGCCGCCACCGCGACCATCGTCTCGGCGGCGGTGCGCAGCAACCTGGTGTTTACGGCCAATCATCCGGGCACGGAATACAACGGGGTACGGGTCGTTTTCGAGGACGGCGGCTCGCCGGGCGTGAACTTCGACCAGGACGCCGGCACGCTCACCTTCGGAATTACCGCCGGGGTGACCACGGCCGCCGATATCATCGACACGCTGAATGGCAGTTGGGCCTCCGCCCACTTCAGCGCCACGCTCGACCCCACCGACGCCACCAACGACGGCAACGGCAACGTGGCCGACGCGGGACCGCTTCCCTTCGCCGGCGGCGCGCCCGGCACTTCGGCCGCCGCGGCGGTAGCCTTTCCCGGAACCGACAACGACGTGATCCTCACCGCCGCAACCGGCGGCGACGGCACGCCCTGGAACGGCACCAACGTCGTCTTCAGCGGCGTTCCCGGCGGCCCTATCGGCTTCGCCTCCGTGCCCGGCACGTTGACGATCACCTACGACTCTGCCGGCACCACGGCCCAACAGGTCGTGGCCAACCTGATGGCCGACGTGGGGTTTACGGCCAATTTCACGATCAGCCTCGATCCGGCCGATCCCGCGCCCAACGACGGCAGCGGCCCGGTCGACCCGACCGACGGCTACGCGGCACCCATGGCCGGCGGCACGGAGACCCTGGTCGGCGCCGACACCAATCCCCTGGAGGTCAAGGGTCTGTTTACGGCCCTGTTGCGGCTGGAGGTGGCGCTGCAGACGGACGACCCGCTGGAGGCCCAACGCGCCATCGCCCTGTTGGACGAGCACACGCTGAATATGAACTTCGCCCGGGCCGAACTCGGCGCCCGCCAACAGGGCCTCGACATCATGCAACAGCGGCTGGAAACCGAAGAGATCGATCTGAAGACGGCCGTCTCCGAAGACTTCGATGCCGATCTGGTCCAGGCGATCTCCGACTTCACGGGCCGGCAGGTCGCCTTCGAGGCCGCGCTGCGGGCCACCGCCGAGATCTTCCAGATGACGCTGCTGAACTTCCTTTGATGCGGCGCTCTATCGACGTCTGCGCAGTCGATGCGCGAGGACGACCAACGGGAGCCCGATTTTTCCGGTCCCCCGTTGGTCGGCCTGGATCGTTTTCGATGCAGACATCAACAAGTCGGTCGGCGGGCGCCGAGAAGCAACCCTTCTTTCCTTGCCTCTCACTTGGCCGCGCGGCGAACGTCATTTCACCTGCTCAACCAGCCGGCCAACCGTGCCGGCGATCCGCTCTTCAATGTCGGGCGTCCAACGGTCGGTGGGCAGGCCGTAAACGTGAAACGCCCCGGCCTCGTAGCCGCCTTCCTCCCAGACCCGCCGCGACGGGATGTAGGCCATCACGTCGTTCGCGTAGCCGGTAACCCAGGTCGTGGCGCCGTAGGTTTGCTTGAAACGGAGCGAATAGTCGACCACGACTTCACCGCCGAGACTGATCCAGAGTTGGTCCTCGCCGAGCCGCCATGCCTGAACCGGATAGTGATGACCGCTCGCCAAGGACTTCCCCTCGGCCAATTGCCGCAGCAGGCGCCGGGCGCGGCGCTGCTGGTAGACGTCCTTGTCCAGAGCGGCCTCGAGCTCCGGCTTGTCGAGCGTCTTTTCGTAAGGCAGCTCGATTAGCTCACCAGCCGTCCGCAGCCGCGGAGCCACCGGCCGAAGCGGCGTTCGCAGCGTTGCCTCCACCGCCGCGGCCAGCATGTCGCCGTATCGCTGACAGAGCCGCACCTCGCGCCGCGGCAGCGGGTTCTGATCGGCGCCGCAGCCGGCATGGAACATCGCCACCGCGCCCGGATGGCTCCGCTCCAGGGCGATTTGGGCGAATCCGGCGTAATCGCCCGACCACTCGTACTCGCTCAGCGTGGTGCAATGACACGCATAGCTGAACAACACGGCCCGCAGCTCCCCTTGCGGCGAGCGGACCGCCAGCACGGGCACGTCGTGATCGACGGGGCCGGTCAACTCGGCGCTGCGAGCGAGCAACTCGTCGACCTGGGCCTGGGGATTGTTGCGGCGGTTGACGCCGAAGTTCGTGCTCCCCTTGCCCGTCCGGAGCACCGCGGGGGTGAGCTGCGACAGGGCGTCGGCCACCGTGGCGACGACCGTCTTCTCCAGGCGGCGGGAATAGGCCTCGATCAGGGCGACCTGGCCCTCGTCGAGCGGGTAGATGTCGTACAAGGCGTCGCGGAGCACCGGACCGCTGTGGGTGTGGGAAGCCGTGAGCATGATCTGGTGGCGATCCAGCCCGCACTGCGATTTCAGCTCCGCACAGACGGCCTCGTACATCGGCTGCGAAAACCCCAACAGGTCGCTGGTCACCACCACGGCCCGTTGGCCGTCGGGTGTTTGCAGAACCAGGACCTTCAGCCAAAGGTCGTGCAGGGTGCCCTCCGCCGGCCGGTCGCGCGCGCCGTAGCCGGCCAGCCAGAGCGGCTGCTCGGGCGTGATCTTTGCCTTGGCGATACCGGCCAGCCAGGTCGGCTCGGCAGCGGCCGGCGGCGCGCCGGGCGCCGCGGCCACGACGGTTCCCACGATCCAGATACCCAGCAACAGTCGTGCATGTCGCATGCGATCATCCTCCTGAAAAGCCCTGGTTGTCGGTGACATACTCCCGCAGGAGTCGTATTCCCCGGGGAGCACCTGCGCGGGGGCAAGCCCCGCGGCTGGCGGTCTACGGCGTAGTGTTGCTCGTCCATAGGGGATACCACCGGCCCAACTCGGCCAGCTCGGCCTTTGCCCGTTCGCCGGCGTTCTGGAACATCACTTGTCGCGGCGCCGCCAAGGCCGCAAGCTGCTTGATGTCGAAGGCCTCCAACAGGCCGAAGCAGAACAGCTCGGGCTTCTGGCTGACGGTCCAGTTCTGTTCGAGCACTTCCTTGAGGCTTCCCAGCGAGCCGTACAGCTTCACTTGGCCAATGGCCTTCTCTTCCAGGCCGACGGCGACCAGTGCAAACAGGCTCGACCGCGGCCCCACGGCCACCAACGTGACCGGCTTGTCGCCGTCTTGCCCGGCGGCCCAACGGGCGGCGGCGGCCACCTGGCTGGCCTGGATTCCCAGCGGGCGGTCGCCTACTCCGGCCACCAGCACGGCGTACAGCCAGTCGCCCTGCGCGATGTGCGACTCGCCGAAATAGAAGGGATCGACGGCAATCACGCGGTTGCCCGCGACCAACAGCCGCTGGGCCTCTTCCGCCAGACTCCCCCGCCCGTCGTCGGCCACCAGGATGACGGTGCCTTTCGACTCGCTGCGAGAGAGCTCGACCGCCGGCACGGTCCAGGCGTCGCCCATTTTCAGCCGCCAGAACCGGGCCGCGATGCCCGGCAGCTCCTCACGCCCGGCCTCGACCGCCGCCACCTGGTAGTCCTTCGCCCGCACAATCTCTCGCAAGGCGGCGCGGCGCTCGGTCCGCCACTTCACCGCAGCGGCCTTATCCTTGGGAAGCGCCGGCTCGCGAGGCAGTTGCTGGCCGAGGGCCAGGGCCAAGGTATGGAAGTCGTGGTTCGGCTCGGGCAGCTCGACGTGGAGCTGCTCCTGGCTCTTCACCTCGTCGTCCGACGGGATCTCCTTGGCGTCGAACCGGGCGTCGCCGGCGAAGAAGAAGTCGCCCAGCATGCGATACAGCGCCTGGCGATTGTCCAGCTCGAAGTTGTGTGTACCAGGATCGTCGTTGACGTGTGTGCGCAGCGCGTCGGGCTTGTCGAACAGCTCGAACATGGGCCGGGCCGCCTTGACCAGCGGTCCCATCGCATAGCCCGACTCGAAACAGCAATCGTCCTTCGAGTTGTACGTCAGCAGCGTCGGCCGCGGCGCCATCATGGCCGTCAAGTGCGTGTAATCGACCAGCGTGGCCAGGTCGTTGGGCGTCTGCTCCGAGTCGCCCAGGTCTTTCAGGTGCCAAACGCGGGTACGAAAACTCGAGTAGCCGGCCACCGGATTGGCCAGCCTGACGCGCGTGTCGAGCGAGCTGAGCGTGATCGTCTGCCAGCCGCCGCCGGAGAGCCCGGTGACCGCCACACGCTCGGGATCCGTATGCTCCAGACTCAGCAGGACGTCGAGCCCCCGCTTCATGCAGAGGTAGAACGGCGCCAGGCCGCTGGCGCCGCAGAGGTCGAGCTGATTCATGCGGGCATGGGAGAAGCCCTCGGTGCGGAGCTGCCCCATGCCCAGCCAGCCGAGGTTCAAGGCGAGCATCCCGCGTTTGGCCTGGTTGATGCAGCGGATCTGCTTCGGCGGATACTGCTTGCCCAACGGCGTGTGCCCGTTGACGTTGAGGATCGCCGGCACCTTGCCCGAAAGCTCTTCGGGCTGGTAGAGCAGCGCGGGGATCCACATACCGGGCAGGGCCTCGTAGCGAAGCTTCTTGATCCGGTAGCCGGGCCCGCCGTCGATGGTGTCGAGCCACTCGACCCTGGTCGGGGCGTCGCGCCATGCGGCCGCTGCGCCGCGATAGACGATCTTCTCCAACACGGCCGCACGCAGCCGCTGGGCCTCGGCCGCCCAGCGCTCGGCCGATTCGACCCTGGGCACGTCGGGCACGCGGGCTTCGCAGTATCGCTGCACTTCGGCCATCGGCAGCACGGGTCCGACGATTTCGTGTTTCAGCAGCTTCTCGATCTCGACAGGGTCGTCGGCCCGAAGCAGCCCGGCATACAGGGCACACATGGCGAAACAACCGGGGACGAGCAACAAGAGTCGGCGTGTCATGGTCAGGCTCCGCGGGCAAAGGCAATCGGATGGGTCGGTCCAGGGCAGCAGTCTGCCAGGGGCATTATGCGTCGGTTGCCCGCCCGTCGCAACCATTTGGCATTTGGCCGCGGCAGCTTGACTTGCACCACCGGTCGTGCTAGGACCACCGGTAGAAAGGAGGGTGACCATGAAAACTACCCGAGAATGGTGTGCGCCGAGGGGGGTCTCGGCAAGATCGTGTCTGGGGGCGCTGGCGGCCGGGGGTATGGCCCTGGCCCTGGTCGTGTGCTCCGGAGGCGGGCTGCAACTGGGCGCGGCCGAAGACGAAACTGGAGCCGCCGCGGGGCAGGCCGGCCCCGATTCGACAGTAGTTGTCGAAGGTTGCCTGATCGCCTTGGCGGACCAACGGGTCGTTGCCGCCGGGGTCGAGGGTCGGTTGGTGGAGCTTGCGGCCCGCGAAGGCGCGATCGTGAAAAAAGGCGATCCGTTGGCCCGGCTCGACGACGAACAGGCTCGCCTGGGTCTAGAGATGGCACATCTGCAACTCGATGCCGTCAAGGCCGAACGTTACGGCTTGCAGGAGGCCGAGTTGAAACTGGCACGGGCGGAGCAGCAACTGGCCAGGATGCGGGCGATGGGTGAGAAGGGTCTGGCCACGGAGCGGGAACGCGACACGGCAGAGGCCGAACACCAAGCGGCGCGCTTCCGTGTGGCCAGCATCAAACACCAACTCGAGGTGGCCCTGAGAATGCGGGAGATCGAGGTCAAGGCCGCCGAGAGCGCGCTGCAACGGCACACGATCGACGCCGTTTGCGACGGCACCGTGATCGAAACGCACCATCGCGTCGGCGAATGGGTCAGACCCGGAGATCCGATCTGCCGGATCATCCGCCTGGACCGCCTGCGGGTCGAAGGCACGATCGACGTCCGCAAGTGCGATCCGGCAGAAATCGAGGGCCGAGACGTCCTCATCGACATCAGGCGGGTCTGGGGAGAGTTCGAGCGCGTTCCCGGAAAACTCGCGTTCGTCTCGCCGCTGGTGGGCGAGCAGGGAACGCCGGGACATTGTCGATTCTACGCCGAGTTTGAGAATCCCAGGCAGAACGACCGCTGGGTCTTGCGGCCGGGATTGTCGGCGACGGTGACGATTCAGAGACCCTGAGCCCGGCCCGTCAGTCGCCGGCGGGATCAATCAGCTCCATCACCCAGCCGGGCGGGCGAATCGGCTTGCCCGTCGCGTCGGTGATCGCGTGGATCGTATGGCCGCAACAGACGGGCCGGCCCGTCTCGGCGTGTTCCACGGTGACGTCGAAGCGCATGCTCGCCTTGCCGGCCATCGACAGCACGGAGGTCATCTGCAGTTGGTCGTCGTACCGGGCCATGCCGAGATACTTGACGTAGGCCTCGACCAGCGGCAGCATCACACCCCGGCGTTCCCACTCGGCATAGGGCGTGCCCGTCGCCCGGCACAACTCGGTCCGGCCGCGCTCGAACCACTCCAGCGCGCGGGAGTGGTAGTACGTGCCCATCTGGTCTGTCTCGCTGTAGCGGATGCGCAAGACGTGCGTGTGTTTCAGCAGTGAGGTTCTCATTGCGGAATCAGGTGTTGTGTTTTCTGGTGCCGGGGCCTGTTGTCGGGCTGTTCTGGAAGTCTGCATTGGAAATGATGATTGATGTTGGCGCTGTGAATGACCCAGGCCGGCCAACGGGAGGCCGGAAAAATCGGGCTTCCGTTGATCGCCCTTGCGCACGGACTGTGCCAACGTCAATGAAACCGAAACACGTTACGGACCCCGAGCCGGAGGATAATTCCCAGTGCCGCCAGGGCCTCCTTCGAGTCGATCTTCGAGGCCCCCCGCCGGCGGTCGATGAAGACGATCGGGACCTCGCCGAATCGGGCGCCCAGGCGTTTCAGGTGCCAGAGGATCTCTTCCTGGAACGAATAGCCGCGACTGCGGACGGCGTCGAAATCGAGCTGCGTCAGAAGCCCGGTCCGATAGCAGCGGAACGCGCCGCTGCAATCCTTGGGCTTCAGCCCCAACAGCCAACGGGCGTAGAGATTCACGCCGCGGCTCATGAAATGGCGTTTCAGCGACCAGCCCTCCACGCCGCCGCCAGGCACGTAGCGCGAGCCGATCATCACGTCGACCGGCGGGCCACCGGGCGGATCCATGCCGGCCAGCAGCGCGGGTAGATAGCGGGGCTGGTGACTGAAGTCGGCGTCCATGTTCAACACGTACCGATAGCCCTTTTCGATGGCGTATCGCATGCCGGCGATGGTGGCCGTCCCCAGTCCCAGCTTCCACTCGCGGTGCAGGCAGCGGACCCGCGGGTCTTCGGCCACCTTCCGGTCGCACCAATCACCCGTGCCGTCGGGCGAATTGTCGTCGATGACCAGCAGGTCGGCCTCGGGCACGTTCTGGAAGATCTCGTCGACCAACGAGGGCAGGTTCTCCATCTCGTTGTAAGTGGCCACGGTCACCAGCGTCTTGTCGGCGTTGGACATCGGTTGGGATTCCCTTCGGTTGCGCCGGCCGGAGACCTGCGCGGGCAGGGAGGCTTGCACGGATCTAGCGGAGATTGTAGCAGAACGCCGGTCGCGGACGAAGCCTGTTGCGCCGCGGCAAGCCCGGCGGCTCGCTAACCCGTGCCGGCGTAGCTGCGGCAACGGGTCGCGAACCTGTACGGCCGTTTTCGGGTCTCTACCGGAGTTGACGAAGCCCTGCTATAATACGTCGTTTGCCGCCGACCGGCCTCGGACAGCCGTTCCTGCCCACCTTCGCCCATGATTCGCCCCGCACGACCGCAGCCTCTGGTTTCCGTTGCGCAGCCGGCGACGCTACAGCCACCGACTGCCTACGGCTGGCCGTTCTGGATGGCTTACGCTGCCAACACGCTGATCATGGTGGCCGTTTCGTTGCTGTACCGCTACGCCGATTTCGTGACCCTGCTGGGTGGCACGGAACTTCATTTGGGATGGATCGTGGGCGTCGGTATGGTCGGCAGCCTGGCCATGCGGCTGGCGCTGGGGGCGAGCATCGACCACTACGGGCCGCGAGCCGTCTGGCTCGGTTCGCTGACCCTGTTTGCCGCAAGCTGTTTCGCCCACTTGGCGGTCGGCACGTGCAACGGCCCGGCCATCTACCTGTTGCGCATCGCCTGGTGCTGTGCCGTGGCCGGCATCTTCGGCGCGACGATGACCTTCGTCTCAGCCCGGGCGTCGGTAGAACGCATGGCCGAAATGATCGGCATGCTGGGAACGTCGGGCTTTCTGGGTATGGTACTGGGCACCCAGTTGGGTGATTTACTGCTGGGCACCGAAACGATCTCGTGGTGGCAAACCCGATGGATGTTTGTCGTGGCCGGGCTGCTGGCCTGCGGGGCGATGCTGTTCGTCTGGCTGGCCACCCGGCAGCTCGGCCGGCCCGTGTGGCAGCCGCGCCCGCCGCTGGTCCGCTTGCTTCGGCGCCACCTTTCCGCCCGCATCCTGCTGGTGGGGATCGCTATGGGGATCGGGCTGAGCTTGCCGGGCACGTTCCTGCGGACCTACTCGGCCGAGCTCGACATTCCGCGCATGGGTCTGTTCTTCGGCGTGTACGCCCCCACGGCCGTGGTCACCCGAATCCTCACGCGGCGGTTGCCTGAGCGGTTCGGCACCACGCCGATGATCCTTCTGGGGATCGGCGGATTGGCGGCCAGCCAGCTGTTGTTGCTGGCGGTCCGGAGCGAGTGGCAGTTGGTCGTGCCGGGAATCAGCTACGGGTTCTCCCACGCGGTGCTGTTCCCGTCGGTGGTCGCCGCCGGCAGCAGCGCGTTTCCCCTGCAGCATCGCGGCCTGGCGACGACGCTGATGCTGGGCACCTGGGACGCCGGGCAACTGGTCGGGGCGCCGATGGCGGGGGCCATCGTGCATTATAGCGGGCTGATCGGACTGCCTTCGTATCCGACCATGTTCGTCACGATGGCATGCCTGATGGGCGCCATCGGCGTCGGCTACGCCTTGACCGGCCGCCGCCGGTCGCCCCTAACGGCTACTTGCCCGCCAGCCCCCGATAGTAGTCGATCGATCGCCGCAGACCTTCCTCAAAGTCTACCAGTGGCTCATAGCCCAACAGCTTGCGGGCCTGAGTGATGTCGGCCAGGCTCTCGCGGACGTCGCCGACGCGCGGCTCGGTGTGGGTGGGCCTGATGTCGGTGCCCAGCAGCTCGTTGAGCAACTCGATCAGCTTCAGCAGATCGGTGGTTTTGCCGTTGGCGGCATTGAACATCCGCCCGGCCACGCCGTTGGCGTCGGCCGCCAGCAGATTGGCGTGGACCACGTTGGCCACGAACGTGAAGTCTCGCGACTGGCCTCCGTCGCCGTGAACGACCGGTTGGCGACCTTCGAGCATGGCCGTAATAAACAGCGGGATCACGGCCGAATAGGGGCTGTCGGGGTCCTGCCGCGGCCCGAAGACGTTGAAGTAGCGGATGCAGACGGTCTCGAAGCCATACGTGGCGGTGAATGCCTGGCAGTAGTGTTCGCCGGCCAGCTTCGCCGCCCCATAGGGCGACAGCGGGGCCGGCAGGTCGGTCTCTCGCTTGCTGCTGGTGGGCTGATTACCGTAGGCGCTGCTGGAGCCCGCATACACCAGCCGCCGCACACCGGCACGGCGCGCCGCGTCCAACAAGGTCAGGGTCCCGGTCACGCAGGCGGCATTGGTGTCCAGCGGCCGCTTCACGCTGCGCGGCACCGAGGCCAGCGCGGCCTCGTGGAAGACGCAATCGACCCCCTCGACCACCGCCGCCACGGCCTCCGCGTCGACCAGATCGCCCTCGACGAACTCGATCCGGTCGCGGAAGCTGTCCATGTTCGAGAGGTGTCCCGTGCTGAGGTTGTCGAACACCCGAACCTTGTCGCCCCGCTCGACCAACGTCTCGGCAATGTGCGAGCCGATGAACCCCGCTCCGCCGGTTACCAGAAATGTGCGCATCGAGAGCCTCTTGTGATCGGTTCAGACGCCACGGGAGGCGTCAAACTCATCAAATCTAGCATATCGCCGCATGGCCGCAACCACGCGGGGGACCAGGGTCCACGATTCAGCGAAAATGGTTGAATAGATCGTGCTCGGGCCAGGTCTTCACCTCGCCGGCCGCCCTCCAAAGGGCCTGATCGAGTTGGCCGCAGAAATCGTCGCCGTGCCGCGGGCGGCGGTTGAAGACGGCCGCCCACACCAGGCCGTGATGGGTGCGGACCAGCAGCGAGCTGGTGCCGGGCAGCGACCCCGTGTGCCACCAGTTGGCCGAACCGCCGACCGGACGGATCGACCACCCCAGCCCGTAATAGGCCGGCTCGCCTTCCGAAACCGGCGCCGCCGGCCGTGATGCGATCCACCGGATAGTACGGGGCTTCAGCAGCCCGGGCGTGCCGTCGCCGGCCAGCCGCGTGGCGAACCGGACCAGATCGACGGCCGAGGCGATCCAGCCGCCGTGGGCGTCCATGGCTTCGAGGTAGAACCCGCCGTAGGGAACGGTGACGCGCTGCTTCTGCTCCGGAAAGACCGACGCGACTGGCTGCGCGCCGGCAGGCGGATAGTAGCAGACCTCTGCCGCGGCGGCCTGCTCGCGGCGCGTTCGCCCCAGTCGCATGCGCGTGATGCCCATCGGGCGCAGCACCAACGCCTGCACCGATTCCTCGTAGGCTTCGCCCGTAACTTCCTCAATCACGCGGCCCAGAAGACAGTAGCCGAAATTCGAGTAGGCGTAGCGGGTCCCCGGCGGAAAGTCCAACGGGCGGCCCCACATAAAACGGACAATCGTCGGGGCTTCCAGCGGCGCGCCGTGCGCCTCGGTCATTACCGGCGGACCGAACATCGGGTCGAAGCTCTTGCCGCGGTCAAACCCGCCGGTGTGGTGCAACAACTGGCGAACCGTGATCTCGCAGAACCGCGGATCGACCTGCCGGCCCGCCTGCGGTCTCAGCGATGCCAGCAGGTCCACCACCTTGGCGTCCAGGTCCAGACGGCCCCGCTCGACCAGCACCAGCACGGCCGCCGCGGTGATCGGCTTCGAGACGCTGGCGATGCGGAACAGGGCGTCGGGCTGAACCGGTCGGCAGCCCTCGACGTCGGCCAGGCCGTAGCCCCGAGCAAGCAGCAGCCGCCCGTCCTTGGCCACGGCCACCGCCCCGCCGGGGATCTCGTGCTTTCGCATCAGCTCCGTGATGATCCGGTCGAAGGAGGCCAATTCGGGTACGGCCGGGCCGGTCCTCGGCAACGCGACCGGTTCCGACTCCGCCGCGGATTGGCCGGGCACGAGCAACACGGCGGTCAGCGCCGCCAGGACCACCGGCGCGCGCGTGGACAGCGCGGAAAAGGGGCGTTTCATTGGCATG
The DNA here is from genome assembly GCA_016935315.1 of Pirellulales bacterium. Classification (GTDB taxonomy): domain Bacteria; phylum Planctomycetota; class Planctomycetia; order Pirellulales; family Thermoguttaceae; genus JAFGRD01. The sequence goes on from JAFGRD010000118.1 coordinate 125,459, forward strand.
TTGTCCGGGCGTCTCCGACGGCGACTTCGATCAGTTGCGGCACGTCGCCGGAAAGCGACTCGCTGACCCGCTGGCTGAGCTGGTCCGGCTCGCTGACGCGGCAAGCGGCCACACCCAGCGCCTGGGCAAGGCCCACGTAGTCGATCGCCGGCGAGACGATGTCCAGCCCCTCGAACCGCCCCTGGCCGGCCGCCGGGAGCTTCAGCACGCGGGCGCAATCCTTGAGGATCTTGTACTCGGTGTTGTTGCAGAGGACAAACGTCACCGGCAGCCGGTAGTGCGCGGCGGTCCAGAGGCCTTGAATGCCATACATGGCCGAGCCGTCGCCGATCAGGGCCAGCACGGGCCGCTCGGGCCAGGCCAACTGCACGCCGATCGCACAGTTCAGCCCCCAACCCAACGCCCAACCCCGTTGGGCGAAATAGCCGGTGGTGTTTTTCAGCGCCCCGCGGCGCTCGAAATAGCAGCCCATCGTCGTGGTGGGGGCTTCTTCCACCACGGCCACGTCGTCGGGCAGGACGCGCGCGAGGCTCTCCATCACGCACAGCGGCGCCAGCGGCCGGGCGTCGCGGTGTTGCTCGGCCTCGCGGCGCAAGGCCTCGCGCTGTCGGGCGTGTTCCGCGGCACGCGACTCCGTACGCCTCCGTGCCGCCTCGACCTGCTCGGGCGACATGGCCGAATCCAACAAGGATGCCAATTCCGCCAGCGCCGGCCTGGGATGGCCCACCACCCCGACCTCGACCGGGTAGTTCTTGTTCAGCTCCCAGGGATCGTCGTCGATCTGCACCAGCCGCACCTGCTCGGGCATCGCCCGGGCCGGCTCGTGGTAGATGTACTGCTGCAAGAGCTTCATCCCGGCCACCAACAGGACGTCGAAGTCGGCGAGTCGCCGGCGGACCTCCGGCGACCAGAAGGGCAGCGGCGCCGCGGCCAAGGGGTGGTTGGACGGAAAGCTGCACCGCCCGTGCGACGTACTCGCCTCGTGAATCACCGGTGCGCCCAGCCGCTCGACGACCGCCACCAGCTCGTCGACCGCGCCGGCCTCGCAGATCCGGCTACCCACCAGCACGCCCGGATTGGCGGCCCCGGCCAACACGGCGGCCGCCTTGCGGAGCGCCTCGATTGGCGGGCGGACTTCCTGCGGCGGCGGTTGCGGGGGCGTCAGATCCAGTTCAGCCTGCCCCATCTGCACGTCCAGCGGCAGCGAGAGAAAGACCGGACCGGTCGGCGGCATCATGGCCGTTTGCACGGCCCGGCGAATCGCCGAAGGCAGGTCCTCCACGCGCCGGACCTCGGCGGCCCATTTCGTCCACGGCCGGGCGACCTCGACCATTTGGCCCCAGAGGATCGGTTCCTCGAACAGGAACCGCTGGTCCTGCTGCCCGGCGGTGACGACCAGGGGCGTGCCGGAACGATAGGCGTTGTAGAGCATACCCATCGCGTTGCCCAGACCGCAGCAGATATGGACGTTGACCACGCCCGGCGACCGCGAGGCGTTGGCGTAGCCGTCGGCCATCGCCATCGCCGGCACCTCTTGCAGGGCCAGGATGTATTGCAGATTCCGCTGCTCAACCATCGCGTCGCTCAGCGGCAGCTCCGTCGTGCCCGGATTGCCGAAAAGATAGCGCACGCCGCAGCCGGCGAGCATCTCCAACATCGCGTGCATTCCGGTGAGGGTCATGGCTGCCGCGAGCGACGGAAGGGGGCGGTTGACCTGGAAAGGCTGTCTGCCTTCAGTTTACCCCCCATCGGGCGAAGAAAAAACCCACGGGCCGCAACCCGTGGGTCTGGTTGTGTCGATACGGGGTGTGTCGCGAACCGCTATCGCTGGGTGGTGGTCCTTTGGTTGGTGGCTACCTTTCGGGCAGGGGTCGCGGTTCGGGCAGTCGTGGTGATTCGGGCTGGGGCAGCGCTTTGCGCGGTGCTTGCACGGCGGACGGTGGCTGCGCTTGGGGCAGCGGCTGTGCCCCGGGCGGCGGTTTGGACTGCCGGGCCGCTGTGGGCCGGTCGCGAGGCAATCGACGACGCACCCGACGCCGACCGACTGATGCACGTGGCGCCGCAGCCACTGGTGCAGCCTTCTCCACAGACGGTGCCGCAGGAATCGCAGGCACAGCCGGGAATCGGATCGTACTCTACTTCGCGACAGTGGCCGAAGTATCCGCCGCTGTAGCCGCCGTCGACGAATCCGTCGACATGGGTGCCCGTATAGTTGCCTCGCCAGTCACACGGGTCACAGCAATCGGGTGGATCGCCGTGGAAGTCGCCCCAATAGATGTCTCCGCAACTTCCGCCGCACCAGGTTTCGGGATTGAGCAGGCGATGGACCACGGTGGCCAGCGGACAGCAGCGTGCGCAGCAGCAGAACTCGTCGCCGCACGCCGGCCCGCACACCTCGCCACAGGTCTCGTCGCAAACCGGGCCACACGTCGGGCCACACGTCGGGCCGCACGTCGGCCCGCACGCCGGCCCACACGCCGGGCCGCAGTCGCATCCGCCCCCACACCCGGCCTCGCAACAACCGCAATGCGTCGGGTCGCACATCGTTCCCGGGCCAAATGGCTCGTACAGCAGTCTATTGAACCCGCAGCACCCCGAACCGCCGGTCAACAGGCCGCAGGCCACGACCAGAAGGATGATTCGCCTCATCGCTTGAATTCCCCTATTCTGCGAATGGATTACCCCTTGCAGGCTGTCTCCGGGAGCAGACCTCGATCCGGCACGCGACCGAAACCCCAGCCGGCACAGACTATCAACAGGCGTTATCGGCCGAATAATCGGGAGAATCGAGAAAATCGTCAGAAACGGGCAAGGCCATGCGAGCTTCGCATTCCTGCCAACTCTCCAAAAAAGCCTGTTGCCAAAGTCGAGCCAGGGGATGGCGGAAACGAGTCGGCCATCCCGCCAGATCGAGAGGTTTCGTGTCGGGTGTGGCCTGGAAAGTCGGGCGCGGCCTGGAAGGTCGGGTGTGGCCTGGAAAGTCGGGTGTGGCCTGGATAACTGGAGCCCGCCGCTTATAATAGGTGCAAGTGGGAATTGCTGGAGGAGATCTTCGTGTTGGACAGACTTTCAAATATCGAAAATGTGGTCGAGGCCATCGCCGCCGGGCGGATCGTCATCGTGATGGACGATGAGGACCGCGAAAACGAAGGGGATTTCGTCTGTGCAGCCGAAAAGGCCACCCCTGAAATTGTGAATTTCATGATCACCCACGGTAAGGGGCTGCTGTGCATGCCGGTTCTGCCCGACGTGTGCCAACGCCTGGATCTGCCACCGATGGTCGATCACAACACGGCCCCGCTGGGGACCGGTTTCACCGTCCCCGTCGACCACCACACCTGCCGCACGGGCATTACGGCGCAGGAACGGGCGGCCACGATTCGAGCCATCGTCGATCCGGCCAGCAAGCCGTCCGATTTCGTCCGCCCGGGCCACCTTTACCCGCTGATCGCCAAGGAGGGCGGCGTGTTGCGGCGCGCCGGCCATACCGAGTGTGCGGTGGATCTGGTACGGATGGCGGGTTTGCGGCCGGCGGGCGTGCTCTGCGAGATTCTCGACGAGCAGGGCGATCGGGCAAGTCGGCAACAGCTCCACGCGATGGCCCGGCAGCACGGGCTGGAAATCCTCACCATCGAGCAACTGATCCGCTACCGTCGACGCAGTGAGAAGCTCGTCTATCGCCTGGCCGAGGCCGAGTTGCCCACCAAGCACGGGGCGGCCCGCATCGTCGCCTACGGTGTGAAGCACGAAGACCAGCAGCCGGTGGCGATCGTCTGGGGAGAGCCGAGCGAGCGGCCGGAGCCGCTGGTACGGCTGCACTCCTCCTGCTTCACGGGCGACCTGCTGGCCTCCCTGCGGTGCGACTGCGGTGATCAGCTCCGGATCGCCATGGACATGATTGGCCGGGAAGGAGCGGGTGTGTTGGTCTATTTGCCCCAGGAGGGCCGCGGGATCGGGCTGGTCGAGAAGATTAAGGCCTACGGTCTCCAGGATCAGGGGCTGGACACCGTCGAGGCCAATCTGGCCTTGGGCCACCACGCCGACAGCCGCGATTACGGGGTGGGCATCCAAGTGCTCAAGGACCTGGGGCTCTCGAAGATCCGCCTGCTGACGAACAACTCGAAGAAGACCGACGCCTTCATCTACGGCGGCTACGATCTGGAGGTGGTCGATCAGGTCCCCATCGTGGGCCCCATCCACGAGCACAACCAGCGGTACCTGGCCACCAAGCGCGACAAGATGGGCCATAAGCTGCCCTAGGGGGCGGCGCGACGCCTTCCATCGTCGTAAAACGACCCGCAACCGGGACAATCCGGTCTTTCCGACCAGCTTTGCGCGGCACGTCGCCTTTTTGCAGCGCATGATTGTTGCGATCCTTCACCATCACGCCGCCGTCAGCCCACCCGCAGCCGGCACAACCCCTATTGACGATGGCACCGTCATTGCGTCAGGGCGACCAACGGGAGCCCGATCTTTCCGGCCTCCCGTCGGTCGGTCTTGATCCTCTGCAATGCGAGCATCCATAGAATCGCAACAACCGGGCGAGCATGAAACAGATACGATTCGTGCCGGTGGCCTTGCTGCTGGTCGTGGCCGCATGGCCGGTCGCCGCCGCTCTGGCACTGGCGGAAAAGGACGTTCCCCCCAACACGGCCGCTAGCGGAGGCCTGGCCGCCGAGGCCGCGGAGGCGACCACCGTCGTCGACGGGTTCGCCGAGCCGCTGGGCCCGCTGGAGAAGCAGTTGTTCTGCGACGCGTCGGACGGGCGGTTGGACGCGTTCTCGCTGCTGGGGGCCGCCTTGATCGCCAGCGGCGTGCAGTCGGCCGAGACCCTGCAGCGGTACGAATCTCGGCAGGCGGCGTGGATCGACGAGCTGTGCCGCATGAACGAGCCGGCCGGCTCACCGCGGCAGCAAGCCCAAGTCGTCCTCGAATTCATGCACGAGCGGATCTTGCAGGGCGGCTACAGCCTCGACAGCACGGATCTGCGGGCGGTTCTGGACGAGGGCCGCTACAACTGCGTCAGTGCCTCGGTGTTGTTTCAAAGCCTGGCCGGCGAGGTGGGGTTGGGCGTGTGCGGACTGGAGATTCCCGGTCACGCCATGAGCCGCGTGGCCCTGCCCGACGCAGCGATCGACGTCGAGACGACGTGCCCCCGTTGGTTCCGCCTCAGCGGCGATCCGAGGCACCTGGCCGAGATGGTCCAAGAGACGATCGGCCGCGATCCGGCCGAAGACCGATCGCAAGCCCGAGAGATCTCGCCGGTCCAGATGACCGCCATGATCTACTACAACCGGGGAGTCGATTTCCTGGCCAAGGGGCAGTTCCACCAGGCGGCGGCGGCCAACGCCAAGGCGCTTTGGCTGGATCCGGCCAGCGCGACCGCTCGGGGAAACCTGCTGGCGACCGTTAACAATTGGGCAATCGCCCTGGGCACGTCGCAACACTACGCCGAGGCGATTGTGCTGCTGCGGCGAGGATTGGCCATCGATCCGCTCTACGCGCCGTTCGAGGTCAACTACGTCCACGTGCACCATCAATGGGTCGAGCACCTGTGCAGTGCCGAACGATTCGAAGAGGCGCTGGACCTGCTGCATCGAACCGCCGACGAGCGGCCGCAATGCGCATATTTCCGGCAGGCCGCGTTGGAGTTGTACGGGCGCTGGGCCCGGGCCTTGTTCGAGCGCGGGGAACCGGATCAGGCATTCGCCCTGTTTGCGGAAGCTGGTCGCCGACACGGGGAGTGCCGGGCGTTGATCGACGCGGAAGTGGCGGCGGTCACCCAATACGGCCTGACCTTGCTGGAGCACGGCCGGGTCGAGGAGGCGGTGGCCCTATTCGATCGCGGGCTGGCACGCCGGCCGGACGCGAAGTTGTTGCGGGATTACCGCCGCGAGGCGACGACGCACGGATCGGCGAAGTCGTTCGATTGACGCTTGCACCGTCAATGCGCGAGGGCGACCAACGGAGCCCGATTTTTCCGGCCTCGCGTTGGCCGGCATGGATCATTCACGATGCGAACATCGATAGGGACCTGCAAGCGGAGGTTCATCCGCCGGAAGCAGTTCGCCCGCCCGATTTCGTCCCGGTCGATTTGACAGTGAGAATTTCGCGACTTAGAGTTTATTTGGCCGGCACGATGACCGGCCTAATTGGGGCACGCTTCTCACTTTTCGTTCGCTGCCGATTCGGGCATGCCGTCACCAGCGTCTATTGCCGTTTGCATTGAAAATGATCAAGGCCGACCAACGGAAGGCCGGAAAAATCGGGCTCCGTTGGTCGCCTTCGCGCATTGACCGTGCAAACGTCAGCCAAAGGTCCGCCGTCGGTGTGCTGACGCCGCAAAGACGACGCCCGGGGCCAAGCGACTCGCTTGGCGCAAGGCGGCCGATGCGAATTCCGCCAAATCAAAGGGCCATGTATACAATGAGAAAGGTGCCCATGAATCCGATGACTCGCGAGCCGCAGTTGGACCTTCTCCCGGAAGAAGGCGCGGCGGTGGATGACGACGTGCGCATGCAAGTCTGGGCGTTGCTGACGACACTGTATCCCAAAGGCGACTTGAGCGAGCGGCGCAAAGAGAACCGTTATCCGTTCCCCTACCTGGTCCATCTTTCGCCCGTTGCCGAAGACGGGATCACGCCACAAGGGGAGATGCTCGTGGTGGTCGGAAAGCACCTCTCGGAGCGCGGCCTGGGCTTCTATCATCCCAAGCCCATTCCCTATCGGCGGATGATCGTCTCGCTGGAGGCCAACAACGGCCAGTGGCTGGGATTCCTGATCGACTTGAACTGGTGCCGCTTCACCAAACAAGGCTGGTACGAAAGCGGCGGCCGTTTCCTGCAGCCCGTCCTCTCGCCCGTCCAGTCGGTCGAGCAGGCTCGGCGGCCGGGCAGGTAACGGGTTCGGGGCGGTCGAGGAATCGCTTCTCGTGCGACGCGGAGCGGGTCAGCGCCTGCGCACACAGTCTCGGGGGCGTGGTCCCGTTTTTGCTGCGCGAAAAACAGGACCTTCTCGACAGTCGTGTGCATCCCTCTCCTATCCCGCTTGGCCTAGTACCGTCCACGGCGACCGCCGCCACCGCCACCACCGCCACCGCGACGCGGGCGGTCGCTCTTGGGCCGGGCTTCGTTGACGGTCACGGAGCGACCGTCGATCTCCGTCAGATTGACTTTCTCGATGGCCTCTTTCGCCTGCCCGGCGTCCGGCATTTCCACGAACGCGAATCCACGGGGGCGTCCGGTCTCCCGGTCCGTGATGATATTGACGGACGACACCTCACCATACTGGGCAAATGCCTCGCGAAGATCCTCTTCGGTTGCATTGAACGACAGATTGCCGACATAAATGTTTGTCACGGGTCAACTTCCCTTCCAGGCTCAGAAAAACGGGCGGAACCGGGAGCCCTCAGCCACGAATGCGGAAAGATGCACTCCTTTCAGCAAAGGTGCCGCATATCTCCCGAAAGGCGAATTATTGCCGCTGATCGAGAACAGGTCAATAGGCGGTGGCCGCCAAGTGCCTCCCGGAGGGCTTGGCTAGAAAGCCCCCTCCTGAACCCCCCCTGCGGTATCTCCCTCTCGTCGCATCTTGCCTCTCTTGTCGGCCTGCCAAGTCTGTCCTGTCTCCATATCCATCGCGGTCAGCCACCCCGACCCGTAGCAGCAGGTGTCGATGCACTTCAGGTAACCCAGATCCAGAATCTCGCCACTCTTCTGGGCCGTATGGCCGACAATCGCGATCTTGCCGGAGATATGCGGGCCGGGACGACGCATCTTCAGCGATTCCCAACGCAACACCATCCGCGACTGGGCCTCCAGCGGAACCGCCGGCCAGTAGTTGCCGTGGACGAAGAAGTGCCGCTCCGTCTCGTAGAACGGTCGGCAGCTTTGGAGGAAGGCGACGTGTTCGGGCGGGACCGCCTCGGGCACCAGCCCGTCGTACGACCCCACCGTAGCGTCGCCGCCGAATACCAGCCAGTCGTCGTACAGATCGCTCTGGCCTTCGCAAATATCCCGCATGATCTCGTCGTGATTGCCCAGAATGGGAATCAGCCGGCACCGCCGGCCCAGGGCAATCAACTCGTCGATGACCCCCTGGCTGTCCGGGCCGCGGTCGACGTAATCGCCCAGCGGGATGATCGTGTCGTCCGGCTGCGGGCCAATCGCCTGGAGGATGGTCTGCAGCGCCGCCAGACAACCGTGGATATCGCTGATGGCAAGGAATCGACCGGGCATGAGGCGGTTATTGGCTCTGTAGCGAGATTTCGGCCCAGTATCCCGCCTCGTAGTGCCAATCGCTGGCCTGGTTGACCAGTTCGAGTTGAACCGACTTGCCGGCCCAGTCCGTCAGGTCGACGCTCAGTTCGACCCAACCGTTCTCGGCCGTTTCGGGGCCGATCGGCTTCTCGAGCAGCTTCTTGCCGTCGGCCTTGATCACCAGCAGCCAATCGCCACGAGGGTCGTGGGTCACGACCAGTCGCAGCGCCGTTTGCTTGCCGGCGGGAACCTCAACCTTCTTGCCGAGCGTGCAACCGACCTCGTGGTTGAGCGGATGGCTCATGAAGACGTTCTTCCTGCCGCCAAACTCGGCAAACAGCCGCGGGTCCATGTCCGGACCACACTGGGAGAGCTTCCAGCCCGGAAAGACCTTGTCCACCTGGCCCTGCAACTGCTTGGCCACGGAGCCGACCGTGATCTGCTTCATCTCTTCCTCGGTGAATTTGCTGCCGGCCGCTGGGCCGGGCTCCCAGCATTGCTCGAGCTTGCCGGGCTTCGGCGCGAGCACCGGTATCACCAGCACCTCTTCCCCGTGGGCGTCCTTCTCGATCTTGCCGCCGGCGCGGACGACGGCTTGGCGGACCAGCTTCTCCGAGACCTCGACCAGCGCCGGGAAGGTATAGGCGGTGTGGCTGAAGACCCCGTCGGGATCGATTGCCGAGGTGAATTTCTTCGGGAGTTTCGAGCGGCCCAGCGTTGTTCCCAGTATTCCGCCGGAGTTGGCCGGGTTGCAGTCGGAATCCTGCCCGCAACGTGTGGAGATGATGATCGTCTTGTCCATGTCGCCCTCGCCATAGAGCAATCCGATCACGATGTAGGCGCCGTTGATCTTGGCGTCGATGTTGAAGTCGCCCTTGTCGCAAGAGAACCTGCGGTAATCCGGGTTGTCCTGGTACTTCGCTTCGACCAGCGTCCAGGTCTTCTGCCAGTCGTCGGGGTGCTGCCGGTGCCAGGCGAGCACGTCGCGGATACACTCGGCGTATTGGCCGCCGGCGGGGATGCACTTCAGCCCGGCCTCGACGAGCTTGACCGGATCGTCTTCAAAAAAGGCCTCGGCGTAGATGCCGCCGACGAACTGGCCGCCGTAAACACCGTCCCCGTAGTTCATCAACCGGCCGAATTTCTCGCCCAACTCGATGGCCACGTTGGGCATGCCCGGCGCGATCAGACCCGCGTAGTCGGCCTCGATCTGGTAGTCGATGTCGTCGGCATGGCGGTTGAACTCGGGGTGCCCCGAGTCGGGCGGCGCGATGCCGTTGCGGAGATTGTCGCGTCCGGCGCGGTTGGCGTGCCAGAGCGGATAGCCGCTGTTGGCAAAATCGATGCCGGCCTGGCGAATGGAAACGTCCCAGCCGTGCAGTTCCAGCGTGCGCAGAAACGTCATCTCCACGTAGATGTCGTCCTGGTGGAACTGGTTGATCATCTCGGGGCGCCACTGCGGGATCTTGTCTTCGGGAATGATCTCGCCCCGCCACTTGAATTCGGTGGGGCCGCCCCAGCCGACGCCGGCCATCTGCCCGATCCATCCGCCGGCCATCCGATCGCAATACTCCTTGACCGGCAGACGGCGGAATTCGGCCGCACAAGCCGCCGCGGCCATTGCCAGACAAACTCCCAACATACAGACCACGGTTGCGGCACGGTTCCAATCGGTACGTCGCATAGCAGAACCTCCTCTGAGTCGGTGTTTCGCTGGGACAGCAGTATCCCGGAGCCCCCGATGTTATAGCTTGGGCACATCGGCCAGGCAAGTCCCCGGAGATGCCGTGGAGCCCCGGGAAACGGGGGGTCTTGGCCGTAGAGGACAGCGAAATCCATCACGTCCACGCCACGGCCTTGCCGACGCAAGAGGGATGCTTGTTGGTGCTTCGCAGTGCCAACCACGAGCACGCCCTGCCCAAGCTGCACCGGATGGGCGCCGGCTGAAGCCGCTGCCGCGCTGCTACGAGACTGCTGCAAGACGGCGAGTCATCGGCGAAAGACGTTTGGCACAAGTTCCGAGCCTATGCCCCACGTTGCAGGGCCGCCGCCGCGACGGTCGAGTCGGGCTTCGTTTCGGCCTGGCGGCCCGGCAAGCACCAGCGTCGCTGCCGGGCATCGACGACCGCGACCACGTCCGTGGTTCGCTGCAGCGCATCGAGAATCTCGGTCGCCGCCGGCTTCTGCAACGCACCGAGGCAAATCTCGTAGACCGCCGCCGCCACGCGCCCCGCGATCGGCTCCCGCAGACATAGCAGCCCTGAACGGTCGGGACGCCACGTCTCGGGCCAGCTTGCGTTGTTCAACCACGCGCACCGGAAGTTGGCACACATGGTGGGCCGCCGGTTGTAGATGCGGCAGCCCCTGGCCCCCAAATGCGTGCAGCGAATACCCGCCGGCTTTTCGCCGGGACCGATCATGCCCGGTGGGATCGGCAGGTGGACGCAACAGGCCAAACAAGGGCGGCACGTGCGCACGCCGTGATGGGGGAGGATTTGCAGGTCGGCCATGGACTATCAGGCGGGGCGGGCCGCACGGCGCGGCCTGGGGAATCGTGGCGGGAATACAGATTAACATCGGAAACAGCGGCCCGGCGACTTGAAGCTACCGCCGCTCTGCCCTTTCCTCGTACACCACTTCCAGGTCGTTCTGATAGAAATCGATGGCCTTGGCCGGGCTGAGATTCAGCAGCGCCCGACCGTCCGTCTCCCAATGGTCCCGACTGAACCGAAAAACGGCGGTGCCTGCGTGGAGATTGCCGATCAGGCTGTCTACGCCGATCGAAGCATTCTTGCAGTCGTCCGACGCCACCGTCACCGCCACGAACGCCGACAACTCACCGGTCGAACGGTTGCGGACGTAGGCCACATCGTCGTCGAAATCGCAGTCGGCCCAGTGGGGCGAATTGGGCTGGGCGTTGGCGGAAGCCAACTGGATGAACTTCGCCTCCAGGCGCTCTCGTTGGGCATGGAAATCCCGGCGAGTTTCGGCGAACCGGATCTCGCGTCGGGCCGCACGCATCGGCCGCCAGACGAACACGAACGCCACCCAGAAAGCGGCCGTCCCCAACGCAATCCATGGCAACCCGTACATTGGCTCCCCCAGCACGCCGATTAGTCCACGACGATTTCGATTATATTCTACGACAGGCCCGGCGAGCAAGGCAAGCAGTGCGAGGGTGCCGGGTGGGCTTTTGCGCCGAGCGGGCCGGCATCCCGCCCGTTGGGGTGCCGACGGCCAGTCAATAAAGGACGCCAGTTGGGCATGGGGGAAGGAAGAAGGACCCGCAGCGGCCTTGCTCTTTCCTCGCACGGCGACTTATGATCTCGTTGAATTCCATCGTTTTTCCCAGTCAAGAGGCATCTGAGCCGGCGCACGTATGGCCATCCTCGGGGCACACATGTCGATCGCCGGCGGCTACCACAAAGCGGTGGAAAGGGCCCACCTGCGCGGCTGTCAGTGCGTGCAACTGTTCACCAAGAACAATACGCAGTGGCGAGCCAAACCGATCACGCCGCCGCAAGCGCGGCGGTTCCGCGCCACTTTGGCCGAGTTGGCCATCACCCACCCGATTGCCCACGACTCGTACCTGATCAATCTGGCCAGCCCCGAGCGCTCTCTGTGGCGGAAGTCGATCACCGCGTTTGTGGCCGAGTTGCGGCGGGCCGACTTGTTGGGAATCCCCTACGTGGTCACCCATCCCGGGTCCTACACCGCCGCCGATGAAGCCCGCGGGCTGCGGCAGATCATTCGGGCGTTCGACGAGATCCACAACCGCAGCCGGACGCTTTCGGCCCGCTGCCTCTTGGAAACCACGGCGGGGCAAGGCACGTCGATCGGCTGGCGGTTCGAGCACCTGGCCGCCATCCTCGACGGCGTGCAGGACGCCGGCCGGCTGGGCGTCTGCTTCGACACCTGCCACGTCTTCGCCGCCGGCTATCCGCTGGGAACCCGGCGGCAATACAACGCCACAATGCGGGCGTTCGACCGGATCGTCGGGCTGGAGCGGATCAAGGCGTTTCACCTGAACGACAGTCGGCGCGAGTTCGGCTGTCGGGTCGATCGCCACGCCCACATCGGTCAGGGCCACATGGGGCTTCAGCCGTTTCACCACCTGTTGGGCGACCGCCGGTTTCGCCTAATCCCGATGTATCTGGAAACGCCCAAGGGCGAGCAGGACGGTGTGGATTGGGACGTGATCAACCTGCGGACGCTGCGCGAGCTGGTTTAGGCCGCCGCGGCCCGAGCACGGCCGGAGCACGGTCTTCCGGTCCGGCAACCAGGGGCGCACGATCAAGGGCGCCGAAGGTCGCTGTTGTGTTCCGATTCTGACGCCTCGGCTCCACCCAGCGGAGGTCGCCATCGTCCCAGGAAGCGGGCGGTCCGGCCGTGATCTGCCCGGGGATCGGCCCGCCGATGCGCGTGCCAAGGGCGGCGCTGTCGCAACGCCGCACTATACTATAATTCTTGTGTGCCCCGATGACGGGATCGGCGGGTCTGCGCGCAAGCGACACGCCAACCGAACGATCGAGGAAAAGGGTGCCATGGTGGAGTTCGGCCCGAGAGAGAGAAGCCGCGGATCGATCGCCCGGCAGACACTGATCAAGATGGCGGTCAGGATCGCGATCGTGATCGTGCTGATTACGGCGGCCGCCTACTTCCACATTGTCTCCAGCGTCCAGGAGCAAGTCCTTGGCCAGCTCGAGAAGTACGTGGTCGAACGCGGGCAGCGGGAGCAGGGGATCTTTGCCCTGGCCGAGGACAATCACGCCATCATGAAGAGGGCGATTACCGAACGCCTTCAGGCCTTGGGCGACGCGGATCCCCAGGAGGAGTTCGCGCGGCTTTTCGTCACCTGCGACGATGGGGTGACTCGCAATCGCCCCGAGCTCTATGACGGCACGAAACAAGCCGGCGTCTACATCGACGAGTCGCTGGCGATTGACGCCGACGTTCGCCGTCGCGTACTGGTCTTCCACGAGCTGTGCACCCGCTTTGGCCCGGCGTGGCGGAGCCGTTTCCAGGACACGTACATCTCCGCACCGGAAGGGATCATGGTTCTCTACTGGCCCGAGATTCCCGACTGGTGCCAAGAGGCCACCACGGAACTTGATATCCCCAGTGAGCAATACAGTTGGGTGGCCGACAAGAAGCACAACCCGCGAAGAGAATCGGCCTGGACCGGTTTGTTCTTCGACCACGTCGCCAAGGTGTGGATGGTCTCGTGCGAGACTCCCGTGGACATCGACGGGCGGCACGTGGCCACGATCGGCCACGACATCACGCTGACCGAGTTGTTCGACCGGGCGATTACCGATCATCTTCCCGGCGCGTACAACGTGATTTTCCGCGGCGACGGCCATCTGATCGCGTGCCCGGAACACGTCGAGAACATCGGGACGCGTCGAGGAGACTTCAAGGTGCAGGAATCGGGCGACGACCACCTGAAACGCATCTTCCGGCTTGTCAGTCGGAAGGCCGACGACGAGATCGTCGTCGAGAACGCGGAGCACGACGAATACCTGGCGGTCGCCCCGATCGAGGAACTCGACTGGTATTTCGTGACGGTCTTCCCGAAATCCATCGTGTCGGACGTCGCCTTCGGAGCCTCCCGATTCGTTCTCCTGCTGGGATTCTGCTCGCTGCTGGTGGAGCTTGCCATCTTGTTCCTCATACTTCGCAAACACGTTGCCGCACCGCTGGCGGAATTCGTGCACGCCACGGACCAGCTTGCCAGGGGCAATTACGACACGGCGTTGTGCGTCGATCGGGACGACGAACTGGGAACGCTGGCCGGCAGCTTTAGCCGCATGCGCGACACCATCCGCGACAAGCTGGCCATGCTGAATCGGGAGATCGCCGACCATCGGCGGACCGAAGAGTCGCTGCGGATCAACGAAGAGCGGCTGACGTTTGCCCTGGAGGCTACCAGCGACGCCCTTTGGGACTGGGACATCATCACGGGTGACGTCTACTTCAGCCCCAGATACGACGCCATGCTGGGATACGCCCCGGGCGAAATCACCCGGTCGTTTGAAGGCTGGAGACGTCTGCTGCATCCCGACGACGCCCAGGCAACCGTGCGGATCGTCCGAGAGCACATCGAGCGGAAACAGCCGTTCGCCACCGAGTTCCGCATGCGGACCAAACAGGGAGGCTGGCAGTGGATTCTGGGCAGAGGCAAGGTGGTCCGGACGGACGCGTACGGCCGGCCAACGCGCGCCGCCGGGACCCATGTCGACATCCAGGGCCGCAAGCTGGCGGAGCACGAGAGAGAGGAACTTATCTCCGCCCTGGAAGCCCAAAACGCCGAACTGGAACGGTTCGCCTACACGATCTCTCACGAACTCAAGACCCCGCTGATTACGATCAAGGGCTATCTGGGAATGCTCAAGGAGGATCTGGCCGGCAACGACCTGCTCCGGGCCGAGGACGACATGGCGCGGGTGGACAACGCCGCCGACAGGATCGACGTGCTGTTGAGCGATCTGTTGGAGCTATCGCGGGTCGGGCGGCTGATCAATCCGCCGGAAGACGTGCGGCTGGATGATCTGCTCCGCGACGTGCTCGAGATGGTGGCCGGTGCCCGGGCGAAGTGCAAAGCGGAAATCACCGTAGCCGGCAACCTGCCCGTCGTGTTCGGGGATAAGGTCCGCTTGCAGGAGGTCTTCGAGAACCTCATCGAGAACGCGATCAAGTACATGGGCGACCAACCCGAACCACGCATCGAAATCGACGCCTTGGAGGACGGGGGCGAAGTCGTCTGTCGCGTCCGCGACAATGGGATGGGCATCGACCCGTGCTACCACGACAAGGTCTTCGGCCTGTTCGACAAGTTGGACCAGCAGACCGAGGGCGCGGGCGCCGGCCTGGCGATCGTCAAACGGATC
The DNA here is from genome assembly GCA_016935315.1 of Pirellulales bacterium. GTDB lineage: Bacteria > Planctomycetota > Planctomycetia > Pirellulales > Thermoguttaceae > JAFGRD01. The sequence continues at coordinate 140,607 of JAFGRD010000118.1, forward strand.
GTCGAAGTGCACGGTGGGCGGATTTGGGTGGAATCGGAGGGGCAGGGACAAGGCTCGGTCTTTGCGTTTTCTCTGCCGTGCAGGTGTGCGGCAGCTTCCGGCGCCGATGCCTTGCAGGAGGCCCTCGGCCCCCGGTCGGGACTTAACCTGGCCGGCGACCGCAACGGCGCGTGAGGCTGCTTGGCAGGTCAAGCCATAACAGAAAGGCCCGGCCGAGTAAGAGCCCGGCCGGGCCTTGGTTTGCTTTTTGACTGGTAGTGACGGATCTCAGATCCAGTTGAAGAACTGTCTCCACAGTTTTCCCTGCCGGACGTCGCCGTCTGGCGGGGTCTGTTTATCCTTAGAAAGGAGGTGATCCAGCCGCAGGTTCCCCTACGGCTACCTTGTTACGACTTAGTCCCAATCGCGGAGTTTCGATTCGGC
>JAFGRD010000119.1 GCA_016935315.1 Pirellulales bacterium
TAGTGCTCTGTCACGACTAAGAAATGGGGTTGAGTACCGAGGATAGTAACCCGAAGCGTGAGCGAGAGATGCGGCGGATTCCGCGTTTTTCCTCGCTTACGCTTCGGGTTGCGATGCCCGAAGCTACCCCAATTTCAAGGTTTGACAGAGCACTAGGCTGAACGTCGTCTGTATAGCCTGTACTTCGTTTTCCGGCCCCGCTTCGACAGGGAGGCGTGACATGTCGGGCCTTCTGTTGCGCGTGCTTCACACGACGATGATTGCCGTGCTGGCAACTGTCATCGGTTGCGGCAAATCGGAGGACGATTCGCCGCGCAGCCCGCTTCCGACCCCCGACGCCAAGGGATTCAGGATCGGTGTGAGCCAGGTGAACCTGGAGGAGCCCCCGTGGGTGCAACTCAACGCCGACATAAAGGCGACCGCCGAGAAGCACGCCGACCTGGCACTGGTCATCAAGGACGCCCAAGACGATGCGATCAGGCAACGGGCCCACGTCGAGCAGTTCGTCGACGCCGGCGTCGACCTGATCATCATCAGCCCCACTGAGATCCAGCCGCTGACCGAACCGGTGGCAAAGGCCTATCAGGCGGGCATCCCCGTGATCGTGTTGGACCGGGCGGTGATCGGCAACCAATACACCTGCTTCATCGGCGCCGACAACAAGAGAATCGGCAAGGCCGCCGGGCTCTGGCTGGCCAAGAAGCTAGGCGGCAAGGGAGGGGTCGTGGAACTGAAGGGCTTGATGACCTCCACGCCGGCGCAAGACCGCCACAGCGGGTTCCGCGAGGGGCTGAAGGAGTATCCGGACATCGACGTCCTTTCTGCGCCCGACATGCAGTGGCTGGAAGACAATGCCCGCAAACAAATGGAATCGGCCCTGGCCCGCTTCCACAATATCGACGCCGTCTTCGCCCACAGCGACCCTGCGGCCCACGGCGCGTACCAGGCCGCCCGGGCCGCCGGCCGGGAGAAAGAGATCCTCTTCGTCGGCATCGGCGGGTTGCCGCAGGAAGGCGTCGCCTACGTGGCGGAAGGCATTCTCGACGCTTCGTTCGAGTATCCCACCGGCGGCAGAGAGGCCATCGACGCGGCCTTGAGGGTCCTTCGCGGCGAGGAAGTGCCCAGGACGATCGTGCTTCCGTCAAAGTACTTCACCAAGGAGAACGTTGACCGCGGCGGGGAGCCGATTCAGTAGGATGAAGCCTGTGCCCAGGGAGATCACCCCGTGATCGCCAGACCGTGCCATCTGACTCGCCGAATGCGACTTCCGCGGCTGCAACCGACGGCGTGGGCGGTGTGCCTTGCCGTCGCCGCGCTCGGCCAACCGGCTCGCGCCGCCGAGCCGGCCGGAGGCGCCCTGGCGGGCGCGCGCCTCCGCGTAATCGTCTCCACCGACATCGGCGGCTCCGATCCCGACGACTTCCAGTCGATGGTCCACCTGCTGGTCTACGCCGACGTGCTGGACCTCGAAGGCTTGATCTCCTCGCCGCCGGGCAGGGGCCGGCTGGAACACATCCTCGAGGTGATTGCCGCCTATGAAAAGGACTTTCCGCAATTGCGGCGGCACGCGCCGAGCTACCCGGCGCCGGCCGTGTTGCGGGCGATCTCCAAGCAAGGGGCCATCGACCCGGCGCCCCGGGCCGGGGTCGATCGGCCCACCGACGGCTCGCGCTGGATCGTCGAGCAGGTTAGGCAGCCCGACCCGCGGCCGCTGTACGTGCTGGTCTGGGGCAGCATCACCGACGTGGCCCAGGCCGTCCACGACGCGCCGGAGATCAAGCGGAAGCTGCGAGTCTACTCGATCGGCTCGTGGAATACACGCAACGACCCGGCCGCACGCGATTATCTCTACCGGCAGCACGGCGACCTTTGGTGGATCGAGAGCGACACGACGTTCCGCGGCATGTACATCGGCGGACGGCAAGACGGCCCGTGGGGCAATCGCACCTTCCTGGCCGAACACGTCGCGCACCACGGTGCCCTGGGCGACTTGCTGGTGGCCAAGAAGGGCGACCTGAAGATGGGCGACACGCCCTCGGTGCTATACTTGCTGCGAGGCGATCCGAACGACCCCCTCGGGGAACACTGGGGCGGGGCATTCGTCAAGACCGAGCACGGCCCCCACTACTGGACCGACAATGGTTCCCCCGAGTGGCGGGAAGGGAACCGACCGGGGGCCACGAGCGTCAATAAGTGGCGAATCGACTATCTGCGTGACTGGCAGTCGCACATGGATCGAACGCTGCCGCGGCGGTAGTGGGAGCCCCTCGGGAGTTTCGCGAGCAATCGCCCGTACCGGCCAAGATTCGGGCCGCGGTGGCGAACCACGTAACGGGCAAGTCAACGACCTCGAAAACGCGAAGGGAGAGAATGATGCACGCTTTCGGCCTTCCAGGCATTGTCGAACTCGTGGTGCTTCTGGGGTTCTCCGGCGGTGCGGGCTTCCCGCTGGGGATTCCGCCGGCGCCGGAAGATCCGCTGCTGGCCAAAGTGGCCCCCGAAGAGTGCCTCTTCTACACGACCTGGTCCGGCGTGGCCGAGCCCGATGCCGCCAGCGATAACCAAACCGAGCAGCTCCTGGCCGAGCCGGAAGTCCGGCAAATGATCGACCAGATCGTCAGTCGCGTCGAGTCGGGGCTCCGCGCCGCCGCGGCAAGGGAAGACCCCGGGGCGCTGCAATTGGTCGACGATGCCGTGCATTGGGGCAAGACGCTGCTGACGCATCCGACGGTGGTGTTCGTCTCCAGCGTCGAGATCGACCATACCGGGCCCCAGGTCCAGGCCGGAGCCCTGGTCCGCGTCGGCGAAGACGTCGACAAGCTGAAGACGTCGTTGCAGATGTACCAGCAGATGTTCCTGGCCGGGGCCGCCCAGCCGGTCGATATCGGCGGCGAGACCTGGTACCGCATCAACCTCGATCCCAAAGCGCCGGAGATCACCTGGGGTGTGAAGGGTAACTACCTGATCGTGGGCATCGGGCAAGACGCGGTCGAGGGCATTCTGGACCGCGCCCGCACCGATCCGCCCAAGTGGCTGAGCGAACTGCGAGAGCAATTGGCCGTCGACCGCGTGGCCACGATAACCTACATCAACGTCGGCACGGTCATCGATACGGTATCCCCGTTGGCAGGCCCGGAGGGTGGGATCCGGATCCAGGCGGCCCTGGCTGCCACCGGGCTGGGCGACGTTACGTCGCTGGCCTCGGTCACGGGCCTGGACAAGCAGGGATTCGTCAACCGCACGCTGTTGGGCCTGGGCGGCCAGCCGCAGGGGCTGCTGAGCTTTGCCGCCGCCGAGCCGCTGACGCCCGACGATCTGGCGCCGATCCCCCGCGATGCCACGATCGCCATGGCCGCGCGGATCGACGCCGCCACCGTTGTCGAGACGGTCTTAGCGGCGATGGAGAAGATCGACCCGCGCGCCCGGCAAGAGGCCACCGAGGGCCTCGAGCAAATCAGGAAGACGCTCGGCTTCGACCTCCGCACGGAAGTCCTCGAAGCGTTGGGCGATTCGTGGTGCGTCTACAATTCGCCGGGCGAAGGCGGACTGGTGGTTACCGGGCTGACTGCCGTGGTCGAAGTCAAGAACCGCCAATCGCTGACCGGCGTGCAGACGAAGCTCATGGCGGTGGCCGCCGCGCAGATGCTCCGGGGCGCCAATCCCCGCCGTGGACCGCGGATCGAGCAGTTCGAGTTTGCCGGCCAGCAGGTCTTCTTCTTCAACGCCCGGGACAACGATTTCCCGCTGGCACCCGCCTGGTGCCTGACCGACGACGCGCTGATCGTGGCCACCTTTCCACAGAACATCAAGGCGTATCTTTCCCGCGACAGCGATTTCGAGTCGCTGGCCACCTCGCCGGCGGTCGCGGAGCTGTTTGCGTCCGGTGCCGGCCCCGTGGCGCTGTCGTACGCCGACACGAACAAGCTGTTCGAGCTTGTCTATCCGTTCGCCCCGATGCTGGCGCAGGTCGCCATGAGCGAGCTGCAGCGCGAGGGAATCGACGTGAACGTGTCGATTCTGCCGTCGGCTGGCGCGATCGGCAAGCACCTCCGCCCGACTGTCTCCGCGGTGCGACGCCACCCGGGCGGCATCGAGCTGATTGCCCGGCAGACGCTCCCCGGCGGCAACGTCGGCACCACGGCCCCCGTGGCGGTGAGCCTGATGTTGCCGGCGGTCCAGTCGGCCCGCGATGCGGCCCGACGCGCGCAGGGCATGAACAACCTGAAGCAGATCGCCCTGGCGATGCACAATTACCACGACCTGCACAAGAGCTTCCCGGCCGCCTACATCGCCGACGCCGACGGTAAGCCGCTGTTGAGTTGGCGCGTGCTGATCCTGCCGTTTGTCGAAGAACAGGCTCTTTACAACCAGTTCCACCTGGACGAGCCGTGGGACAGCCCGCACAACAAGCAGTTCATCCAGGCCATGCCCGCGGTCTATCGGGCGCCGGCCAGTCGGGCGGCCCCCGGGCAGACCAACTATCTGACCGTCCGCGGCCCCGACACGGTGTTTCCCGGCGCCGAGAAGATCTCGATGGCCGACATTCGCGACGGCTCGTCGAACACGATCATGGTCGTGGAGGCCGGCGACGTCTTGGCCGTGCCCTGGACCAAGCCCGACGATTTCACCTACGACAAGGACAATCCGCTTAGCGGGCTGATCGGCCTGCACCACAACGGTTTCAGTGCCGCGTTCTCCGACGGCTCCGTACGCTTGCTGCGCGGCGGGATCGATATCGAAACCCTGAACGCGCTGTTCACCCGCGGCGGCGGCGAAGTGGTCCGCCATGGCGAGTTTTGAGTGGACGGGCGAGTCTATTCGGCCAGGTACCCCTCGGCGACCGCGTCGCGGATCAGCTCGAGGACATGCTCCCAGAGCACGGGGGCCCCGTCAGCGATCGACCGGGTACGGGCGACGACCCGATCGGATGTCACCCCGTGCTGGCGCCATGCCCTGCCCCGGGTAAGGTAGTTGTGCAACAACGGCTGAAAGCGGTCCACCGCCGCGGCGAATCGCGCCTCGAGCGTGCGACCGGCCTCGAATTCGTCCCAGAGGCCGCGAAACTCGGCGGCCTGGTCCGGCGGCAAGAGTGCGAAGAGGCGATCGGCGGCCTGCTGTTCGCGATCGGCCTGGTCGGCCTTGGCGACTTCGTCGTAGGCATAGGTGTCGCCCGCATCGATCTCCACCAGGTCGTGCATCAGCACCATCTTCAGCACGCGCAGCAAGTCGAGGTTCTCGCCGGCCGCGTGCTCCGCCAGCAACACGGCAAACAGGCCCAGGTGCCAGGAGTGCTCGGCATCGTTCTCCAGCCGGCTCCCGTCGACCAGCCACGTGCGGCGCAGCACGCTCTTGAGCTTGTCGATTTCGACCAGGAACTGCAACTGTCGGGCGAGTCGGTCGCTTGGGCTCATGGTTGTGGCTTCTCGACAAGATCGTAGACGCGAACGTAATCGACCAGGAACCGGTCGGGCAGCCCGGCCTGGCGAATGTCGCCGCCCCACTTGCCCACCTCGTCGCTGAGCTTGATGTACAGCGGGGCCTGGCAGACGCCGCCCGCGTCGGTCCTCCAGGTTTCCTTGCCATCGACGTAGAAGACGTACTCCCGCGGCGACCACCAGAGGCTGAACGTGTGGAAACCGTCCGTCACGCCCGGCACCCGCGTGACTTCCCCGACGGAACGGTGGTCCTTTCCGTAACCGTCCCAGTGCAGGGCGTGCTGCACCCGGTCGTCGAGCCACGGCTTCTCCATGATGTCGATCTCCGTGCCGTCGCGACCCTGATCGCCCACCTTGCCGACGCCTCGGCCCATCAGCCAGAAGGCCGACCAGTGGCCGGGCTGGTCTTGGAGCTTGATGCGGGCGACGTAGTAGCCGAACGTGTGTTCGAACGTTCCCAAGGTCCGCACGCAGCCGTCGATGTACCTTCCGTCCTCCTCCAGCGTGCTGATCACCAGATGGCCTTGGCCGTCGAGCCGCACGGCCTTGCGCATCCACCAGGCGTCGCGGCGGCGGCCGTCGGGCGGGACGTTCCATTTCGACTCGTCGAGTTTCTCGCCCTCGAACTCGTCGTGCCAGGCGAGTTCCCAGGTCTTGCCTTCCGGCGCCGCCGGCAAGGCGTCGCCCTGCTCGGCAGCCGGCGTCCGAACCGTAAGAGCCAGAACCAGCGGGGCCAAAAGCAGACCAGTGTACTTCATGCTTCGTTCCTCCGCAAAGCGATCGTGTTGCCCGGCCGAGCGCAAGCGGATTGCCCGGCCGAGCGCAAGCGAATTGCCTGGCCGAGCGCAAGCGGACCGGCTGGGCCCAGTCTACCGGTTCGTGCCTCGGAGTGCAACACGCCGCCACCGCCGGCGGGGCACGGCAGCATGAGAAAACCGTCAGACGTCGAACACCGCGTCTACGGCGTCGCCCGTCGGAGGGTCCTTCTTATCCTGCCCACTTCGCATGCCCAACTGCTCAAACTCGTACATCCAGGCCGGCTTGGCCGTCGAGGTCCTGTCGTCGACCGATTCGCCCGACGACGCCTCAGCCAACACGGTGTCGTGCAGCAGGCTCTTCTCCAGCAGAGCGCCGTCGCTGCCGGCGGCCTTGCCGGCCGGAACCGTGATCAGCTTCAGGGCGTTGAGAAAGTGCGTCTGGTTGTTCCGCGCGATCAGCATGTCGGTGGCGTTGACCCGCGCGTCGCGGTTGAAATCGCAGGCGAAATCCACCGGCGCCGGGTTGAGGAAGTTGCGGGGATTGTTGCGGGCCAGGAGCATGTCGCTGGCGTTGACCTTTGCATCGGACGTCGCGTTGCCGGCCTCGCCGACGGCGTTGCCGAAATAGAAGACGTCCGGCTCGGCCAGCCCGGTGTCGGCCGTGGCCAGCACGGTGACCTCGAGCCACTGCTTCACGATCGCGTAGTGCTCCCAGACGATCGTCACCCGGTCGGAGCCCTCGGCGCCGGCTCCCGGGCGGACCGTAATCGAAACGGGGGCCGGCCCGGCGGACCACGCGCTCGGCGTGTTGCTGTTGCCCACGCGAAACTGGAAATCGCCGGCGTCCAGGACCCCTGCCGGCGGCAGGTCCTCGATGTCGACCATGATCCCATTCAGACCGCGGCTGTAGCTGGTGTAGTTGGCAAACGTGGCGGTCTCGCCGGGCAACAAGGCGTGCTTGTCGGAGGCGATCGCGTCGTCGTCCCGCGCGCCGGCCGACGCGCTGTTGCCGTCGAAGGCCGATGCGTTGTAGAAGACCCGGCGGCCGACCACCTCGGAGCTTACGGGAATGGATGGCGTGCCGGGCGTCGGCGGAGCGGCATACCAGCTCGCACTGTCGTTGCCCCAGGCGCCCGAGGCAACCCGGTTCAGCGATTGCCCGCCGCCGTCGGCCTCGACCGGCCACGGTGCCAGGTTGCCGTACCGCACCTCGTCTTCCAGCAGGTGGGGGATGAAGTCGGGTTCATCGGCCGGCGGGGCATCGGGACGCTGCAGTTGCACCCGCTCGCCGACGTTCTCCAGGCGGCCGTCATAGCCGCCGAGGATCCGTACCGACGCGTCGATTCCGTAGGCATCGCGGAACGCCGAAAGCCTCGTCGCGTCGCCGGGGTCGAACCCCACGACGACCACGGTCTCGCCGGAGGCCAACAACGTGCCGGGGTCGAAATCGAAATCGATCCCCTTGCGAATCCGCCAACCGGTCAGGTCGACCGTCTCGCCGGTGGGATTGCAGATCTCGATGAACTCGTAATCGGCATCCACGTCGAACGCGCCGGGATTGTAGTGGACTTCGGTGATCAGAACGGGTCCGACGCGCGGACCGCTGTTCTGGCCGTCGGCCGGATCGAGCGTCGGCTCCGTCATGGGGTATGGATCACCGTTCCCGTTCGGCCAGCGACCGAACGATTCGCCGTTGACGGCCGCGCCGAACTCCAAATGGTCGACGAACCGCACCAGGTTGCCGGCCGCGTCGCCTTCGAGCAGCCACACGTCGTCGCCATGGGCCCCGTCCAACGCGAAATCGTTCGGTCCCGGGGTCAGCGGCGTGGGATTGAAGTCGTCCTCGTCGAAGACGACGTAGCCGCCGGCGGGAATGCTGGTGCCGCCGGGAATGCGAAACTTCGCGTAGTTGCCGTTGGTGTCGCTGAGGTACCAGCCACCGATGTCGATCGCGGCGCCCGTTGTATTGTGCAACTCGATGGTATCGGATTCGGGCCAGTCGGTGTGGCTGAGCACTTCGTTGATCACCACGTCATTCTGCGGACCCGCCCCTTCTGACCCCGGGCTGCCGCCGTATTCGCTGCTGCTGCGCCACTGGTCGCCGTCTTCAAGAAACAGGGCCCGTTCGGGCTCGGTGGCCGGAACCGCCGCCGGATCGATCAACTCCAGCGAGGCGCCGTTGCCGTCGGCGCGACCGGGCCAGTTGCCGCCGTCGTTGTAGCGGAAGGCGACGATTGGGGCTTCCTGCCAGTCGCGCAGCGTGATCCGGTCGCCGTCGTTGTCGAGCTGCCCGTCGTACTGGCCGGCCAGCGTGATCCCGGTGCCATAGCGAAGCTGAAAAGCGGCCGTGTTGCGGGCGATCACCGCGCGCTGCTGCGGGGCCAACGCGGTCACGGCGCTGCCGAAGAAGTCGAACACGACCCCCTCCGCGAAATGGACGCCGCTGAGATCGATCGTCTGGCCGCTCGTGTTGACCAGCTCGATGAACTCGAAATCGTCGTTGTCATAGGCGTCGTCGCCGTCGGCCGGCGCGTAGGGATTGTAGTTCAGTTCGCTGATGACCAGACTGGCCGCCGTGGCCTGCGTGTCGACGAAATACTCCGCCTCGTTCAGCGCCGACCACTCGCCGCCCGAGAGGGCCCGCGCGCGGACCACCGCAGAGTGGCTCAGCGTGATCGGGGCACCGGTGGTCTGCTGGACGTGGGCCCAATTCACCCCGCCGCCGGGCAGCCGGGGGTCGGAGCCGTCGATCGTGTAGTAGACCGTCCCGGAAGCCGGCATGGTCAACTGGTCGGTCGAGGCAATCAGGCCGCCGTAGCGGTACGAACCGTTGACGTAGAAGACCGGCGCGGCCGTGTTCGGATAGAGCCCGTCGCTGCGGTAGCGGTTGATGATGTTCTGGGTGCGGTAGGGAAAGTAGGAATTGATCAGCCGGTCGCGCTCGGTGACCCATTCGGCATCGCGGGTGTAGGGTGGCTCGCGGCGGTCGTCGCCCCAGCGGGCCGACTCGCCGATGATCGCCAGATCGATCTCGTCGGCGCGCTCCATCCAGCGGTCGATGTTCGCCTGGGGGGTCAACGCACCGTCGTTGAACAGGTGCATGTGCAGGCGATCGGCAAAGCGGATGCGGAACTCGAGCAGGTTGTCGAGGTTGGCGAACAGCGCCGGCGGATCGGACGCGGGCACCGGCAGACTGGTGTTGTTGACGTCTTCGAGGATCCGCTCGGTGTCCCAGGAGTAGAAGTGCCATGGGGCGTCGTCCGGCCCGCCGCCGGCCGCCCGCCAGTTGCCGTCGTTCTTGAGATCCTGGTTGCCGCCGAACCGCTCGATAATCGTCCAGTCGATGTAGTTGTCGACGTCGAGCACCTGCTGGATGGCGTCCCAATCGCCGCCGGCCACGGTGGCCTTCATTTCGTTGTAGGCGGTCAGACTGCCGTCGATGGCCACGCCGCCGTTCAGTGCGTCGAGCCGCTCGTCGTCACCGCCGTTGTAGTCGGCGTAGTGGGTCGCCTCGGGCCGCTCGTGGAGGTTGTACACGCCCCAGAACAACCCGTTGACATACAGGTTCACGTAGCTGCCCCGGCCGGCGTCGTCCTGGCCCATCTCCAGCAGCGAGTCGCGGGCCCACTGGTCGCGGATCATCTGGGCCCGTTGTCGCTGGCCGGAGTCGCTGTGGATCCAGGAGTTGTTGTACATCGCGCGGAACTGGATCGAGTTGAAGCTCTCCACCGGCGAATCGTCGAACAGGGGGAAATCGAGCCGGCCGGCGCCGTAGAGGGCGCGAAACCGCAGGCTCATGGAGTGCTTGATTGCCTTGTACGCCTCGCGGCTGGCGCCGCCCTGGATCTTCAGCCCCGCGTCGATCTGGAAGCCCTGCGTGCCGTCGGGGAAGATCAGCTCGGCCGACGCCTCCTTTTCCAGATAGCTGTTGGTCGTATTCGCGTACAGCCCGCTCGGGCCGAAAAAGTCCTGCATGGGAAGCACGAGCGAGACCGTGGGAATCGACACCAACCCTTGCAGGAAGCGGTCGTGGTACTGCCCGCTCGCCGAGACGTTCTGGTCGACGTCGTAATCGGCGCTGGGTTCGGCGCCCCAGGAAGTCGGGTAGCCGGCCGGCCGCGTCTGCGTGGCCACGGCTTCGGGGAAGAGGTAGGTCTGGGTGTCGACGTTGGTGGAGAGATAGCCGGGCCGGAACGCTGCCGCCCGCAGCATCGTCGTCGTCTCGACGTGAATCGCCCCACTGTAAACCGTTCCCGTGGTGGCGGTGGGCTTGCTGCCGTCGAGCGTGTAGCGAATTTCCGCGCCCGGCGTGTCGCTGGTGATCTCCACGTCGATGGCCGCCGAATAGAATCCCCGGTCGTGGCTGAATCGTGTGTCGGCCACCAGCCCCAAGTAGCCGGCAATGTTCTCCGCTCCCGGGGTGGGCGAGGTCATGTATTGCGGATCGTCCAGATTGCTGGTGGCGACGAGTTCGGGCAGGATCAGGAAATCGCCGTCGGCGGCATCCACGTTCAGACCGTGGATGGCCAGGACGTTGGCGCCCGTTCGCAGCAGATCGAACAAGTAGTCGGTGGCGTCGATCTCCTCGAACACCACGGCCTGGGCATCGGGATGCGACACCGTAGCCGACGAGTCGTGGGCCAGCGGGTCGGGCGCGTTGCGCCGGGCGATCTCCGTGCCGTTGAGATAGGCCACAAAGCCGTCGTCGTATTTCATCCGCAGCGTCAGCTCGTCGAACATCGACGTATCGAGCACGTCGAACTCCAGCCGGGTCCATAGCGATGCGCTGGTGTCCTGCATGGACCCGGCGACGTCGGTTTGAATGAGCGTCTCGAACGCCGGCTGGTCTGCGCTGAAGCCCAGGCCGGTGGTCACGTCGAGCACCGTGCCGAAGGGGACCGTCAAGTCGGCGTTTTGCGCGCCCAACGACGGCTCGCTGCTGCGCACGAAGTCGCCGGCCACGCCGCGGTCGGCGTCGCCGATCCGCTTCAGCCAGGAGAACGGGCCGGAGGGGGCAACCTCTTCGAGCCGGACCCCGGCCAGCCCATAGCCTTTGGACCCGTCGGCCACCACCCCCGGGCGGATCTCGCCGGTGTATTGGGTCGAGACGATCGCGAATGCCCCGTCCGCGCCCGGGTCGATCTGGGTCCAGGCCGCCACGAATCCCTGGTCGGCTTGATGGTTCTCGCCGGTGAGGATGGCGACCTCGGTCGAACTGACGACCACCACGCCGTCGCCGGTGCTGTGGGCGGCCGTTGCCGAGTCGGCGCCCACCAGCGTGACCAGCGTCCACCGGTTGTCGTAGCCGTCGCGGCCGCGGACCGTGGTGCCGGCGAAGCTGTAGGTCGTCCCCGCCTCGGTGCTCAGATCAGAAAACGTGTACGTGTAGTGGGCGGCGCCGCTGAGCGCAATGCTGGCGTTGGAGCCCGAAATACCCGAGAAATCGACGTAAGTATTGAAGATCTCGTAGGCGTCGGTGCCGGGGGCCGGATTGCCGTGCGTCCCCTCCCAACTGACGCCGTTTTGCGACGTGGTCAGCGTCACCGTGGTGCCCAGTCCGGTGTCGATGTCTTTCAGCAGTCCGGAAGGCGTGCCGATCGGCGTGTAGTCGGTGGCGTTGACGTGCGTTCCGTCGCCGCGGATATGGTCGTTGAAGGCCACGAACGACGAGTCGCCCGCGCCGCCGCCGGGGTCGGTGGTGCCCACTTCGGCACCGTCGCCGTTCCACTGGTCGCCGAGTGTGACGTTCGTGAAACCGCCGTAGTCAAAACTCAGTCCGGCCAACTGCGACTGGCTATAGCCCCAGGCGACGAAATCCATGACCTGGCCGACGTCGTCAAGGATCATCACCCAGCCGGGCCCCTCGGCCGCCCACGGAATCGCACTGCCCCAGTAGTGATCGGCGACGTCGTCCGTCTTGTAGAGCACGGCGCCGGCCGCGATTGGGCCGGACAACGACCATGCGGCCCCGACGACGTCGTTGACGTTGCCCGCCGAGGCGTCGTTCACCAGCACCGACCAGCCGGTCGCATCGATGGGCTGGGTCGAGACGTTTTGAATCTCCACGAACCGGGTGTCGCCGGTGGAGACCTCGGCAACCAGCAGCCCGGCCGGGTCGACGGTAAACGTGTCGGTCCAGGCCGAGTCGTCGTAGCCCACGGCGGTCCAGGCCAGCGGGTCGTCCCCGGACCCCGGCACGTGGTAGCTGGCCGTGGCCCCGGCCGCTACCAGCGTCTCCCACGAGGTCTCCATCGGGCTGATCCCGTAGGAAACGTCCTCAAGCTGCTGGGGATACTCCGGCGCGAACTCGTGCGCGATCGCCGTGCCGCCGTCCTTGACCAGTGCCAGGTATTCGCCGTCGCCGTCGAGGCGAAAGTTCGTGTGTAGATAGCCTTGCGCATCGACGTGGTCGTCGACCTCTTGGCCCGAGGCAAAAACGACCCGGTACTGCCCCGGATCGAGCGAGACGTCGGGAAACGGCCATTTGGTCAGATCGCTCTGCTCGTCGGTGAGATACCAGCCGCCGAGACTGACGGTCTGCTGCGTCGGATTGTGGATCTCGATCCAATCGGAGTAGTTGCCGTCGCCGTCCAGCAGCGTACCGTCGTTGACCGCCATGAACTCGTTGATCAGCAGCGGTCCGGCCTGCAACACCAGTCGCGGCTCAAGCGGCTCGAGCGCGAGCCGATCCTTCGATCGGGGTCTTGGCCTGCCGGCCGCCGACTCACATGGCCATGGCGTCCGCGATGCGTCCGGACTGCTCGACGCGCCTGACAATCGCCTGCGGAGTCTACGTATCACGGCCCTCTCCTTCTCCCGGTCGCTTCACCGACTGCCTGGTCACCGGCTGTCTGGTCACCGACTGCTTGGTCACCCACGGTGGCTCAGCCACCAACAAATGCATGGCGGCAGACCACACGCCGGTTGACCCCCGGCGCAAAAATGAGGACAGCCCAGAGACATCATGGCAGGGTGCTGTTCCGCCTATCGCTACAATCGCCATTATGACGAATACCGCGCCGAAATGCAACTTATTGGGGGGCAGCGGGCGGTTTCCGTGCCGGAGGTTTCCCGCGGCCGTCCGGCAGCCGTCTACTGCCCCCGCAGCAGCAGAACTGCATCGCCGGGAAACGGCGCGGTGAGGCGGCGTGGGTGACCGCCGGCGACCGGACTGCCCCTGCTGGGCGCCCCGTTGGCCGGGCGGATCCACTCAACCGACAGCTCGCCGGCGGTGGCCGAAAGATCCACGGTGACTTCCCCGCCCTGGGGCAGGTAGACCAGGTACTCGGCCCCGCGCCTGGCCGCGTTGGCCAGGCAATAGCCGCTGGAGGCCAACGCGTCGCGGGGCTGCAGCGAGGCCAGCTTCAGGCGGTCGGCCAGCCGTCGGGTGTGGCCGAGCGCTTCGCGGATCGGCTGCCATTGAGGGTCGAACCGTTTGCCGAGCACCACGCCGTCGTAGGGGTCCATGAACAGCGGGTTGAGCCCCCGCAGAAAGCTCTTCCAGACCCAGGCGGCGTTGCCGCCGATTCCCCAAAGGTGATCCGTGTCGGTGAGGATCACTTTCCGCCCGTCGGCCGCCGGCGGATTGTCGCGATAGCCGCCTTCGTGATTCGGCGAGATCCAATCGGCCGGGCTGTCGAACAGGGTCTGGTTGCTGCCGCCGCGATACTGGAAAGTCATGCCGACCGGGTGCTGCTTGGCCTTGCCGCGCTCGTACTGCTGAATGTGGCGGATCATGTGATACTGCCACTCGGTCGACGGTGGATGATTCTCGTTGGAGATTTCGTACAGCACGTTGTCCAGGTCGTTGAGCGTGTCGAGGACCTTTCGGACATAGGCCTCCTGCACTTTGGTGACGGCGGGCACGGCCAGCGCGTGGATTTCCAGGCCGTTGCCGTCGCCGTCGGCGTCGCCGTTGATCCCGTTGACGTTGTTCTCCGGGTGCATCGGATGCGCCCGCCAGGCACCCGGGGCGAACTGCATGCCCCAGCCCTCGAAGAGCATGAGCGACAGGTAGATTCCCTGGCGCCCGGCGGCCATGGTGCGCTGGCGCAGCCGCTGGAAGTAATCGGGATCGAATTGGGTCAGATCGAATTTGGGCCTCCCATCGAGCGCTTGGCCGGGGCCCGTTCGTGCCCAGGGATGTGGCGCGACCGTAAACACCGTGTTCTGATCCGTGTTCCGGTTCTCTCGCACGTCCCAGTTGAACGTTTCCCAAGTCCAGCCGCGGATGAAGTTGTGGCCCAGCCGCCGCGTCCACTCCAGGCAAGCGGCAAAATCAAACGGCTCCGGCGGGTCGGTCGGCCCCATGTCGACCAGGTTCGACCACGTGTGCGAGCCGGTCAGATAGACGGCCTTTCCGGTGCCGTCGGTGAAGTAGCGGCGATTGTCGGGATGCACCCGCAAGGGACCGGCGGCGGGCGCCGGTCGTTCACCTTCCGCCCGGTCGGATTCGGCCGCGCCGACGGCCCGGCACCACGGCCCGGCGACCAAAGAGGCCCCGGCGGCCAGTCGACCGCAGTCGTAGAGGAAGTCGCGTCGGTTCATGGTTTGGGCTCCTCGTCGGTGGTGAGCGTGCGTTGCAGGCTGTCGACCACGTGTCGTTCCACCTTGTCGAGCTGATCGAACAGCCGCCGCTTCCGCATATCGAACGAACGGCATGGCTGGCCGCCGGGCTGGTGGCGCTGATCGCCGTTGTGAAGGCACCAGCCCGCCGCGCCCCCGCGGCGGGCGCCCTCGACATCGGTCAGGAAGTCGTAGACTTTCGGCTCCCATCCCTGGCTGAACCCACGCCGAAAGGGTTCCTGATAGTGCAGCGGAATCGACCGGCCAAGCTGCTGCAGTTGTGCGAGGTATTGCCGAGTCCGACTTTCGGTCTCGTTGGCCGAGCGGCTGTTGCGCGGGCGGTGGGGGCTGACGAAGTCGACGCCAACCGCAAGCAGGTAGCGCCGCAGGTCGTCCAAGGCGATGTCTCCGGCGTGCGAGGCAGTCACCAGTCGGCGAGGATCAAGCTTTCGCACGGCCTCGCGCAGCCGTTTGAGTTCCTCGAACGGCACGAAGCGCTTGTCACCGATATTCCGCTCGTTGCCCAGGTCCAGGTACCAGTTGCGGTGAGGCTGCAAGGTGGATACGATCGTCTCAGCGGCTCGGCGATGCACCGACAGCGACTGCAGCCGGGGCGCGCCCACCACGCCGTTGCCGCGGCTGAGCGTGATGTCGACGATCATTCCGCGGCGGTCGCACTCGGCCACCAGCCACCGCAGCCTGGACATGTAAGGCTCTCGGGCGTCGCCCTTTTCGTCCACGGCGGTCACGTCGTTGCCGAAGGCCCCCCACGTGGCCCAAACGCGAATCCAGTTGATGCCCCGCTGCCGCATGTCGTCCAGATCGCTGCGGATGAACTCCTCGGACGCCCCGAGAGCCCCGTAGTAGCTGATGCCCAACAGAAACGTCGGCTTGCCGTCGATCGTGAATCGCGTCCCTTCGACCGCCAATTCCGTCGCCACGGTGGGGCCGGCGGCGCCGAGGATCAGAAACCATGCCAGGAGAATCGATGCCAGGGCAAGCGAGCAGCGAACCGACAGTCTACTTGGGTGGCTCATGACGAAGACCTCGCAACAAGACGACCTATTGATATTTGCATTGTGAACGATCCAGGCCGACCCATGGGAGGCCGGACAAGTCGGGCTCCCGGTGGTCGCCCTCGCGCATTGAGTGTGCAGGCGTCAACAAACTGTTTCGGCTTACGCCCCCGCGCCGCCCCCCAGGTCCGACGGACGCACACACGGGCACCTCGTGTAACCGATTGTCGCCGAACGTTTCCTCGTGTCAAGCGTACGCCGCCAGCGCCCTCGACTCCCGGGCCGAGATCGGATACGTTGAACATGCTTCCAGTCAAAAAAGCGGCGGCCGCCCCATGAGCACCCCTTCGGCAATCGATGATGTCCTGGCGAAGCTGAACCCGCAACAGCGGCAAGCGGCCACGCACGGGGAAGGCCCGCTGCTGATCGTGGCCGGCGCCGGAACGGGAAAGACCGCCACGCTGGTGCATCGCGTCGCCTGGCTGATCGCCGGAGGTGTCGATCCGAGCCGCATCCTGCTGCTGACATTCACGCGCCGGGCGGCCGCCGAAATGCTCCGCCGCGTCGACGCCATCCTGCGGCAGCTCGCCCGTGCGGAGCAGGCCACCGCCGAAGAGTCGACGACCACACCGGCCGCCAACCTGGGCCGTCTGCAAAGTGCCCGCGTCTGGGGGGGCACCTTCCACGCAATCGCCACGCGCCTGCTGCGACGCCATGGCAAGGCGATCGGGCTGCCCGTCGAATTCACCATCCACGACCGGGGCGACTCCGAAGATCTGGTCAACGTCGTGCGAACCGAACTTCACCTGGCCAAGACCGACAAGCGGTTTCCCAAAAAGGGGACCTGCATGGCCATCTACAGCCGTTGCGTCAACGCGCGGCAGAAACTCGAGCCGGTGCTTGCGAACCACTTTCCCTGGTGCCGGGAGTGGAGCGACGAGTTGAAGCGGCTGTTCAACGGCTACCTCGACCACAAGGAAGCCGCCGCCATCCTCGACTACGACGACCTGCTGCTTTACTGGCACGCCCTGCTGACCGATCCCAAAACCGCCGACGTTGTCCGCCGGCAGTTCGACTGCGTGCTCGTCGACGAGTACCAGGACACCAACGTGCTCCAGGCCGAAATCCTCTACGCGCTGGTCCCGGACGGCAAGGGCCTGACGGTGGTCGGCGACGACGCCCAATCGATCTATTCGTTCCGGGCGGCCACCGTGCGAAACATCCTCGACTTCCCCAAGCACTACCGCGGCACCACGGTCGTTGCGCTCGAGCAGAACTACCGCAGCACAGAGCCCATCCTGGCGGCGACCAACCAGGTGATCGGGCTGGCGCCCGAGCGGTACACGAAAAACCTCTGGTCCGAGCAGACCGACGGCCAACGGCCGTCGCTGGTCCACTGCGAGGACGAAGACGATCAGACCGACTTTGTCCTCGAGCAGGTCCTTGCGCATCGCGAGTCGGGCATCGACCTGCGGCGCCAGGCGGTGCTGTTTCGAGCGTCGCACCACAGCATGGTCCTGGAAGCGGAGCTGGCGCGGCGGAACATTCCCTTCCACAAGTACGGTGGGCTGAAATTCGTGGAGACGGCCCACGTGAAAGACCTGATGGCCTTTCTGCGACTGGCCGAAAACCCGCGCGACGTGGTGGCCGGCGGTCGGCTGCTGCCGTTGCTGCCCGGCATCGGGCCCGGCAAGGCCCGGCAACTGATGCAACAGCTTCTCGAATCGGGCGGCGACTTCGGCGTCTGGATGCCGTGGAAGCCGCCGGCCGGTTCCGCCACCCTGTGGCCAGCGCTGGTGAAGCTGCTGGAGGGTTTGGCCAGACCGTCCGAAGATCTTCCGGCCCAGGTACACCGCGTGCGGAAGTTCTACACGCCGCTGCTCGAACAGCGCTACGACCATGCCCCGGCCCGGCTGCGCGACCTGGAGCAGCTCGAACTGATCGCCTCGCGCTACCGCAGCCGGCGGACGATGCTGACCGAAATCACGCTCGATCCGCCCTCCTCGACCCAGGACCTGGCCGGCCCGCCGCACCTGGACGACGACTACCTGGTGCTCAGCACCATCCATTCGGCCAAGGGGCTCGAATGGGACGCCGTCTACGTGATCCACGCGGCCGACGGGAACATCCCTTCCGACATGGCCACCCGGAACCCGGAAGAAATCGAGGAAGAGCGCCGGCTGTTCTACGTCGCGCTCACGCGGGCCAAGAGCTGGCTCTACGTTTGTTGCCCGCTGCGATACTACTATTACCAGCGGCCCGGCGTCAGCGACCGACACGGCTTCGCCCAGCGAACGCGATTTCTTCCGCAGCCGCTGCTGGAATTCTTCGAGCAGCGCGTGACCTCGGCCGGCGAGGCGTCGCAGAACGACGAGGACGACGCCGAAGCCGACGTCACCAGCCGGGCGGTCCGTCAGCGAACGAAGGATCTCTGGTAGCAGCCGCTGGCGTCTTCACCCCCCGTAGCCGTCCGGGTGGTCCTTCAGCCAGTTCCAGGCGGTGGCCACGATCTCGGAGATCTCGGTATAGCGAGCCGTCCAGCCCAGTTCGTTGCGAATCTTCTCGGCGTTGGCAAACAGAATCGCCGGATCCCCCGGACGACGCGGCCCGTAGGCAACCGGGATCTTGACGTCCGTGACGCCGGCGGCCGCCTCGAGTACCTCCCGGACCGAATACCCCTTGCCGATGCCCAGGTTGTAGAATCGCCCGTCGCCCGGCTGCAAGGCATTCATGGCCACGATGTGGGCGGCGCACAGGTCCTCGACGTGGATGTAGTCGCGAATGCACGTGCCGTCGGGTGTGGGATAGTCGGTGCCGAAGATGGTCAGCTTGTCGACCTTCTCCAGCGCGGCCAGCAACAGGCGGGGAATCAAGTGCGTCTCCGGGTCGTGGTCCTCGCCCAGCGATCCGTCGGCCGCACAGCCAGCCACGTTGAAATAACGCAGCGCGACATAGGCGAACTGCCGATCGGCCGCCCCGTAATCCTTCAATACTCGCTCCACGCACCATTTCGACCAGCCGTAGGGGTTGATCGGCTCCTGGCGCATGGTTTCCACGATGGGCGTCGCCTCGGGCTCGCCATAGGTGGCGCAAGTCGAACTGAACACGAGCCGCTTCACGCCCGCGGCGTCCATCGCCTGCAACAGGCTCACCGTGCCCGCCGTGTTGTTCTCGTAGTAGCTCAGCGGATCGGTGACCGACTCGCCCACGTAGGCCAGGGCCGCGAAGTGCATCACGCAGTCGATTTCCTGCTCGCGGAGCACGCGGGTCAGCGACGGCGTGTCGGCCAGCGCGATCTCGCAAAACACGGCCTCGGGGTGGACGGCCTCGACGTGACCGCGGTAGAGGTTGTCGACCGCCACGACGCGATGTCCCGCTTCGATCAACTGTTTCACGGCGTGCGAGCCGATATAGCCCGCCCCGCCGGCCACCATGACATTCATGCGTTCTCCTCGTCCTTTCTTCGCCATTGCCCCTCAGTGTAGTACGCTCCGCGTGGCGCCGGGCCCAGTGAATCCTGAATTGAACGGCAAAGCCCCCCGTTCTGTCAACCCCGCGGCAACGTGCGGCCTCTGAGAAGACGCGTGGGCATACGTGAAATCCGACGGCCCCTTGGGGTAGGCGGCCGCGGGCAGAATCATTAGGATACTCTGCCGATTCGTCGCGTCAACATCGACCGGGAACCTGCTTCGACCACATCCGCCATGAAGATCGCCGTCACCGGGGCCTACGGCCAATTGGGCGGGGAATTGTGCCGCCAGCTCGGCGACGGCGCCGTCCCGCTGGACATCGACACCCTGGATCTTACCGACGGGCCGGGCATCGCCAAACGCTTTCGCGACTTGAAGCCGCAGGCGGTCATCAACTGCGCCGCCTATACCCAGGTCGACCAGGCCGAAAAAGAGCCCGGGGTATGTCGGGCTGTCAACGTCACGGCCGTCGAGCATCTGGCCCGGGCGTGCCGGCAGTTGGACTGTCCGCTGGTCCAGATCAGCACCGACTACGTCTTCCACGGCGAGGCGGACCGCCGCGCGCCGTACCGCGAGTCGGATTCGCCCTCGCCGCAAAGCGTTTACGCCCAAACCAAGCTGGCGGGCGAACGGTCGGCCGCCCAAAACGCGAAGCACCTGATCGTGCGGACCTGCGGCCTCTATGCGCGGCCGGCCGACGAGCGGGCGAGCCATTTCGTCAAGACGATGCTCCGCCTGGGAAGCACCCGAAGCGAGCTTCGGATCGTCGCCGACCAGCATTGCACGCCCAGCTACGTTCCGCACGTCGCCCGGGCCGTGCTGTTCCTTGCGGGCGTGACGAGTCGCGGCCCGGCCCCGTGGGGTGTTTACCATGTCGTCAACGACGGGGCCACGACCTGGTTCGATTTCGCGAGGGAGATCTTCCGGCAAGCGGACATGGAGCTTTCGCTGCAGCCGATCACCACGGTCGAATACGGGGCCCCGGCGGCCCGTCCGCCGTACAGCGTGCTGGACACCACCAAGTATCATGCACTCGGCGGTCCGCCCATGCCCGACTGGAAGGCGGCGCTGGCCGAGTACATCCAGCAATGGAAACGCCCCCGTCATGGCGGACCGTAGACGGGTCGTCTGGGGATTCGCGCCTCCCTCAACTTGCGGTCGCGACAAGTCCAGTAGCGGCAGGGCTCGGCCGCACCACGCTGTGCTGGCGATCCGGACTCCCGTCGGGCAGAATTGAGGGCGTCGCCCTAGGGATGTTCCCTTTCTGCGCAGCGTCGTCCAAGATTCTCGCGCCGGTGGCGGCAGTAACTGGAAAACGTCGGTATCACAGATAGAAGAGGGTAGCGGCACATCTACACCAAGGGCCAGCGGCGTTCAACTGTCGGCCGGGAATTGACTGCACTGGAGGGTCTGTCGCCATGTCTCGCCGGAACATTATCGGCTTCGTCGTCGTTTTCGTCTTTTTCTCGGGCACACCGAATCCGGGGCCGGCAACGGCCTCGACCTACTGGCAGCACGACCCGGCCACGCCGGGAGACTGGCTCGATCCCGGCAATTGGACCGCCGGGGTGCCCCAGGCCGACCAGAGTCTCGCACGTATCGACAACGGCGGAACCGCCCGGATCGATGACGGCCTCGCCTTCGGCGGCCAGAGGCTCCTGCTGGGCACTGAGCGGGACACCAGCGGCTCGGTGGAACTCGATGGGGCCGGGCAACTGTCGGCGGTGCTGGAGTACATCGGCTACTCCGGGTCGGGACGCCTCGTCCAGACAGGCGGTGTCCATCTGGTCAGTGGAGGCCTGGTCCTCGGCCGTAACGACCAGAGCCAGGGCACCTACCAGCTCGCCGGTACCGGCCAGCTCACCGCCGAAGTGGAGTACGTCGGCGTCCACGAGGGCCAGGGGCAGTTTGAACAGACCGGCGGCGTCAACACGGCGGGGTTCCTGTCGATTGGCGCAAGCGGCCAGTACGCGTTGGAGGGCGCCACGCTCGAAATCGGCCATGGGCTCTACGTGCAAGGAATCCTGCGACTGGCGGGAAGCCCGGCCACGATCCGCGCCGGCGACCATACGCTGGTTCACCTGGGCGGCGCCGATCTGCGCGACGCCGGCCAGGCATCGCTCGAGGTCGGCGCCAATTCGCTGACGATTTTCGCGGCCGGGTTTGATCCCGATGTGGTCTTCGGCGCGTTCAGCACCGGCGGCCTGATCCACACGGCGGGTACCGAACTGGTCGTGGCGCCCGGCGAGGGTTTCGCCGGAAGCGGGCTGATCGACGACCATGTGCGCTGCGAAGGAACCATCGCGGCCGGCGCCGGCGGGGGGCTCGATCTGCGTGGCGGCGTTACCGTCGTGGACGGGGGCAGCGTCGACCTGGGCAGTGCGCTGTCGGACGCTTGGGACAACCTGGGGCATCCCTTCCGCCCGGTGCCGGTCGGTGGCGTGCTCGTGGTCAACGACCCAGTCTCCGGAATCAGCGGAGGAGAGCTATTCGCCGACGAGGCCCGAGTGGGCTACTACGGCACGGGCCGATTCACCCAGGCCGGCGGCACGCACACGGTTCGCGGCTGGCTGGCTATCGGCTATGCGTTGCGCGTCGGAGAGGCCGACGGAACCTATGAGCTGCAAAGCGGACAGCTTACGGCAAACAAGCTCACGGTCGGGGACGCCGACGGGACCGGCCGATTCGTGCAGTCGGGCGGCGTGAATACGGTCGTAGGCGAGGCGCGCATTGGCACGAACCTCGCCAGCTCGCTGGGGACGTACGAGCTCAGCGGCGATGGCCAACTCCATGCGGGCGATCTCTTCGTGGGCCACTCCCGGGCCACCGGCGAGTTCGTCCAGAGCGGCGGGGCCAACGCGATCACGCGGAACCTCTACGTCGGTGAAGACGAGGGCCACGGGACCTATCGGCTTAGTGGCGGAGAGCTCTCGTCCGTGAATCAGTACGTCGGATACCACCGGGGCACGGGGCTGTTTGTCCACACCGGCGGAGCCAACACGATCGACCGTGTGTTGAGCGTTGCGGGCGGTTATGAGCTCGGCGACACGGCCGCCCTGTCGGCCGGCGCCGAGTACATCGGCGGCTCGTTCGGCCAGTCAGGCGGCCAGCACGACGTCGGCTACCTGTCGATCGAACAACACGGCGAGTACTCGCTCACGGGAGGTACTTTGGCGATCGGCGCTGGTCTGAATCTGCTGGGAAGGCTCGACTTCGGCGGCAGCCCGGCCACCATGGACGTCGGCGACGGCCGCATCGTCAACTTCTCCGGCGCGGTCGCCGGCGGCTCGCAGGTGTCGTTCCAGGTGGGCGTCAATTCCTTGACGATTCTCGCGCCCGGCTTCGATCCCCATGCGGCTTTTGCCAGTTTTACCGCGGCCGGCATGGTCCACACGGCGGGCACGGAGCTGGTGGTTCCTTCGGGCGAGGGCTTCGCCGGGGCCGGTGTGATTGCCGACCACGTGCGATGCGAGGGGACCATCGGCGCGCCCGCCGCCGCCGGGATTACGCTTGCCGGCGGCCTGACCCTTTCCGGGCAAGGCGACGTGGACCTGGGCGTGGACATGGGGGAGAAGTGGCCTTACGCGGGCGGGACATTGATCGTTTGCGACGTCGACTCGCAGATGAGCTCCGGTCGGCTCGTGGCCACCGATGAGCTGATTGGCTTTCGTTGCGCCGACGGCCGCTTCGTCCAGGTCGGCGGCAGCAACACGATCGGCAACGCGCTTTACGTGGCCCACGGCGAATACGGCGAAAGCGAACGGCCGTCGCATGGTCGATACGAGCTGGGCGGCTCCGCCGAGCTGCTGGCCGCCAACCAGCACATCGGCTACGACGAAAGCTCCGGCGAGTTCGACCAGACGGGCGGCAGCAACACGATCACGGAAGGTCTCTACGTCGGCGACCACGATGCCCAGGGAACCTACCGTCTGACGGCCGGAGTGGTCTCGGCCGCCCACGAGCACGTCGGTCACCGCGACGGTTCCGGGACGTTCATCCAATCGGACGGCACCAACAGCATCGGTGGCGACCTTTACGTCGGGGACAACGACGGCGAAGGCATCTACTATCTGCACGGCGGGCAACTGGCGGCCGCCAACGAGTCCGTCAGCCACGACGGCGGCGATGGGGTCTTCGTGCAAACCGGCGGCCTCAACGCCACCGGGGTGCTGACCGTGGGCGGGAGCTATTCGATCTCGGCGGGCACGTTGGCGGCCAACGAGCTGCGGCTGGAAGGCGGGACGCTCGACGTCGCCGATGCGGCGGCGGAGATCCTCGTGGCCGACCGCCTGTCGTTGGGGCCGGGGAGCATTCTCAACGCCGCGGCGGGGGCCAGCATCCACATGACCGGCTCGGCGTTTGAGAACGAGAGCACCGACCCGGCCGCGTTGGCCGGATTGAGCAACCTGGCGCTGCTGTTCGAGGGAGGTCCGACGGACGTCGACCCGCTGGAGGTCGCCGGATCGGATCTGGGGGCCGTGCTGGCGGGTTTTGAGGAGAACTTCGCCCTGGCGACGCTGCGGCTGGGCGGCAGCGACGTCGGTATGGTGCGGCTGGTCGACAGCTTCGACAACCTGCCTGGCGTAGAAGCCCTTTACGTGCGCAACCTGGACGTCGGTCCCGGCTGCTACCTCGATCTCAACGGGCTGAATCTCTACTACCTGTACGGCGGCATCGACCCGGCGGCCACGGTGGCCGGCGGCCGTCCCACGTTGGTTCCCGAGCCGTGCACGTGGGCCCTGCTGCTGGCGGCTGCCCTGTGCGTCGCCGCCGGCACCTGGCGACGGCGAGGGCAGCCGCTCGGCTAAACGGGCGTGGACTGGGGATGCCCTTTCTCCGCCCGCAATGGCCCAGTACAATCGGGGCATGAATGCGATTTGCCTGGTCATCGATCGACTGCACGTGGGGTACGTTGGGGCGTACGGGAATTCGTGGATCGAAACGCCGCAGTTGGACCGTTTGGCCAGCCGCGCGTTTACATTCGATCAGATGCTGATCGATTCGCCTTGGCCAGAGCGGCTTTATCGCTCGTATTGGCAGGGATGGCACGCGATGTGTCGGCAGCCGCCGCCGGCGGACCGCCCCTCGCTGGCCGTTTTGCTGCGCGAGGCCGGAATGCACACGGCACTGCTGACCGACGACCGCACCGTGGCCGAGCATCCGCTGGCGGTCGACTTCGACGAGTTGGTGCAGATCGACCCGCCCTGGGAGCCGAAAGGCGCCGAAGAAATCGAGCAGACCCATTTGGCCAAGTGCTTCGTGCAGGCGATCGATTGGCTCGAATCGGCCCGCCCGCCGTTCGTGTTGTGGATCCACCTGGCGGGGCTGAGCACAACCTGGGACGCGCCTCAGGAGTTTCGCCACGCCTATTGGGAGCAGGGTGATCCCACGCCACCCGATTCGGCCGAAGTGCCGGATCGCACGCTTCCAAAGGACCACGATCCGGACGAGCTGCTGGGTGTCTGCCAGGCCTACTGCGGACAGGTCTCGTTGCTCGATGCGTGTTTCGGCGCCCTGCACGAGGCCGTCGTCGACAGCCGGTTCGGCCGTGAGACACTCTTGGCATTGACCTCCGCTCGGGGATTTCCCTTGGGCGAACACGGCCGAATCGGGCTCTGCGACGAGGCCCTCTACGGCGAGATGACGCACGTGCCCCTGATCCTGCAATTGCCCGACCCGGAGGTCGCGGGTGGCCGAAGCCAGGCCCTGGTCGAGCCGGCCGATCTCTGGGCGACGCTGCTGGACTGTTGCGGCGTGGCCCAGCGGCCGCCTTCGCCGACGGGCTTCAGCCTGATTCCCGTCGTGCGGCAAGAGGCAGCCGCCGTCCGTGATCGGCTCTGCATCGTGGGCGAAGGCCCCGATCGGGCGATCCGCACGCCGGCGTGGTACTTGCGCGACGCTATCCGACCAGAGCTGTTCGTCAAGCCCGACGACCGTTGGGAGATCAACGACGTTTCGGACCGTTGCCGGGAAGTGGTTGAGCAGCTCCAGGAGAGCCTTCGCCAGTACGAGGAGGCCGTTCAGTTGGGCTCGCCGGTCGAATTGGCGCCGCTGGACGAAGTGCTGCAGAGCGGGTTTGAATAGGCCGCCACGGCGGTTGCGGAGCTTGTCGCGCTGCCCGGGTGCTGTTACGCTGGATTGCCGCGGCCGGGATCCGGTTACCCGGTCTGCTCCAGTTCGACGCTGAAGCCGAGTGCCCGTGGCAGGATGTTGATCCGATGCAAATTGACTCGATCGAAGTATTTCACGTAGCCCTGCCGAGGAAGCAGCCCCAGGAGACGGTGGCCAGGCCGCTGGACACGTTGGAAACCGTATTGGTGCGGATGCAGAGCGGCCAGACGGTCGGCTGGGGAGAGGCCGGTCCCGGCAACGCGCCGGTGGCGTCGGCCGAATGGGCCGCCGGCGTGTTCGGCTGCCTGCGCGACTGGCTGGTCCCGGCCATCAGCGGCACGGTGGTCGATTCGGGCGACGATTTGCAGCAACGGCTGGCCCCGTTCCGCGGCAATCGCTTCGCCAAAGCCGCGCTCGACACGGCCTGGTGGGATCTGCAAGCCCGACTCCAAGGCCAACCGCTGCACCAGCTTCTCGGCCCGGAACGCCAGGCCGTCGAGGTCGGCGTAACGTTTGACCAGATGGACTCGGTCGACGATTTTCTCTCGGGCATCGGCCGGGCCTTGGACGCCGGGTTCAGCCGGGTGGGGTTGAAGCTCCGGCCCGGCTGGGACGTTTTCATGGTCGACGCGGTTCGCAAAGAGTACCCGATCGGGACGCTCCATGCCGACGCCGAAGGGGCACTGGGGCTGGAGCACATGGAGATGCTCTGCCGTTTCGACGATTTCACCCTGGCCATGATCGAACAGCCACTGCCGGCGGACGACCTGGTGGGCCACGCCATGGTCCAGGAAGCCGTCCGCACACCGATCTGCCTCGATGAAAGCATCACCGATTTGGCGCAGGCCGAGATGGCGTTGGAGCTAAAGAGCTGCCAGTTCGTCAACCTCAAGCCGGGCCGCGTTGGAGGACTGACCACGGCGCTGGCGATTCACAACGCCTGTCACGAGAACTGCGTGCCCTGCTGGGTGGGAGCCACTCCGCAAAGCGCCATCGGCCAGCGGTTCGGCCTCGCCCTGGCCGCGAAGGCCAACTGTACGTATCCGGCCGATTTCTTCCCCTCCGAAGACCTGCTGCGACAGGACCTGGCCCGGCCGCTGGTGCCCGCCCGCGACCAGTCCGACGGGAAGATGCGGATCCAACTCTGGTCCGAGCCGGGCATCGGCACGGAGCCGGATCAGGAGTTGCTCGACAAGTACTGCCTGGCCCGCGCAAAAGCTGATTGAGCTTCGCACAGTCAAGACGCGAAGGCGACGTGGCATCAGACGCGGAATCCGCGTGCTCGAAGAAAGGCGTTGACCGCCCCGGTTGCGGGGCACCCGGCCTGGCCCCCGGGCCTTGTCGCCTTCAGCGCCGCGGCCGCCGAGGCAACGGCGATCCGCTCGTACAAGTCCTTGGCCCCGGCCAAGGCTGACGCATAGGCCCCGTGAAACACGTCGCCACAGCCGGTCGTGTCCACAACCTCGACCGAGAACGCCGGGAAGTGGCGGGTTTGCGCCGCGTCCGGGCCGACGTACCAGCAGCCGCGCGAGCCGCCGGTTACCACGACGGCTCGGCGGTCCGGTCTCCAAAGCTGCTCGGCAGCTCGGGCCGGATCTTGCACGCCGGTCAATCGTCGGGCGAACTGCTCAGAGAGAATCAGGTGATCGGTCAAGGCCAGCACTTCGTCGAACGGCGGGCCGGGATCCCGCTCGAAATCGGCGACGACGCCGACACCGCTCTGTCGGGCGATCTGGACGGCACGCAGCGTCCCCTCCAGCCCGTGGTGGTCGATCAGTAGCACACCGGCGGCACGGATCAACTCCGCTTCAGGCCGCGAGGGGTCGGCGGCCACGGCCCCATCAAGGCTGGAGAAGACGGTGCGCGTCTTGTGCCGTTGATCGACGATGATCGTCGAGTGGCCCGGCCACGCTTCGTCGCACCGCACGCGATACGTCAGATCGATCCCCTCCTCGCGGAAGCGATCCATGACGAAGCAGGAAAGCTCGTCGTCGCCCAACCTCCCCGCATAGGAGCATCGGGATCCCAGCCGCGCCGCCGCCACCAAGGCGGTGCCGGTCAAGCCGCCACATTGCCGCTCTCGCCGGCGGACTCTGACCTTGCCGTCGGCCGGCGGATACTCGTCGACATAGAGCAGATCGTCGACGGCCACCACACCCAGGCCGAGAACGTCGAAGCGGGGGGAAACAGGCATTGCTGTGGAAATGGGCAAGTGCTGCAAACGGCTCAATCCAGCCCAGCAGCCTATCCTCTCAGCAGGGTGGTTTCAACCGTCCGCCTTCTCGACCGACCGGAAGGCCGCCTCCTTGATCGACCGGAAGAACATCGTTACGCTGTCTGTCACGGGGACAGGCCCCTTCTTCCGGGGTTAACCGAACAGGCGCACCGCTTACATGAACGTTGCCATTGTCCACTACCACCTGAATCGCGGCGGCGTGACGCGCGTGATCGAGAACCAACTCGCGGCGCTCGATGCGGTGCTCGATCCGGGGCGGCGGCTACGGGTGGCACTGATCTTCGGGGGAAGGCGGAAGGGCTGGAATGAGGATCTGCCTCGGCGATTGCAGTCAATCGAGCTGAGCCTGCACCCCGTACCCTCGTTGGATTACGAGACTCAGGGGAGGGCAGGCAATCTGTGCGAAGACCTCTGCGGCCTGTTGGACGGCCTGGGCTTCGCCGCCGCGGAGACCGTGCTTCACGTCCACAACCACGCCTTAGGCAAGAACGTGGTGCTGCCGTCGAGCCTGCTGCGACTGGCCGAATCGGGGTTCGCCCTGTTGCTGCAAATCCACGACTTTCCGGAAGACTTTCGCCCGAACAACTACCGGCGGTTGCTTGAATCGGGGCTGGCGATTCAAACGGGGCCCACGGCGGCGCTCTATCCGCAGGCCCGGCAAGTCCACTACGCGGTGCTAAACGGCCGCGACCAGTCCATCCTCGCTGCCGCCGGCGTGGATTCCCGGCAGCTCCATCTGTTGCCGAATCCGGTGCCCGACATGGCCGGGTTGCCGCCCAGAGACCTGGCCCGGCAGCGTCTGGCCGAGCAGTTCGGCGTCGGCACAGGCCAACCATTCGTGCTCTACCCGGTCCGGGGCATTCGGCGGAAGAACCTTGGCGAGGCCCTGCTCTGCACGGCCCTGGCGCCGGAGGATGCGGCGTTGGGACTCACGCTGCCGCCGTTGAATCCGGCCGCACTGCCCGTCTATCGGCAGTGGAAACGAACGGCCGTCGAGTTGGACCTGCCGTTCTGTTTCGAGGTGGGCGCCCCGGAGCGGCTTACGTTCGCCGAAAACCTGGCAGCCGCCGATCTGATCCTCACCACCAGCCTGGCCGAAGGGTTCGGCATGGTCTTTCTGGAATCCTGGTTGGCCGATCGGCCCCTGGCCGGCCGCGACCTGCCCGAGATCACCCGCGACTTCACCGAGTTGGGCGTTCGACTCGACCGCCTTCAACCGCGGCTCCGTGTTCCGCTGGCGTGGGTAGGCAGCGACGCCTTCCGGGAAATGCTGCTGGCCGCCTATCGCAAGACGCTCGATACCTACCGGCGCCAGGCACCCGCCGACATCCGCCAGCAGTGCGAGGCAAGGACCGACGAAGGCACGGTGGATTTCGGCGACCTGGACGAGACCTTGCAGCAGCAGGTGCTGCGGCTGGTGTGCGGCCACAGCGACCGGCGCCGAGAACTCAGGCGGCACAACCCGGAGGCCATCGAGGCCCTGTCCCTCGGCAGCAAAGACGTCGCCGCGTTGGTCCGCGAAAACGTCCAAGCCGTACAGGCCCACTACGGCCTCGCACCCAGCGGGCGGCGGCTGTGGCAGCTCTATCGGCGGGCGGCCGGCAGCGTCCGAGACGACCGCTGTGAACCGCTGCCTCGCCCGACGCGGATCATCGAGGCATTCCTCGAATTGAGGCGGTTCCACCCGATCTGCACCTAGAACTCGTAGAGAAACAAGCAGGACTCGACTCAGTCGGCCCCCAGGCACAAGGGAGCCGCGGATGACGACGCCCCAGCGTTTGCGGCCATCTGCCTGGGGCACATGACCGGCACCGGCCGGTTCGTTTCCTTGTCGAGAAACTCCACCAGGCTGCCTCGGCCCAGATTGTCGCCGAAAACGACCCACTGCACCGCGTGATCACCTTGGCTGAGCTCGGTCTCGTAGATGGCCGATCGATCGTTGCCGACCGAACCGAAATCCTTGCCGTCGACCAGCAACCGCAGACTGCTGTTGGCGCCGGAGCCTCCCTTATGCCGGATCACCACCGTCGTCGGCTTGGAAACCTGGAGCGTTCCCCACAGAGTCAACTCGACGCGGTCGCCGGCCACGCGCCGCTTGGCAAACAACGATCGGAGGGTCTCATCGTGCAGCGAAGAGCCGGGCTCATACTGTAAGGCGAACCCCGCGTCGGCAAACGAGTTCTCGCCCTCGCGACGCACCGATACACGCCCGACCAGCCCGGGGAACGAGCCGTCGGCGCGGCTGCGCACCGGGGTTCCCGGCTTTCTGCGGGGCCGCGTCTCCGGGGGCTTCGAGGGAGGATCAACAGGGGGCGAAGGCGTTTCCGGGGGCTCCGTCGGCGTTTCCGGGGAGTCCGTCGGCGTTTCGGACGGTTCGGCCGGCGGATCGGGCGGCTCCGTCGCCGGCTCGGACGGTTCCACAGATGGCTGCGGCGGTTCCACCGGAGGCTCCGATGGCGCTGCCATGGGACTTACCGGCGTCTCGGGCGGCAAACCGGGAACCTCGGCCGGCGAACCGGGCGCTTCGGCAGGTGGGCCAGGTATCTCGCCAGGATCGGTCGTTGGCGGCGAGGGATTGGTGGGCTGCTCGGGTGTCTGAGCAGGCTCCTCCGCAGGCTTGGGACGAATCGGGGGCGTTCCCGGCAGGTCACCGGGTAGCTCGGACACCGGCCCTGCTCGGCTGACCAGCCGCGGGCCTCCACCCGGACTGAGGAAATAGGCCAAAGCACCCAACACGACCAGGCCCGCCACAGCAGATCCGACCCATGCCGGCCGTCGCCAGGCCGGTCTTTTCCGGTGCGTCCGCCGGGCGACCTGCTCGGCGGCAGCGATCTGAGGTATCTCGATGCCTCCGAGGCCTGCGACCCGCGACGGCCGCGAGGTGGGCGGCTTGCGCTGGGCCTGCGGCAGGGGAATGACCCGCACCTGCGGTTGCTGCGGCGGCTCCGGCTCCGCTAGTGGCGACTCCGACGGCAGCGACTCCGATGGCGATAGTTCGGGCTGCAACTCGGCCCTCAGCGCCCGGTCGTACTCGGCCTTTCTCTTCTCGTGCAGCAGGACCAGCTTGGCTTGGGCCAATTCGTTGAGGATTCGCTGCGTCAGCTCGGAGTGTTTGCCTGTCTGGAACGTACGAACGTGGGCCATCTGCCGATCGGCCGCCGATTCGATGACGTTCGGGTCATCCTCGAACGTATCGACGCCCAACAGCCGATAATGGTTCGGTGGCTGGTCTTTCGGCGAGATTCCGAGCCAGCGGTGATAAGGATCGAAGGAATCGGACATTCAGGTTGCCGTGGTACGGAAAGGCCCCCCGCCTGAAGTCTTGCGACTTCGGCTACCATTTGGCTGAACTGCTACTCAGTATTATCGGGAAAACCGGCCGCCCCAACAAGGCAATGCCGGCCCTGCACCCCAACGCAGGGGTTCCGTTTGTCAAGACTCATTCCTATAGTGATTGTATTGTGACCGGTCGCTACCGTAACATCTTTTCCCGGCTTTCCCGCCCGCTGAAGCCTATCGCCACCGGAGCAGCACCCGTGCTGAGACCGCTGGACGGGATCCGAGCCGTCCTGTTCGACCTCTACGGCACCCTGCTGGTCAGCGGCAGCGGCGAGGTGGGAACGGCCCGGCAGCAAGCCGCGGTGCCCGGGCAGCCACAAGCCCGGGCCCTCGACGACGCCTTGGCCGCGATGGAGATCTCCACTTCGCGGCCGGTCGGCCCTGATATCGAGGTGTTCTTCCAGGCGATCGAGGCATCGCACGCCCGGGGGCGGAGTCGGGGCATCGACTACCCGGAAGTCGATATTGTCGAGATCTGGCGGGAGGTGTTGAGCGAGTTCGTCCGTCGCGGCTTGTGCGACGCCGCGGTTTGCCGCCGCGTGGATCTCCAACGGCTGGCCGTGGAGTATGAAGCCCGGGCGAATCCGTGTTGGCCGATGCCGGGAGCGAAGGCGTGTCTTAGCCAGCTTCGTCAGGGCGGCCTGATATTGGGGATTATCAGCAACGCCCAGTTCTTCACGGCCGAGTTGCTCGCGGCCCTGTTGGGCGAAGCGACCGAAGACTGGGGATTTAACGGGGGTCTGCAGTACTATTCCTATCGTCATGGGCGTGCCAAACCCGGGTTGGCGCTGTTTGAGTTGGCCGCCGAAGACTTGCGGGGGCGCGGCCTTGGCCCGGCCGAAGTTCTCTACGTCGGAAACGACGTCCTGAATGACGTCTGTCCGGCTCATGAGGTAGGGTTTTATACTGCTTTGTTTGCCGGCGACGCCCGCAGTCTGCGGCGTCGAGAGGGCGAGCCGCGCGTGCAAGCAGTCGCGGCGGATCTGGTGGTGACGGAACTGGAACAGCTCATCGAGTGTATTACGGCCCAAGACTGACGTCTGCGGCCAGCGCGGCAATTGGCGGTGGAATCGTGCCACAGAACATCGGCTTCATCTCGACTCGGTTTTCCGGTACCGACGGCGTCTCGTTGGAGAGCGCCAAGTGGGCACAGGTCCTCTGGGACTACGAGCACGTGAGCCACTGGTACGCCGGCAAGCTCGACCGCGATCCGGGCGCCAGCATGTTGGTGCCGGAGGCGTACTTTTACGACCGGGACAACGTCTGGATCAACGAGCGGGCGTTCGGCACCCGCCAGCGGCCCCCGGAGTTGACCCGCAAGGTCTACGAAATCGCCGAGCACCTGAAGAATACGCTCTACGAATTCCGCAAGCAGTACGAGATCGACATCTTCATCGTCGAAAACGCGCTGTGTCTGCCGATGCACATCCCGTTGGGCGTGGCGCTGACCCACTTCATGGCCGAGACGGCGATGCCGACGGTTGCCCACCACCACGATTTCTACTGGGAGCGGCCGCGGTTTTCGGTCAATTCGGTGGAAGACTTCCTGGCGATGGCTTTTCCACCGAAGTCGGCGTCATTGCAGCATGTCACGATCAACTCGTTCGCCCAGGAAGACCTCTCCTGGCGCAAAGGGGCCTCCTCGATCATGGTTCCCAACGTGCTCGACTTCGAGCACCCCCCCGCAGAGGAGGAATTGAAGAGCACCGACTTCCGCCGCGAGATCGGCCTGGAGGAGGACGACATCATCCTCTTGCAGCCGACCCGGGTCGTGCCGCGCAAAGGCATCGAGCATTCGATCGCGCTGGTGTCTCAGTTGAGGAACCCCAAGTGCAAGCTGGTTGTCTCGCACGAGTCGGGCGACGAAGGGTTGGAATACCGCGACGCCTTGATCGAGCTGGCCGAACAGTCGGGCGTGGACCTGCGTTTCGTCCACGCCCAGACCCCGCTGGTCAACCCCTACGGGACGCACCAGGCCGTGGGGACTTCGCTGGAAGAAGTCTACGCCCACGCCGATCTGATCACGTATCCCAGCCTGTACGAGGGTTTCGGCAACGCCCTGCTGGAGGCCTTCTACTATCGCAAGCCGGTGCTGGTCAACCGCTATGCGATCTTTATCTCCGACATCGAGCCGAAGGGATTCCAGGTGGTCACCATGAACGGCTTCCTCACGCGAAACGTGCTCGAACACGTTCGCCGCGTGATATCCGACGACCAGTACCGCCAGGAAATGGTCGACTACAACTTCGAGTTGGGCAAGAAGTTCTTCAGCTACACCGTGCTCCGCCGCAAGCTCCGCTCGTTGATCACGGCCTTTACCGGACTGGACGACCTGTAGCCGCGGAAGCGCGTCATGGACGATCGTCTCAAGCAGCGTTTGGACAGGCGACTGAAGCCGCTCTACGGGGATCGGGCCGCCTGGTGCCTCGATCAGATCGCCGCCCGGCTCGTACACTACCTGCCCAAGATACCGCCGCTTCGAAAAACGGCCTGGGACCAGCGCGACGTGATGCTGATCACCTACGGCGACCAGGTCCGCGGCGAGGCTGAGCCGCCGTTGGCCACCCTGGGGCGGTTCCTCGCCATGGCCGGCTTGCAGGAGCTGCTGGGCACGGTCCACGTCCTGCCCTTCTTTCCCTATTCCTCCGACGACGGGTTCTCCGTCATCGACTACCGCACCGTTGATCCGGCGCTGGGTGGATGGGCGGACGTCCAGGCCTTGGGGGAACGTTTCGATCTGATGTTCGATCTGGTGGTCAACCACGTCTCGCGCCGCAGCCGATGGTTCCAGGACTATGCCGCCGGGCGGGAGCCCTACACCGGCTACTTCATCGAAATGGACCCGCAAACGGATCTCTCCACCGTCACCCGACCCCGAAGCTTGCCGCTGCTGACGCCCGTGGAAACGGCCCGGGGCACGCGGCACCTGTGGACCACTTTCAGCGACGACCAACTCGACCTGAACTTCGCCGAGCCGGCGGTCCTCGTGGAAATGATCGACGTGCTGCTGTTCTACCTTCAGCAGGGCGCGCGGTTCATCCGGCTCGACGCGATCGCCTATCTTTGGAAGCAGCCGGGCACCTCGTGTATCCACCTACCGCAAACCCACGCCGTCGTGAAGCTTCTGCGCGATTTGGTCGACGCGGTGGCCCCGGGAGCGATCCTCCTGACCGAAACCAACGTGCCGCACCAGGAGAATGCGAGCTACCTCGGCGAGGGGGATGAGGCCCAGATGATCTACCAGTTCAGCCTCGCGCCGCTGTTGCTCGAAGCCCTGCTTTCGGGTGACGCCACGCTGCTGGGAGGCTGGCTGGCCGAGTTGCCGCCCGCGCCGCCGCAGACGACCGTCCTGAATTTCACCGCTTCGCACGACGGGATCGGCGTACGGCCTTTGGAGGGAATCATGCCGACGCCGCGGTTCGACCGGTTGCTCAAGGCCGTCGAGGCTCGGGGTGGATACATCAGCACCAAGCGGAACCCCGACGGAAGCGATAGCCCCTACGAGCTGAACATCACCTATTTCGACGCCCTGGCCGAGCCCGGCGACGCCAATCCGGCCATCCAGGTGCGGCGGTTCCTGGCCAGCCAGGCTTTGATGCTCTCGGTGCGGGGGATCCCGGCCGTCTACTTCCATAGCCTGGTCGGCACGCCCAACAACACGGCGGGCGTCGCCCGGACGGGACGCCCGCGATCGATCAACCGCAGGAAGTTCGAGTTGGCCGAGCTTCAAACGGTGCTCGGCGCGGCGGATTCCCCGCCGGCGATGGTGCTGGACGGATACCGCCGGCTGCTTCAGGTCCGCGTTGCCCAGCCGGCGTTCCATCCCGATGCGGCCCAAGTGGTCGTCCCACTCGGGCATCCGTCGCTGGTGGCGTTGGTGCGAAAGAGCATCGACGGTCGGCAAACGATCCTCGTCGTGGGCAACCTGGGACCGCAGCCGCAGTCGGTCGACGTTCGCAAGGCGACCGGGGCGGTTCCCGAGGCGGATTTGCTCGGCGGGCATCCGGTGGGCGACCCTGTGACGCTGTCGCCCTATCAGGTAGCCTGGATCACGCTGAAGGCGCCTGCGGCCTGAGTGCGGCTGGAACCACGACGCGCGGCATTGCCGGGCCCCGGCAATGCCGGCGACTGTCCGGATTCTTGCGCAGTAAGAATGGGTGTCCTCCGGCCGCACTGTGCAAACATCTCCCGTTCCGCCCTGGACACGCACGAGGACAACACCATGCGCGATTTGGAGGACCTGTTCGCCGCCTTGACTCGAAGCGAGTTTCGCAGCCGCTTTTGCCTCGGGCCAAAGGAGCGCGCGTATCTCGACGCGAAGACGCTGCCGGTGGTCCTCGAACATGCGAGAAAGTTCCTCGAAGACCGTCTAGCCCCGGCGGAACCGCGCAACGACGGACGCCAGACGCCCATGCGGGGCCATCCGGTTTTCATTGCCCAGCACGCCACGGCGACCTGCTGTCGCGGGTGTCTGGCCAAATGGCACTCCATTGCCAAGGCGAAAAGGCTCTCGGACGAGCAGATCAAGTACCTGCTGGAGGTGATCGAGCGTTGGCTGAGAGGGCAACAGCCGCCGGCAGCGACGTGACCGCTACACGGTGCGCGCCTCGGTGTCTGCCCGCCCGAAACGACAGCGAGCCGCGGGTTGGCCGGGTCTACTCCTTCAACGCCGCCACCAGGTCCATAATCGCCTTCTTTCCGTCGCCGAAGTACATCAACGTGTTGTCGGCGGCGAACAGGGGATTGGGGATTCCGGCGAAACCGGGGCTGAGGCTCCGCTTGACCACGATCACCGTGCGGGCTCTGTCGACTTCGATGATCGGCATGCCGGCGATGGGGCTTTGGGGATTGTCGCGGGCCTCGGGGTTGACCACGTCGTTGGCCCCGATTACCAGCGCCACGTCCGTCTGGGCCATGCCCGGATTGACGTCGCCAGGCTCCTTGAGCTGCTCGTAGGGCACCTCGGCCTCGGCCAGGAGGACGTTCATGTGGCCGGGCATCCGGCCGGCGACCGGGTGGATCGCATACTCGACCTCGATGCCGCGCGACTCGAGCACCTGCGCCAGCTCGCGAACCGCGTGCTGGGCCTGGGCCACCGCCATGCCGTAGCCGGGCACGATCACCGCCCGGCGGGCCGTGTCGTAGAGCATCGCCACCTCGTCGGCCGTGGTCGACTTCACCTTGCCGGCATAGACGTCGTCGGCCGAGGCCATGTCCGCGCTCGGCTCCAGTACGCCGAACAGCACGTGGGCCAGGGAGCGGTTCATCGCCTTGCACATGATCGACGTGAGAATCAGCCCGGATGCACCGACCAGCGAGCCGGCAATGATCAGCACGGTGTTGCCCAGCACGAATCCCGTGGCACAGGCGGCCAGCCCGCTATAGGAGTTCAACAGAGCGATGACCACGGGCATATCGGCCCCGCCGATCGGGTTGACCAGCGTTACGCCCAGCACGGAGGCCACCAGGACCAGCAGAAAGTAGATCCACCAGGCGTGCGCCGGATAGACGGCGCCGAGGACCAACAGGCCGACGACGATCAGGCCCAACAAGGCGTTGAGGGGCTGCCGCGCCGGATACTCGAAGGGCTTCTTAAAGGACTTGTATTCCTGCAGCTTGGCAAAGGCCACCAGGCTCCCCCAAAACGTGACCGCGCCGATCAGGCCGGCCAACAGCCCCGAGGTGATCGTGGCGTCGACGCCCTCCTTGGCCGGATTGTGGGTGATCAACTCGGCGCCGGCCACCAGCACGGAAGCCCCGCCGCCGAACCCGTTGAACAGGGCGACCAACTGGGGCATCGCGGTCATCTGGATTCTCACGGCCAGCACGACGCCGATCCCCGCGCCGATGATCAGCCCGATCGCAATCAGCCAGTAGCCGACAGCGTGCTGGAGCAGTTGCTGGTCGACCAGCGTGGCCAAGACGGCCACCAGCATTCCCAGCGCCCCGAGCAGGTTTCCACGGACGGCCGTGCGGGGATGGGTCAGACCCTTCAGCCCGAAAATGAACAGGACCGCCGCCACAAGGTAGGCCAGTTTGATAATCGTATCTTGTTCCACGGCTATTTCTTCCTGCGAAACATCTCGAGCATGCGGTTAGTCACAAGGAACCCGCCCACCACGTTGACGGTGGCCAGGATCACGGCAAAGAATCCGAGCGAGGCGGCCAGAAAGGGCCACGTGTCGTGCAGCCGTCCGGCCATCAGCAAGGCCCCGACCACCGTGATGCCCGAGATGGCGTTCGAGCCGGACATCAAGGGCGTGTGCAGCGTGGGCGGGATCTTCGTGATGATTTCAAACCCCACGAAAATCGCCAGCACGAAGACCGTCAAGCCCAGGATCAGCGGCAGGTTTGCCGCCGCGGCCGCCTCCGCCGCCGCGGTCGGGTCGACCGCCGATAGCAGCAATTCGGTTCCCATCAGTTGTCGCCTCCTTCAGAAACCTTGTATTCGTTCTCGCCCGCCGCGGCCGAGTCCCCCGCCGGGGCGGCCCGGGGCGGCTCGTGCGGCTTCTGCCCGGCGTCCGTCGGCGGCGCGATCCCCAGCAATTCGCAAACGCGGGGATGGACCACCTTGCCGCCGTGGGCTATCGCAGTGTCGCGGACGATTTCGTCTTCCCAATCGAGCTTGATCCGGCCTTCCTCGACCAGGTGCAACAGGAACGTCGTGATGTTCTTCGCGTACATCTGACTGGCGTGATACGGCACGTCCGAGGACAGGTTGGTCGGCCCGAGGATCGTGACGCCGTTGTGGACCACCGTCTGGCCGGGCGAAGTCAACTCGCAGTTGCCGCCCCGCTCGGCTGCCAGGTCGACGATCACCGAGCCGGGGGCCATGCCGCCGACCATCTCGGCCGTCACCAATGTGGGGGCCTTTTTGCCGGGAACGGCCGCGGTGGTGATCACCACGTCGCTCTCGGCCACCACGCGGGCGATCATCTCGCGCTGTTTTCGTAAAAACTCGTCGTCCATCTCCTTGGCATATCCGCCTTTGTCTTCGGCCGCGGCCGTGTCGAGCTGAAGTTGGACAAACTTCGCCCCCAGACTCTGGACCTGCTCGCTGACCGCCGGACGGATGTCGTTGGCAGAGACAACGCCGCCGAGCCGTCGGGCCGTGGCGATGGCCTGGAGCCCCGCTACGCCCACGCCCATGATGAACACTTTGGCCGGGGCGATCGTGCCGGCGGCGGTCATCATCATCGGAAACATCTTCGGCAGCGTCTCGGCGGCCAGCAGCACGGCCCGATAACCGGCAATCGTTGCCATCGACGAGAGCACATCCATGCTCTGGGCCCGGGTGATCCGCGGGAGCAACTCCAGGGCGAATAGCGTCACGCCGCGCTGGGCCAATTCGGCGGCCGGCTGCGGCGATCCCAACGGATCGCACATGCCGATGAGCGTCTGGCCTTGGCGAAACTGGCCGAAATCGGCCCGGCCGGCCTCGGGGTTGGCCCCGGCGGCGCGGACCTGGAGGATGACGTCGGCTTGGAACACCTCGGCGCGATTTTGGGCAATCTTAGCCCCCTTTTCGGCGAATGCCTGGTCGGGGAACCCGGCCGCCTCGCCCGCCGAAGCCTCGACCATCACTTCCATTCCCGCCTTGATCAGCCCCGATACCGCGGCGGGAATCAGCGCCACACGCTTCTCGCCGGGAAAGGTCTCTTTTGCAACTGCAACTAACATAATCGTTGTGCTAATAGTAAGGTCCCGAATCTGAAGTCTTGCGACTTCAGCTACCATATGGCTGAAGTACTACGGTATTCTTAGCTTACTGTTGTCCACCCGGTCCGGGCACGAACCCATTATGGACGCTTGCACATTCAATGCGCGAGGGTGGCCAACGGGAGCCCGATTGTGCCGGCCTCCCGTTGGTCGGCCTGGATCGTTCACAATGCAGGCATCAACAGGGGCCATTATCGGGCAACGGATCGGCCCGTAAACCCCCCCCGCTAGGGACTGCCGAGAAACCTGCTATGCTTTTAGGGGCGTCTGGGGGGCGGACGCCTTGTCGGGTTACCCACAAACCGGTAAACTTCAAGTTTCCCGTAGACGGGTGCGGGGGTCGTAACAGGCGCCAGTCCGGCAGATAACGCCGCCTGGCAAGGGAAATCTATTGGGCGAACGAGATGACCGTAGTCAGAACCTATATGGCCAAGCCGGGCGAAGTCGAACAAAAATGGTGGGTGGTCGATGCCACCGACAAAGTCGTCGGGCGGTTGGCGAGCGACATCGCGGTGCTTCTGATGGGCAAGCACAAGCCCACCTACACTCCGCACGTAGACACCGGCGATTTTGTCGTGGTGATTAACGCCGAAAAGGTGGTCTTCACCGGCAATAAGTGGGAGAAGAAGGTGTACACTTGGTACACCGGTTATCCGGGCCTGAGAAGCGAAACGGCCGCCCGACGCAAGGATCGCAAGCCGGAGATGATCCTCCGCGAGTCCGTCCGTCGGATGCTGCCGAAGAACAAGCTCGCCACCAAGATGCTCGCCAAGCTAAAAATCTACGTCGGCGGCCAACATCCCCACCAGGCCCAACAGCCCGAACCGAGAGAGCTCGGGATCAAGAAATAGCCCCCGACTTCAAGGCACGATCAGGAAATCAGAGGATACCCATGGCAACAGCCACCAGCGACAGTTTGGGTACCGGGCGAAGGAAGAGTTCGGTTGCCCGGGTAAGGATTCGCGAGGGCCAGGGCAATATTACCATCAACAAGCGACCCCTGGACGAGTATTTCGATAACCTACAGCACCGCAACGCCGTGCTGGCTCCGTTGGTGCACACCGGCGTACGCGAGCGGGTCGACGTCGTCATCCGGGTCGGTGGAGGCGGCATCACCGGGCAGGCCGACGCCTGCAAGCTGGGGATTGCCCGGGCGCTGAAGAAGCACGACGCCGAATTGGAAGACGTGCTGCGCGACTCGGGCCTGCTCACCCGGGACGGCCGCATGAAGGAACGCAAGAAGCCTGGACTCCGCGGCGCACGACGCGGCACGCAGTTCTCGAAGCGTTAGGCTCCCGGCGAGCCGGGGGGTTTCGGCTTGTATTTGGCCGCGACGCCCGTCTGTTTGCCCCAGACGGTCCACCGCTGGCTCATTTGCTTCACTCGCTCGGGATACTGCTCGGCCAGATCGTTGGTTTCGGTACGATCGGCCGCCAGGTCGTAGAGTTCCCAGCGGCGGACGGTCTTGTCCCAGACCAGCTTCCAGTTGCCCTGGCGGATCGCCCGATTCCCCGTGAACTCCCAGCAGAGCGTTTCGTGGCCTTGCCGGGTTCGGCCCTGGAAGATCGGCACCAGGGTCTTGCCTTCCACCGGCAGGATCTCGCGGCCGTTGTGGATCTTGGGGTATTCGGCCTCGGCCAATTCGGCGCAGGTCGGCAGGAAGTCGATGATGTGACCGACTTGGGCGGTGATCGTGCCCGGCTCGATCACCTTGGGCCAGCGGGCGATCATCGGCGTGGCGATACCGCCCTCGTGCATCCAGGTCTTGTAGCGTCGGAAGGGCGTGTTTTGGGCATAGGCCCAGGGCCGGCCGACGGCCACGTAGAACTGCTTCGGCCCCGGGACTCGGCTGAGGACCGTCCCGCCGGGATTCTCGGAACAGCCGCCGTTGTCGGAGAGGAACATCACCAGCGTGTTCTCCGCGCGACCGGTTTCTTCCAGGGCCCGGAGAATCCGCCCGATCCCCTGGTCCATGCAGTCGATCATCGCCGCGTAGACCGCCATGCGGAGATCCTCGTACGGCTGGTTCTTTTCTTCCTGCCACGGCCCGGTGGCCTCGTCGCGGCCGGGCAGCCTCCAATTTGGATCGACCAGTCCCATCTCGATTTGTCGCCGGTGCCGCCGCCGGCGCAACTCGTCCCACCCCATCATGTATTTGCCCTGGTACTTGGCAATGTCTCCGGGCTTGGCATGGAGCGGATAGTGCGGGGCCGTGTAGCAGACGTGCAGGAAGAACGGCTTGTCGGCCTTTGCGAACCGCCGAATCGTTTCGGCCGCGTGGTCGGAGAAGGCGTCGGTCGTGTAGTAATCGTCGGGAAACTCCGTGATCGGCTCGTCGTTGTGGCCGAAGGTGCGCACGCGGCCGCCCTTGTACGGCGGGTCGGGCTGCACGGGGTTGAAGAAGTTGCAGCAACCGTCCAGCAGGCCGTAGTATTCGTCGAACCCGCGCCGGAAAGGGTGCGTGTCACCGTGGCCCAGGTGCCACTTGCCGCTTAAGGCCGTCTGATAGCCCGCCGGACGCAACGCCTCGGCGATGGTCACCATGTTGTCGCGCAACAGGCCGCCTTTGCCCTGTCGCGGGTGCAGGCCGGTAATCAGGGCCGCGCGGGTGGTCGTGCACTTCGCACAGTTGTAGAACTGCGTGAACCGCAGGCCCTCGGCGGCCAAACGGTCGAGGTTGGGCGTTTGCACCTCGCCGCCGTAACAGCCGATATCGCTGTAGCCCATGTCGTCACACATGATCAGCACGATGTTGGGTCGCTCGTCGGCCGCGGGGGCAGGAGCATCGAGAACCGCCCATACGGCCCATGCGGCCAGAGGGGCCAGCCAGGTTGGTCTTTTCATCTCGGCACCTCGGTTTGGGAGTCTGGTGTTACTTGGCCGCCTGCCCGATCGTCAACTCGGCCGGCCCAATCAGGTAAATCGGCCCCTCGCCCAGCGTCAGTCGCACGGAGCCCGTCGTCGCGTCGAGATCCACCGGCTGGCCGAGGTGATCGAACGCCTCGGCGACTGCACCTTCGATCTGCACCGCGTAACCGTGATCGTCGCCGACTCGCCACAGGGCCCATGCCGTTTCACCATCCGGGCGCTGCCAGGCGGGATGGTAGACGTCACCGGTGCGCCACGGTCGCTCGACGGCCTTCGATCCACTCGGCCGCGCGCGGGTCAGCGCGGCCATCGCCGCGTAGGCGGGTTTGGGCGAGATGTCGCGATGCACGATGCCGAAGTGGTGCTCGTTGTAATCCGCTCTTTCCTCCGGAGCCT
Organism: Pirellulales bacterium; assembly: GCA_016935315.1. Taxonomy (GTDB): domain Bacteria; phylum Planctomycetota; class Planctomycetia; order Pirellulales; family Thermoguttaceae; genus JAFGRD01. The sequence continues at coordinate 41,914 of JAFGRD010000119.1, forward strand.
GGAACTCGTACCAGAACACGACTTCCACGCCGGCCTGCAGCGAGAGGAGATAGCAGCGGGCGAGCATCTGTGCCTGCCGCGGCAGGCTGACGCCGCGCGGCCCTTCGTGCGTGGGCCAGCCCACCTCCGTAGCCCAAATCGGCTTGTCCCCGTCGCCGTACTTCTCCATCAGCCGGCGCAAACGCAGCAGGTCTTCGTAGAGCGGACGTTGCTCGGGAGCGGCCGGGTAGCGGTAGGGATGTACGTTCATGACGTTGAACGTTTCGGCGCCTCCAGACTGGTAAACGCCCTCGATAAACGACCAGGGAATCTCGGCGGTCCCGCCGAACAACACGACCAGCTCCGGATCGATCTGCTTGATCGCGTCGTACGTGGCCCGCAGCATTTTGGCATAAGCCTTCGGATCCGGTTTGTCGTGCCAGAACTGTTGCAGGTTGGGCTCGTTCCACACTTCCCAATAGCGCAGACGGTCCTTGTAACGCTTGACGATACGCCGGACGTAGACCAGCCACTTGTCGAGATGCTCGTGGGCCGGTCGTGCCCAGGGGACGTCGTAGTCGAGAATCGGCAGGATCTCGACGCCGGCGGCCTCGGCCCAATCGACCGTCTCGTCGAGTTGGGCGAAGTCCCAATCGCCTGGCCGCCGCTCCACGCCCGACCAGGAGAAATCAGTGCGGACCCAAGCGATGCCGGCCGCGCGCATCGCTTGCAGCTCGCGGCGGGCGACGGGATGCTCGTCGCCGCGCGAGATGTGGGCGCAGACACCGTAAGGCGAGAGATGCGCTGTCGCACCGCGCTCGGTTGTCTCGTCAGCACGCGCCGACGGGGCCGCCAACATGGCGGCCGCCGCGCAAATCGAGATGGCGTATCGTCCAAGCATCGCAGCTACTCCTTCCGGTTCGAGGCTGATCTTTGCCGGCCCATCTTGAGACTGGCGCATTATAGCCTGGACAGCTCGTGCCGTCACGGGAAGGCCGGATACCGAATCCAGCCTGCACGGGTTGGTTTCCCATAGCTTTCGACAAGCGCCTCGGTCAAAGACGCCGCCCACGGGCCGTTGTCCCGGGCGCTTTGCCCGGCGATTTCTGAAGTGCTATACTGGGCGTTCGGTGGTATTCGCGCCAAACCGCAGCTGAAGTCGCAAGACTTCAGATTTGAGTGGTCTCAGCATTACTGTAGCAGGACTTCCGATTTGGAGGCAAGGAGACTGACCGTGAGATGGCCCCCAACGCGATTCTGGTTTCTGTCCGCCGTGGCGATTGTCACGATCGTTTTCCCGGTGGCCGGGCCGGCCGTCGCCGCGCCGAAGCCGAATTTTGTGGTGATCTTTGCCGACGACCTGGGCTACGGCGACCTTGGCTGCTACGGCCATCCGACGATCGCCACGCCGCATCTCGACCGGATGGCGGCCGAAGGGCAAAGGTGGACCAGCTTCTATTCGGCGGCGCCGGTTTGTACGCCCAGCCGGGCCGCCTTGCTGACCGGCCGGTTGCCGATCCGCAGCGGCATGTGCGACGACCGGCGACGCGTGCTCTTCCCCGATTCGGCCGGCGGGCTGCCGCAGCGCGAGATCACCATGGCCGAAGCGCTCAAGCAGGTCGGCTACGCCACGGCTTGCATCGGCAAGTGGCACCTGGGCCACCTGCCGCAGTACCTGCCCACCAGCCAGGGTTTTGACTCCTACTTCGGCATCCCCTACTCCAACGACATGGACCGCGTGGCCGATTCACCCGGCGGCCGGGAAGCATTCTGGAAGCCCAAGACCGAATACTGGAACGTGCCGCTGATGCGCAACCAAGAGATCGTCGAGCGACCGGCCGACCAGACGACGATTACCCGGCGATACACCGACGAAGCGATTGCCTTTATCCAGGCCAGCCGGGACGGCCCGTTCTACTGCTACCTGGCCCACAATCTGCCGCACGTGCCGCTGTTCGCCTCTACGGAATTCCTCGGCGCCAGTGCCCGAGGCCTCTACGGCGACGTGGTCCAGGAGATCGATGCGGGCGTCGGGCGGATCTTGCAGACGCTGCGCGATCTGAAACTCGACCGCCGCACGCTGGTGGTCTTTACCTCGGACAACGGCCCCTGGCTGGTGTTCAACCAGCACGGCGGCTCCGCCGGGCTGTTGCGCGATGGCAAAGGGAGCACTTGGGAGGGCGGCATGCGCGAGCCGGCGCTGTTCTGGTGGCCCGGCATCGTCAAGCCCGGCGTCGTCCGGGAGATGGGCTCGACGATGGACGTCTTCGCCACGTGCATCGCCCTGGCCGGCGCCAAGCTGCCCGACGATCGCGTGATCGACGGTCTGGACGTCTCGCCCGTGCTGTTGGGTACCGGCAAGAGCCCTCGGCAGACGATGTTCTTCTATCGCGGCACCAGGCTGTACGCGGTGCGCCACGGCCAGTACAAGGCCCATTTCATCACCAGGTCGGCCTACGGCAGCGACAAAGCCCAGGAGCACGATCCGCCGCTGCTGTTCCACCTGGGCCACGATCCATCGGAGCGATTCAACGTGGCGTCCGAACATCCGCAGGTGGTTGCCGAGATTCGCACCATCGCCGGGGACCACCAGAAGGCGATGGTCCCTGGCGAGCCGCAGTTGCAGAAGAAACTGTGATCACCCGGGCTGCGTCGCGTTCTACCGACTCGCCCAAAGCGTGAGCAGCAGGATCAGACAGACGACGGCGCCGGCAACCAGCGTGGCCCAGATCCAGACCGGCGTGCGGCCGCGGCGGGTCCGGTAGGCTTCGATCTGCTCCTCGCTGAGCGGGTGGCGGGCCCGCAACCGGGCAAGGGCCGGCGAGGTGTCGGTTTGGATCTTGATCGCCGGCGCCGGGTTTCTCTCCGCCGGCACGGCCGCCGAGAGCGGCCTCTTGCCGCCGATGTGCGAATCGGGCCCGCCGGAGTCGAAACCTCGGGCCGGAATGCTCCCTGATCCTTGGACCGACGTCGGACGATCCATGTTCAGCGCCGTATCGCGACTGGCCTGGCTCTCGCCGGAGCGGGCCGGTGCATCTTGCGGCGGTTGATGTTCGTCGGGTCCACGGCGCGGCGGCCGGTTGCCTGCGGGAATCCGCCGCAGCGGCTGGTTGCCCGGCGGGGTCCGTCGCGGCGGTGGGCCCGTGCGACGCACACCGCCTCGTGCCCCACCGGAGGCCGCTGCCGCCAAACGCACCGACGACGACTCGCTGGCGTCTGGCTCTGCAAGGTGGCCGTGCGTCGCCAGCCAGGCGGCCAGCACGTCGGCCACCTCGTGGGCAGTCTGGTAGCGATTCTCGGGGTTCTTGGCCATCATGCGGGCGCAGATTCGCATCAAGTCGTCGGGAGCGTCGGGGCGATCGTCGCGGATGCTCGGGGGCCGCTGCTTCTGGTGCATCATCAGTCGTTGCGGCAGCGTTCCGGCCGAAAACGGGGCATGCCCGGTCAGCAGGAAGTACAACGCACAGCCGAGACTGTAGATGTCTGCCCGCGCGTCCACCCCATGGCTGTCCAACGCCTGTTCCGGCGCCAGGTAATCGGCCGTTCCCAGCACGTTCTCGTCGTAGGTCACGGTCAGCGAGGCCTGATCGTCGCCGGTGAATCGGGCCAGTCCCAAGTCGAGCACCTTGACGACATTCCTGCGATCGACCAGCAAGTTGGCGGGCTTGATATCGCGGTGGATCAGCCCGGCGTCGTGGGCGTGGGCCAGGCCCTCGGCCGCCTGCCGGGTGTATTCGGCGGCGACGGGATAGTCGAGTGGACCATCCTGCTTGACGATCAGTTGCAGGTCGCGGCCTTCGACGTACTCCATCACCAGGTAGTGAATCGTTCCGTCGTTGTCCACGTCGTACGCCCGCACGATGTTGCGGTGGTCCAAAGCGGCGGCGGCCTGGGCCTCGCGATGGAAGCGGGCCAGGTAGGAGGTATCCTGCACCCGATTCTTGGGTAAGACCTTGATCGCCACCCGGCGCTGCATCAACACGTGTTCGGCCAGGTAGACGCTGCTCATGCCGCCGGTTCCCAGGTGGTCCAGCAGCTTGTACTTGCCAAGGAAGAATCCCTTGTGGCGACCTTCCAGCAGCTTGTCGGCCTGCCACCGGGTCAGCAGCGCGGCATCGACCAGCCGGCTGGCGACGGTGTCGGTGTCGGCGATCGGTTGGCCGTCGGCCTGGCGCTTCAGTTGCAGCAGGCACTCCTGGAGCTGGCCCTTTTCGACCAACCCGCTGCGACGCACCAGATCGAGAAACGTGTCAACTTTCGGTTTCGCCATGCCCGCGCCGACCACCCGTCTCGGGATTCTCCACGATTGATGCTTGCAGTATGAATGATCCAGGCCGACCAACGAGAGGCCGGAAAAATCGGGCTCCCGTTGGTCGGCCTCGCGCATTGACTATGCAAACCTCAGTAACACCATTATTTTAACACCGATGTCAGGATCGTACCAGCCGGTGCCCTCGCCGCCGACCAGGTTTGCTTTCCGCAAGTGGTGTGTGAGCAGCGAGTTAAGCCAACAGCCGACCGCTACCTTGCCGGCGGCGGCGTGGGACCCGGCGGTCGCGTCGGAGCCGGCGGCGGAGTCGGGCTCGGCGGGGGCATCGGACCCGTGCGGGGCGGCGCCGACGGCTGGGGCGGTGCAACCGGCTGGTGTGCCGGCTGCGGTGCCGGCTGCGGTGCCGGCTGCTGAGCAACGCGGGCTCTTGGGGTCACGGCCTCGCCATACGTCGGCTCGGGCACCGTATCGAGGATCTTCTCGATCACCTGTTCCACGTCGATTCCTTCGGCGTCGGCGTTGAAGTTGGTGAAGATGCGGTGTCGCAGCACCGGAAACGCCATCGCGCGAACGTCCTCCGCCGTCACGGCCAGGCGGCCGTGCAGGATGACCCGAGCCTTGGCGCTGAGGATCAGGTTTTGGGCCGCCCGGGGTCCGGCGCCCCACGCCAGCCAGTTTTTGATGAAGTCGGGGCTGGGCGGCTCTTTCGGCCGGGTCGCCCGCACCAGATCGACCGCGTAGTCGATCATGTGCTGGCTGGCCGGCACCTGGCGGACAAGCTGCTGGATCCAGAGAATGTCCTGTCCCCGCAAGACCGGTTTCACGTCATGCGAGCCGGTTTGCGTGGTGGCCATGACGATTTCGCGCTCTTCGCTGCGGGTGGGATACCCGATGTTGATCGACAGCATGAAGCGGTCCAACTGAGCCTCGGGCAGCGGATAGGTTCCTTCCTGCTCAATGGGGTTCTGCGTGGCCATCACGAAGAAAGGCTGTTCGAGCTTGTAGGTGTTGCCCGCCGCCGTGACTTCGTTCTCCTGCATCGCCTGCAACAAGGCGGCCTGGGTCTTCGGCGGCGTCCGATTGATTTCGTCGGCCAGCACGATGTTGGAGAAGACCGGCCCGTGGACGAAGCGGAACGTCCGCTGCCCCGTGGCCGCGTCCTGGTCGATGATCTCCGTGCCGGTAATGTCGCTGGGCATCAGGTCCGGCGTGAACTGGATCCGGCTGAACCTCATCGCCAGGGCCTTGGCAATGGTCGAGACGGTGAGGGTTTTGGCCAGTCCGGGCACGCCGATGGTCAGACAGTTTCCGCGGGCGAACAAGCAGATCAGCATCTGTTCGATCATCTCGTCCTGGCCGATGATGACCTTGTGGACTTCGCCCAAGAGCATCTCCCGGGCCTGGGCGACGCGGTGGACGGCTTCTTCGGGGCTCATTTGGGGGGGGGATGCCGCCATGACACTGCTCCCGCTTGCTGCTACAATCATCCAATACCCGTGCCCACTTCGGCAGGTGGCAGAATTCCATTCTAACACGCCGCCGACAAGGGTCCCAGCCGGAAAGACACCAGGCCTGACCGGAATCCCATCGAACGTGACCGAAATGGAGGTACTCATGAACAGCGACCTTGCCGTCACCGCCGACGAGACACGCGCCAAGACACGCGCGACAGCTCGATGCGAAGCCCCGCATGCGGACATCAACCGGCGGGAGTTTCTACGCCAATCGGCCAGCGTGGGCGCCGGGCTGGCGCTGACGGCCGCTTCCGCGTCGGCCGTTGCCTCCTCCGACGATCCGCTGCCGATGCGGGTCCTCGGCAAGACCAACGAAAAGGTCACAATCCTGGGCCTCGGCACGGCGCCGGTCGGCGAAGGGCCGGTGGGTGTGCAAGAGGCGATCAAGATCTTCGGCGAAGTGATCGATCGCGGCGTGAACTACGTCGACACGGCCCGCGGCTACGGCAACGCCGAAGAGGCCCTCGGCTATCTGCTCCCCAAGCGCCGCGATCGGCTGTTCGTGGTCACCAAGACGTGGACCGACTCGGCGGCCGAGGCCGAGAAGTCGCTAAGCGAGTCGCTCCGCCGACTGAAGATCGACCACGTCGATCTCTGCCACATCCACCATATCGGCGGCAAAGACATCAACAAGGTCTTGGCCAAGGACGGCGTCTTCGACTATCTGCTCAAACAGAAGGAGGTCGGCAAGATCCGTTTCCTGGGCCTTTCCGGACACGCCCGGCCGCCGCGGTTCGTGCAGATGCTCGAGACCGATCAGATCGACGTGGTGATGTGCGTGATGAACTACGCCGATCGGAACATCTACGGCTTCGAGCACAAGGTCCTGCCCGAGTGCCGCAAACGGAACGTCGGCGTGGCCGCGATGAAGGTCTACGCGGGCATCAAGGGCGGCTTCCCGAACCACCGCCGCGGTCACGTCGGCTGTGCGACCGAGCCGTCACGTTTGCCCCAGGCGCTGGCCTACGCGCTCGATCTGGAGGGCGTCAGCGTCGCCGTGGTCGGTCCCTATACGCTGGAACAGGCCGTGCAGAACGTCGAATTCGCCCGCGCATATTCGCCGCTCTCGACCGAGGACCGGGCGTCGCTGCTGGCCTATGGCCAGCAGCTTGCTCCGAAACTGGGGCCGCGCTACGGACCGCTAAGTTGAGCCCCGGTTACAGCTTTCGGCGGACCTCGCGCAACTCCGCCTCGACGCGCGTCCTGTGGGGCCAGTCGGGCGCGGCCGCCCCCAGGCACTCGCCGAGATCGGCAGCCGCGGCCTGCCAATCCTCTTGAGCCTTGCGCACCGCGGCGCGACCGTACCACGCCTCGGCGTGTCGCGGATCGTGCTGAAGAGCGGCATTGAAGTCTTCCAGAGCGCCGCTCGGGTCGCCGTTTTGCATCCGCAGCGTGCCGCGGTTGCACCGGGCCACCACAAAACCCGGCACCAGCTCGATCGCCTGATTGAAGTCCTCCATGGCCCCCTGGGCGTCTCCCTTGCTCACACGGAGGTTCCCGCGATTGCACCAGGCCAAGGCGAGCGTGGGGTCCGCTTCGAGCGTCGCGGTATAGTCTTCCAGTGCACCGTCGAAGTCGCGCCGGGCCAGGCGCAAGTTCGCGCGCCCGCACCACGCCCTGGCCAACCCCGCATCCAGCCGGATGGCCTCGGAGAAATCCTCTTCGGCGCCGGCCGGATCTCCCGCCTGCATGCGCAGGTTGCCCCGATTACACCAGGCGAGGGCCAGTTCCGGGCTCAAGTGGATGGCAGCATTGAGGTGCTGCAAGGCATCGGAGTGCTGCTTGGTCTGGATCAACGCCAACGCCATCTTGTTGTGAAGCATGGGCCTGCCGGGATTGCGCAGCAGCGCCTTGCGGAAGTGCTCTTGGGCGGACACCACGCGCCCCAACTCCAGCAGCGACTCGGCCAGTTTGGCATTGATCCGCCAGTCGTCCGGCTCGCCGGCCAGGGCCTTCTGAAATTCGGCGACCGCTTCGAGATGCTGCCCCGACTTGGCCAGCTCGCGCCCGCTGTTGAAATGCCGAAAATACTCGACGGCCGGAGCCGCCATCTCGACCAGGTCGTCATACGGCACGTTGACGAACTCCGGGATGTTGACCGCCCGATTGGCCGCCGTGGCCCGGGGAACCAGAATGGCCGGGCTGTCGTTGCCGTGCTCGTCCAGGTGGGTGAGGAACATCTGCGTATAGGGCGTGTCCGCCTTCGACGAGAAGACCATCCACCGGCCGTTAGGTGAGAAGCTGTGCCAGGAGTTCATGCGCCGCGTGTTGCAGCGCATGGGCCGGGCCTCGCCGCCGGAGGCCGGCACGATCCAGAGCTTGCCGTCGGGCCGCATGAGCTGGCCGTTGCGGCACTTGACGAACACGATGTACTTGCCGTCGGGCGACACCTTCGGAAACGTGTTGCTCATGCCGTTGTTCGAGGCGCCGGCGATCGGCTCGCAGCGGCCGCCGTGGCCGCCGGTGAAGGGGATCCGATACAGGTCGTACTGGATCGGCAGTTCCGCCGAATCGCCGGCGTACTCGGCGGCCGCGCGACCCGGCGGATAAGGGTCGATCGCCTTGGCGCGGCAAAAAACGATGTATTGGCCGTCGGGACTCCAGGCCGACGAGCAGTGGACGTAGTCCGGATCGTCGGCCCCCGGCAGCGGCTTCATCTCCTCGGTCGCGCAATCGTAGTATGCCAGGATGCCCGCCGTGGGGTAGAACACCTGAAGAAACTCGTATTGCAGGAAGTTCGCTACGTAGATCTGCTCGTTGACGGTGGTCACGACGTGCTGGCCGTCGGGCGAAACCTGGGACATGAAACCGATCGTCTTGCCGCCGGCCGGTTTGCCGGGAAAGGAGTTCCACGTGATCACGGTTTCGGGCGTGATCGCCATCCGCCTGCTCACCGGGACGATCGTGTAGGCTCCCTTGTCGCCTTCCGGTCCGTCGACGTCCATGCCCAACGTGCGGCCGTCGGCCGAGAAGGAGTGGCAGTTGGCGCAGGTGGGCATGTCGCGAAGCACGACGCGGCTCTGCTGACGCGCTACGTCGCGCAGCCGCCAAGTGATCAACGGGATGGCTTGCTTGGCCAGGGGCTGGATAATGCCCTTCTCGCCCTTCGAAGGCATCAGCGGCACGTCGCGGTAGAAGATCGGAGCCCCGACCGGATCTTTCGAGGTCGTCATCGTCGTCTGACCGCGTGACAGGACCCGGTCGGGCCGGCCGCTTTGGAATCCGCAAATGGTGACCACGGCGGGCTGCTCGCAGCAGCCGTTCTTGATCGCCCGCCAAACGTCGGCCCCGGGCGTCCAGCCGTGGGCCCCGGCCTGATAGGGCGTCGGCTGATAGACCTCGTTGTTTTCCCCCAAACACTCGGGGTCGATTTCGCCGTCCGGCGGCGGTCTGCCTGGCGAAAGCACGCAGATCGCGGTCGACCGGCCGGCGAAGGCAACCTCGATCAGCCAGGTGTCGGCTTCGGCGGCCGATTCATGCCACAGAAACGTCGGCGCCACGATTTCCGGGGGGAAGATCGATTCGTTCAGCGGATAGTCGATCTTCAGCGGAGCCGTCCGTCCGCCGCTCGGTTGGTCTTTGCGAAGTGCGCGGATCAACCCGCCGAGCTTTGGGTCGACCGTCGAACGAACCCGGCCCTCGGACGCCCAGACGACTTGCTCCGCGTTTCCGAGCAACGGATGCGGCCCCGGCTTGGCCGCCGGCTGCCAGGAGACCGAGCCGGCGGGAGGATCGCCGCTGGACGGAGTGTCGGCCGCCGGGAGTTCCGTGACCTGATCCCGGTCGAACGAAAGCAGTCCCCACCGCCAAGCCAGCACCGTCCCCCATGCGACCATGCCAGCCAGGGCGGCTGCTGTCGCAAACTGCCACGATCGCTTGCTCAAAACGAGTCTCCCAACGAATCTCCTCTCCGCGATTGCAGCCCGCGGGCAAGCGATGAGGAACCTGCGGGCGGCGAGTCCTTACGTTCCCCAATCTCGCGCGTAGCGGAAATCGCGGTCCATTGTCCGGTGCGATAGCTTGGCGATCACCGGCATCCGGCGTTTGTAGTGGTTGCGGCGGATCATGACGGCGACGCGATCGACGAACTTCGGATCGAATCCCGCGCGTATCAACTCGGCCCGACGCCAGCGGCGATCGACCATCAGCACCAGCATGCGATCGACCTCGTCGTAGGAGAATCCCAACTCGTCCTCGTCGGTTTGGCCGATCCAGAGGTCGCCGGTAGGCGTTTTGCCCAGGATCTGCTCGGGCACGCCGAGATGGGCGGCCAACTGGTAAAGCTGCGTCTTGTAGAGGTCGCCGATCGGATTGACCGCCGAGGCCATGTCGCCGAATTGGGTGCCGTAGCCCAACAGCAGCTCGCTCTTGTTGCTGGTTCCGGCGACCAGGGCCTTAAACGCCGCGCTCTGGTCGTACAGCACGGTCATCCGTTCCCGGGCGCACTTGTTGGCCAGACGCATCTGGGAGGCGTCGGAAAACCGGGCGAAATAGGCGTCGATCTGTTCGGTGATCGGGATTTCGACCGTCTGCACGCCCAGCTCGTCGACCACGGCCTGGCTGTCGCGTTGCGTGGCCTCGCTGGAGGTCTTGTACGGCATGGTCACCGCCAGCACGTTCTCGGCTCCCAGCGAGCGGGTCGCCAGGTAGGTGACCACGCTGGAGTCGATTCCCCCGGAGAGCCCCACCACGGCCCGCTCGAACCCCGCGCGGTGGATCTCATTGCGGATGAACCGGCAGAGGATTTCCGCGACCAGCTCGGGGTGGATCTTCAGATCGACTCGGCCGATGTCAGGTGCCATAGCGTCGCCGCTTGATACGGTTGAGTTCTTCGATCGTCACCAGCAGCCGTTCGTCGCGCGATAGCGGCGTAATCAACCGCTGGCGTCGCAGATCGGCGGCGTCGAACGCGGCCACGGTCAACGCTTCGTCCAACATGGGGGCTTGGGCGATGGTATGGCCGTCGGGCCCCACCACCATGCTTCCACCCCAAAAGCAGAGACCGTCCTCGAATCCCACGCGATTGACCAGCACGACCACCGCTCCCAACAGTTGGGCAAACACCTTGGCGATCTGCTCGTAGGTTTCGGCGGTCCGCACCTTGGGGCCGTTCACGCCGCGGGAAGGCGAATTGGCCGCGCAGATCAACAGGTCCACCTCCTCGGCCTGCATGATCGCTGCCGCCGAGATATGCCAGAAATCCTCGCAGATCAGGATACCCACCCGGCCGAATCGTGCCGTGTCGAAGGCCTCGATCCGCTCGCCGGGTGCGAAGTAGCGCTGCTCGTCGAACAGGCCGTACGTGGGCAAATACACCTTGCGGTGCAGGTGGATGATCCGACCGCCCTCGGCGTAAAAGGCCGCATTGAAGAACCGGTGCTGGGGCGATTCCTCGACCAGACCGGCCACCAGCGAGGTGGCGCCCGCCGCCTCGATCAACCGGCCGATCTCCGGCCCGGCGGGGTCCAACGCCAGGTCGGGTACCATGTCGCGAACGAAATAGCCGGTCAGCGACAGCTCGGGGAAGACGATCAAATCGGCCTGCCGCCGCCGGGCCGCCTCGATTTGCTGCTCGTGCAACGCCAGGTTCCGCTCCCGATCGCCCAGCACCGGCGAGATCTGCGCCATGGCCACGCGGAGCACGTTGCCGCCCTCGCCGCGGCTGACCGCAGAGTCGTCCGGCGATTCGGCAGATTGAGAGTCGGCAGCCACCGGCGGGGTCCTCACTTCTCCTGCATCGCCACTTCGACCGCCTGGCGGAGCTTGTCCCGAGTGATCTCGGAATACTCGATGTCGAACCAGAGAATCTTGCCCTGTGCATCAAGGACGTAGAGCCGCGGCAGCTTCTCCGTGGCAATGCCGGCGAAGTAGGCGCCGAGCGGATCCAGCAAGACCGGAAACGTTACCCCGGCGGCCTGGATCTGTTGCTGCGCCGCGTCCGCGGCATCACCCTGGTTGACGCCGATGACGCGAAGCCCCTTCTCGGCGTAAGGCTGGGCGTAGTCCTTTTGCAGGTCTTCCAGCAAGCCGGCCGCCCTCAAAGGACCGTAGGGCGGCTTGCCGCCGGCCCAGAAGCAGATCACCGTCAATCGCTCGCCGCGCAGATCGGTCAGCTTGTGCAATTGGCCGCTGGTGTCGGGCAGCGTGCCTTCCGGCAACGGATCGCCCACGCGGACCAGGCACGTCGCGTAGTCTTGCTCGGCCAACTCGACTTTCGGGATCGTGCGGGCAGGCTCCGCGGCCGGAGGCTGGTCCACGGCAGGAGCGGCTTCGCTGTCAGGAACGTCGTCGGTGGTACCGCTCTGCACCTCGGACGGTGACGGCTGGCGGTTGTCGGCGCCCGCGTCGTTGGAACCGCCGCACCCCGGACACACGGCGAGTAGACCGATCGCCGCCGCAACGACCCACCCCTGGCTGCAAATACGCATAGGCTTGCTTCCTTTACATTCGGTTCGATGCCATCCTTTGCCCCCATAGACGTCCGCATTACCTACGACCAAGGCCGACCAGCGGGAGGCCGCAGAAATCGGGCTACCGTCGGTTGCCCTCTCGCATCGGCCGCGCAAACGTCACTAGTGAATTCTCGCTGTCAGCCGTCGGTTCGTCAACGGGCGGCCTTGATCCCCAGCTCCCGCAACTGTTTCGCGTCGACCTGGCCGGGCGCGCCGGTCATCAGATCGGTTCCCCGTTGGGTCTTGGGAAAGGCGATCACCTCGCGGATGCTCTCCAAACCACCAAAGAGCATCACCAGACGATCGATCCCCAGCGCGATCCCGCCATGCGGGGGGGCACCGTACTGCAGCGCGTCGAGCAGGAATCCGAACCGGTCTTTGGCGGTCGCCTCGTCGATACCCAGCAGCCCGAACACCTGCCGCTGCAACTGTTGGTCGTGAATTCGCACGGTGCCGCCGCCGGCCTCCGAGCCGTTGACCACCAGGTCATAGGCTTGGGCCCGGCACGCCTCCGGGTCCGAGGTCAAGCGCTCGCGGTCTTGCCGTCGAGGCGCCGTGAAGGGATGGTGCATGGCGGTCCAGCCTCCCTCTTCTTCATCGTGGGCGAACATGGGAAACTCGACGACCCACGAGAAGTGCATCTGCTTGGGATCGTAGAGTTTCAATTCCGCGCCCAGCCGCTTGCGCAGGCCATAGAGGGCTTTGCAGGTGACCTCGAACTTGTCGGCCACAAACAGCAACAGGTCGCCCGACTCGGCGTCCATCCGCTGGGCGATTTTTTCGAGCAGTCCGGCCTCGAAGTTCTTGGCGATCGGCGAGGCCAGCTTGCCCGCCTCGTCCACTTTGAACCAAGCCAGCCCTTGGGCTCCGAAGTCTTCCTGGATATAGTTGGTCAGTTCGTCGATCCCCTTGCGCGAGTATTTGCCGGCAGCCCCCTTGGCGTTGATCCCCCGGATCCGGCCCCCCGATTCGGCAACTCCGCGGAACACGCGAAAATCGCTCTGTTGGGCCAGATCGGTCAGGTCGGTCAGCTCCATGCCGAATCGCAGATCGGGGGCGTCGTGGCCGAATCGCTCCATCGCTTCGTCGTAGGTCATCCGCTTCAGCGGCAAGGAGAGCTCCAGCCCCAGAATCTCCTTGGCCAGACGTGCCATCAGGCCGTCGATCACGCCGATTACGTCGTCCGCGTCGACGAACGCCATCTCCAGGTCCAACTGCGTAAACTCCGGCTGGCGGTCGGCCCGAAGGTCCTCGTCGCGAAAACAACGGGCAATTTGCACGTACCGGTCGTAGCCGGCGATCATCAGGATCTGCTTGTACAACTGCGGCGATTGCGGCAAGGCGTAGAACGCCGACTGCTGCACGCGGCTGGGGACAAGATAGTCGCGGGCGCCCTCGGGGGTGCTCCGGCCGAGGATCGGTGTCTCGACGTCGATGAAGGCCAACTCGTCGAGATAATCACGCATGATCTTGATCATCCGGTGCCGCAGCATCATGGCCCGCTGCATCCGCGGCCGACGCAGATCGATGTAACGGTGTTTCAGCCGCAGGTCCTCGCCCGGCAGGTCTTGCGCGGTGGGATGAAACGGCGGCGTGAGGCATCGGTTGAGAACCTCCAGCCTGTCTACCCGAAGCTCGATTTCCCCGGTAGCCAGCTTGGCGTTAACGGTACCCTCCGGGCGAGCGGCTACCTTCCCGGTCGCCGAGATGACGTACTCCGATCGCAGCGACTTGGCCACCTTGAGGTTCTCTTCCCCTCCTTCGGGGGCAAACACGACCTGCGTCCTGCCATAGCGATCCCGCAAATCGACAAACAGAACGCCGCTGTGGTCGCGGTAGGTATCGACCCAGCCACAAAGCGTGACTTCCCGGCCGATGTGCTCGGCCCGCAATTCTCCGCACGTATGAGTTCGCAACAACTTCAGATCCCCTTAAGGTGAGGTCGTTTCCGCAGCCACACAATCACTATTGACGCTTGCACACTCCATGCACAAGGGCGACCAACGGCAAGCCCGACTTGTCCGGCTTGCTGTTGGTCGGCCTGGATCATCCACAATGCAAACATCCCTAATAGTATGGGTCACAGAGAACCAACTATTGTAGGGTGCGATCGTCGGCGCGCAAAGGTTCCGGCAGAGGACGGTCCCACGCGGACGGGGTCTCCTCAGACCCAGCGGCAGCTTCCAGCGCCTTCCGCCAACGTGCCAGTGCAACCGCCGCTTGATATCGGTGCCCCGACGGCATCCAGAAACCGCGCAGAAAGCTTGCATATACCCCCAAGGTCTGTCATAATGAGCGTGTAGAGGTGTAACGGTCCGGGTGGGGCTATCGGCGAGTGGAGGAACCCTGCCGACAGCGCACTCTGGCCGACGGTGTACCCGGGCAGAGCACTCTGGCCGACGGTGTACCCGGGCAGACAGTGTGTCCCCGCCTACGGTGCATCCCGGTCAACGGCGCACCCTGCTGGAAAACCTGTGGAGCAGAGAATCGACGGAGGTTACCGTGTTGCGGAATCTTGTGCGGAAGACGGCAAGCGTGGTTCGCCCCCGCCGGGAGACGAAATCGGCGACAAGTCGTTCTTGGGAGGGCGGTACCGGAGGGTCCCGCTTCGAGCCGCTGGAACCCCGCCTGGTGCTCGCCGCCGGGCCACTGGTGATCAGTGAACTGATGGCCGTCAACCAAGGAGTCTACACTGACGGCGACGGCAACTCGCCGGACTGGATCGAGATCCATAACCCCACCGGCAGCACGGTCAATCTCGAGGGCTGGTATCTCAGCGACGATCCGGATGATCTGACGCGATGGTCGTTTCCGAACGTCTCGCTGGGCCCCAACGCCTACCGCATCGTCTTTGCGTCGGGCCAACTGATCGACGATTACGTGGATGCCCAGGGCAACCTGCACACGAACTTCCAGCTTGACGGCGCCGGCGAATACCTTGCCCTGGTGCAACCGGACGGCATGACCGTGTCCGACGAGTATACCCCCGGCTTTCCCGAGCAATTCTCCAATATCTCCTACGGCAGGTCGCAGAACAGCTCGGCTTACGAGTTGGCCGCCAGCGGCTGGAGATATCGGGTCCCCGACAGTTTCGACGCCACGCTCGGATCGGACTGGACCGCCGTCGGATATGACGACTCCGCCTGGGCAAGTGCCGAGCGGACGCCGCAAGTTTTGGTTACCGAAATCGGCACGACCAACCCTGACTTTGTGGAGATTCAGAACCTTTCCGGGCAGGTGATGGACACCTCGGGCTGGGTGGTCGCGGTGAACAACGCCCAAGGGACCCCGCCGAGCATCGACAGCATGCACGCCACCCTCTGGGAGCTTCCCGACTCGATGAGCGTCGGCGAGGTGCTTTATCAGAGCGACCAGACCTGGGGCGAGAACATTTACTGGTCGACCAACGGCTCCGGCTGGGCCATGATCGTCGACGACCACGGAAGTGTCGTGGATTTCGTCGTCTGGGGCTACAGCGAGGAGGAGATCGGCGCGCTGGTGCTGGAGGACGTCAACGGTTTTGTCGTCACCGCGGCCGGCGCCTGGAGCGGCCCGGCGACCGCCGCCGTCGGCTCCACCGATTTCTCCATCCAGCGCGGCGGCAGCGCCGACCACAACGACGCGACGGATTGGGCGTCGGTTTCTCCGCCGTCCGCACAAGTCCAGAATCCCGGGCTGACGAGCCCCTTCTCGGCAACCCAGGCGCCGGGCATGGGCTTCGAACTCAATCCGCCGGGCCTCGGCGGCGAGGTGGGCTTCGATCTGGCGGGGGCCATGCACGGCACGAACGCCTCGCTTTGGACGCGGGTCGCCTTCGATATCGAGGATCCCGCGGCGTTCGACACGATGCAGCTTCGCATGCAATACAACGACGGGTTTGTCGCGTATCTCAACGGCCGGGAAGTCGCCCGCCGCAACGCCCCGACTTCGCTTTCGTGGAATTCCGCCGCCACGGCGTCGCGCAGCGTGGACGACTCGTTGCAGGCCGAGGAGATCGACCTCAGCGAGTTTCTGAATGAACTCGTGGTGGGAACCAACGTGCTGGCGGTTCACGGCCTGAACGTCAGCGCCAACGACGGGAACTTTCTGATTCTACCGGAGCTGGCCGCCATACGAAGCGGAGCCCAGTATTTCCATCCGCCCACGCCTGGCGAGGCGAACGGCGACGGCTACCTGGGCGTCGTGCGAGACACCCAGTTCAGCGTCGACCGCGGTTTCTTTGAGGACACATTCGCTGTAGAGATTACCACCGACACGCCGGCGACCACGATCCGCTACACGGCCGACGGGAGCACGCCCACCGCGACCCACGGCAGCGACTACTCCGGACCGCTGACCATTAGCTCCACCACCACGCTTCGCGCCGTGGCGCTCAAACCGGGCTACATCCCGACCAACGTCGACACGCAGACCTATCTGTTCCTGGACGACGTGTTGACGCAGGACGGCGCCGGGTTCCCGACCAACTGGGCCCACACCGGCACGGGCGACTACGCAATGGATCCGGGCGTGGTCTACGGGCCATCGGAAGTCGACCGCAGCGGCCAGACCTTTGGCGTCAAGGACGCGCTGCAGGCCATTCCCACGCTCTCGCTGGTGATGGACCAGGACGACTGGTTCGGCGGCGGAGGCCAGGGGATTTACATCCTGGGCGAGAACTCCCCGCGGGCGGTTTCCGCCGAGTTGCTCTATCCCGACGGCTCCAACGGCTTTCAAGTCGACGGCTCGGTCGAAATCGTCGGGGGCACCAGCCCCAATCGCTGGAAGATGGACAAGCTCTCGATGCGGTTGAAGTTCCAGCGCGACGTAGGCGATCCGGGCAGCCCCTATTACGTGGAGAATTGGGGCGACCCGAAGCTCGAATTCCCGGTGTTCGGCGCGGAGGCGACCGACCGCTTCGACACGCTGGTCGTCGATGCCCGGATGAACATGTCCTGGCCCTACGGCGGTGGCGTCGACCCCGACTTCCAGCGCACCCACGCCCAATACACTCGCGACCAATTCGCGGCGGACTTGCAGAACGCAATGGGGGGCTACGCCCCGCATGGAATCTCCACGCATTTGTACGTCAACGGGCTTTACTGGGGGCTGTACCGCCTGCACGAGCGCCCCGACGAGCATTTCGCGGCGGCATACCTCGGCGGCCAGGACGAAGACTACGACGTAATCAAGCACAACGAGAACGAGGTCGTCCAGGGAACGAACCAGAACTACCTCGAGATGCACTCGATCGCCGCCGCGGGCCTGTCGAGCAATGCCCAGTATCAGGTCATCCAGCAGTACCTGGACGTTCCCGCTTTCATCGACTACATGCTCACCAACTTCTTCATTGGCAACACCGACTGGGCCCACCAGAACTGGTACGCCACCCGAAATCGGGTCGATCCGGACGGGCGTTGGCGCTTTCACAGTTGGGATGCCGAGCACTCGATGGAAGGACTCTACGACAACGTCACCGCGAAGAACGACGGCTACGGCAGCCCGACTTTCCTCCACCAGCAACTCAGCGCAAACGCCGAGTACCGGCTGTTGTTCGCCGACCATATCCAGCGACACTTCTTCAACGACGGCGTGCTCACGACCGAAGCGGCGCAAGCCCTCTACCAGATCCGGCTCAACGAGGTGGATCGCGCGGTGATGGCGGAATCGGCCCGCTGGGGCGACAATCGAGAAGACGTCTCCGGCACGACCTACCGGCGGTCGTCGCATTGGATTCCCGAGCGCAGCCGGATACTCTATACGTACCTGCAGCAACGGCCCGGCCTCGTCTTCAGCCAACTCCGCACCCGGGGCCTCTACCCGAACGTCGTTGCCCCCGCCTACAACCAGCACGGCGGCCTGGTGCCCGACGGTTTTGGAGTCTCCATCACGGGGGCTTCGGGAACGGTTTACTACACGCTCGACGGCTCCGATCCGCGGCTGCCCGGGGGGGCGACGACGCCCGGCGCCCTGGTCTACGACGACAGCCCGATCGTGCTGAGCCATTCGGTCCGGATCAAGGCCCGGGCGCATTCGGGTGGAGAGTGGTCGGCGCTGAGCGAGGCGGACTTCTTCGTCGGCTCCATGGCGGCGGCCGGCAATCTGGCGATCACGGAGCTGAATTACAACCCGGCCCCGCCCACGGCGGAAGAGATGACCGCGGGCTGGCTGGACAACGACGTTTTCGAGTTTGTCGAGCTGTGCAACGTCGGGCCCCAGGCGATCGATCTCGGCGGCGTTCAGCTTGGCGGCGGTGTCGATTTCACCTTGGGCTCGGCGGCGTTCGAGCTGGCTCCGGGCGAGCGCGTGGTGGTGGTCGCCAACCAGGATGCCTTTACCGCGCGCTACGGCGCGGGGGTGCCGGTCGCCGGCCGATACGACCGCCAGTTGGACAACAATGGCGAGCAGATCACGCTGGTCGACCGCTTCGGCCAGCCGATCCTCAGCTTCACGTACGATGACGGCAACGGCTGGCCGGGCCGCGCCGACGGCAAGGGGGCCACATTGGAGTTGATCGATCCGCTGGCCATCCCCGCCACCGAGCCAGAGCGAACGGCCTTTCTCGAAGACGCCGACAACTGGCGATCCAGCAGCGAGTATGGCGGCACGCCCGGTGCCGCCGGCGCAGGTCCCTTGGGCGACGTGGTGGTCAACGAGGTGCTCACGCACACCGATTGGCCCAGTTGCGACGCGATCGAGCTGCACAACACCACGGACATGCCGATCGAGGTCGGCGGATGGTACCTCAGCGATTCCTGGGGCTGGGGCGAAAACGCTGGTCGTGACAACTACCGGAAGTTCCGCATCCCCGACGGGACGACGATTCCCGGCCACGGCTATCTGGTCTTCGACGAGGACGACTTCAATCCGATGCCGCTTGACCCCGGCCCCGACGATTTCGCCCTGGACGGCGCCTATGGCGACGACGTTTGGCTGATGGAGGCCGACGCCCAAGGCGAGCTGACCCGATTCGTCGATCACGTGGAGTTCGGCGCCGCGGCCAACGGCGAGACGTTCGGCCGCTGGCCGAACGGCACGGGCGAACTCTACCCGATGCTCACAGCCACGCTCGATCCGGTCGCCGGCCAGAACAGCGGGCCGCGCGTCGGCCCGATGGTCGTCAGCGAGGTGATGTACAACCCGGGCAGTTTCGAGGGCGCCGACGAGTTGGAGTTCATCGAAATCTACAATCCTACCGCCGCAACGGTCGATCTGACCAACTGGCGGATTCGCGGCGGCGTGGACTTCAACTTCGCACCCGGCACGTTGCTGGCGGCCCATGCGACGCTGGTGGTCGTACCGTTCGACCCCAGCGACTCCCAGAAGCTGTCGGCTTTCCACGACGACTACGGGATCGGCGGCGAAGTGCAGATTGTCGGTGGATACAGCGGGCGCCTGGACAACGGCGGCGAGCGGATCGAACTGCAGTCGCCCGACTTCCCGCCGGCCGACGATCCCACGTTCATCCCCCGCTTGCTCGAAGACCAGGTGCGCTACTACGACCAGATGCCTTGGCCGCTGGAGGCCGACGGCACCGGCCAATCGCTTAACCGCCTGGCCGACAGCGCCTGGGGCAACGACGGGGCAAGCTGGCTGGCCGCCGGACCCACCCCGGGCGAAGTCCCCTTGCTCGGCTCGGCGGAAGTCGCCGGACGCTACGTCTTCTACAACTACTCTTCTTTCGATGGCAACAGTCCGGCCGCCAACGCCCAGGACGATAACGCCATCGCCACCGACAAGCAGGCCCTGTTGCCCGGCCAGACGGCAACGTTTGCCAACTACACGAGCTTCAGCCGCGGCATCAACGGGATCATGATCGACTTCCGCGGCCTGCCCGACGGAGCCTCGCTTGCCGCGGACGACTTCGTGTTTCGCGTGGGCAACGACAACGCCCCGGGCGCGTGGGGTGCCGCCCCGAGCCCCGCGTTGATCACCGTTCGACCGACTCAGGGTGCGGGGGGCTCCGATCGCGTGACGATCGTCTTCGGCGACTACGGGATCACCAAGCAGTGGCTGCAGGTCACGGTGTTGGCCACTGCCGATACGGGCCTCTCGGCGCCCGACGTGTTCTACTTCGGAAACGCCGTCGGCGAGGCCGGCAATTCGACGGCCGACGCCAAGGTGAACGCCTCGGACATGCTGCTGGCCCGCAACAACCCCCGCAACTTCCTCAACCCCGCGCCGGTCGATTTCCCCTTCGATTTCAACCGCGACGCCCGCGTCAACGCCACCGACATGCTCTTGGCCCGCAACAACCAGACCCACTTCCTCAATGCGCTGAAGCTGATTGCCGTGCCCGAGAGCCTGCTGAAATCGGCCTTGGCCGAAGAGAAGTTGGTCGGCGGGAAGACGCTCTCTCGCGAGGCGGTCCTGGCAACGGCCGGGGCCGA
This sequence comes from Pirellulales bacterium, assembly GCA_016935315.1. GTDB lineage: Bacteria > Planctomycetota > Planctomycetia > Pirellulales > Thermoguttaceae > JAFGRD01. The sequence goes on from JAFGRD010000119.1 coordinate 62,498, forward strand.
GGAATGGGGCGCGACGGTGGCCTTGCCCGGTAAGATGGCCTGGCTCTACGAGTTCGAGCGTTCCCATGCGAACCCGGCGACGACCGATAAGGACAAGGTGGTCGACGACCCTGAAGGCCTGTTCGGGCCAGGCGGCGAGGGATAGCCTCTCACTGCAAGACCTCGACGGCTGTTTGCACCGGGAGATGCAGCGCCACCGCCGTGAAGACCGCGCAGATCAGCAGGGCGATCAAGACCACGAAAAACCACATAAGCCGGACCCAACTGAATTCGGGGGGGAGCCGGATCAGACCAATGAACACGACGGCGTCGAGGCCGAAAACCAGCGATAGCAGAGGATACCAGTAGTGCGCGACGGTCGCCGACGCAGTGACCGTCCATTGGGTCAGCAGGGGCAACTCCATATCGAAATCGGCATAGACCTTCACGTAGCTCGGCACCACCCTCAGCAGCAGCATCAGCATGGCCAACATCACCACGTAATGGACGAGCAACATTCCGGCCGACCAGAGGGCGGTTTTCAGAGAGCGAGCGGACGTGTGATTCATCGGTATGTGTCCGGTGGCTGCGCGAAATGGAAACAGGCTACTACATCGTATTCCACACCACGGGCTCGAATCTTGGGTGTTTTCGCGACTATTTGTCGGGCCGCCCGTTGCAGAGCCTTCCGACAACCATAGCAGGATTCCGGGGCAGATGGAACTGACTGGCTCGGGGCGGGGCCGGGCCTCATTCGCCCTCTTGCCCCCTCCATCGACGGAGAGGCAGGTGGACGTGGTCGACCGCCGGCTCACCCTATTGACGCTTGCACACTCCATGCGCGAGGGCGACCGACGGGAGCCCGGCATTTTCGGTCTCCCGTCGGTCGGCCCGGATCATTCACAATGCAAATATCAATAAAGACCCTTCCGTAGAGGTTCTGGTCTGGTGTCTGGTCCTTGCATTGGCCATACGCTCTGCTATGTTTCATCGTCAGATGAGTATCACAACCGCCTGAGATCAGCCACAAAGGAGGGCCCCGAGCACGCACCGTATGACAAGACCCGCGGCACGACAACGTCCGGACAATCGTTTCGTCCTTTCGGTCACGAAGGAGAAGATGATGTTGAGAAACGTGTTTCTAGCGGTTCTAGCTGCGGTTGCCGTCGCGTTAAGCCCATCGGGTATGCTGGCCGGGCTGCCCGACAAGGTCGAAGACGGCGTCATGCTGCACTGTCACGGCTGGCCGTTGAGGGCGATCGAAGCCAACCTGGATCGAATCGCCGCGGCCGGCTTCAACGCGGTGCAAGTCTCCCCGGTCCATCCGATCCGACGGCCCAAGCCGGAAGAGAAACCGCCGCAGCAGCCTTCCGGACCGTGGTGGCTTCTCTATCAGCCGGTCAGCTTCCAGAACATCGGCAACTACAAGGTCGGCACGGAAGCGGAGCTGCGAAGTCTTGCCGAAAAGGCGGAGCAAAAGGGCATCAAGATTATCGTCGACGCCGTGCTGAACCACGTGGCCGATACGGGCCGGCCCGTCGCGGAGGACGTTGAGCTGGAACCGGAGCTGCGCGACCCGAGCCTCTATCACGACCATGGCGTGATCGACAACTACAAGGACCGTTGGCAGCTTACGCAGCGGAGCCTGCTGGGGCTGCCCGACCTGAAGACGCAAGACCAGCGGGTCCAGGACATGCACGTGGCGTTTCTCAACAAGTGCGTGGGTTTGGGGGTCGACGGCTTCCGCTTCGACGCGGCCAAACACGTCGAGACCAGCCGGGGCGAGGATCAGGGCTGGGCGGGAGACTATTGGGAGGACGTTTTGCAGCGGGTGGCGGATCGCCCGAGCCTCTATCTGTTCGGCGAAGTGCTGCAAGACGACGGCGACAACCTCGACGTCTACGTCTCCTACTACGACGTGACCTGCCACAACTACGGTCGCGTGCTGCGGCGTGCCGTCCGGAACCGGGACGCCCGGATGCTGCAGGGACACATCGCGAAGCTGGCGGGGATTGAACGAGACCGCGGGCTGGCCTATGTCGAAAACCACGACGACTACGAGCACCAGCAATCGCGGGACATGGAGTACTGGGAACGCAAGATGGCCAACGCGTTCCTGATCGCCCGGGCAGGACTCGTTCCGCGCGTGTTGGACCGCCCCGAAGACGATATCTGGGAAGATGCCGATCTGGTGGCCGTGAACCATTTCCGCAATGCGGTCGTGGGCACGGGAGAATATCTCCGGTTTCCCTCGCAGCGCGTGGCCATGGTCGAGCGAGGCAACCGCGCCATAGTGATCGTCAACCTGGGCCACGAGACCGTGTTGGACGTCGAGACCGGGCTGGCCGACGGAAGTTACGCCAACCGGGCGCAAGAGCCCTGCACGTTGCAGGTTGCCGGCGGCAAGCTCCAAGGCCGGTTGCCCGGGGGCGCGGTGTTCGTCGCCTATCCCGGCAACGACGGCGCCGAGACGACCGTGTTTCGCGCCAACTACGACGTGGGATGGGGCCGCTCCCTGTACATCCGCGGCAACACCTCGCCGCTGTCGTGGTCGAGAGGGCTCAAAATGCGTTGGACGGAAGGGAACGTCTGGGTCTGGCAGACCGACAGTTTCCCGGCGGGCGCGGAAATCGAGTTCAAGGTTCTGATCGACGACAACCAGTGGGAAATCATCGGCGACAAGCCGCTGGAGAATCACCGGGCCCCGGGCGGCGCCACCACGGAGATCACACCGGTGTTTCCGCCGTGACCCCGCCTTGGCGGCCGCCCGTGGCACGCCGCGTTCGGTTCACGCCTCCTTGGGGAAGATCTCTCGAAGGTACTTGCAGTGGGTCGTGTAGTCGGGCACGACGCCGCGCGGCCTGGCGGCTTCGATGACGATCCAGCCGCTGTAGTCGATTGCATCGATGGCCTTGCGGACGTCCCGGAAGTCGATGCGGCCCTGGCCGAGCATGTGGGGCCCGTCCTTGGCGTGAAACTCGCAGATCAGCTTGCCCAGAGTGCGGATCTCCTTGAGGATGTCGCGGCCTTTGTCCGTGGAGTTGCCCACGTCGTAGTAGACTTGCACGGCCGGCGAGCCCACCCGCTCGATAATCTTCATGTTGTCTTCGGCGCTGAGGTAGTTCTCCAGGCCGATGATAATCCCCTTCTTCTCCGCCTTTGAGGCCACGTCTTGGATGACTTGGACCAGATGGTCGATTTCCCGCGTGTTGCTCATGTCGAGATCGCCGCGCCCGAACATGGCGGGCATGGTAACCGTCAGCCCCATGGCGTGGCAAATGTCGATGCTCTGGTCGAGCCATTTCGCCGCCCGGGGGTCGCTCTTCAGCGGCACGCTGTTCATCTCGCCGATGGCCAGCGAGCCGATTTCCAGGCCGGTTCGCTTCGCGGCGTCGGCATAAGTCTTTTGGACTTCGGGTTTCCGCAGGTGCATGTCGTTGGCGACGGTGCCCATGCTGATCTGCACGCCGTCGAGGCCGATTTGCTTGGCCAGGTCGAAGGCCGCCACGTCGCACTGTTTGCCCAACGACCAGTCGCACGCGCCGATCCTGAACCGCCGCGAATTCGGCCCCGCAAACAAAGGTTGAAGGTTCGAGGCCACGGCGGCAAAGGCTGCCGTTTGGACGGAATGACAAAGCATGCGACGCCGGTTGATCTTGCGGTCGAAAATGCCCATGGAAGCTCCTCACTCGTTCAGGGGGAGGTCGAGGTTGGTCCGTTCAGCTACCAATTGTACTCGGTTTTCCAGACGGCTGCCACGGCCCCCGGACGGGCGCCGGCGATGCGAGCCTCGACAACCGTTCTCGACAGCCGTTCCCTCCGGGTGCGGTTTCGGTGTTTCCTTGACGAGGCCTGGAGTCTAAGATGGTGGCAAGCGACCTGCCAGAGACGATCGCCGTCCGCTACGCGGACATCACCGGGGATAACGGATTTGAATCCACACGCACGACGTCGTTTCGACCGACACCTGGACTGGGTCATGGAGCGATTGCCGGCGGCGATCCACGAGTTGCTCGAGCAGGTCCCCCTGCACGTCGAGGACTATCCCTCCGCCGAGGTCATGGCCAAGACCGGCGCGCGGTATCGCGACGAGCTGTGCGGTCTGTATACGGGCATTCCGCTCCCCAGCCGCAGCGTATTGCACTCCGGGACGCTACCCGACGTAGTGACGATCTACCGCGAGGGAATCCTCGAAATGGCGCGGGACGCCCGCGGACGGATTCGCCCCGACCGGCTGCGGCGAGAAATACGCACGACGATCCTTCACGAACTGGCCCATCACCACGGGCTCGACGAGGACGAGCTGCGTGAATTGGGGTACGGCTGAGCAGCACGAGGAAACCATGGAAACTCCCGCCCCGACGCCAGCGATCGATTCGCGACTCTTGCAGCTTTCGCCCGTCGACAACGTTGGCGTGGCCACGACCACTCTGGAGGCCGGTGAAACGGTGATGATCCACGGGCGGTCGGTGGTGCTTGCCGATCGCATTCCCACCGGCCAGAAGGTCGCGATGGCTGCCATCGCCGCGGGCGAGAAGGTGATCAAGTACGGACTGCCCATCGGCACCGCGACCGCCGAGATTCATCCTGGCCGATACATCCACACGCACAACCTCAAGAGCGACTACCTGCCGACGTACACGCGGGATGTTCCCTACTGACCTGCTTCTGGAGCTGAAAGGTCATCCGCCCTCGAAGTAGACGCCGCCTTGCAGCAGCGCGTCTCGGAGCACGGCGTAGGGGAGATCGCGGGTTCCGCATCTGCTGGCGGCGCAGAGGGCTGCCGCGGTTCCGGTCGCCTGGCCCTGCCCCATGCAACATACCGTGTTTCGGGTGGACATGTGCGCGCGATGGTCCGAGGTGATCATCATGCCTGCGGCAAGGAGGTTTTCGAGCCCCGCCACGCAGAGGGCGCGGTAGGGGACGCCGTACGTTCCGCCGTCCTTGATCTGCAGACGCGGCGCCGAGTCGTGAAAGCCATAGGCCATCACGTCATCGTCGAAGTGCCTGCCTTCGATCACGTCCTCGTGGGTCACGTCGTAGTCGCAGCGGATGAGCCGCCCCCGCCGAATGCACAGCTTGGGACTGGTGCGGGCGATGAATGCCTTTTCGCAGCCGGGCACGTACTCCCGAAACAGCTCGATCGCTCGGAACTGGCGTCGCCTCAGCTCCAACTCCGCCTGGGCCACTTCGTCGCGGTTGGTTGGGCTGACGGGCATCTTGAGATTCAGCTTGATGAACATCCAGTAGTTGTCATGGACGGTGGTCGTGACCATCGACATGCCGATCTTCGCTGCTTCGTCGGCAAAGCCTCGCGGAAGTCTGGCCGGGCTGCCCTGCAACCGCACGATCTGCCCTTCTTCTCCGCTGCGGATTCCCTCGGCACGTTGGCTGAGCGCATCGTGCTTCACCAGGAACTCGTGAAGCTTCTCCATGCTCACGTTGGCCACGCCGATGCTGTTGACCACTGCGTAGTCGTTTGGCTCGGTGTACCGGGCCCCGGCGTGGGCGGCCAGGTCGCCATACGCCGTACAGTCGACAAACGCGCCGGCGCAGAAGGCCTCGCGGCCGGAGCGGCTTTCGGCAATCACGCCGCGCAGCCGGGAGCCGTCGACAATAGCGCCGGCCAAAAGCGTGTTGACGCACACGAACACGCCCGACTCGACGAGCATCTCGAATGTCACGAGCTTGTAGAGCTCCGTGTCGATGGCCGTGCAGACGGAATCGTAGTTGTAGCCTTCGGACATCTCGGCGTGGCCGGAGGTGCCGCCGACGGCCAGCAGCCGATCGATGATCTCCTGAGGGATTCCCCGCACCACCTGCCGCTTCCGGCAGCCGGGGAAGGCCTTCCACAAGTTGTAGAAGCTGTGCAGCGCGGTGCCGCCTTCGGTGACCGTGCCGCCGGGATAGCCCTTGACCTCGATCAGCGCGGTCTTCGCTCCCCGGCGCGCCGCCGCGATGGCAGCCACCACGCCGGCCGTGCCGCCACCGACGACGACGACGTCGAACCTCCTGACGGGCAGCTTCTTCGCAGGCTCCTCGTAGTACGCCTGGGATTCGGCCTGCGCTTGGGACACCTCCGGCAGCGCGGCTGCGGCTCCCGCGCCCATTCCGGCCATCAACATCTTCCTGGAAAACTCTCGTCGGTCCATTGCAGTTCCCTTTCCATCGTCGAGTAGTTCGGCCGAGTGGCGGGCAAGTGACTTGTAGCTGATAGCTTGGGCATCGACATGTCCTTCAGTATAACACGGCCGCTTGCTTTTCGATCCAACCTTCCTGCCCTCCCGGCAAGCGGATCAGCAGCCAATCGTCGTGGCGCTGGACCAGCCGAAACTCGGCGCCCTCGCCAAGCGACTCGGTGAAGGCCGGCTGGGAGGTGGCCGTGTATCCCTTGCGGGCAACGGCTTCCGGCTGCACGATGACGCCGCTGGTGACGTATTCGTAGCGATGCCAATCGTACACGGCCGAAAACGCCAGCAACAGCGCAATCGCCGCGCCGGTTGCGGCCATCCAGACAAAGCGTCGGCCTCGGACGAAGAACGGGATCAGGGCGAGCAGAAAGGTCGCCACAGCCGCGCCGGCGGCCAGGTAAAACTTCTCGGGATAGCTGAGCCAATCCTGCCAGAACAGCAGGTACTCGATCACCGGGCGGCGGCCGGACGGCCGATCGGCTCCCAGGGCGTATCGCAAGTTGGCGTCGAGGTAGGGATCGCGGGGCCGATACCGCTGGGCCTGCCGATAGGCCGCAATCGCCCGGCCGCGGTGGCCGGCCTGCATGAAGGCGTTGCCCTGGTTGTAGAGCACGGCTCCCGAAACCACGCCACGGTCGAGGATCTCCTGGTACAGGCCGGCCGCGGTGAGGAACTGCTCCGGGGAGGAGGCCTCATCGAACGCACGTTGAGCCTGCTGGAACTTCTCGGACAGTTCCAGGTCGACACCCCGGCTACAACCGACCACTAGCAGCAGCGGGAGTGCCAGGGCCCCCGTCGTCTTGACAAAACGTATCGCAAACATCACCGGAACAACCTCTTTGCCTTCAGCGCGTTGATCAAGGTTTCGAGCAGCGTCTCGGCTTCCCGGCCGAAATCGTCGCCGCTGGCCGGCGATGCGCCGTATTGCACCGCGTCGCACGTTTGCAGGAAGGAATCGGCGCGAGCCACCAGGTCCTTCTCCACGCCGAAATCGTCCAGCAGCCGGCAGGCGTCTTTGGCCGTCAGGCCGGCCTCCGGGGCATCGGCCACGTCGGCCACCAGCCTGACCAACGCCGCCTGCATCCGGTCGGCCTGGTGACGCATCGGGCCGCCAGCACGTCCGTGCAAGGCCTCTCGCATCCGCCGACGCGCCTTTGCGGCGGCGTTGCGGCGGCGCAGCAGGGCCTTGTCGCCGCGGAGGCGCCGTGCCTGGACGATGATCACGGCCACCACGGCGTACAACCCGGCCAGGCCGCCCAGCCCCAGCAGCCAGCAGCCGGGCCGGATCGACTGGTCGTGGACGGCCGCCGGATCGGCCACGTTGACCACATAAATGCCTTCGCGGCGGACGTCCAACTCCCGGGAAGCCCCCGACCCGTTTCGCGGCGTGGAGACGATCTGTTGCTCGGAAAGATGCTCGGCCCGGGTCACCCGAATCGGAATCGGATCGGTCCGCAGCGTCACGAAACGTTCCGCCTCCACGTCGAAATAGGCCACCGGCACGGAGGGAAACTCCTCGATCCCATCCTGCTCGGGCCGGAGGCTGTAAGTGAACCGGCGGCCGTTGTTGCGGGTTTCCTCGGTGGCCTCATAGACGCGAAAGCGGTCGGCGATTTCCGGCAGGTTGGCCAGATCGGGGGCGACCGCCGCCTCCAGCGTTCCCTGGCCGATCAGCGTCAGCGTCAGCGTCAGCGGATCGCCCACCTTGGCCTGCTTGGGCGTCAACTCGGCCTCGAGCCGGAACCGGCCGACGGCGCCGATGTAGGACGCGGGCCGGCCCGCTTCAGGAACGTCGCGGACGTCGACGTCGATCGCCTGGGCCACGGCGTAGATGCCTTCTCCGGCCAACTCGCCGCCCGAGCCCAGCCCGGTGGCAAAGGTGCCTTTGAGGCTGACCGGCCCGAAGCGATACCGGCCAGCCCTCTTGCCGACGAAGGTCCTCTCGAACCGGTACTGCCAATAGCCCACCTGGTTGCCGCTTGGGTCGAGGCGCTGCACCCGTTTCGGCTCCGGGCGGAATGCCAGCAGCGAGCGCTCCTCGAAGAGCGAGAACACGGAATCGCGCTGCAGATTATTGATGCTGAATCCGGCGCGGCCGCTCTGTAGCGGCCCGAGCCACTGTCGCCAGCCGACGGTCGGCTCCAAGCCGTCGGGAAGACTCTCGTCGTTGCCCCAAGGAATCGTCACGGCGGGAGGCGTACGTTGCACGGCGACGGGCTCTTGCTGCGACGCGGCGCCGGGCAACTCCTTCACGAAAATGGTCAAGGTCACGGTAAAGGGCTGCATGGGGTAGACCGACGGCCGGTCGGAGGTGATTTCCAGCCGCACCACGTCCTGGTCCTCCGGGGCGATCACCTCCAGGCTCAACTGCCGGCCGCGTAACACCTGGCCGCCGATTCGAGCGATTGGCGCCGGAATCTGCAACAATCCCGCTTTTCGCGGCGTCAACTGATAGTCGTACGCGCGCCCGCGCCGAATCGTCTCGGTACGGCGACCGTTGATAATGAACACCTGCCGCGAATCGAGTGACCGCTCGCCGGCCGGGGTGACTTCGAAATCGTCGAACCCGGCCAACTCCGGCGGAGACGGGTTCTCCACGTGGTTGAGCGTCACTCGGTACAGGACCGACTCGCCTTGGTAGACGCGGTCGCGGCTGAGCTCGACCAGGACCTCCGGCTCCGGCTCGGCACCCGCCAGCGGCGCCGCCAGCAGCAGCACCAGCCACGTCCAGACCATGGTCTTGCTACGGTTCACCAGTCCTTCTCCACTTCTCCGGGTCGATAGAGATAGGATCGCAGACGCTTGTCGATTTCCCGTCGTTCTTGCTGCCGCTGGCGGGCTTTTCGCAACACGGCCTCGGCTTGCTGCTTCGAGAGGTCTGGCGGTTGCTGTGCCTGCTGTTCTTGTTGTTGCTGCCGGTCGCCGTCCGACGGCTGTTTCTGCTGGTCCTGCTGCTGATTCTGGGGCTGGTCACACTGCTGCTGTTGCTGGTCCTGCTTGGGCAAGGGGTCGGCGATTTCTTTGAGCAGCTTCAGGGCCTCCTCCTGCTTCGGCAGGGCGTGGTCGGGCTCCTGCCGACCCAGCGAGTCGGCGGCCTCGGTCGCCAGCGTCTGCACTCGCGGTGCCAGCTCGATCGCCTTCTGCATGGACCGCTTCATCCCCTCGCTTCGCTGCTTGGCTGCTTCGGGGTCGGCCGTGGGCTGCTGCGTATCATCTCGTGGCGGCGGGCCGGGTGCGGCCGTCTCGGCACTTTCCAGGCTCTTCAGTCCCTGTCTGGCTTTTGCCGGCAGGATCTCGCTCCAGCGTGCGACGAATCGCTGGGTCCAAGCCAGTTCGCCAAAATCGGTCTCGCCCGCCTGCTCCTCCGGGTCCTGTGGTTTCCGGTTGCCCTGCCCTTCGGGTGATTCGACCAGCGCGGCCGACCGGTCCACCAAGTCTTTCTGCACGCCCAAGGCCCGCTGCACCATGTTGGGGAACGGGGCCACGGCCATGTAGATTTGGTCCAGGTTCTCCACCGCTTGCGCTTGCGACGGAACGGCATCCGCCGCCGAGGCCTCGTCGAGCGAGTCGGCCGCGGAAAGCATCGCCGCGCCCGCCTCGTCGGCAAGCCCGCTGAGGATTTCGAAGGCCTTCACCGCGTCGGGGCCGGAAGGCGGCGGGGGGGGCCCGGCGACTGGCGGCCCGGCCACCGGCGGCCCCGCGCCCGGCCGAGACTCGGGGGGCTTCAGTTCGTCGTGGATCTTCGTCTTCAGCGGCTCGATTTCCTCGGCCAACTCGCGCTGGGAGGACGCCGCGCCCTTGAGTCCCTGGCGTTGGTGCGGGGAATCGGGCGCGTCGGTCAGGGCCTTGCTCGCGGCCCGCAACACACGCTGCCGTGTTTCGATCATCTGAAGAAACTCCAACAGACTCATCTCGTTGCGTTGCTTCTGTTGGTCGCGCTGTTTCCAAAGCGCCTGCATGTGTTTGATCCAGAGCCGGATGACTTCGAGATTGTGTCGGGCGTCGGCATGGTCCTCTTCCAGCTTCAGGCATTCTCGATAGTGCCCCACGGCCTGCGTCAAGAGCGCGAGTCCCTGCTGCCGCGTTTCAGCCGAGGCCGCTTCGGCGTTATCTCCAAAGCGCTTGCGGGCCTCGGCGGCCGTCAGGCAACCGAGGTTGTAGTGGCAGCGGACGGCCAGTGCGCGATCGGGCGAAAGGGAAGCCTCCAGGAACAACTCGACGGCCTTGTCCGTCTCGCCTGCGGCGGCCAGCGAGCACGCTCGGTCGTAGGCGATCCGCGGATCCTCGGGGCGTGCGACGTCGGCCTCGCGGAACGCCTTGTCCGCCGCGGCGAAATCGCCGGCAGCGTAGTGCGCAATCCCCTGCTTCACCTTCTCGGCCGCTTCGCGCACGCCGGCATGTGCCCAGGCGGGAACCCCCAACAGGAACAGCAGCAGGCAGACTCCGGCTCTCATCGGCGCTGCTCCCGGGGCACGGCCACGGCATGCTCTCGCCGGTAGGCGGGAATGCCCATTTCGACCAGCAGCAGCACGATGCCCAGGCAGGCGAACAATTGGAATCGTTCGCGATAGCGTTTTCGCTTCTCCGCCCGAACCTCTCCCTGGGCGAGTGTGGCAAGGTGGTCCTGGTATATTTGCCCCAGGTCATACGCCCGGGTCCCGGCGGGGATGTATGCGCCGCCGGTGGCCAGGGCGATCTTCTTCAGCACGCGGTCGTCGAGCTTGGACCAGTGTTCCTGGCCACTTGTTTCCTTGACGTATTGCAGGCGTCCCGAGTCGTCGCGGACCGGAATCCGCCCGCCTTCCCGGGAATCGCCCAGGCCGACCGTGAAGATCTTGACTCCTCGCTCCGCCGCCTGTTCGGCTGCTTCTTCCGGAAACGAGGCCTGGTCCTCGCCGTCGGTGATCAGCACCACGACCTGATCGCGATCCCGTTGCGGGGGCATTGCCTCCAGAGATTTGCGGATGGCGTCGCCAATCAGGGTGCCGCCGCGGGGCGCGCTGTGCGTGTCCACTTCGTCCAGGACCACGCGGAAGAAGCCGTGATCGGTGGTCAGCGGCGCCTTGACCACCGGCTTGCCGGCGAAGACGATCAGCCCCACGCGGTCGCCGACCAACTCTTGCAGCAGGTCGCGGATGTCGGATTTGGCCCGTTCCAGGCGGTTGGGAGCGACGTCTTCCGCCGTCATCGACCGGGAGACGTCGAGCAACACGAACAGATCGACGCCGCGCTGGACGGTTTCCTCGAAGTAGACGCCGAAACGCGGCCTGGCCCCCGCCACGATCAAGCAACCCAAGGCCAGCAGCAGCACCGCGCCTTTGACCCACGGCCGGGCGCTGCGCATCGACGGCATGAGGCGACGGACCATGGTCGGATCGGCGAAGCGTCGCGCGGCGGCCGCGCGTTTGCGGTGCGCGTAGATCAGCAGTCCGGCCACGGCCGGCAGGATCCACAAGCCCAACAGCACGCTCGGGTTTTCCCAGTACATCACAGGTCCGTCATCGGTGTTCGTGGCCTCATGGCAGCGATCGAAAGCGCGTACACGCCAGCACGATTTCCAACAGGATCAGCGCCAGGCCGGGAAACATGGCGTATTGATACAACTCGCGATATTCCGTGTAAAGGCGACCTTCCGAGATGGTCTTCTCCAAGCGGTCGATCTCGGCGTACACCTCCTCCAACGCCTGCGTGTCTTGCGCGTGGAAATAGCGGCCGCCGGTCGTCTGGGCCAACATGGTCAGTGTCTTCTCGTCCAGTCGAACCGTCCCCGAGACGAGCACCTCCCGGCCGAAGTCATCGACGACAGGGATCGGCGCCCGCCCCGTCGTCCCGACGCCGATCGTGTAGACCTTGATGCCGTAGGTTTTGGCCGTCTTGGCCGCCTCCGCGGGATCGATGACACCGGCCGTGTTCTCGCCGTCGGAGAGGAAGATGACCACCTTGCTCTTGGCCGCCACGTCTTTGAGCCGGTCGACCGCCAGCGTCAGGGCATCGCCGATGGCGGTGGCCATCTCCTCCTCGAGTAGACTGGCGTTGATCACCCTGCCGCGAGCGTCCTCGATGGGTTTGGGGATCTCGACCGTGTCGAGCACTTCCAGCAGCGCACCGTGGTCCAGCGTCAGAGGGCACTTGCTGTCGGCATAGCCGCCGAAGGCGACGAGCCCGATCAGGTCGTCGGGCCGACCGGGCGACCCGCCGCTGCCCGCGACGAAGTTGCGGAACACCTCCTTCACCGCCTCCAGGCGGTTACACCGCCGTCCCTGGAGCTGAAAATCCATCGCCCGCATGGAGCCGGAACGGTCGATGCACATCTGGATGGCCACGCCTTCGGTGCGGACGCGAAACTCCTCGCGCCCGTGCTGTGGCCGCGCCATCGCGAGAATCAACAGGGCCAGCCCCAGCAGCCGCACCCAGGGCAGCCATCGCTTCAGCCGCAACGCCACGGTGACCGGCAGCGACCTGAGGATGGCCACGTCCGAGTAGAGAATGGCCGCCTGCCGCTGTCGGCGGATCGCCAGCACGCCCACGATCAACAACGGGAGCAGCAACAGCAGCCAGAGCGGGGCTTGGAAGCGGAATCCCGTCACGCGGCCACCTCCGTCGTTTCCAGCCCGAGGAAGACCTTCGCGCGTTGAAAGCTCTCTTCGACGTCCTGCTTGCGGGGCCGATGGGCGGCGAACTTGACCAGGTCGGCCGATTCCAGGAAGCGCTTCAAGTGTTCGCTCTCGTCGGCCGGGAACGTGGCCTTGTGGCTGATCTCCCGCAGAAACTCCTCGGTCGTCTGCTCGGGGGCCCGCACGTCCGTGGTCCGCTCGATATAGCGTCGCACGATGGCCGTCAGTTGGACGTAATAGCGTTTCACATCCTTCTCGGCCAGATTCGCCTCGAGCAGCTTCTCCAACTCCAGGTAGGCCAGTTCCCGTGGCGAAAGGGGGTGGGCCTCCATGGCTTGCCTGCGCCGCCTCCAGATCCACCATCCGGCGGCGGCGCCCGCGGCGCACAGCCCGATGCCGAGCAACCACCAGAGGCCCCGCCCGGCCGGCGCGTCGAGAGTCACCGGCGGGGCCGCCGGTCGAAGCTCCGCAAGCGACGGCATTTCGGAGCCCACGACCGAGGCCACTTCGACCGTGAGCCCTTCGGTCTGAACGGTGTGCTCTTTGCCGTCGCCGTCGGGCCGGGTGTCGATGAACGTCACGCTGATCGGGTCGATCGGCAGCTTGCCCGTGCTCGTCGGCTCCAGCGTATAGACCTGACGCACGATCTCCCGCTCGTCGGCCACCTGGGGTAGCGGCTCGTGAAAATCTCGGATCTCGAAATCTCCCAGCGACTCACCGAAAGGCGGTTTGCGAATCGTCACACCCCGCTGGTAGTCGATGGTCAACGTCAACTTCGGCTCGTCCGAGAGACGCGCCTTGGCCGGTTCCACCTCGACCGTGACGCGCACCGGACCAAGCTCCTTGTGCGAGGTAGCGCGATCGGCCTCGGCATTCGGCTCGGCAAGGCTTTCTGCCGGCGTCGGCGCAGACGGCCGCCTGCCGCACCCGCTCCAGAGACACACGAGCACGGTCACGGCGACCAAGCCGCCAAAGCCGATCCCCAGGACCGGGCGCGCTGTTCTCGTCCCCGACCGGTGCCCCCGGCACGGCTGCGGGTAAGCGTGTCCACTGCGTCCTGCCTTCGCTGCCGGCGCCTTCACGGCCCCTGTTCCTCCGAATCGGTCGTTTCCTCGATGGTCATGATCCGCACGTCATATCGGGTCATCAGGTCTTGCAGAAGCTGCTCGGACAACTCTTGCCGTTTGCGGGCCAGGTAGTCGGCTTGGACCCGCGATTCGACTTCCGCCAACGACGGGGTACGCGCCGGAGTCTTCTTTTCGACGAGCACCAGGTACCGGGCGTTGCCGTGAACGAGCGGCTGGCGGGTCCACTGGCCTTCGGCCAGTTCGAACAGGGCATCGGTCCCGCCCAACACCGAGTCGTTGCGCCCTCGGATGAGCAATCGGGTGGCGGCGCCCTGATCGGCCTCGCCACCGTCGGGCTGCCGGCCTTCAGCCAGCTTGCGAAAGTCCTCGGTAGACTCGATCTCTTTGAGCAGCGCGCCGGGGTCTTCTTCCGGCCCGAGAGGGAACCAGGTCACCTCGATCGACTCGGGTTCCTGATACTGCTGGCGATGTGCCTGATAGTACGACTCCAGATCGACTCCGGTCGGCTGGATCTTCTCCAACTGTCGGGCCAGGAAACGGCCGGCCGTCAAATCCTGTTCCAGGAATTGCCGGGCCCGCAGATACTCTTCCTCCTGATCCAACTTCAACTCGCGTGCACGCCGGCAGAACAATTCGGTGCGGAGCAGCTCGTGCAACAACTGCTCACGCATGGCCGGGCTGGAGAACTGCCGCAAGATCGCATCGCGGGCGGCCCGATCACCCGAGGCGCCCTGCAGCGACAGCATGCGATCCACACGCCGCTCGATCATTCGGTCGAGATCGGCTTCGGTCAGCGGGTCGCCGGCCAGCGTCGCCAACACGCGGGCGCCGCCGGGCGGCTCGCCGCCGGCTTCGACCCGGCGCGACAACTCGCGCCCGACTTCGCCGTAAAGGCCCTCGCGGCGCAAACACTCGACCAGCTGCGGCCCGATTTTGGCCTTCAACTCCGAATCATCTCCGGCCGCCAATTCGGATCGCACCAGGGCGGCGGCGGCCTCGGCTGGTTGGTCGGCCTGGAGGTAGAGCCTCCCGATCCGATAGAGAACCTCGGCGCGATCCTCCGCCGAGGGCGCCGCGGCCAGATACGCCTTCCACGCCTGAGCCGCCTGGGCGTCCAGGCTCTTGTTTTCCAGTTGCATCGCGACGGCTTTCCACTCCGCCACGCCGCCGGCCGTCTGATCGGTCACCGGCGAATCGGTGGGCCCCGCTCGCCACAACAGCGCCGCCAGGCACGCCAGCGTCGCCCCGTGCAGCGCCGCTGACAGCCACAACCATGCCCTGGGGAACCGGTTCCTCTTGCTCGAGCTTTCGGGCGGCTGCCCAAGGGTCAGATTCGGTCGCTGGGAATCGCTCATGATCGAATCCTGCAAAACGGGAGACTAGCGGAATCGTCGCTCACGCATGTGGAAGAAACGGCGCAGACTGGTGAGGTAGTCCTCGTCGGTGCGGATGGCCAATTCGTCGACGCCGGCCCGTCTCAGTCGCGCGGAGAGATCTTCGCCACGCCGCACGGTGCGGGTCTCGAAGAGGGACCGTACCTGCCGGTGTCGCGAGTCGAGCTCCACAACTTCCCCCGTCTCGGCGTCGACCAGCGTGAGGAAGCCCACGTCGGGAAACACGTGCTCGCGCGGATCAGTGACCGTGATCGCGATCAAGTCGTGCCGCCTGTTGCACACGGCCAGGGCACGTTGGGCCTGGGGAGCGAGGAAATCGCTGATCAGAAACGCCACTACGCGGCGTTTCTGCACCCGGCTAAGGAACTCCATCGCGGCCTCAAGACTCGTCTGACGGGCAACCGGCTCCACGGACACGAGCTGGCGGATCAGACGCAAGACGTTTGCCTTGCCCTTGCGGGGAGGGAAGTAGTCGATCACGTCGTCGCAGAACGTGAGCAGCCCCACCTTGTCGTTGTTCTTCAAGGCCGAGAACATCAGCAAGGCAGCCACTTCGACCACCATGTCGAGCTTCGAGCGGGCCGCCGTGCCGAATGCACCGGAAGCCGAGACGTCGACCAGGAACAGAATGGTCAGTTCCCGCTCCTCGCAGAAGCGTTTGATGAACGCCGTTCCCGTCCGGGCCGTCACGTTCCAGTCGATCGTACGGACATCGTCGCCGGGCTGGTACTCGCGGACCTCGTCGAACTCCATGCCCCGGCCACGGAACACGCTCTTGTACTGCCCAGCGAGCAAATCGTTCACCGTTCGGTTGGCCACGATCTGAATTCGCTGGACCTTCTTGAGGATGTCGGCGACTTCTTGTTCGGCCATGGTCAAGGAGGTCTCTTGTCCGACGGGTCCCTAGTGCTCTGTCAAACCTTGAAATTGGGGTAGCTTCGGGCATCGTAACCCGAAGCGTAAGCGAGGAAAAACGCGGAATCCACCGCA
>JAFGRD010000120.1 GCA_016935315.1 Pirellulales bacterium
CCACCGGGATCGACGTTTCACGCAGGGCGAGCGTTATGGGTGGAAAGGCGTCTGCGCCGCCTTTCCACCCATAAGAATGCCCAACTTGTTCTTTTACGAGCCCTAAGTCTTCTGCAAATCCTAACGGCCCGCGGCGATTCCGACGTTTGTGCGGTGGTCGCGAAACTGATAATCGGGCCACAAGGGACAGTTCAAGTCAATCCAGCATTTCAGACGGCGCCTCTCGTCGACGGTGAGCTTCACATCGTAATGCCCGGCGTCGAGCACCTCCCACAGCTTGCTCTTCAGCGTGCCGAGGGTCAGCGGCGGCAGCTTCTCGCACCCGCCCGACTCGTAGCCGCAGTCGGCGTAGTGGACCCAGCCTTGCGAAATCAGGGTTCGGTAAGAGGCCGGGATATGATCCGCGTCGAGCCGGGCGGTCAAGTCGATCTGACGAGAGTCCTTCTCGTCGTGGCAGCCGGTGCACCGGGCGTTGAAGACCGGCTGGACGATCTGCTCGTAGGAGAACGGTCCGGCGCCCCACGGCGGCGGCTGAATCCGCGAGGGCTCGCGGCGCAAGGCCGTCGCTTGGCGAACCGGCGGCGCGCTGCGCCGATCCTCGTGGCAGCCGATGCAACTGCGGCTCTCGCCCGGCTGCAACTGAACCACGCTCCGCATCCGCTGCAGCTCGTTGAAGTCGGCGTCCAGTGCCTGGAAGTAGAGCACCTTGCCCGCCGGGGCGTAGAAGTTCGCCGAGCCGTCCTCCTCGACCGGCACAATACCCCAAGTGGCCTTGGCCACGTAGGTAGGCCAGCCATAGGGGCCGCTCACGCGGTCGACGGGCGTGGCGTACCAGTGGAAATAGGGTGTGTGATCCTGCTGATAGGTCCCGTCGGCCAAGCGGATCAGATCGGCGCGCAGCTCCTGGGCCACGCGGAGGTACTTGACCGTGCCGCGCGCCACCGTCGGCTCCAGCCCACGGTATACGTCGGCCAACACGAACTGCCCCTCGTCGTCGGCCGTCCCGGTCTCGGGCTTGGCGACTGTTGCCAGTTCCGCGCCGCGCAGTTTCGGCGGCGTCGGCACCTTGCGATACAACGTCGGGCACACGCTGCTGTAGGTCGGGTCCAGGTGCAGCATCTCGCGGTTGCCGAAACGATCGATCACGTAGAGCGCGAAACGCCGCTGCGGCGCGTGCGAGCAGAGGAAATAATCGCGGGCCACCGGCACCGGGTCGCGGAAGCACTCTTCGATCGGCCAGCCGCCCGGGCGGGGCACCTCGGGGGTGATGTTCGTGATCGCGTCGGGGTTGAAGCGGCCGCGACTGGTGTCCAGCAACGCCAGCGGGCCGTTCAGATCCCCGAAGTGCGAGATCATCGTGCAACAGATCTCCGCTGTGCCCGGCACCTGCCGTCCGTTGGCGTAGCCGGCCGGCTGGATGACCGTGTTGCCGAAAACCAGCTCCGGCTTGGCGCCGTCGGGCCGGATCGTCCAGAGCGTGTGGCCGAAGTTCGCCCCCTTGTCGAGATACTCGGAGCGGGTCCAGATGATCCGGCCGTCGTCCATCACGGAAGGCGCCCACTCCGTCAAGTTGGCGAACGAAAGCGGGCGGATGTTCCGGCCGTCGGCGTCCATGCGAAACAACACGGCGGCCTGCGGACGCCAGCAGAGATATCGGGCACGACATCGGGTGGAGATAAACGCCAGTCCCCCGTCGGGCAAGGGACACGGCCAGTAGTCGTGAAACGGGCCGTCGGTAAGCTGTTGCCGGTTGCCGCCGTCGGCGTCCATGCGAACAAGGCGGTAGTACTGCTGCGGCGACTCGCGATGGGCGAAGTAGATCGTGCCCAGATCGAAGTCGGCCATGGGGTTGCGGACGATGCCCGTCTCGGTGCGAAACAACTCGGTAAGCTCCGCGCGATCCGGATCGAGACTCCCTTCGTGGTGCGGGATGTCCAAGCGATAGACGCCGCCTCCCGGTCGCCAAAGCGAATCCAGCAGAACGCTGTAATTGTGCGAAGGCTCGAATGCGTGACGCTTCACGAAGAGAATGCGTTGCAGTGAGGCCAGCTCCGGGACGCGGAAGAACAGCCGCCGCTTCGCCGCTCGGGCGTCGAACAGCGCCCGGCGCTCGGCCGCCAGGTCGGGCGGGGCCGACGACAGCGTGTCGTGCCGGGCCCGCAATCCGGCCAACTCCTCGTCGCTCCGCCGAACGTCAAGCCCTTGGCCGCGGAAACGATCGAGCATCGCCTCCATCAAGGCCAGCGAGCGTTGCAGCGGATCGTAGCGAAACAGGTGCAGCGTGTAGCGCCGCGTCGCCGATGCCTCGGCCGCTCCGTCTGCCATCTCCTGCACATCGAGCGTCAGTTCGTGTTCGGGGCCGATGGGGCCTTGGGCCGCCACGGCGACCGTCTTGGACTGCCCCGCGGATAGGGTTGCGCCCTCGGCCAGCCCCGGGACGTCGCCGCGCACGCGCACGGCACGACCACCGGGCGCCGCCCGCAGACGCACGTGAAACGTTCCGTCCACGCACGGCCCGACTTCGGCCACCGAAAGCGAGGAAGGCCTCAGCAGCACGGGGCGGCCGACGGCGGCCGTGTGCTTGCCGCCCATGCCCAGCCCGATGCGGAGCCCCTGCGACCGCCAGTCGGGAAACATCGCAAGCGGCAGGCGGACCTCGCAGCAGGTCAACGACCCATCGAACCGACCGTCGAGGCGGACCGACTCCGGTTGCTTTCCCTGGGAGTACGTGTTGAGCACGGGGCCGTCGTCCGTGTGTGCCAACACGCCGACGCGGGCGCCGTCTGCCCGAGAAATCACGGCCACGTGGCTGCTGAGCAGCCGGTTGGTGCAGATGCCCAGAAAGAGATCGTCCCCACGGCAGCCGGCGCTTACGGCGTATTCAACCAGCGGTCCCTGCTCGAAATCATCGGGCTGGACCACGCGGACAACGCCTCGCGAGGCCTCGTTCCAGCAGGGATCATCCAGGGTGCCGTCCAGCGTCGGCCTGCTATCCAGCGGCGGCAGCGGGATGGCGTCGTCGCCCACGTGCCGAGGGTAGTCGACGACGCGAGGGTTATAGGGCACCAGCCGAGGGCTCAAGTCGGCCCGACCGTACGTCTTCAGCCAGGCGTGCTCTTCGCCCAGCGTGGCATAGCGGAGCATCTCGGCGGCCCGGTCGGCCGATTCGCGTGTTGCGGGCTTTGCAGCCGTTGGACCGGCGCCGGCGCCTCGCGGCGGTGGCGGCGGTTGGGGAACACGGGCCTCGAACGGGACCGCTCCGCCGGTTGCAGCCGCCGGCGCGGCATGGCCGTCGACCTTTTGCACCGTCTCCCAGTGCTGGCCGTCGGTGGAAAGCTGGATTTCGAGGTTGACGGGCACGCGGTCGGCGTAGCGCCCCTCCCGATCGCGCGAAAAGACCACCTTGGCCACCGTTGCGGAATGGGGCAACTCGATCTGTGCCCACTCGCGCTGGGCGCCGGCCGCGATCCAACTGAAGCTGTTGCCGTAGCGCCCGTCGTTGAGGTGAGCGATCCGGTGGATGGCGTAGCCGGACAGACACGACGAGGCCGTCGCCCGGGCCCCGTCTCGGGCCAACGCGAGGTTCTGCTTCGCGTCGGGGCCGTAGATCTCCAACTCATCGATACACGGTTGGCCGGAGAGACTCCCGAGAATCACGACGCGAACGAACCGGGCCTCGGCCGGCGGAAACGCGATTGGGTTCGGGCGATCCGCATGGATGGTCGGCTCGGCGGAAATCACTCCCGCGTCGAGAAAGAACAGCAAAAGCCAACCGCACGCCGCCGTGACGAAGGAGTTCTTCATAAGCGTCTATCCCCATGGTGCCTCAGGGTTGCTAGTGCTCTGTCAAACCTTGAAATTGGGGTAGCTTCGGGCATCGTAACCCGAAGCGTAAGCGAGGAAAAACGCGGAATCCACCGCA
>JAFGRD010000121.1 GCA_016935315.1 Pirellulales bacterium
CCCGCCGCCGCCAGCTCTTGACGGTCTCTACCCCATCGCCGTCCCAGCCGCGCGATTCACAGTTTTGCACGGCTGCCGCAAGGACACTGTAAATTGAGGTTTTCTACAGAGCAGCTGCGTCCCGGTTTCTACTCTCATTGGCTACGGCTACGCAAGCGTCGACGATACAAGAGTGAGTAGTAGACCGCAATGTCTGGCGCAAGGGCTCGGCACCCCTTCTGAGTGACCTGAGTGCCTGCAGCATTGACGCGACTCAGACTGCGCAGGTTCTTGAGGTGCTCCAAACCGGTATCGCTTATCTCGGTGTCCTCGAGTATCAGCTCGCGAAGGCCCTCCAATCTGGCGAGGTGCGCCAGCCCCGCATCGGTAATATTCGCGCCGGTAAGATCCAGGTACGAGAGCCGATGCATGTTCTCAAGGTAAGCCAAACCATCGTCAGTGATCGCAACGTCCCTAAGCCGGAGACACTCCAATTCAGTGAGGTCCTTCAGGCAGGCAACCCCGGCGTCCGTCACACGTGGACCGTACCACACACTCAGTATACGGAGTCTGACGTGGCTCTTCAACAGAGCCAGGTGGTCATCGGTCGGGAAGTGTTGCCAACCAGGTCTGGCTGCAATTCCGGTAAGACGACTGGGCGCAGCTTCGTCAAATCGAATACTCACGAGCTTGTCGCCTTCCCACGTGATGAATGGCTCGCAAGGTTTGAGCTTCTGGGCAAAGTCAGCATGTCGCCTGGCGCGCTGCATCTTGCAGCCGATCCACCCAAACAACAGCGCCAGTGGCACCATAAGCAACAGGAGCGAGCGGAGGCTGAACTGAAAAGGGGATGGGTTCGGGTGATTGGTATCAGCCATAGGTACACCAACGATTCGGACTCAAATCACAACTACCAATAATGCGAGTAGTCTGCAGGTTCGGATTGAATTCGCCAGGAAGACAGGTCTTCTTCCCATACGACGTGGCCCGAAACAGCGTCTTTCTGGCGGCTGCCGCGACCAGCCGTGCAGCATCGCCACCGCACCAAGGGTGTGCCGACACGCAGCACTCCTCAAGAGCAGCATTTTGGCGGCAACACGTGCTGGCACGACGCAGTAAACAGCTCTGCTTCCGAAAAGAACGGCTACTCGAACCATGAGTATCATAGAGGGCCACCAAGTCTTTCAGCTTTAGGCAATGTCGAGTGGCTTGACATGTACCATGTCTCGTCCTCTGAGTTGTGGCTTGTAGCTTTGCGGCGAGTCCACGTCTTCTTCCCGGAGGAAGGCCCTTCGTCTATCTCGTAGTCGCAGATGTCATGGTACCTCTTTCCATACCACTCCTCTTTCACGTCGTCGCGCACGCTGCGTAGTCGGTCCTCGACAACAGGCCTGCCAAAAGGGGCCGATAGGTCCGTCCGAAAAAACCAAGATGGACTTACTGTTATTCCGCCTGAAGACGCTACAAGGCTTCCACTGGTGCGAGCCAAATTGTCGGCGAGGTTCGGCGTAGACTTCGTGTATAGACCGATAAAGCAGCCGTAGAGGATGATCAGGCTGTCCGGGCACATAACGCCAGAATGTCTGAGTCTCGCTCCAAACAACTTGGCCGCAGCAGCATTCATCTGTTCTCCACCGCCCATGTGCTGCGTCTCCCCCATGCTGGCATGACCGCCTATCTCAAGCACTGCGATACACCTGCAGTCGGGTAGGCGCCTGTGTGAGCGTCCAACTCCCCCGGGGCCTGTGCGAACGACACCAACGAGGTTTTCGAGATTTCTGAGCAGGTGCTCGCTACCACCCGAATACCAGGCATATCGGTTTTCGCCAAACCGGGCATATTCCACTTCCTCTTGGGTTCTCGTGCCCGGCAACGTCCACCTTCCCTTTACAGGGTTGTGGTCGTCAGGGATCAACTAGGACATCCAGCTCCGTTCGATCTCTTCGAGCGTCTTGCCTTTGGTTTCGGGAACAAACATTGACACGAAGACAAAGGATATGACACACATTACGGCGTAGACCCAGAATGTCGACGCGTGGCCGAAGTGCTTCAACATCCAGGGTACGGTTTGAGAAACGATGAAACAGGCGATCCAGAGGCTGACCGTGGCGACGCCCATGGCCCGTCCGCGTGTGCGCGTGGGAAAGATCTCCGAGAGCACCACCCAAACCACCGGCCCCATGGCCACGGCGAACGAAGCGACGTAGGCCAAGGTACACGCAAAGACCCACACGGATGAGAGCTTAAAGAAGAACGCGCCACCCAGGAGGATCAGTGAAATCCCCATCGCGGCGGAAGTGACCAACAGCAGCGGTTTCCGCCCACCCCGATCCACCACCCAGATGGCCACCAGGGTGAACAGCAGATTCACCGCCTGCAATGCCACGGTCTGCAACAGGGCCTGGGCGGGAGTGACGTCGGCACTCTCGAAAATCTTCGGCGCGTAGTACAGCACCGCGTTGATCCCCGTGACCTGCTGGAGAACCGCGAGAACCACCGCGACGAGCAAGGCCACGCGGATTCCCGGCCGCAACAGTTCCCGCAGGGATCCCCCCTCGTGCTGAATGGCCTCCTCAATCTCACGCATTTCCAGCTCTGCACGATGCTGCCCTCCAGCCCGAGTGAGCACAGCAAGGGCTTCCCGCCAACGGCCTTGCTTGGAGAGCCAACGGGGGCTCTCAGGCACGAAGGACAATAGCGAGAGAAACACAATTGCTGGCAGGGTCTCTGAAGCGAACATCCACCGCCAACCCGACGACACGTTCCAACTTTGGTTGTCCGGCGACGCAATCAACCAGTTGGCGATTGACACAATCAGCATGCCGGTGATGATCGCGATCTGGTTCAATGACACCAGCCTTCCGCGAATGTGCGCGGGCGACACCTCAGCGATGTACAGGGGGGAGAGCATAGAGGCCATCCCGACGGCGAATCCGCCCAGCATCCGCGCGGCAACGAATTGGGCGAGGCTCTGCGGGACGGCGGAACCGACTGCGGAGACGGCAAACAACACGGCAGAGAGCAGGAGCACCTTCTTGCGGCCCCAACGGTCGCTAAACGTGCCTGCCAGTCCGGCTCCAATTATGCAGCCGACCAGCACGTTGGAGACCGCCCAGCCTTCCAGTCCAGGGCTAAGCTTGAATCGCAGCACCAAGTACTTGATCGCTCCAGCGATCACCGCCGTATCGTAGCCGAACAGCAGGCCCCCCAACGCCGCGACCAGGGCCAGGACAAAAACGTAGGCCACACTGCCGCCGCGCTGTTGAGTCGGGTCTTGCACCATCGCACCTGCTTCAGGGGTTGTCGTCCCGGGCCACCATGGCCACCATCGTATCGATTGCCGCGGGGGCTTGACAAGGGGGTCGGAAGGAATCTATTGACGCGTGCACGGTCCATGCGCGAGGGCGACCCACGGGAGCCCGGTTTTTCCGGCCTCCCGTTGGCCGGCCTTGATCATTCGCAATGCAGACATCAATAATGGGGCTGTCGGCGCGGACTGCTGACAAACCAGATGGTGCGTCAGTGCCGCGGGCGCCGACGCGGATCGCACCCGGCAATGATTCCCCTCGCCCCCAACCCTGAACACGCCATGAACTCTCGCCAACGCGTCGAAGCCGCCCTGAAGCATCAACCGCCCGACTACGTGCCGCTGGACCTGGGCGCCGGCCCGGTTACCGGCATGCACGTCAGCAGCGTGTACCGGCTTCGCCAGGCCTTGAAGCTGGACGAGCCGGGCACGCCGGTCAAGGTGACCGAGCCGTACCAGATGCTCGGCCAGATTGCCCCGGACCTGATGGACGCCTTGGGCGTCGACGTGGTCGAGCTGGGCGGGCCGCGAGGATTCTTCGGCTTCGCCAACGAGGATTGGATACCCTGGACGCTCTTCGACGGCACGCCGGTGCTGGTCCCCGGGGCCTTCAACACCACGCCGGAGCCCAGCGGCGACATCCTGATGTATCCCGAGGGCGACCGTTCGGCGCCGCCCAGCGCCCGCATGCCCAAGGGCGGGTTTTACTTCGATACGATCGTCCGCCAGGAGCCGATCGACGAGCAGAAGCTCGACCCGGCGGACAATCTGCAGGAGTTCGGCCCGATCTCCGACGAGGACCTCGAGCATTTCGCCCAGGGGGCCCGACGGCTGCGGGCGCAGAGCGATCGGGCGATTCTGGCCAACTTTGGCGGCACGGCGTTCGGCGACATCGCGCTGGTGCCTGCCCCCTGGCTGAAGCGCCCCAAGGGTATCCGCGACATCGAAGAATGGTACGTCAGCACGGCCGCCCGCTTCGACTACGTCTACGAGGTCTTCCAGCGACAGTGCGACATCGCGCTGGCCAACCTGGAGAAGATTTACCAGCGGGTCGGCGACGCGGTCTCCGCCGTCTTCATCACCGGCACCGACTTCGGCACGCAGACCGGTCCGTTTATCAGTTGCCAGAGCTACCGCAAGCTGTACCAGCCGTTCCATCGCCGCGTGAACGACTGGGTCCACCAGAAGACACCCTGGAAAACGTTCATCCACTCGTGCGGCTCGATCCGGGCGCTGCTGCCGGACATCATCGACGCGGGCTTCGATATTCTCAATCCGGTGCAATGCTCGGCCACCGACATGGACCCCCGCCGGCTGAAGGACGACTTCGGCGACCGGATCACCTTTTGGGGCGGCGGCGTGGACACGCAGCGGACCCTGCCCTTCGGCACGCCCGAGGAGGTCCGCCGCGAAGTGCTCGATCGGATCGAGATCTTCGGCCGCGGCGGTGGGTTCGTCTTCAACACGGTTCACAATGTCCAAGCCGGCGTCCCGCCGGAGAACCTCGTGGCGCTGTACGACGCCGTGCGAGAGGCCCGCGGCTGACGGCCTGTGGCCCGGAAGCGAAGGGCTCGCCAAGGAACCCCCAACCACGCCCCACGTTCCATGCACGACATCCGAATTGCCGCCGCCCAGTTCGAGGCCCGCGACGCGGACAAGGACTACAACTTCGGGCGGATCGAGGAACTAGCCCAACGGGCCGTAAAGCAAGGGGCCGAAATCGTCAGCTTCCACGAATGCTGCATTCCCGGCTACACCTTCCTCGAAGATCTCACCCGCGGGCGGCTCGAGGCATTGGCCGAGTCGGTCCCCGACGGGCCCAGCACGCGGCGCCTCGTGGAACTCTCCGACCGGCTCGACGTGCCGCTGCTGGCCGGGCTGATCGAGCGGGACGGTCCCAAGCTCTACAACACCTACGTGGCCGTGGCGCCGCGGCGGGGACTGGTGGCCAGGCACCGCAAGATCCACGCGTTCGTCAGCGAGCACCTCAGTGGGGGCGACCAGCTCGAGGTGTTCGAGCTCTGCGGCGTCCGCTGCGGGATCTTGATCTGCTACGACAACAACCTGGTCGAGAACCCGCGGATCATGGCGTTGAACGGCGCGGAGGTGATCTTCGCCCCGCACGTCACTTGCGGGCTGCCCAGCCCCATGCCCGGCCGCGGTAAGATCGACAAGCGGCTCTGGGACAACCGCCAGCGCGATCCGGTGCCGCTGCGTTTGCAGTTCGAGGGACCCAAGGGGCGCGGCTGGCTGATGCGCTGGCTGCCCACCCGGGCGTACGAGAACGGGCTGTACTACGTCTTTACCAACCCCGTCGGCGTCGACCACGACACGATCAAGACCGGCGGGGCCATGGTGATCGACCCCTTCGGCGAGATCATCGCCGAATCCAGGGCGCTGGGCGACGACGTGGTGGTGGGGCTGTGCACGCCCGAGAAGATCGACCTCTCCGGCGGCCGCCGCTACCTGAAAGCCCGACGCCCCGAGCTCTACGCCAAGCTCAGCGAGCCGCTGCCCGAGGGGCAGAAACCCGAGGTCAATCCGGGCTGGCGGAGCACGGGGTCTGCACAGACATCGGACTCGTAAGAGAACGCGTTGAACCCGAGTGACAGGCAGAACAGGAGAGGATCGCCCCATGAGTCTCGACGACGTCTTGCGCGCCCAGGCCGAGCGGATCGATCGGCTGCACCGCTTCGAGCCCGGCCGCACCGCCCTGTTGGTGATCGACATGCAGCGCGGCTTCCTCGACCCCGGGGCGGCCCTGGAGGTGGCCCCCGGCCGAGAGATCATCCCGAACATCCGGCGGCTGATCGAGGCCTGTCGCCAGCAGGGCGTGCCGGTGATCTTCACCGAATTCGTCTATTCGCCGGCCGTGCCCTGCCTCCGCGGAGATCCGTTCGGCGTGGAACACCTGCCGGCGCCCCTCGGGGAGTCGAAGGGTTTCGGCCACCCGTCGAACAACTGTCTGATCGGCCCCTGCATCGAGTTCGGCCCCAACTCGGCCGACACGGTCGAGCAGTTGGCCCCGCGGCCCGACGAGTTGGTCGTCCGCAGCCACACTTACGACAAGTTCTACGACACGCCGCTGGATCTGGCCCTGCGGAGCCGCGACGTGCGGTATCTGGCCGTCACCGGCGTGGTGACCGACGTCTGCGTCAACGCCACGCTCAGCAGCGCGGCGATGCGTGATTACCGGGTGACTGCGGTGACCGACGCCGTCGCCACGCTCTGGCCCGAACTGCAGCAGGCCTGTTTCGCCATCTGGCGGCGCAAGTTCGCCCGGCTCCGGACGACCGCCGAGGTGGTCGAGGAGATCGATTCGCTGTAAACGACCATCACGGCAGGCACCGGGCCGCTGCCGGACCCCCTCGTTTGGACCGAAATCCACCTGGCCCGAATCCACGTGCTATGCCGCGTTGACCAACACGGCGTGGATTCCACTTACGTCGATTCGACCTCGCGCGGTTCGGCCCCCAAGGCCTTGGTCGCAAAGGACTTCGGCGACCCGGGGTGCAAGGCCTCCTCGTCGCAACGGAAAGCCCGCGAAACACGGAAAATCGAGTCCGCACGTGATTCGACGCAACCGGTTGTCACATTGAGAGTTAGGGGCCTCATTGCTGCCTTTTTCTTTCCAGAACGGTCGCGCCACGCTCGGCTGCTGAAAAACGATTCTACCAGGCGCAAGTCCTTGTCTCAACGCAACTTTTTGGGCCTCGCGCGGCGGCAAGAGGTCTCTTCGCGGTGGAAAGATGTTACGAAGAATTGACTCTCCCGGTGTTTTCACAGCGCCACGGCGGCTCCGCCGACGCTCAACGCACCGAGACACTCCCTCTGTGAAAGTGCACCGGCCCTCTGTGGAAGCACGCCGGCAAACGACCTTTGTCGGGCGAGGGCGCTGGGCGCTTTTTCTCGCGGAAGTTGCCCGAAAGAGCTATTCCGCCGCGCCACGATTCGCTATGCTATCCCATGAATTGTCATCGGGCGTCGCCGACCCGGGCGCTTTCTGATCTGCAAGTCACGGGAGGATATCATGGACTACGGATTGCCCATCTTGTTGGCTCAGGACGTTCCTTGGCCTTGGGTCTATGGGGGCGGTGCGGCGGTCGTGCTGGCGGCTGTCTTCGCCCTGATCGCCTTCATGTACGGCGGGATCTGGTTCCAGGCCTACATGTCCAACGCCAACGTGAGCATCTTCAGCCTGATCGGCATGAGCTTCCGCCGGGTCAACTCGCGGGTGATCGTGCAGGGGAAGATCATGTCCATGCAGGCGGGCATCGGTACGGAACGCGAGACGGGCATCTCGACCCGGCGGCTGGAGGCCCACTATCTGGCTGGCGGCAACGTACCCAGCGTCATCCGCGCCATCATCGCCGCCCATCGGGCCGACATCGACCTGGATTTCGACCGCGCGGCGGCCATCGACCTGGCCGGACGCGACGTCCTCGACGCCGTGCAGACCAGCGTTTATCCCAAGGTGATCGACTGCCCCGATCCCAAACGGTCGCACCGGACCACCCTCAGCGCCATCGCCAAGAACGGCGTCGAGTTGAAGGTCCGCGCCCGGGTAACCGTGCGAACCAACCTGGAGCAGCTCATCGGCGGAGCCACGGAAGAAACGATCATCGCCCGCGTGGGCGAGGGCATCATCACCTCGATCGGATCGGCCATGACGCATCTGGCGGTGATGGAGAACCCCGACAAGATTTCCCGGGCCGTGTTGGAGCGGGGGCTGGACGCCCAGACGGCCTTCGAGATCGTCTCCATCGACATCGCCGACATCGACGTCGGCCAGAACATCGGCGCCCGGCTGCAGGCCGACCAGGCCGAGGCCGACACCCGTGTTGCCCGTGCCAAGGCGGAAGAACGCCGCGCGCTGGCCGCCGCCCGAGAGCAGGAAATGAGGGCCTCCGTAGCCAAGAATCGGGCGATGGTCGTGTTGGCCGAGGCGGAGGTTCCCAAGGCCATGGCCGCCGCGTTCCGCGAAGGCAACCTGGAGAGCGGATCCGGCAACGGGGGCCTGCCGAAGCCGTAACGCCGCTGAGGCCGGCGCCGCTTCGTGACGACGGGTCGAGATTGGGTTATCATGGCTGGTGCCGCCCCGGCATCTCCCTCTCCGATGACCTGCCCCTGACGACCTGCCCTTGACGACCTGCCTGAACAGCCATGCCCAAAACGCCCGCATCGTCTCCCCTTGTGCTGCTGTTGCTCCTCGTGCCTTGGACGCCCGTGCCCGCGGACGCAGAGGATTGGCCTTGTTGGCGCGGACCGCGCGGCGACGGTACCAGCCTGGAAACGAACGTCCCGACCCGCTGGAACGGCCCCGCCGGCGAAAACATCGCCTGGAAGACGGCGATCCCAGGCAAGGGCCACGCCTCGCCCATTGTCGTCGGAGAGCGGATCTTCGTGGTCTCCTGTCGCGAGGAGCGCGAAGACCGCGTGCTGCTGTGCCTCGATCGCAAGTCGGGCGAAATCCTCTGGGAACGCCTGGTGGTCCACTCGCCGCTGGAAAAGAAGCACGCACTGAACAGCTACGCCTCCAGCACGCCCGCGGCCGACGATGAGTCGGTCTACGTCAGTTTCCTCGACCGCACCGAGATGGTGGTGGCGGCCTACGATTTCGCGGGCAACCGCCGGTGGCTGGTGCGTCCGGGCGAGTTCTACAGCGTGCACGGCTACTGTAGCCCTCCGCTGCTGTTTGAAGACCTGGTGATCCTAAACGGCGACCATGACGGCGACGGCTATCTGGTTGCCCTGGATCGGGCCAGCGGCAAAACGGTCTGGAAGCGATCGCGGGTGAACCATACGCGGAGCTACTGCCCGCCGATCATCCGCGACATCGACGGCCGCACGCAGATGGTCCTCTCGGGCAGCAAGTGCGTGGCCAGTTACGACCCGCACGACGGCTCGCGACACTGGATCATCGACGGCCCCACCGAGCAGTACGTGGCCTCGCTGGTCTGCAATGGCGAGCTTTTCTTCCTGACGGCCGGCTTTCCCACGTTCCACATCCTGGGCATCCGGCCCGACGGAGAGGGCAACGTCACCGACACCCACGTCGTCTGGCAGACGACCAAGGGCTGCTCGTATGTGCCGTCGCCGATCGTCGCCGGCGGTGGCAAGTACTTCCTGGTCGTTTCCGACCTCGGTATTGGGAGCTGCTTCGAGGCGGCCACCGGGCAACGTTACTGGATGCAGCGGATGGGCCCCCGCCACTACAGCGCGTCGCTGCTCGAGGCCGACGGCCTGGTCTATTTCCTATCCGACGAGGGCGTGACGACGATCGTCCGCCCCGGGCCCGAGCTCGACGTGGTGGCCGAAAACCGGTTGGGCGAAAACTGCTACACATCGCCGGCGATCAGCGGCGGCCGGGTCTATCTGCGAGCGGAGAAGCACCTCTACTGCATCGGCGCCCCTCCGTAGGGCGTGGTGCCGTCGGAAGAGATTGCTTTCAGAACCCCCGAGTTTCCCATCGCGCCTACATTTCTTAACCGGATTCATTCTCGACACTCGCACATGGTTGTGCAAGCAACCGGCACGAGCCCGACAAACCACTCCAATCGCTACAATCGCGACAAGATGCGATACCTTCGCAGGAATTCCCGATTTGGCGTGCGTTCGCGTTAACACCCATGGAGCGATTTTACGATGATTAGGGCGTGAGAGGAAAATAGGGAATTGACCCTCTCGCGGGTGCAAGGCTCGTCGATCCGAGCGACGGGGTGACTGCTCCGACGAGCACGAGTGCTGATAGCCGATCCGAGACGGGACTGGCCGGCCGCACTACCTAGACTCGAACACGGGAATCGCTTCCTCGTGGCCCCTGGGTAGCTTCATTCGATCAAGGTAGCAATGCGGCCGGTAGTCTCGTTCTCTACGCGCCGGCAACGTACGAGCCGAAGAGCCGAATCGGGCCCGGCCGGCCGCGGGGTTGGCCCGTACATTCTACCGGCTGGCCTCGAAACGCCCCCCGCCTGGCACATGCCCTCTTCTGCCATCGACGCGCCGTCGCCCCACGAAACGCGCCAAGCCGTTTCTTCACAACCGTTTAGGTGAAATGCACGATTCGCGGGATCCCCGACTCCGAATCCGCCACCGCGGTTCGGGGGCAGCCGCAGGGCGCCGGGTACCTCCCGGAATCATTCAACCCGATCGAACGCCTGGTCCCGGCTCCATCGCACAGCCTTGCCACCCGTTGGGGCCGTGTAGCCAGATTGGCCTGACTGTCAGCGGTGTTTGCCGGCTTCGGGCAAGCCGCCCCCTGCCCGAAATCAGCGGGGCCGTTGCTTGAAATACCAAGGGAAATCGATTAGTATCGGCTATAATCGGGTTTGTGTTGTCGGCTGGCGCCGCCGCGCCTTGGTGCATGACTGGACGGAACGTGCGCTCGCTGGAAAACGCCAGCCGGTTCATTGAACAGACAGATGCAAACCGGCGCACGGTGTGCGCCCGGCCTTTTGACCATCAGGAACGAAGAAGGAGTCAGGTGTCATGTATCGGAGTCTTTCTCTGCTTGCGGGCGGAATGGTAATGCTGTGGGGCGTGTCGCTGTGCGCCCAGGACGCCGTCCTGGCACAGAAGTACGGCAGCGGCGTGCATGCCTATTTCTCGCACGACTATGTCGGAGCATACGACAACCTGACGGAGGCCATTCAGGCCGGCACCAAAGACCCTCGTGCGTTTTACTTCCGCGGACTGACGTACCTGAGACTCGGCCGCGAGACGGAAGCCGGGACGGACTTCCAGAAAGGCGCCGAATTGGAGAGCGGCGATCTGAACCGATTCTACCACGTGGCGAAATCGCTGGAACGCATCCAGGGCAACGCACGCGTGACCTTGGAAGAGTATCGCCTCGAGGCTCGCATGGCGGCCCGCCAACGCGCCGAGGAGCTCCGCAAGGCCCGATACGACACGATCCGTCGCGAGGAGCATCAGGCGGTCCAGGAACAGGTCGATGCGGCGCCCGGCGTGCCTGCCGATGTGCCTGCCGTGCCGCCGGACAGTGATCCGTTCCAGCTTGGTCCCACGCAAGGGCCGGCCGCGGAACCAGCCGCCATACCAGCCGCGGAACCAGCTGCGGAGCCGGTTGCCATACCAGCGGCGGAACCGGCCATGGAGCCAGCGACCGACCCGTTTGCCGCGGAGCCGGCGACCGAGCCGTTCGACGTCGAGCCAGCGGCCACACCCGCCGTGGTGCCCAGCGCCGAACCGCCTGCGGCGGTGCCGGGCGAGAAGAAGGCCAGCCGCGTGTTCGGCGGATTGTTGAGGGCCCTGGGAAAAGCGGCTGTCGGCGATAGTGGTGGGCCGGCCGACGTTCCTCCCGGAGCTGAACCTCTCATGGAACCGGGCGCCGATCCGTTTGGTGCGGAACCGCCAGTCGAGCCGGCCGCTGGACCCGCCGCCGATCCGTTCGGCGCGGAGCCGGCTGCCGAACCGGCCGCTCAGCCGGGCGCCGATCCGTTTGGTGCAGAGCCACCGGCTCAGCCTGCCGCTGAGCCCGCGGCTGATCCATTCGCCGATGATCCGACAATGGAACCGGCAGGTGAGCCTGCGGCGGAGCCGGCCACCGATCCGTTTGCCGACGACGAGCCAGTAGCCCAACCGGCCGGTGGCACAACCGAGGTGGACCCGGCCAACCCCTTCGGCGGATGATTCGGGGCTGCGGCCATTCTCGGGGGAGCCTGATTCCCGTCCGCCCGAGCCTGGCGTGATCCGGCCCAGCGTCTCGCGGTCTTCGTCGCGGGAATCGGCCGGCACCAATGCCCCGAACGCTCTTGTGGGGGGTGCGCAAACCTTGACGACCCGCTTGCGCGGCAAGTATACTTAAGAGTTCAGGGACAAAGTACGCTTCGATCCGGTGCCCTCGCCACCGGCTGGCCTTGTGGACACGGAGAATCTCGCCATGCATCGCCCGCAGAGTTCGTGGACACAGGTTTCCGCCGTGGCATTGGTAGTTCTGGCTTGTTCGCCGCTGGCAGCCCAGGAGGCTGCGCCGGCTGCCGCCAGGCGCCCCTATCGCGTTTTGGCGCCCGGCGTGATCCAGTCGGTCGACCCCCAGCGAGAGCTGGCCGAGTCGTTCAGCCGGCACGACCTGGTCGAACTGCTGGCGGTCGACGCAAAGTTCGATTGGGCCAAGGACCGCCCATTCCGCCATGATGTTTGGACGCTGGATTTTCGGTTCAAGCCGATGCGGATGATTTGGATCGACGTCCCGCAAGCGGGCGGGAACATGCAGCGGAAGTTGATCTGGTACATGGTCTACAGTGTGACCAACCACAAGGTCCCGGAAAAGATCTTCGATGGGGCCGGCCCCGAGCCGCCGCCTCAGTTTGGCTGGCTGCGACCGGTCGAAGCCGCCAACGGCACCTACCAGGTCCAAAGCGGCAGCGGGCCGATCCGGTTCATTCCCGAGTTCTTGTTGGAGAGCAAGGAATTCGGTACGGTCTATCGCGACACCGTGATCCCCGTGGCGGTGGGCCCGATTCGCCTGCGCGAGGACCGCAATCGGCGGTTCTACACGACGGTGGAGATGTGCGACGCGGGCAGCACCGGCGGAAAGATTGCCCCCGGCGAGACCCTCTGGGGTGTGGTTACGTGGCAGGACATCGATCCGCGGATCGACCGCTTCTCTGTCTACGTGCAGGGCTTGACCAACGCCTATCACTGGCGCGACGAGCCGGGTGCCTACAAGAAGGATGATCGCATCGGGACAGGCCGGCGGATATCGCGCAAGACGCTGAAGCTGAACTACTGGCGGCCGGGCGACGAATACTATGAGCATGAGCGGGAGATTCGCTACGGAGGAATCCCCGAAGAGGTTGACTACGAGTGGGTTTACCGATAAAAAGAAGGGTTCTGCGGCTGCCGCTGTGCGGTACCATCGCAGAAGATGTGATGTAAACCCTTGCCCCATAAAACATTCCGCTTCGGACCCTCCCGACGCCGGGCCGGCGGGGACGGGCCTCCAGCACGAGGATAAGTCCATGGCACACAAAAAAGGACAGGGCTCCAGCCGCAACGGGCGGGACAGCAACGCCCAGCGCCGCGGCGTCAAGCGGTTCGGTGGACAACAGGTACGGGCCGGCAACATCCTGGTCCGCCAGGTCGGCACGAAGTTCCATCCCGGCAAAGGCGTCGGCCAGGGCAACGATTACACCCTGTACGCGCTGATCGACGGCTACGTTCAGTTCGATCGCGGTGGCCGGCGAGTCCACGTGCTGGAATCCCTCTGTTGATGCTTGCACTACAAATGATCAGGGGCGACCAACGGGAGGCCGGCAGAACCGGCTTCCCGTTGGTCGCCCTCGCGCACCGACTGTGCAAACGTCCATAGGGCTGCGCACGTCACATGAGACACCCACGAGCAGGGGGTGGCCCGAGCAAGGGCTATCCCCTGATTTCGTTGGCTACCTCGGGCCGATTCACGAGAACGACCAAATACGAATGTTCATCGACGAAGTCGAAATCTACGTCGAGGCCGGCAAGGGAGGCGATGGGTGCGTCAGCTTCCGGCGGGAGAAATACGTTCCCCGCGGTGGGCCCGACGGAGGCGACGGAGGCGATGGCGGAAGCATCATCGTGATTGCTCAGCAGGGCGTCGATAGCCTTTCGGCCTTGGCCCACCGCAAGCACTGGAAGGCCGCCAGCGGCCAGCCGGGCCGCGGTGCGAATTGCCACGGGGCCTCGGCCGACGACCTGCTAATCCCTGTCCCGCCCGGC
This sequence comes from Pirellulales bacterium, assembly GCA_016935315.1. Taxonomy (GTDB): domain Bacteria; phylum Planctomycetota; class Planctomycetia; order Pirellulales; family Thermoguttaceae; genus JAFGRD01. The sequence continues at coordinate 14,003 of JAFGRD010000121.1, forward strand.
ACCGTGGTTGCCGATGCCCAACGCGGCCACGTGCTGAAGGACCTGGCGGCCGACGGCGACCGGGTGAACGTGGCGCAGGGCGGCAAAGGCGGAAAGGGGAACACGCGGTTCAAGTCGGCCGTCAACCAGGCTCCGCGACAATCGACCCCGGGCGACCCCGGCGAGGTCCGCACGATCCACATGGAACTGAAGGTGATCGCCGACGTGGGTCTGGTCGGTAAGCCCAATGCCGGCAAGAGCACGTTGCTGAGCCGCCTTTCCCGCGCCCGGCCCGAAATCGCCGCCTACCCCTTCACCACCAAATACCCCAATTTGGGCCGGGTGCAGATCGATCGCGACCACTCGTTCATTCTGGCCGACGTTCCCGGTCTGATCGAAGGGGCCCACGCCGGCGTGGGTCTCGGGCACGAGTTCCTTCGCCACATCGAACGTGCCGGCCTTCTCGTCCATCTCGTCGAGCCCGAGCCGACCGACGACACCGACCCGCTGTCGAACTACCGGGCGATCCGCAACGAGTTGGAGAAGCACGACGAACGGCTTGGCCACCGGCCGGAGATCGTCACCGTTACCAAGGCCGACCTGCCGGCCGCCGCCGTCGTGCAGCGCGAGCTGGGCGAGGAGCTGGGCCGCGAAGTGCTGTTGATATCCGCCGTCACCGGCCAAGGACTCAATACCCTGGTTGGGGCGATCGCCCGAAAGTTGCAGGGAGATCCCCAGGCGTGGTAACCCGCGCCCTTCCCCGTTCATGTATGCCCAACCTGCTTTCTGACAGGCCCTATGTCCGCCGCCGCGATCATCGCCGTCGATGTGGGCAACGCCCGGACCAAGCTCGGGTTGTTCGACGGTGAGGTCGCCGACGGGCTGCCGGAACCCAGGCGGACGCTGCAACTGGCTGGCGAGTCGCCCGAATTGCCGCGGATCGGCTCCTGGCTGGAAGCGGCCGGCGAACCGATCTCCGGCGGGAAACCGGCCTGGCTGATCGCCAGCGTGAACCGGCCGACGGCCTCGCGGCTGATCGATTGGCTGCGGGAGCACCGCCCCGGCGATCCGGTGACGTTGCTGGCCGTCGGGGATCTGCCGCTGGTCGTGTCGCTCAAGCGGCCCGACATGGTCGGCGTCGATCGGCTGCTGGACGCGGTGGCCGCCAATCGGCTCCGCGAGCCCGGTCGCCCCGCGGTGGTGGTCGACGTGGGCACTGCAATTACCGTCGACCTGATTTCCGCCGACGGGGCTTTCCTCGGCGGCGCCATCATGCCGGGCATCGGCATGTCGGCTCGGGCGTTGCACGAATTCACCGACCTTCTGCCGCAGATCGCCATGGCCGAGCTGAGCTCACCCCCGCCGGCCCTGGGCGCCGCGACGGTCCCCGCCATGCGATCGGGGCTCTTCTGGGGTGCCGTGGGCGCTATCCGCCAATTGATCGAGCAACTCTCCGGCGGCGGCAATCCGCAGGTCTTCCTCACCGGCGGCGCCGGCCCGACGGTCGCCGAGATGCTGGGAAGCTCCGCCCGATACGTCCCCCACCTAACGCTGGCCGGGATTGCCGTGTCGGGCGGCAGACGTCCGGGGCGGGCTTGAGCGGCGTCGCTCCGTGTCGCTGCTGCGCGTCATTGCTGCTGCAGATGAGCCCAACAGCCAATTCCTGAAGGCACGCATCGCTGCATGCCCTCGCCGTCGCCGAGTCAACCTAGTGCACCACCTGAATTCGGTCCACTTGGATTCCGGCCAAGCGGGGGGGGTGATCGGGGCACTGTCTTACTTTCGGCGAATTTCCCTCTTTCGGGCTGAGCAGGTGACTATAATAAAAGTGGGTAGATTGCCTGAAGGCGATGGGATTGCTTGGGGGGTCAGGAAATGAAAGAGCAAATGCAGACGCACGCCGAGCCGGCGATTGTGGCGGCCGCCGAGCGACAGATGCAGGTTTGGGCACGGACGGCCGAAATCGAAGACCGCGCGATGCGATCGCGGGAGTTGCAGCAGATTGCCGAGGGCATTCGCCCGTATCTGGCCCTCTCACGCGAAGAGGGCGCCGGCGGCAGCGAGATCGCCGAGTTGATCGGCAAGGAGCTGGGCTGGGACGTGCTGGACCGCAACCTGCTCGACCGCGTGGCCGAGCGTTACCACCTCTCGCGGCCTATGTTGGAGTTGGTCGATGAAACCCGCAGTAATTGGGTCCACGACGTGCTCGGAACCTGGATGGATCGCCAGGTGGTTCCTGCCGAGAAATACGTGATCCATCTGACCCACGTGGTGCTGAGCGCCGCCCGGCGGGACAACGTGGTCCTGGTCGGCCGCGGGGCACAGTTCCTGTTGCCGCGGGAGAAGGGTTTGGCCGTGCGGCTGATTGCGCCGCGGAAATTCCGCGTCCGGCAGGTCATGCAGCGTGACGGGCTCGACGAAGCCGGGGCCTGCCGGCTGATCGAAGAGCGCGATCGGGGCCGCCGGGAATTCGTCCAACGGTTTTTCCGCCGGGACATCGACGACGCCCACCTGTACGACGCAGTGCTCAACGTGGAGCGTTTCGGCTTGGAAGCCACCGCGCGATACATCTTGGCGGCACTCGAACAGCACGTGTTGAGGCGCTGAGGGCGTCGGTCAGCGTGCCATTCAAGTTGTAGCTGAAGTGTCACGCGCTTTCCAGAGTCGCCGACTGAATCTCTGACGAGTCTTATGAACGTTGGCCTTGTGGAGGATCAAGGCCAACCAACGGGAGGCCGGACAAGTCGGGCTTCTGCTGGTCGCTTTCGCGCATTGAGTGTGCAAGCATCAATAGGAGGCGTCTCCGGCCAGAAGCGTCGGCGGCTTGCCGTCGAGGAACCGCTGGTTGAGGGCCTGGGCCTTCTGCTTGTCGGCATAGTCCGGATATCGGACCGGCTCCGTGTAGCCTTTCTGGGCGAGCATGCGGGCGCACTGGACGCGGCATTCCTGGGCCAGTTCGACGGCCGCGGTGAGAATTCGCGTGCATTCCTGGGGGGAGTGGATGCCCATGCCGTTGTTGGACGCCACGTAGTCCCACCGGAGCTGCCCCTGACGCACCAGATGGCGCACCATGGCAAGCTCCTCGTCGGAGGCGCCGGCTTCCATGCACGCGGCGATGTCGAAGTGTGCCAGGACAAGCGTGCGCTCGGCCCGCTCGCGTCCCTCGCGGGTTTTGTCCTGGATCGAGACGGCACGAGCGCGGATCTCGTCCTCCCCCCAGCGGTGACAGACGGCACACGAGTTGGCGACGTTCAGCAGCGGGCTCTGGACGTGATGGTCGGTGAACTTCGCACCGCCCTCGCTGCGATAGGGCATGTGGCAGTCGGCACAGGATACGTCGCGATAGGCGTGGATGCCCGTCAGGAATACCTCGTAGTCGGGGTGCTGCATTTTGACCATGGGGGCCTTGCTGACGGCGTGCGTCCAGTCGGCGAAGGAATCCGCGTCGTAGTATTCCTCGATCCGCTCGACCGTGGTTCCCTTGTCCCATGGGAAGGTGAGGTACTTGCCTTCGCCGCGGAAGTAGTATTCCACGTGGCACTGGGCGCACACGAGCGTCCGCATCTCCTGGTGCGACGCCTGGTTGATGTCGCGGCCCTCGCGCTCGAAGGCCTCGATCAGCGCCGGGCGCGACACGCGCAGCCGCATGTTTTGCGGATCGTGGCAATCGAGGCAACCGATCGGATGCGTGATTTCGTCCTCCAGGTCGTAGAACTTCCTGGCGTAGAAATCGCCCGCCCCGGCCAGCAGCAGTTCCTGGAACGACGCCGGCTTGTCGCCGAGCTTCATCTTGCCGAACGCGACCATCTGTCGCGGCACGTCGGGGCTCTTGCAGCTCCAGCAAGTCGCCGGCGTGGCGGGCCCGACGCGCTGGGTCTCCACAACGTCCTCGACCGCGTAGACGTGGCCCCTGGCTTGTCGATACTCCTTGGAAAACCCGTATCCCGCGAACAGCACGACGTTAGCCGGCGTCTCCTGCAGGTAGTCCCTGGGGTCGGCACCGCCGTACTTGGTTTTGGTGGTGTCGTCCTGCATGCGCCGGTAGGAATCGTGTTCCCGTGGCCAGTCCACGGCCCAGACGCTGCTATCGGTTTCCAAGTCGCCGATGGGCGTCAACGGCCGGCGGATGATCGCCTCGTTGCGGCGTTGGATGATCGAGGCGAACAACAGCCCCAGGACAAAGACTGCGATCGTTGTGACCCCGAACAGCAGCCAGCCGGTCCATCGACGGCCGCTCCGCGGAGAAGCGGGAGAAACGGTGGTGGCGCCGGAAGGTTCGCCTTGGGCCGCGTCGTTCATCGAATCGTCCTTACTGCGGTCGTGGTTTTCGCCCGCCAATCTGCGATACTTGGGGCCGAAGGGCGGGCGGTAGCTCCGGCCCGATCACGCGGGAAGCGACGGAAAGACTGCGCACGGCGCCGTGGGGCACTTCGCGGTGGCAATCCCAGCAGCGGAGGTCGCCCGACTGGTGTTGGCGGGCCGCGACCGCTTCGAGCGTGCGCCCGTGGCAGCGTCGGCAGTTCGCCTCGACCACGGGAATCGCCGCCGAGGACATCCGAATGACCTGCGGTTCCCAGCGGAGAGTGAAGACGGCCGAATGGTACAGGCCGTCGCGTGCCTTGAAGGCATAGGCGTGGGCGATCGTCTCATGGGGCACGTGGCAGTCGTTGCAGGTCGCCACGTGGGTGTGGCTGGAGCGTCGCCACGAGGCGTACTGCGCGTTCATCACGTGGCAATTGACGCACGCCTCCGGATCGTCGCTCAGATAGGAGGTCGCCCGCGAGACCTTGCCCACCGCCAAGCCCAGCCCCGCCAAGATCCCCAACGCGGCGAAACAGATCAACCGCCATCGTCCGGGGACGAAGCCGAGTGAGACCACACCAGACATGCCGTTGAGCATGGTTCGGAACATCCGACCGCACAACCACCAGGTTTACGGATTCACCGGGTCCTGCCTCTTTCGGTCCCGGGCCTGCTCTATCCTCTCCTAAACAGACTTGCACGATTCGGAGAACTAGCGACTCCGCCGCCACCCTTCAGGAGGCGGCTCAAAAGACACCGGATTCTCCCCGGAATCACGCAAGGCCATCTAGTGCTCTGTCAAACCTTGAAATTGGGGTAGCTTCGGGCATCGTAACCCGAAGCGTAAGCGAGGAAAAACGCGGAATCCACCGCA
>JAFGRD010000122.1 GCA_016935315.1 Pirellulales bacterium
AGTTGGGCATTCTTATGGGTGGAAAGGCGGCGCAGACGCCTTTCCACCCATAACGCTCGCCCTGCGTGAAACGTCGATCCCGGTGGCTTCTGATCGGGAAAAAACCAGGAAACTCACAGGTATCCTCGGTCCGCATGTAATGAAAGAGCAAGGCCGCTGCGCGTCCTTGCTCTTTTATGTATGCCCAACTTGTTCTTTTACGAGCCCTTAGTCTTGCCTTGCTCCCGGGGGGCCTTCCGGCTCGGCGGGCTCTTGTCCGGACTGGGAGGAATCGGCAACTCGCAGGCGGCGGGCCAATCCAACAGCCTGGGCCGTCCAGAGCAGGGCTATCAACAGACACAACCCGGCGCCGTAGCCAGGGATGTTCCCGATGTCCCACGTCCACCAGATCGTTGTCAGCGCGCCGCCGACCAGCACCGAGAGCAGTGCGGTCAGCAGTTTCCAACGCCGGGCGAGAATCATCTGACGCCGAGCATGGTGAGCGATGGCCGTTTGGGCCGAGACGTTTGCCAACTCGCGCATGGCGGAGAGACCGGCCGATCGCTCCGCAGCCACGGCGCGGGGTGTCATCTTCGTCGTCTGGGACGTCTCTGCTTTCCGTGCGGTCGGCATTTCGCCCTGGTCAGTTTCCTGGTCAGTTTCCTGGTCAGCCGCGAGCTGCACCTCCTTCGTCGGCCCCTGATCAACGTTTGCTGCCGGTTTCGCGACGTCCGACGGTTGTGACCATAGCCCTTGCGATCCCTGTTGCTGTTCGCGACGGCTCGCAGTCGCATTGACCCGCTCCATCAGCCGTGACATGTAGTCGTCGATCGATTCCTCTTCGCCTTCTCCTGCGGTTGGCTTGGCTGCTGGAGTCCGCCGCGGCGCCTCGGCTGGCTGCGAGGCCTGCGAGGTTTGCGGAGAACGCGAAAACGACAGCGTCTCCGACTCGGCTGCATCGTCGTCGGTCGTCTCCTCGACCGATTCCTCGACCCGGTGCGTTCCCGGTACGGGCTCTTCCAGTGTCTCGCCTTCACCCAACAGTTGGACTGATCCCATTTGGCGAAACACATCGGCGAGTTCGACGGGCGTCTTCTGTGGCTCTTGCGGGGCTGTCTGCCGGGAGGCGGCTGCCGGATCGACCTGCTCCGACTCGACCCGGGTACGATCGGCCTCCCACTGCCGACGCCGCTGCTCAAACGCCTCCCGCTCGGCCTGCATTTCTTCGTGCAGCTTTTCCAGTCGCTTGGCGTCTTCCGCGAGCCGCCCTTCCGTTTCCGCCCGCTGGGCCTCCCATTCCGCCTGCTGAGCCTCCCCTTCGACCCGCTGGGCCTCCCAGTACTGTCGCTCTTGTTCGCGCTGCTCGAGCTGCCGCTCGAATTGCTCACGCTGCTGTTCGAACTCCAGGCGCTGTGCCTGAAACGCCTCGATCTCCTCTTGGCCGGCCGTGGCCGGTACCGACGCTTCGGCCGCCGGCGCCTCCTGCTTGGTCCGGTCAAGGTCCCAACGCTGACGGTCCCGCTGCAACGCCTCGCGTTGGGTGTCGAGCTCGGCCCAGCGGTCTTCGAGTTCCCGGGCGCGTTCGTCGATCTGCCTTGTCAGTTCGGCACGTTCAGCCTGCCACTGTCGCTGCTGTTGCCGGAGATCCTCTCGCTGTGCCACGAGTGCATCCCGCTGGGCCCGAAAGCCTTCTTCCTGCTCTGCGGTTCGGAGCGATTCGGCTTCCTGATCGGCGTCCCGGGACGATGGAAGCGTGTCTGGCGACGGCGGCGATGGTCGGCGTTGCACCGGCTCCCATCCGGGACTTTCCGTCGTGGCGGCGGTCCGCTCGGCTGGCCGACCCGACTCGACCACCTCCAACTCCACCGTACCCACGCTCAGCAGATCGCCGGGCCCCAGATCGGCGTCGGCAAAGGTGTGGCCGTTGAGTCGCGTGTCAGGCGACCATCGGCGGACGACGGTCCCGCTGCGGCCGCGGAGTACAAGGCAGTGTATCGGGCCGACGCCCCTGGCACGCAGCCGCAAGGTGCACCGCGGCCCGGAGCCGATCGTGCACTTGGTCGATCGGAGCCGCACGATCTGGCCGTGGCGAGACGAGCCGCGAATCCGAAAAACAAGATCACCGGTTGCCTGTTCCACGGTGCAATCGGGCGTAACGGCAGTGCTTACCATTGTTCTTTCCTGCCAGCAAGTCCAGCGAATCCGTCGTCCCGTTTCCAGAGCCTGTCGCAAGGGACGTACACCGATACCTGAGAACCTCCCCCGCCGGGACGCTCCCTTACGTTTAGCTTACGTCGCATTGGCGATCAGAAGCCGGCTCCCGATGCAAAGATGATTCCGCGCGAATCCCCAAAAACGGTTGCATATCTGTGCCGGTTTTGTCGATTATCCGTAATCGAAGTGGTCGTAAGTGGCGGCATTCGGGCTCGACCGGGGGCGGGAACCGTTTCTCGGCCGAGGTGTCGACACAGCGTGGATTGGGAATTATCTGTCGGCTGAAGTGTCCTGATTGCGCGGCAGCCGGGTCTCCGATCTTGGCACGGCACCAGACCCGACGCAGATACCGCAAAGCTTTTCCACAAATGGACTTGCGACTACCGGAGGGGCCCAACGGCGAATCTTGGGCGGAAAAGGCGATTTTTTGGCTCCCACCGCGGTCAGAGACGTACTATAGTTTGGTTGGTACTCGGTGGTATCTCGTCTCAACAGCCGCCGTGGGGCAACTGAATCGGAACAACATCCCAACACAAGAGGAGGGGTTCGTTCGGGCCTATTCTGAGGGGGGCACCCTCGGCGCGGCCAGGATCGGACACCGAGGAAAGTAACTTATGAGCCGCAAAGACGCGATCCTGAAGATGCGGCAGGTCTTGATCAAGCGGCGCGACGCTTTGCGCAAGGCCTTGGCCGGCGACTTGAGTCTGCTGAAAGAACTCCGAGCCCAAACCTCCGGCGATGTGGTGGATGCCGCGCTGGATTCGGTCCAAGACGAGATCAGTTCCCAGCTTGCGGAGGTAGAAAGCCGGGAATTGGCGCGGATCGAATACGCCCTGGAGCGGATGCGGCAAGGCAACTATGGGATCTGCGAAGGTTGCGGGTGCAGTATTCCGATGGCGCGGCTGAATGCGCTCCCTTATGCCACTTACTGTATCAAGTGTCAGCGCGAAGCCGAGCGCCAAGGCGCCTTGTCTCCGGCCGACGTCGACTGGAGCCGTTTGCTGGACACCCCGTCGGCCGATGCCGAAGTGTCGATCAACGACATCGAGCTGGACGTTTCTTGATTTCCCCCGTGTCGGACTGCTAGACTGCGGGGCGACGTCCGCCGGGGCTTCAAACCGGGGCTTCGAGCCGGGCAGCCCGCCCGGCCGCCCGGAACAGGGGCACGGACGGCAGCCATCGCCTCGGGAGGAAAGTGTTCGGACTCGGGCGGTGGCGTGGTCCCGCGACCGGCTTGGCGGCTGGTGATCCCTGCCTCAGGAGACGATTCATGCCCCAGACTCGTTGCTTGCTGTGGCCGAGCACTCCGGTGTCCCGGTTCCTGCTCGTGCTGATTCTGGTGCCGCTGCTTGGCGGCTTGCTGCCCGGCCGGGCACGGTCGCAGGCTCCCCTGCCCACATCCCCGGACAACGGCAACGCGAAGACGCCGGAAAGCCGGGCCGACTTGTATCGCACGCTCAGGCAACACGCGCCGACCGTCAACGCCCTGAGCGAGACCGTCAAGGCGGTGGCCAAGCTCACCAAGCCCGCCGTCGTCCACATCGAAGCCGACGTCGAGACCCGCTCCGGCCGAACGTACGGGGGCCGGCATCTCGAAGAGGCCGGCTCGGGGGTGATCATTCAGCGCGGCGGTGACTACTACGTCTTGACGAATCGGCACGTGGTGCAGAGTTCCTCACCCAAGGGCATCAAGATCAACCTCGCCGACGGGAGACAGATCCACCCCGACCGCGTCTGGAAGCACGCCGACACCGATATTGCCGTGATGTCGGTTTCGGCTTCGGGCCTGGTGGCGGCTCCGGTCGGCAACAGCGACGAGACGGAGATCGGCGATTTCGTGCTGGCGGTCGGCAGCCCCTTCGGCCTCAGCCATTCGATGACCTTCGGCATGGTCAGCGCCAAGAGCCGACGCGACCTGGAACTGGGCGACACCACCGTCGTCTTCCAGGACTTCATCCAGACCGACGCGGCCATCAACCCCGGCAACAGCGGCGGTCCGCTGGTCAATCTGCGCGGGGAAATCGTCGGCATCAACACCGCCATCGCCAGCAACTCGGGCGGCAACGAAGGCATCGGCTTTGCCATCCCGATCAACATGTTCATGTTCTTCAGCCAGCAACTGATCGAGCGGGGCAAGGTGACTCGGGCATTTTTGGGCGTGCGGCTCGATCAGGATTTCTCCCTGCCGCAGGCGGCAGAAATCGGCCTGTCCGCCCCGATCGGCGCCCGAGTGGTCCAGGTGTTTCCGGAGACGCCGGCCGAGAGTGCCGATCTGCGGATCGGTGACGTGATCCTGAAGTTCAACGGCGTCGATGTCGAGGACGACACCCACCTGATCAATCTCGTCGGCCTGACCAAGGTGGGCACCAGGGTATCGCTGGTGGTCTTCCGCGACCGCAACTCGTTTCCCGTTGAGGTGGAAGTGGGAACCTTCAGTCCACGCCGTTAGCGCCGGACTGGGCATAGCGCCGGGCTGGGCGTTGCGCCGAAACGTGGTTCGTCGGTCGTCGCGTCACGGCGAGCGTTCAGTATGGGCGCGGCCGGACGCGGGCCTGCACCCGGCTGGGAAGGCCCTGGATTCGCAGAAAGCCTTCGGCGTCGGTCTGGTTGTACGACCCGCCGCCTTCCATCGTGGCGATACCTTCGTCGTAAAGGCTGTTGGGGCTGCTACGGCCGGACACTTGCACGTTGCCCTTGTAGAGGTTCAAGCTCACCTCGCCCGTGACCGGCTCTTGCGCCCGGCGGACAAACGCCATCAGGGCGTCCAGCTTGGCGGCATACCAGAAGCCGTAGTAGACCATCTCGGCAACTTCCGGGGCCAGTCGGTCGCGCAGGTGCATCAGGTCGCGATCGAGGGTCAACTGCTCGATCAGCCGATGGCCCTCGTACAGGATCGTCATTCCCGGCGCCTCGTAGACGCCGCGACTCTTCATGCCCACAAAGCGGTTCTCGACCATGTCGATCCGCCCGATGCCGTTGCGGCCGCCGATGCGGTTCAGCTCGCTGACGATCTCGAAGGCGTTCAGCCGCCGGCCGTTGACTTGCACCGGCACCCCCGATTCGAAGCCCACGGTCACGTTCTCCATCTCGTCGGGCGCGTCCTGCGGCGAGACGCCCATGCCGAAATCGACCAACTCGACGCCGTTGACGGCCAGGTCTTCCAGCCGGCCGGCTTCATAGCTGATGTGCAGGCAGTTCTCGTCGCTGCTGTACGGCTTCTCGACGGACGCCTTGACCGGAATCCCCTTCTGTTGGCAGTAAGCAATCATCTCGCTGCGGCCGGGAAACAGCTCGCGAAACCTCTCCATCCGCCAGGGAGCGATGATCCTGACGTTGGCATCCAACGCCTCGGCGGCAAGCTGGAACCGGCACTGGTCGTTCCCCTTGCCCGTGGCGCCATGAGCATAGGCGTCGGCCCCCACTTCCCGCGCGACCTGGAGGCAGACCTTCGAGATCAGCGGCCGGGCGATCGACGTTCCCAGCAGATAGACGCCCTCGTACTTGGCCTGCCACTGCATCACCGGAAAGGCGAAATCGCGGCAGAGCTCCAACTGGGCGTCGACAATGCGGGCCGACCCGGCCCCGATGTCGCGAGCCTTCTGCAGGATCGCCTCCCGATCCTCGCACGGCTGCCCCAGATCGACGTACACCGCATGCACATCGTATCCTTCATCCATCAGCCAACCCAAGATGACCGACGTATCCAATCCGCCCGAATAGGCCAGAACACAACTTGGCATGAGTATCTCCTCTCCGCCTCCCCTCCGCCGAACCGTTATGGGCCCGATCTCACCACCGCGCTCGAATCCGACTATTGTGCCTCCCTGCGCGCCGCTTGACAAGGTCCCCTTCGACACGCCGGGACCTTCTTTTCCTGCCTATTCGACACGTCGAGGCAACGCCGGGTTCGCGGCAAGGCCGGGCGAGGCCCGTTGAGGCTTGCATCGCGAATGCACGGAAGGGTCTCCGCGGATCAGAGGGTTACCCAGGATCGACGTCTCACACAGGAGGAGCATTATGGGGGGAAAGGCGTCTGCGCCGCCTCTCCACCCATAAGAATGCCCCACGCCCTCGCTAGGGCTCCTGCCGGCGATCGAGATAGCAGGTCACCCGCTGGCCGAAGGCGCTGGCGTGCAGCCGCGCCACCGTGCCTGGCGGGCCATCGTTGGCCGGCTCGATGACCCGGACCGCGTCGGCCCACCGGGCGGCGCTGGGGGCCAGTTCCTCCAGGCGATTGGGGGCGTTTTCGAGAAGATCGCGATTCCAGGAGTTGTGCTCCCGGTCGGGAAACAGGGCGATATAGAGGATATCCATCTCGACCAGGTCGTTGAAGAAATGGGTCCCCAGCGAAACGTCGGGAATCAACTCCTCGCGCATGGCCACGATTTCGCAAAGCACGGCGGCCGTGTCGATCTCGGTGAAACTGACCGGCACGCCCAGCGACGGCGTGGTCGTCCCCCAGCGCCCCGGACCCACCAGCATGATGCGCTTCGGCGGTTTCTCCTGGTCGACGTGGAGCAGCTTCCCGATCGCCCGGGCGACGGCGTAGCGATCGCGGACCGTCAGCTCCCCGTAAACCGACGGCACCACGTACACCACTCGGTCGATTACCTCCGAGCGGGCATGACCGATGACGGCCCCTTGTGCCTCGAGGATCAGGTCCTCCGGCGGGATCACCGCAGGCAGTGTCTCCACCGCACCCGACGGCATGACTTGCAGCGGGCGACACTGGACCACGTTGATCTTCAACTGCTCGCTGCCGAAGGTGTTCGCCGTGAATTCCACGTCGACCGGCAGCCCGTAGGCTTTCTGAAGCGTCTGGAGCATCTCCCGCATGTCGGCAACGAAGCTCGTATCCTTCAGCAGTCGCTCGAACGTCAGCGGCTCGACCGGGCGGGCGGCACCTGCGGCCAGCGGGACGTAGCCGGTCGCAGTGCCGGTGGAAGTGAACATCTGGACGGGGAGCTGCGGACAGAGCTGAACCACGTCGGCAAACTCGCGCGACACGACCTGGTTGGCGTCCAGGTCGATCACGTCGACGTAGCGCTGCGAGTACTGGCGCACCTCGTCCAGGCTGCCTTCCGGCCGCCGCTGGGGCGCGTTCAGCGCAACCACGCGCGTGTAGTCGTTGTCGGACCGGTCCACCGCCCGAGTGCCCAATCCGAATACCAGCCGCAGCATGCCGGCCTCGGGATCGATGTAGCTGGACCAGACGTACGGATTGAAGGAAAGGCCCACGCCGGCCGCCTCGGGAAAAAAGAGGGTCTGGTGCCGCGTGCCGGAAACACGCTGCACGAGCAAGCCCATCTGCTCGTCCTGGTCCAACAGCGCCCGCTGCGCCCGATAGCGGAGAGCCTTCTCGCTCATCGTGCTGGCATAGATCGTGCGAACCGCCGAGAGGAAATCCTGGATCCGCTTCGTCGGGGGGCCTTGATTGGCGCAAAACACGCTCTCGTACTTGCCCGAAAACGCGTTGCCGAAGTTGTCCTCCAGCAGGCTGCTGGAACGCACGATGATCGGCGATTGGCCGAAGTAGTCAAGCATCTCGGCGAACTTGCGCTCGATCTCGGCCGGAAACGACCCCATCAGGATCCGCCGCCGGGCCTCGTCCAGGCCGTCCAGCACGCTGGCCGGGTCCCGCTGCTTCTGTCTCAGCCACCAACAGCCGTTCTCGACCAGGAAGGTGTAGAAGACGTCGGAGCCTACGAAGAACGAATCGTGGGCTTCCAGAAGCTGTTGCCATCGTGGGTCGGACTCCTGGAGGATCGCCCGGGAAAGCAGCATTCCCACCGTCTTCCCGCCGATTCGACCCGTGCCGATCATGCGACGGCCGATGCTCAGAACATTGCCCAGCGAGAAGTATCGCTTGGCGAGCTCGAGGACGCGAGCGTCGCGGGTCACGGCCATGCGGAGCAGTTTGTTGCAGACCTGCTCTGCGCGGGCCGCCACGGGGGCCGCCGGCGGCTGGCACGCTTGCCACTCTTGCCACGCCTCTTCACCTTCGAGAAAGGTCCGGCTCCAGATGCCCGTCTGCCATCGTGCAGAGTCCATGCCCGACCGCCGACGCTCGGTCAAGATGTCGGCCGTCGTGGAGCTGTCATTGACGGGAAGGAACTCCTGGCCGCGCCAGACGTGAAGCATGTACATCGTCGGGGAATGTCGGTGCTGAACCTTGACCGGGTGGATGTACAGCTCCGCTTGGTGTTCGTAGACGTCGAGGAGAATCTGCGTCGTATGGCTGATGGGCGTGATCGCGTCGAGCGAGTGGGCTCCGCGTTGGAGGGCGAAATAGGCCAGCGACTGAAGGTCGTAGATAAACGGGCACGTCAGCAAGAAGAAGTTGCCCAGCATGCGATCGCTTCCCCAGATCGTCGCCAGATCGGAGAGCACGTCGAAGACGAAGACGGCCCCGGTTCCGGCCGCGCGAATGGCGTTGTGGACTTCGGTGACGACCTGCTCGAATCCGTCCTCGACCGCCGGCCTGCAAACCTCGATCCCCTCGCTGTCCGCAAGCAGCGGCGGGTGATCGGCAAACCGAAAGTAGACCAGCCTTCGTCCGGTCGACAAGCCGTGGTCCATGTACGGTTCGACGAAGGGGCGGTAGTCGTCGAGCGTATCGATCTGCCAGACGATGTTGTCGCCCGGCATCAACCCTCGGAAGACGCGGTCCAAGGCGGGAAGTCCCGTTCCCAACTGTAAATCGGACATCGTGCTTCGCTCCCAACAGGACAGTGTTGTCTGCTCGCATCCCGAGCCGCCCTTCTCCATTGTGCAGCATCGGGTCGCCAGCGACAATGCACCGCTAGGCCAACTCTGCGTGGGTTGCCGCCATGTCGCCCCGGACTGTTCCCTGGGCAACACCGTTGTTCAAAACCTGACCACTTCTGCAACTGCTTGTTCGGCAAAGCCTTAACCGCTGTGCGCCCACGGCGGGCGCGGGCAGCCTGCATCGCTGCCACCAGTTTGGTGCGGGAAAGTGACGCCGTCGGGACACGCCCGGTGTCACCCCAACCACTTCGTGCAAAACGGCTTGTGAGAATCCGAGAGATTCGGGCTTCGGGCGGCGCACCGTTTGCCCACCACGGGAACCTGCTGGGGCAGAGTTGTACCCATGCGAGGTGGCTTCGATGGAAGCGGGCCTCTGTTTGCGCTGTTCCAGGCGGGGCGGCTGCGGCCTCCAGCAGCCCGGCACATGACTCGTGGAGTGTGCGCTGCATACGCCGGATCCGCGCGTCGCCGGAATCTTGCCTCCGGCCTACCAGCCGGCCGCCCCGGTCGAAACCAGAAGACCCAGACCCCTTGTGAAGGAAGACCGATGGTACGTGAATTCCGCCTTCCCGAGACAAGCCGCCTCACGGAGAAGCCCAGCGACGACGCGCAACAGAGTCAACGGGCCCTGAAGAACCTTCGCTACGTCCTCGGCTCGGTCAACGAGGACGCGCAGCGGGCCTGGAGCAAGCTTTGGGAGCAGATGAAATCGGGAGTTACGCCGGCGGGCATGGTCACGCCGACGATGCAAGAGGGGTTCAAGCCGGAGTGCGGGTGGGCCGAATTCCTCGAAGAATTCTGGTTGCTGAAGCACTATCTCGACTACATCAGCCGTCTCTGTCGCAGCTCGAGTGAAAGCTGAGGCAACCGGCTCTCGCCATACCGCGTACGTTTGAGAAGGAGTATGCTAGTGATACGTGACAGTGCCGCTCTTGAACCCAGCGAGCAGACCCAGACTCGCGTCAATGAATTCATGGAACAGGTCCTGGTCAAGAACCGGGGCCAGCACGAGTTCCACCAGGCCGTCCGCGAGGTCGCCGAATCGATCATGCCGGTCATCGAGGCCACGCCGGCCTATCAGGAAACCCGAATTCTCGAGCGGATGGTCGAGCCGGAGCGGGTCGTGATGTTCCGCGTGCCGTGGATCGACGACCGGGGTCAGGTTCAGATCAACCGCGGCTTTCGCATTGAAATGAGCAGCGCGATCGGCCCCTACAAGGGCGGGCTGCGTTTCCACCCCACCGTGAACCTCGGCATTCTGAAGTTCCTGGCTTTCGAGCAGGTCTTCAAGAACAGCCTGACCACCCTCTCCATGGGCGGCGGTAAGGGCGGTTCCGACTTCGACCCGAAGGGCAAAAGCGACAACGAAGTCATGCGATTCTGCCAGTCTTTCATGACCGAGCTGTTTCGCCATATCGGGCCCGACACCGACGTGCCTGCGGGCGATATCGGCGTCGGCGGACGCGAGATCGGCTTCCTCTACGGCCAGTACAAGCGGATCGCGAACCGATTCGCCGGCGTGCTCACCGGGAAGGGCCTGGAGTACGGCGGCTCGCTGCTGCGACCCGAGGCGACCGGCTACGGGGCCGTCTACCTCGCTCAGGAAATGATGGCCACCCGCAACGACAGCCTGGAAGGAAAGAAGGCGGCCGTTTCCGGGTCGGGCAACGTCGCCCAATACACGATCGAGAAGCTCAACGAAATGGGAGCCAAGGCGATCACCCTCTCCGATTCCAACGGCACCATCGTCGACGAAAACGGGATCGACGCGGAGAAACTCGCCTGGGTCATGGATCTGAAGAACAACCGGCGCGGGCGCATCCAGGAATACGCCGACCACTTCAAGGGCGTCACCTATCTCCCCGGGCAACGGCCGTGGGGTGTGAAGTGCGACGTGGCGTTCCCCAGCGCAACGCAAAACGAGATCGACGCCGAAGACGCCAAGACGCTCGTTGCCAACGGTTGTATCCTCGTGGCCGAGGGCGCTAACATGCCCACGACCCCCGAGGGCGTCGAGGTGTTCCTGGATGCCCAGATTCTCTATGGACCCGGCAAAGCGGCCAACGCGGGCGGCGTGGCGGTTTCCGGGCTGGAGATGACGCAGAACGCCGGAGTGACTCGCTGGACACGTGAAGAGGTCGACCAGAAACTCCAGCAGATCATGAAGTCGATCCATGAGAACTGCGTCCAGTACGGCACCAATGGCTCTTTCACGAACTACGTCCGCGGTGCCAACATCGCCGGGTTCGTCAAGGTGGCTGATGCGATGTTGCAGCAAGGAGTGGTTTGACCTCGTTCCGTCCACTTTCCGGGCTCCATGGATATCGAAGCACTCCGCATTTTTTGCAGCGTCGTGCGGAACCAGAGTGTCTCCCTCGGCGCGTCGGCCCATCGGATCAGCCAATCGGCGGCGACCCAACGCATCAAGCGGCTGGAAGAACACTTCGGCTGCAAGTTGCTCGACCGCCAGCGGCGGCCCTTTGCGCTGACGCCCGCGGGAAGACTCTGCTATCAAAAGAGCCAGGAAATCCTCGACCGGTACGACGCCATGGAGGGGCGGCTGCGCGCCCTCAGCGCCGAGGTCGCCGGCAACCTCCGCGTGGCGGCGATTTATTCGGTGGGGCTGTACACCTTGCGCGAAAGCATCGAGCAGTTCATGCGGAAGTATCCGAAGGTGAACGTCCGCCTGGAGTACCGACGCCCCGGCGACGTCTACGAAACGGTCTTCAACGACGGCGTCCATGTGGGTATCGTCTCCTACCCGCTGGCTTCGGGCCAACTCAACGTGGTGCCCCTGGCAGACGAGGAAATGGTGCTGGTGTGCCATCCCAAGCACCGGTTGGCGGGCCGCGACACCGTGGACGTGCGAGACCTGGCCGGCGAAGACTACGTGGCGTTCGAGCGCGACTTGCCCATCCGCAAGGAAACGGACCGTTTCTTCGAGCAGCATGGGATCCAAGTGAATCCCGTGATGGAATTCGACAACGTCGAGACAGTCAAGGACGCCGTGGAAATCGACGCCGGCGTGAGCGTCTTGCCGGAACCCACCGTGCGAAAAGAGGTCCGCAGCGGCCGGCTGGCTGCTGCCCGCCTGCTCGGAGGCAATCTCTGCCGTCCGCTCGGCCTCATCCACCGGGACCGCAAAACCCTGCCGACGGCGGCGCTGAAGTTCATCGAAGTAGTCGCCCGTGAATCGCCGGCAGGGGACGGCGGCAAGTGACTTCCCGGCGCGGCAAAGCCGCCGAGGCCTCGCGGCGTCTCGCGTCGCCGCCCGGCCCGGTGGAGCGGGAATCCTCAGCCGGTGGGGAGGGAAAAAGCAAGGCCACTGCGCGTCCTTCCCCATTTCAGATATACTCAAGTTGTTCTCTTGCCGGTCCCCAAGGCGGTGTCCCGTACCATGTTCAAGATCCTTCGAAAGACCGAGTTGGCGCCCGATATCTGGGAAATGGAAGTGGCGGCGCCCCAGATCGCGCAGAAGGCCCGGCCCGGACAGTTCGTCGTCGCCATGGCCGACGAACGGGGGGAGCGTATCCCCTTGACAATCGCCGATTTCACTCCCGACGCAGGGTCGATCACCCTGGTGGTGATGGTCGTGGGAACCAGCACGGTGAAGCTCTCGCGGCTCGGGGAAGGCGACAAGCTCTACGCGTTGATCGGCCCCCTGGGGCACGCTTCCCGGATCGAGCCGTGCCAGGCGGTCGCCATGGTGGCAGGCGGCGTGGGCGCCGCGCCCGTCTACCCGATCGCCAGGGCGTTCCACCAACAGGGAAGCCGCGTGATCACGATCCAGGGTGCCCGTCACAAAGCGCTCCTGTTCTGGACCGATCGGCTGGCCTCGGTCAGCCAGCAGCACCAGGTCACGACCGACGACGGGTCGGCCGGCCACAAGGGGCTCGTCACCGAGACGCTGAAGGAGGTGCTGGCGGCCGACACGCAGAAGCAGATCGGCTGTGTCTATGCCATCGGGCCCACGCCCATGATGGAGTTCTGTGCGAAGACCACGGAACCGTTCGGGGTGAAGACGGTCGTCAGCCTGAATTCGATCATGGTCGACGGCACCGGGATGTGTGGTGGGTGCCGTGTCGAAGTCGGCGGCCGGACGTTCTTCACCTGCATCGACGGTCCGGAATTCGACGGCCATCAGGTGAATTGGGAGTTGCTCACGGCGCGCCAGAAAACCTATCGCCACCAGGAAAACTGTGCGTTCGAGAAGACGCTGAATACGCGGACCGGCTGATCCGAGTCCCGGGCGGGGGCATAACACCCAGACTGCACTTTCTGAAAAAACGGCACTTAGGCCTATATGAAAGAGGAAAGGCGCGCAGCGGCTTGGCTCTTTCATGGCGATTCTTCCCGCGTCAGGCCCTGCCGGCGGGTTGTCGAAAAACCATGCGTCCGATGGCAGGACACGCAGCGATGCGAAGTCGAAACTGAGGGAAACGCGGCGACGCCGCCTTTCCCCCAATTTGTAGGCCTAAGTGCCGTTTTTTCAGAAAGTGCAGACCCAGATGAACAATCCCCAGAAGCTCCCGCGAGTGGCCATGCCCGAGCGGCCGCCCCAGGAGCGCATTCATAGTTTCGACGAGGTGCCGCTGGGCTACAGTCTCGAGCAGGCTCAGAGCGAAGCGTCGCGCTGCTTGCAGTGCAAGAAGGCGCTTTGCCGCGAAGGGTGTCCGGTCCAGGTGGATATTCCGGCGTTCGTCGGGCTGATCGCCGAAGGCAAGCCTCTCGAAGCGGCGGCCAAAATCAAGGAGGCCAACTGCCTGCCGGCGGCGTGCGGGCGCGTCTGCCCTCAGGAAACTCAATGCGAGAACTACTGCATCCTCGCCAAGCAAGGCGAGCCCGTGGCGATCGGCAACCTGGAACGATTCGCCGCCGAGTATGAAAGCGAACACGGCGACTGCCGGCCCGCGCCCAAGGCTCCGCCAACCGGCAAGCGGGTGGCGGTCGTAGGAGCCGGGCCCGCCGGGCTTACGGTCGCCGGCGACCTGGCTCGCCGGGGCCACCACGTGACCGTCTTCGAGGCCTTCCACAAGGCGGGCGGCGTGTTGATCTACGGCATCCCCGAGTTCCGGCTGCCCAAACGCATTGTCGAGCGGGAAGTACAGTATCTTCGCAGCCTCGGCGTGCGATTCGAGCTGAATCAACTCGTCGGCAGGACGGTCGGCGTCGACGAACTCCTCGATCGAGAGAATCACCGGAGCTACGACGCCGTGTTCTTGGGGGTCGGCGCCGGCCTGCCGGCCGTGATGAACATCCCCGGCGAAAACCTCGGCGGCGTCTATCTCGCCAACGAGTACCTGACTCGCGTCAATCTGATGCGGGCGTACGATTTTCCCAAGTACGACACGCCGGTCGTCCGCGGAAAGAGCGTCTCTGTAATCGGCGGCGGCAACGTCGCCATGGATGCGGCGCGCACGGCTCGGCGGCTCGGGGGCCAAAGCGTGTCGATCGTCTATCGCCGTTCCATGCAAGAACTGCCCGCCCGAGCCGCAGAGGTCCACCATGCCCGCGAGGAAGGAATCGAGTTCAAAACCCTTTGCTCGCCGCTGGAGTACGTCGGCGACGATCGCGGCATGGTCCATCAGGTTCGGTGCCAGGTGATGGAATTGGGCGAGCCGGACGATTCGGGGCGCCGTCGGCCGATCCCCAAAGAGGGGGAGCAAGTCGTTCTGGATACGGATCTGGTGATCATCGCCATCGGCGCCAACGCCAATCCTACCGTGACTCGCCAGACGCCCGGGCTGGTGCTCAACAGCCGCGGATACATCCAGGTCGACCACAACGGCGTGACAAGCTGCCAGGGCGTTTGGGCAGGCGGCGACGTGGTGACCGGAAGCGCCACGGTGATCTCGGCCATGGGGGCCGCCAAGGCCGCGGCGAGCGATATCCACCGGTATTTGTGCCGCGGCGGCGAATAGCCCGCTCTGCAACGTCTCCCGTCGACGGCATCGTGCTGCGAACCGTATAATAGAGGGGCGACTGGAGAGACCCCTTGCTCGAACTCTTGGCAGTCGAGTTTTCCCTTCGGCATCCCTATTGCCGGGGGTTCCTCTTTGCCATAGTGGGATGCGGCAGTGAACCTGCGCTCCGTCAACAACTTGATGTTCAAGATGGCATTGGGGTTCCTATTGGTATCCCTGGTGCCGCTGGGCATTGTCAGCGTCTTTTCCTTGCACGCGGGTCGTGCCCTGCTCCAGCAAATCGTCACCAACCAACTGGAGAACATGGCGGTCGAGAAGGAGCAATTGCTGGAACGCTGGCTCGCCGAGCGCAAGGCGGATCTCGAGGTGGTGGCCGCCTCCGCACCGGTGCGGAGCATGCAGTCCGAGGAGATCTCTCCCTACCTGGAGTTGGTGCAGACCCAGTATCGAACCTATCGACGATTCGTGGTGGTGGGAGCCGACGGGCAGACCATTCTGGACAGCCACCCGGACGGCCACGACGACTGGCGGGAGGAACCCTGGTACCAGGCCGGGATGCGGGGTGAGCGTTCCATGTCGGACGTCTACATGGCCGAAGCGCCGGACGAATCCGTCTTCCGATTGGCGGCGCCCATCGGCCAGACACCGGGGCCGCCGCAGGGCGTCGTTTGCGCCACGGTGACGACGGCCCCCATCGCCGAGGAGGTCCTGAAGGTTTCGCTGGGCGAGACGGGCGAGTGCTACCTGGTCGACGACACCGGCATGTTCCTGGCGCATCGCCACCCGCACCGAATTCTCAAGGAGACCATCGCCCAATCGGAAAGCTTCGCCAATCTGTTTCGCGAGAAGGGCTTGCGACCCGTCTATCGGGACTATCGGGGGATCATGGTCTTGGGGGCCTCGCGCGCCATCCGCGGCACGGGCTGGCATCTCGTCGTCGAACAAGATGAGTCCGAGGCCTTTGCCGGTGTCCGGGGCCTGGTGCGACACATGTACGTCGCCCTGGCGATCATCGTGGTTGGGGTCCTGGCGTTCTCCGGAGTCCTGGCCTACTACATCACGGCGCCCGTCCGCGCCTTGGGCGACTCGGCCGAGGCACTCGGGAACAACGACTTCGAGGGGGCACTGCGGTGCCTGCCCGCACCGCGACGCGATGAGATTGGCACGCTGCGAAACGCCTTCGCCGAGATGGCGCAGCAGCTCCGGGACCGGCAGTCCTCGCTCGAAACGCGGGTGGGGCTGACGGAGGCCGAGCTCCAGAAGGCGGACGTGCGGCTGCAGAGCACGATCGCGGCCGCCGCGCGATCCGAGCAGCTCGCCGCCCTGGGGCGGCTGGCGTCCGGTGTGGCACATGAGATCCGTACGCCGCTGACTTCCCTGAAGCTCTATCTCCAATCGGCCCAAGACGATCTGAGCGATTCGCCGGAGCAGGCCGAAGACTTCCAGGTGGCTTCGCGCCAGATCACGCGAATCGAGACGACGATCAACCAGTTCCTCAGCTTCGCCAAGCCGCAAGAGCCCGTCCTCGAAGAAGTCGATTTCTCCAGTCTCATCGACGAAGCCCTGCTGGTGGTGCGGCCGAGGGCCAACCACCAAGGCGTCGTGGTGCAGACCCTGGTTGCGCCCGGGCTGCCGCGCGTCGACGGCGATGCGCGGCAACTGGGCGAAGTGGTCGTGAATCTGCTGGTCAACGCCTTGGAGGAAATGCCCGACGGCGGCAGTCTCCGCATCTCGGCAAGGTCCTGCAACAACCGGATCGACGGGATGACCACCCGTTGGGTTCGCATCGACGTCGCGGACGACGGGCCGGGCATCAGCCCGGCAAACCGCGAGCTGCTCTTCGAGCCGTTCTTCACCACAAAGGCTTCCGGGTCGGGGCTGGGTCTGGCGATCGTGCGTGGCACGATTCACCGCCACGGCGGGATCATTCGCGTCAAGACGGAGCTTCAGGCCGGCACCACCTTCTCCATCTTCCTGCCGGCCACCCCGGCACACGGAGCCTCTCCATGAGCACGATTCTGATCGTGGACAACGACGAGGGCCTGCTCCACTTCCTGGGCCGCTTCTTCAAGCGGCAAGGCCACGAAGTGGTCACCTGCATGGAGGGCACTTCCGCCCTGCAGCGGATCGGCGACGAGTCGTTCGACATGATCCTGCTGGACTACAAGATGCCCGGGCTCAACGGACTGGAAACGCTCAGTCGCATCAAGGCGGCCCACGTCCGCACGCCGGTAGTGATCATGACCGCCCACGGGACCACCGAGACGGCGATCGAGGCGATGAAGCTCGGCGCGTACGAATACCTGCTGAAACCCTTTGCCACCGAAGAGCTCGAGCAGATCACGGCCGATGCGCTGGAAATCAGCCGGCTGATGAAGGAGGTGGTCGGCCTCTCGGACACGAACACGCGGATCGCGCCCGCCGAGCACGCCGGCGTGAGTATCGTCGGCAGCCATCGCAAGATGCAGGAGGTCTTCAAGGCGGTCGGCCAGGTCGCCGAAAAGGACGTTACCGTGCTGATTACCGGCGAGAGCGGCACCGGCAAGGAGCTGGTGGCTCGGGCGATCTACTGCCACAGCCACCGCAAGGATCGGCCCTTCATGGCCGTCAATTGTGCCAGCATCCCCGACAACCTGTTCGAAAGCGAGCTGTTCGGCTTTGAACGCGGGGCCTTCACCGGCGCCGATCGATCACACATCGGCAAGTTCGAACGGTGCCATACCGGTACGCTTTTCTTCGACGAAATCGGCGACATGGCCCTGGAGACGCAGGCCAAAGTGCTCCGCGTGCTGCAAGAGGGTGAGTTCGAGCGGCTCGGCAGCACCGAAACCGTCCGAGTCGACGTGCGCGCCCTGGCGGCAACCAACAAGAATCTCGAAGACGAGGTCCAGGCCGGCCGCTTCCGCAAAGACCTTTATTACCGCTTGAAGGTCATCTCCATCCGGTTGCCGCCGTTGCGCGATCGGCTCGACGATGTCCCCGCGCTGGTGAAATACTTCGTTTCCCGCTTCGCCGCCGAATACTCCAAGCAGTTGCACTACGTGTCCGACCAGGCAATCAGCAAGCTGCAAACGCACGATTGGCCCGGCAACGTCCGCGAGCTGGAGAATTGCATCCGCCGGGCGGTCGTGGTATGCCAGGGTGACGTGCTCCGCCCCGACCACATCGCGTTTGAAGACGAACGCAACTCGTTGCGCGATGCCTCCGCGGACCCGGAGGCCCATCTGAAACGCCAGATCAAGGCGATCGCCCCCGAGATCCTGCATGTGAACAACAGCCGTGCCCACGCCAACGTCATCGACCTGGTCGAAGAGATTCTGATTACCGAGGCGCTGCAACTGTGCAGTTACAATCAGGTCCACACCGCTCGGATGCTCGGCATCAGCCGCAACACGCTTCGCCACCGCATCAAGAAGTACAGATTGGCTCCGCCCGATTAGCACGCTGGCTCACGCCAGAACCTCCTTGCTGAGGCCCCCCGGCGTTTCGCGAACGTATCGGGGCACCGCGTAGCCGGGCAACCGTGTGCGAAGCTGGCGAATCAGCCGAACGCCGGTCGACTGGGCTACCTCAAAATGGGCGGCGCCGGCAACCGGGTCCAACTGGTGAAGGTAGTAGGGCGCCACCCGGATGTCGATCAGTCGCTCGTACAACTCGGCCAGGATTTCGATCCGATCGTTCACGCCCCGCAGCAGCACGGCTTGCTGAAGCACCGGGATTCCGGCGTCGACCAGACGGCCCAGGGCGCCGGCCACCGAAGGGTCGATCTCGGCCGGATGATTGACGTGGACCACCACACGAGCAGACAGCCCGCCACCGCAAAGCCACCCGAGCAACTCATCGGTGACCCGCTGCGGTATCATCACGGGCAGTCGCGTGTGGACCCGCAGTCTCCTAAGGTGGGGAACGTCCCCCAACCGCCGGGCGAGCCGGGCCAGCGACGCGTCGGGCATCGCCAGGGGATCGCCGCCGCTGAGGATGACCTCGCGGGTTGACGCATCGCCGGCGATTTGCCGCAGGGCCGGCCCCCAATCGGCGGCCGAATCGGGGGAACTGTTGTAAGGGAAGTGGCGCCGGAAACAGAAGCGGCAGTGGACGGCACACGCCCCGGCTGCTACGATGAGGGATCGGCCGCGGTACTTCGCCAGCAAGCCGGGGGCGACCAGGGCTTCGGCCTCGCCCAGCGGATCGGTGAGGTAGCCGGGCGCTTCGATCCGTTCGGCCACCCGGGGCAAGACCTGCAACAGAAGGGGGTCTTCCGGGTCACCCGGCCGGATCCGCGCCAGGTAGGGCCGCGGCACCAGCAGCGGAAACCGGCCCGCAGCACCCTTGGCAGCGGCGGCCAGCGGCGCGTCGAGTCCCAACAGCCGGCAGAGCTCGACCGGGTCGCGAACCGCGTCGGCCAAGGCCGCCTGCCAGTGAGCATACTGCGGCGCGGCGAGCGGCCGAGAAACCTCTTCCTCGGGAAAAGCTAGAATTGCCATAATGGCACATCGTACCATAACTGAACCCTCCCAGAAAGCAATACGGGAAGACCCACGTGGCCAGTTACAGCACAAGCGACTTTCGAAAGGGCCTGAAGGTCCAGATGGACGGCGACCCGTACTTGATGATCGAATGCAATTTCGTCAAGCCGGGCAAGGGCCAGGCGTTGTACAAGTGCAAGCTGCGGAACCTGATCCGCAACACGGTCATCGACCGGACCTACAAGAGCGGCGATTCGATCGAGGCCGCCGACATCCAAGAGATCAACGCCCAGTACCTCTATCGCCAGGGCGACCAGTTCGTCTTCATGGACAACGAGAGCTACGAGCAATACGAGCTGGCCAGGGAACAGGTCGACGACGGTTGGCGATACCTCAAGGAAGGCATGGTCTGCAGCATGCTGCTGTTCAACGGCAGCCCGATCGGCGTGACCCCGCCCAACCACGTCGTGTTGAAAGTCGAGTATTGCGAACCGGGGGCCAAGGGCAACACGGCCACCAACGTGACCAAGCCCTGCAAGGTGGAGACCGACACCGAGTTCGATTGCCCCTCCTTCGTTGAAATCGGCGACCTGATAAGAATCGACACGCGAACCGGCCAGTACATCGAGCGCGTGAAGGAGTAGCCGATCGCCGCCGTCGGATACTGCCGTCGGATGCCCGGCATCGGCGCCTGGAAACGGAGTGGCTCGCGCCGGCACAACGTTGGACGGCGGAAGCCGGCGCCGTGATCGGGTGATTTCGCCCCCGAGTGAAGAATGTCGGATACTCTTGGCAACGGCCACCACGGCCCCACGGCGACGTGGCAGAACCTCCGCCTGCGAGCTGCGTTGCTGCAGCGCGTGCGGACCTTCTTCGAACAGCGGGGGTTCCTTGAGGTGGAAACCCCAATCCTCTCGGACGATACGGTCGTCGATCGGCATCTGGACCCGTTCTTCACCGAAGTACCCGGCCGCCCAGGCAACGCGCCGCGGCGGCTTTGGCTGCAAACCTCGCCCGAATTCGCCATGAAACGCCTCCTGGCCGCCGGCGGCGAGGCGATCTACCAGATCGCTCGGGTATTCCGGCGGGAAGAAGAGGGGTCGCTGCACAACCCCGAGTTCACGATGGTCGAATGGTATCGCACGGAGGAGGGCCTGGATGCGGGGATGCAACGGACCGCCGAACTGTGCGAAGTGCTCTTGGAACGCGGCCCGGCGGAGAGAATCAGCTACGCCGAGGCCTTCGAGCGCCACGTGGGCGTCGATCCGCACACGGCCGAAGTGGCCCAGTTGAACGAGGTGCTCCAGCGGTGCGGCGTCGCGCCGCCGGAGACCCTCTCGCCCGACGACCGCGACGCGCGGCTCGATCTGCTGCTGGTCGAACGGGTGCAGCCGCACTTGGGCGTCGGGCGGCCCGTGTTGCTGTATGATTATCCCGCCAGCCAGGCGGCCTTGGCCCGCGTGCGGCCCCAAGAGCCGCCGGTGGCCGAACGGTTTGAACTGTACGTTTCCGGCATCGAGCTGGCCAACGGCTATCACGAACTGCTCGACCCGGAGGAATTGCGGCGCCGCAACGCGGCGGCCAACGCCCTACGCCGGCGCGACGGCAAGCAGCCGCTACCCGAACAGAGCCGGCTGCTGGCCGCCATGCAGGCGGGTTTGCCGCCGGCGGTCGGTGTGTCGCTGGGGTTCGACCGCGTGGTGATGCTGGCCGCGGCAGCCAAGGGCCTGGCCGAGGTCATGGCGTTTCCGTTCGCCCGGGCGTAAACTGTAGGGGTATTGATGTTTGCATTGTGAATGATCCACGCCGACCACCGGAAGGCCAGACAAGTTGGGCTTCCGTTAGTCGCCCTCGCGCATTGAGTGTGCAAGCGTCAAGAAACATCGAGAATGGGGAAGCCTCCATGGCAGATGCCACACAGATGGTCCACGTCGATCTGGCCGAGCGAAGCTACGACATCGAAATCGGCACCGGCAACCTCGGCGGCGCCGGCCGGTTTTTGGCCCGGTGCGGCGAGGTCTCGCACGCAGTGATCATCACCGACGAGAACGTCCAGCAGCCGCATGCGATTGGCGTCGCCGAGAGTCTGGGCCGGGAGTCGATCCGCGTCGATATCGTCTCGGTCGAGCCGGGCGAGCCGAGCAAGTCGGTCGACATGGCCGCCGGACTCTGGAACGGCCTCTTGGAGTTGGGGGCCGACCGCAAGTCGGTGGTGGTCGCCGTCGGCGGCGGGGTGGTCGGCGATCTAGCCGGATTCATCGCCGCCACCTACGCCCGGGGAATTCGCTTCTTCCAGGTGCCCACCTCCCTGCTGGCCCAGGTCGACAGCTCCGTAGGCGGCAAGGTGGGCATCAATCTGCCGGAAGCCAAGAACATGGTCGGGGCCTTCTTGCAGCCGATGGGCGTGTTGATCGACACGGCGACGCTGGCCACGCTGCCGCCGCGCGAATACCTCGCCGGGCTGGGCGAAGTGGTCAAGTATGGAGTGATTCTCGACGCCGAGCTGTTCGAGTTTCTCGAAGCCAACGCGGCCGAGCTGCGGCGGCGCGACCACGACGCGCTCATCCACGTGATCACGCGATGCTGCCGCTTGAAGGCCGACGTGGTCGAGAACGACGAGCGGGAAGAAACCGGGCTGCGGGCGGTGCTCAACTACGGACATACGTTTGCCCATCCGCTGGAGGCGCTGGCCGGTTACGGCCAGATCCTGCACGGCGAAGCGGTGGCCATGGGCATGATGTGTGCCTCGCGGCTGGCCGAACGGGCCGGCCGCGTCGACGCGGAATTCACCCGGCGGCAACGTACCCTTCTGGAGGCTCTGAAGCTGCCCGTAACGCTGCCCGATCTCGATCGCGACGCGATCCTGGGCGCCATGACGCACGACAAGAAGGTTCAGCACGGCCGGTTGCGGTTCGTGTTGCCGACGCGCATGGGCCGCGTCGAGTTGGTCGACGAGGTGGATCCGGGCGACGTTCGGGCGGCCCTGGAAGACTAGCTTGCGGCTGCTTGGCGGAAACTCAGAGCTAGCGATGAATAGACTGCTCATCTGTCGACTCTTGGGGCTGATCGCGCTGCTGATCGGCGGCTCCATGGCCCTGAGCCTTCCTTGGGCCCTGCCCCTTTTCGGCCAGACGAAGCACTTCGAGGCTGCCAGCTTCTTCGCGCTGCTCGGGTCGATGGCCACTTGCGGGCTGGTCGGCGGAGCGCTGATGTACGTGGGCCGCCGGGGTAAGGGGCAAACGCTCTATCGCCGCGAGGCCATCGCCGTGGTCGGCTTGAGCTGGTTGCTGGCCACGCTGCTCGGCGCGCTTCCCTTCTGGCTGAGCGAGACCTGCATCCGCATCGACGACGAGGGAAACCGCGTACGCATGGGCATTGCCGACGGCATCTTCGAGTCGGCTTCGGGGTTCAGCGGCACGGGAGCCACCGTGCTGACCAATCTGGAGGCTTCGGCCGACCCGGATGTGCCCAGTCTGGTTCCCCGGGCGATTCTGTTCTGGCGGTCCCAGACGCACTTCCTCGGCGGACTGGGGATCATGGTCCTGTTCGTGGCGATCTTGGGGATGGGCTCGGCCGGCAAGGCGTTGCTGCTGACCGAGATGCCCGGCCCCAGCCAGGAAAGCGCCCATGCCCGCACCCAGCGCGCCGCCGCCACGTTCGCCATGATCTTCGTCCTGCTGACGGCCGTGCTGACGTTGCTGCTGCGTTTGCAGGGCGTTTCCTGGTTCGACGCGCTCTGCCACGCCTTCGGTACGATCGCTACGGGGGGGTTTAGCACCCATAACGACAGCGTCGAGCATTTCCACAGCGTGGGCGTCGAGATGACGATCACGGTGTTCATGATCCTGGCCTGCACGAATTTCACGCTCCTGTACTACTTGCTTCTGCGCCGGCCGGGCAAACTGCTGGGCGACCTGGAATTCCGCGTCTACCTGGCCGTGATGGCCGCCGTCGCCCTGATGGTGATACTGGCTTTGCGGTTCGACGGCCACTACGACGACCAGGGCCACTGGACCCGCTACAGCCTCGCCGACTCCGTGCGATACGGCCTGTTCCAGGTCGCCTCGATCATGACCAACACCGGGTTCGGCACCGATGACTTCGACCGGTGGAACAGCTTCAGCCGCGGGTTGCTGGTGCTGTTGATGTTTGTCGGCGGCTGTGCGGGCAGCACGAGCTGCAGCATCAAGGTCATCCGCCACATCCTCTTCTTCAAGATCCTCTGGCTTGAGCTGGAACAGGTGTTCCACCCCAGCGTCGTCCGACCCTTGCGGCTGGGCGACAAACCGCTGGAGGACCCCGATATCCGCAAGGACGTCGTAATGTACTTCGGTGTGATCGTATTGATCTTCGTGATCGGCTGGATGGCCCTGATCGCCCTCGAACCGGACAGCACCTGGATCGAGGCGGGCCAGCCGGCCGGCGACAAGCTGATCGATTGTGCCAGCGCCGTGGCGGCCACGCTCAACGGCGTTGGTCCCGGACTGGGGATCGTCGGCGAGGCCCAGAACTACGCCCACTTCCACTGGCCCGGCAAGTTCGTGCTTACCTGGATGATGCTTCTGGGCCGGCTGGAAGTGTTCGTGCTGCTGGTGCTGTTCGTGCCGCGATTCTGGCGAGGGCGGTAAACGAGAGGCGCGGGGCGCGACCGCTTGCGAGTCCTAACGATTCGACGCCGCGGCCGGAACACCTTCCAGCGAAATCTCCGCGATTCGCAGGTCGGAGCTCTCCGCCGATCGATTGTGGAGCGAAATGGCGATCACGTGTTCCCCGGGCGGAAGTGCGCCGGTCAGCTTGACCTCGTGGAGCTCGGTCTCCGCGGATGAGGGGACCACGTCTCGGGCGAACAAGTCGTACGCCTCCGCTCCGCTGTCGACGTTGTCGCGGGCGACTTCCCGGCCGTCGAGATAAATGATGACGCCATCGTCCCGCTGAAGCCGCAACACCAGGTTCTCCATGGCGGCGTCGGTCTTGAACTTGCACCGGAAATAGGCCGTCTTGCGGTATCCGTCGGCCGGTTCGCCGATCGAGACGCCGACGGCGTCGCTATAGCCGAAGCCGCCCTCCGGACCGCCACCGTCTTGGCCGGTTTGCCAATGCGAATCGTCGTAGTCCGGTGCGGGGAACTTCCCGTGAAATGCCTTTTCGGTGGTGGCCGGATCGACGCCGTCGGTCGGGTGCAGCCACCGCCAGGTCGAGCCTACCGGAACGAGAATCTGCGGCTTGGCCGACCCATGCTCAGGTCCGGCGTCCGTGACTTGCGGCCGAACGTCCGGCGGTCCGCCCCGGTTGCCCGGCGGTGGCGGTGGGGGCCTCTCGGAAGGGCCGGATTGAACCGGCGGCGTGGGCGAAGTCGGCGGCGGGACCGGCACCTCCTGCGGCGGCTCCGGCTCCGGCGGGGCTTCCCCTGACGAGGACCTGCTGAGCACGAAGGCGACGATCAGCGCCAGAACGAACAGTCCGGCCGCGCCGATCCAAAACGCCGGCAACTCGACGAGGTTGGCCAAACCGGTCTTTCGCCTCCGTTTTCTGAGGTTTGGGCCGCTCAAGGGGCCTTGCCCGCCCAGCGGGCTCGTCGCCGGCTCGGCAGCCAGAAGCGCCGAAATCAGGTCGTTCTCCTCCAGTGTTGTGACGAGGTCGGTCTCCAGCGGCAACAAGTCGGGAAGATCATCGGAGACCGCGCCGCCGCCTTGTCCGGTTTCCTTGCGCAGTACCGCGGTCGGCGCGACCGACGCCGCGCGGCTGTCCGATGCTCTTCGCGCGGGCTCCGCTGCCGGTGTCGGTCGCTTGTCCTTGGCCGCCGGCTTATGCGGCAACGGCTTCTCGTCTTCCAGCGGCGCCAATTCCAGGTCGGTGTCGTCCGAGGCATTGCTGACGGCCCGGGTTGGCGTGACGGGGGACCGCAGCGACGCTTCCCGGCTCCCGACGGCTCGTTCGGCAAGGGCCTGCAGGCGGTCCTCTTCGGAACCTTCCGTCAACCAGGTATCCAGCGCCTCGACAACTTGCTTGGCCGAGGCGTATCGCTTCTCCGGTTGCTTGGCCGTCATCTTGTCGATAATGGCCAGCAAGCCGGGCGGCGCGTCGGGGCGCGTGTTGGTGATCGGCTCGGGCGTCTTCGTCTTGTGGGCGAACAACCGTTCCGGCACGGTGCCGTCGGGAAAAGGCGGATGCCCCGTCAGCGCGAAATAGAACGTCTGGCCCAGGCTGTAGATGTCGGATCGCGAGTCGACGCTGCGGCTGTAGACCGCCTGCTCCGGCGCCAGGTAATCGGCCGTTCCCACCACGCCTTCGCCGCGTCGGGCTGCGATCGCCGTACCGTCGTCGTCGCCGAAGCAAGCCAGACCGAGATCCAGGATTTTGACCACGCCCTGCCGATCGACGATCAGATTCGCGGGCTTGATATCGCGATGCACCAGCCCCCGTTCGTCGGCATGCGCAAGCCCGTTGGCCGCCTGACGCATGTAGTCGGCTGCCTGGCGGTAGTCGAGCCCGCCCTGCTTCTCCACCATCCGCTGCAGATCCTGTCCGTCGACGTACTCCATCGCCAGGTAGTGGACTTCGGTCTCGCCGATGCGGGTCTTGTTGACGTCGTAGGCTCGCACGATGTTGGGGTGATCCAGCGCCGCCACCGCTTGGGCTTCGCGATAGAAACGCTGCACGGTCGAAGATTCGCGCTTGCTCTCTTTCGGCGGCAGCACCTTGATGGCACAACGTCGGCGCATCATCTGATGCTCGGCCAAATAGACGCTGCCCATGCCGCCCGACCCCAGCAGGTCCAGAATGCGGTACGGCCCCAGGAAGAAGCCGCGATGTTTGCCCTGGAGCAACTGTTCCGCCTGCCAACGCGTCAGCAGTTTTTGGGCCACCAATTCCCGGGCGACCTTCCTCGGGCTGTCGAACTCGTCGGGACGCTCCTGGAACCGCCTACGCAATGGTCGCATCTGCTCGGCGGCAACCACACCGCTCCGCTCGACCAACTCCAAAAGCGATTCGACATCCACCTCGGTTCGCATCACGACAAGTCCCGATCCAGCGAAGAGACCCACACATCCTCTACAATATCTTATTTTACCGCAATCCTACGTCTGCGGGTGCCCGAAATGGCAGAATAGACTAACCCCAGCAAAGGGGGGTTTGCACGAAGGGCAATCGCAACAGCAGCCGCGTGAAAGGTAGCACGCGGCGACGGCGTTCGGCCAGTGGCCCTGCGGCCGGCTCTGCGTGGCTGAAACGTCCCAACAGCTTGCCCTGCGGCAGCAGAGCTCAAAACGGGCAGCTCAAGACGCTGGCTCTCGGCCCTTGGCGGCCAGGCGGGAAACGGCGCAACACGCTATGTGGTAATAGCTTATGCGCAATTGGCGGTGTGTTGCCAACGGGCCTTCCGGGTCCGTTCCCTCCCGGATGTCCAGCGACCTTCTTCACTGTTCAGCGCACTCGAAACGACCCGTGCAGGGGATGGCGAGAACCGAGAACCGAGAACCGAAGCAACCGAGAGACCGTCGGTCGCCAAGGTTCCATCGATCGTGTGGCAGCGGTCATTGGGCATGGGACAGGCCGGTCAGGTCCCTGTGCCGATCAACAGACGGTACACTTGCCCGCCTTGCGGTCAAAGTACTGCTGCTGGATCCACGCGTAAGTCTCTGCCAGGCCGAGCGAGAACGGGGTGTTCGGCTCCCAGTCGAAGCGTTCTCGGATTCTGGTGTTGTCGCTGTTTCGGCCACGAACGCCCTTGGGGGCGTCCAGCTTGTACGTCCGCCGCAGCTTGACTCCGGCGATCTCTTCGCTCAACTCGACTAGCCGGTTGATGGAGATCAACTCGGACGAGCCGAGATTCAGGGGCTCGCGAACCTCACTATGCATGAGCATATCGATGCCTTGCAGGCAATCGTCGATGTACATGAAGCTGCGGCTCTGTTTGCCGTCGCCCCAGATTTCGATTTCTCCGCTGCCGGTGTCTTTGGCCTCGATCACCTTCCGGCAGATGGCTGCCGGGGCCTTTTCCCGACCACCGTCCCAGGTGCCGTGGGGGCCGTAGACGTTGTGGAACCGGGCCACGTGAGTCTCCAGGCCGTAGTCGTTCATGAAGTGCCGACACATCTGCTCGCCGAAGAGCTTCTCCCAGCCGTATCCCTCTTCGGCCATGGCCGGATAGGCGTCTTCTTCCTTCAAGGCCGTGCAGTCGGTTTGCTGCTGCTTCTGCGTGTTGTAGACGCAGGCCGACGAGGAGAAGAAGTATCGCTGCACGGTTCCCGAATCCCGGGCGGCCATCAGCATGTGCGTGTTGATCAGCACCGAGAGCATGCAAGCGGCCCGGTGCAGCTCGATGAATCCCATGCCTCCCATGTCGGCCGCGAAGTTGTAGACTTCCGTGGCGCCCCGGCAGACCCGATAGCAGTTCTCCTTGATCTTCAGATCGCAACCCGCGATGCTCTCGACGCCGGCGACAGTCTGGTACCACTGGTCGACGCGTTTGATGTCGACGGCGCGAACGTTCGTGAAGCCCTTGTCCCGGAAGTAGCGGGTCAGGGCACCGCCGATGAAACCACCGGCTCCCGTAATCACAATCAGGTCGTGCTTGTTCATGTGAGGCATCTCCCTCGGTGTTATTGATGTTTGCATTGTGAATGACCCAGGCCGACCAACGGGAGGCCGAACAAGTCGGGCTCCCGTTGGTCGCCCTCGCGCACTGACTGTGCAAGCGTCAATAGAAGTGTGGTTGCACTGGTTATGGTCGGGTGGAAACGATCGTTGTGTCGGTTTCTTGCAGTGTTGTTTGCGTTTCTTGCCGGGCCGCGTCGGGCGCCGCCCCGTATCGCCGCCGGACCCAGGCCGCGTTCAGCGCGATCGTCCCACCTTCGGCCGTCAGCCAAGGGTGCAGGTCGTCCTGGCATCCGGGTTTCAGCACCATGAAGGCGAAGTTGTTGCTCCATCGCGGGAAGACCCAGGTCAGACACCGAGCCAACGGCGACAAGAGCAGATAGGCGGCGTCCAGCAGCCGATGGGTCATCATCCGAGAGCGGTACCACGGCATTCGCAGCTTGTAGAAGTACAGAAACTCGTGAGCGCCGAACGGGGCATAGCTGGAAACTGTCTTCTCCACCTCGCGCTCGGTCCAGCGATACACGTAGTTGGGGATCGGCGTGTTTTTCTGGCCGCCGAAACGACAGTCGTTTCCGGCGACGGCCGCCAGTTCGTACTCCTGCCCCAGCCCCAGGCGGACGCCGAATCGAGTCACGACGTTGTCGCTCGGCTCGAAAACGATCGCCCCCTGCCTGGCGACGCGATACATCTCCAGCAGTGCGCGGTGCGGCGATCGACAGTGGTGCAGGCCGGAATGGGCAATCGCCACGTCGAACTGCCCGTCGTCGAAATCCAGCTCCTCGGCATCCTGGAAACTCCAGCCGTAGGGTGCAAACTCGTCACCGCGCACGCGCGTATCCAGGTTCGACATGGTCACGTTGGTGAACCCGCATTGCTGCAGGACCTCCTGATCGTACCGGCCGGCGCAGACGACCAGCACCTTCATGTCGCGGCGCAAGAGGTCCTTGCGAAGCAGGCGGTTGAGCGTATCCACGTAGAAATCGGACATCACGAGTGCCTCCGGTCGGAGTAGGAACAGGCAGAGACGCTCTCGGCAGGGACGCCGTTAGCGGAGACGCGGCCGGCAGAAGCGCCTTCGGCAGAAACGGAAATCCGCTGGTGCGAAACGGAAGCCGCCGCCAGAGCAGCGGAAACGGGTCTGGCCCCGTGGGACGCCGGCGGCGGGGCGTGCGGCGCGTGCCGCCGCCGACGCAGCAAGGCCACCGTCAGCTTTCCCAGAAACAGGCTGTTGGTCATCAGGTATCGTCGCCAAAGACGCCGCGGCTCGCAGCACAATCGGAAAAGCCACTCCAGCCCGCGGCGCTGCATCCACTGCGGGGCCGTCCTCTTGTTGCCCGCGTGAAAATCGAACGCCGCTCCCACGCACACCTGTACCGCCCGGATCCGCTGGCGGTGCCGATAGGCGAACCAGTCTTGTTTGGGCGCCCCCAGGCCGAGGAAGACGATGCCCGCGCCGCTGGACTCGATACGACGGATGGTCTGCTCGAGTTCTGCGTCGGAGAGCGGCCGAAACGGGGGCGATTCCGCCCCGGCGACAACCAACCGCGGATAGCGGGTGACCAGGTTGGCATGCAACGCCCGGATGGTCTCAGGCAAGGCTCCGTACAAGTAGATCGGCACACGCTCGGCGGCCGCGCGCTCGCACAGCCGCAGCATCAGTTCCGGACCGTACACCCGTTCGCGCAGCCGAACGCCGTGCACGAGGCGCAGCGCCCAGCGGACCGGCTGGCCGTCGGGCCCCACCATGTCGAACGTGTTGACGGCGTCGCGCAATGCGGGATCGCCGGCGGCGGTCATCAACGCGTGCACTGCGTGCAGCGAAACGACGCCGGACCGGCGCCGCCTGGCGGCGTCGAGGATCACCCCGGTCGCCTCCTCATAGTCGGTGGCGCTGACCCGCACGCCGAACAGGTCGTGCTTGGGCGGCCACGCCGGTTCCGCGACGTTGCCGGCCGCCTGGTCGTCCTTCGTGGGCCATGCGGCGTCAGGCCCGGCGCCGCTTCGCCGCAGGAGCCGTCTTCGTGCCGTCCGCGCGATCCGTTGCAGCGTCAGCGGCGGCGAGCAGGCGGCCGCCCAAGCCAGCCGGGCGTATCCTCGCAGACGCCGCGGGCCCAGGATGTCGACCTGGGCGATGCGATACTGTGCCATGGCGTGACCTTCCATCCCCTGGGCGGTGCGACGCCAAAAGGGCCCCACCCTCCGCAGCGCAAGGAACTCGTCGTAGCCGATCTGGGTGAGTCGGGCCTGCTGCCGCCGGGCCCGATCGCACACGAAGGCGATCCGCGTGCGAAGCTCGGCCATATGCCGGTTATTCGTGCTTTCGGCGTGGATGCGATAGGAGAGCAGAACGCGGTCGAGATTGGCCAGTTCCGCACGCTGCCCCATGCTCAGAAACATGGCCCAGTCTTCCAATACGCCGTCGGCGTGGTAGCCGCCCACCTCTCGCAGCAGCGACGTGCGGCACATGATCGTGGGATTGCACATGGCGTGGCGGCCGCGCATCAGATCGGCGAGAATCGTGCGATGGTCGGTGGCCAGCCGCGACGGCCGGCCGGTGCGGAGGGTCCCCAGCGGCTCGATCTGCGTTCCCAGCAATCCGGTTTCCGGATGCCGGCAGAGAAACGCCAGTTGCTGCTCGAGACGCGTCGGGTGCGAAACGTCGTCGGCGTCCATGCGGGCGAAGAACTCGGTTTCGCATAGCGCCAGGGCCCGGTTCGCGGCGACCGCCGGACCTTGGTGCGGTTGACGCAGGATCCGAATCCGCGGATCGTCGAGCTGCTCGATATACTCGGCCGAACCGTCGGTCGATCCGTCGTCGACGATCAGAAAACTCCAGTCCCGCAGGGTTTGGCGGCGAATCGACTCGACCGCTTCGGGCAGGTACGGCATCGCGTTGTAGACGGGCATGAAGACGGTGACTGCCGGCAACACGACGATCGAGTGCTCTGCTGTTGGTTTCGACATGCCGTTAACCTCTCCGCTGAGTTCTCTTGCTGCTGTGTTCTCGGGGATCGGATGCGGCGGGGTGAGCAGCGCACCCCACGCGATCTTCTTCATCGAAAGGCCAACCATCGTCGCAACGGCCGGCTGAGGCGCGCGGCCCGCCGTGCCGGCCCGCCCAGCAAAGGCACTTCGGCCACGCGTTGTGTGCCTTGCCTCGCGTGCTCCAGCGCCCGCCGCAGCCGGCCACACGTCACGGAACCATCGGCCACGGCGACCGACCCGGACATGACGCTCGTCTTGTCTTGCTCGAGGCCCTTGCTGTCGTCGATCCGTCGTATGCCGCGCGCGGCGGCGGCTCGGGCCAGCTCGATCAGGAGGATTCGGCCCGGCGAGTGCTGTCTCAGCTCGGGGTCATAGGCCGGGAACCAGCGGTGCAGCACTTTGTACGAGCGCATGCCCAGATGGACCGCGGCCAGGCGGTCGCCCAGATAAAGCGCTGAGAGCACGCCGGCGAACGCCTCGTCCTGGTGCCGACGGATCCGCCGCAGCAGCTCCGCCACCCAGGCGAACTGCAGGATATTCGTGTGCCCGGTACGGACGTATTGGGCCGCTTTCCATTGAAGGAGCTTCTCGAAGACGCAGGAATCCGCCGTATGGAAGTCGAATCGCACCGCGCCGACGCGGCGCTCGGCCGCGCGTCGCCGGTAGCGGATGCGAGAGACCTCGCGGGAGCTGCGTTGGCGGAGATCCTCGTAGTACGCCTCGAAACCGCGGGAGAGATCCAGAAACGCCGCGGGAGCCGCCGTCCGATGGAAACGGCCGAACGGCTGTTGGTCGGCCAGGAGCTGATCGAAACGCCACGTGGCCAGGCCGCAGCCCCGGATCAGCTCTTCGGCGTCGAACGGCGTTCCGGGCGGGGTAACGACGCCTTGAAAATCGCAAAGCGGCGTGCCGACCGGCCGGCCGATCTTCCACCGGCCGTGCTGGAATGGAAAGAACCCGACGGTGCGGCCCGCCTCCTCCAGGATTCCCACCGCTACGCCCTTGCGGACCGAAGCCACGGCCCGAACGTACTCCGGCCGGAAGTAGGGGCTGGCCAGCGACGGATTGGCCCGCTGTATCTCGGACCAGAGCGCGACCTGCTCGCTGCCAAGTCGGTCGGCGTCAACGACGGTGATTTTCATGGAAACGACTCTCGCGAATTGGCCTCTACGGCGCGGCCTGGACTGTTTGGGAAGCGATCGTCGCCGCGGCGGCTTCCCGGGCGATCTGCGGCTTGTCTTGTGCGTTAGTCGTGCAACGGCCGTTTTGCGGGGTGGTCGTCTGGCCGTCGGCCGCACGGCGTCTTCGCACCGACTTGCGCCGCCTCATGTACCGCAGCACGTCGCCGAGGAAGTGTCTCGCCGACCGTAATCCGTATCCCTGGACACAGTATTGGGTCATCAGCCGTCCGCCCCACATCGTCTTGGCCTGGGCGACCGTCTCTTGCGACGCGCCGCAGGAGTTGTAGCCGGCGGCCCCCGCCCGCTGCAGATCGTCGAGCATGTAGGAGATCAGCAACTGCGTGGCACCGTCGCGGAGATGCCCGTCGGCCGTGCCGGCCATCCAGTCGCACGCCCGGCCGTCCGGCCGGTGGAGCACGACGCGGGCCGTGGCCGGCTCCCCGTCTCGTGCATGGCAGGTGTAGACCCGCAGGGCATCCGGCCCGAGCAACCGGGCGGCCAACCGCAGTCCCTCCAGTGTAATTCCGTACGAGAACTCGTTTCGCTTCTCCGAGCCCGCCAGGCAAGCGAGGGCGTCTTCCAGGCTGCCGCTCCGCGTGCACACGTATCCCGCGCGAAGGGCCTTGTTGGCCTGTTGCCGCACGACGCGATCGGCCTGATCCATCTGGAACGGGAAGTCGATGTAGTTGGTGAACCACGGTGAGACGTGGAAGCACGACCAGATCCACGGCCGCGGGTCGGTCACAGCCGGCGAAAACGTCAGGTAACCTCGGGTCCCGTGCGCGATCATGTCGTCGACCAGCAGCCGGGCGGTCTGAAGCCACTGCCGCTGGATGCGATAGGACGCCTCGGTGGGCGTCGGGCTGAATTGAAGCGGCAGATGCGGCTGATAGGGCGGCAGCGTCACCCGGCCCTTGCGGTCGCGATAGCAGACAACCCGCAGCGAGGGACCGTTCGATCCCCGCGGGGTATATTCCAGCGGCGTCCGCTTGACGTTCCAGTACTGCTGAGTGAACGTCTGCCACTCGGTGGTTGCCAGTGCGGTGTCCATATCTCTTCTTTCCCGAATAGGATCACGTTTTCCCGAACAGAATCGCGGCGCTACAGGGTTCGTCGAGTCCCGCATCAAGCGGTTTCCGGTCTAAATAGCCTTGCGTGATTTGTGGAAATCGCGATTCATGCAGCAAGTCTTGTGGTGTATTGGGTTTGCAGTTCCTTGTCGCGTTTG
>JAFGRD010000011.1 GCA_016935315.1 Pirellulales bacterium
ACGAACGCATTATCGACCTTCGATTTCAAACGGCTGAGGAACACTTCCGCCCCACAGTCGTAGCGATCCTTACGCGATCCTTCTGGACACGGCGGCGACGCGACCTACCCGTTACCCGAGTCGCACACGTACGTCACTATGATCAACGCCTCGTCACCGTGGGTGTCTAATGGGGGAGGCCAAACCCGTGCAACTGCTGCGGTCATGCGTCCGCAAGGGTGGGCATGACACGACATCAGGTATTCTGCCGATGGGTTCGCCGCGACAACACGAGCGGGGAGCAGTGCGGTTCACAGGTCAGCAGCCGTGTTGACCACGTCTGCGCCGAACTTGTTGGTGTTGACTACACCTTGCAGGCCCCGTCAACACCTGCAGGTGTGGTCGAAACTGCAGGTGTAGCCCACACCTGCAGACGGCAATTCGTGGGGATTCAGGGGGATTTCAGCAGCCCTGCTGACCTGCCGTAAGTGCTTGGAAAACCGCGTCTTGCACGTGTTTTCGAGGACTTTCGCAAGCACCGCCCGTTCGCTCCGAAGACCGATGCTCTATCCAATTGAGCTACGGGCGCAAGTCGTTGCTGAGAAAGAAGTTGCGAACAGAGCGTCCCTTCGGTTGGACCGAATACAACACCCGTTACCACACCCCCACACCTGGAGTCAGACCCAAGGAGAGGATTATACCGCAAATTCGCAGTGGCGGAAGTCCGTGTGGGTAGACGTTTTACGGTTCTGGCTGGAATCTTGCTGGGTAGCGCATCGTTCCTCAAGGACGCTGGCCTAAGAGGGATGGCCAAGAACTGAACTTGAAACCGCCCATCGCATTTGCTGCTGTATACATGTGTACATATTTCTCGCGGTAGTGGCGCCGGAGTCTACGTGCAGGTTCGTGGCTGATGAATAAGCTCCAAAGACGAAATCAGCGGCTAGTGCGGCGGACATTGAACCGAGCAGAACTCATTGCCTCAGTCAACATCTCGGACGGGTGCATCGTCAACGTGGAGACTCTGAGGTGGAGGGACTATTGGGAAGGTTGCGATTCGTTGTCGCGAGAACTCGAACAACTGCATGGCGCCTGGATCGGCCTGATCGAGGATGCGTATTCTGTTGCCCACCGAGATGGATTCGTACATGGCTATTTCGCGCTCCTGAGCACCTCCGTGAAGAGGTTTGTTGGCGGGGAGATCGGGCTGCACGTGTTGAGGAAGGTCGTCGGGTTCGAGACATTTCACGTCTCAGATAGGGGTGGGCCGCTGGCCGCGGGAATAGTCAACGTCAGAAATCCAGCATATATGTTGAGCAGGCTTGCGCTGCCCAATACCCAGCACAACCCGAAATACTTGCCGCTGATATGTCCGTTCGACGACAACGCAGCGACAGGCGGATTGTATTGTCATTATCGAAGGATTTCGCTTGACAACAGCGGTAATATCCAGTTGTTCGTCTATCCGCCGGTCGAACCTCCTCACAACTCACCCAATTACGTGCTCATTAGGCGATTGTTCAGGGCCTTTACGGTCAAGAATGATCCCTGGGTCGAGAAACGGAGCGGGACGCTGTTCGACTGCGTTCTCGATAAGGTGCTCGGTGATTACAGGGCGGACCAGATCCGGTTGGTTGATATGGCGTGTGGTTCAGCACGACTGACCGTTGAGTTGTGCAGGAAGGCGTTCAATCGTCATCGGAAATCATTTGATCTCACCTTGGTCGATGTTGTTCGACCAAACAAGTCGCTTGCTCAGGTATTCTATCGAAACCCGTTGATATTTGATAGGCTGGTGTTTCGACAGGATAGTCTGTTCGATTGGGTGGAGGATTCTTCCACCGACCAGGCTGCCCACTTTGACATCGTCTTGATGCTCCGTGTGCTCGATGTCTTCAGTCACTTCCATATCGAAACTCTGTCACGACACGAAATGATGATGTTGGTTCGTCGCGATCGGGAGGATATTGTCCTCGACGAAGACGTCCTCGACCCCTCGAAGCTGATTGAATCCGCTAAGCATGACAGAATTCAACACACCACCAAGAAGACAAGGCTGAGGCGGGGCTCGATGTTCTATCAGTTCTCGTTGTCCGATTACTTCAAGGCGATGCACCTGGCGACGGGCGCCAAAGTGGATGGGACAATCGGGGCGGCGCATGTGGCGATTCGGCGGTTTGACGATGGAGTGCTCGTCCTGCCCAGCGGCCGATCCTTGATCGGTCAGTTGATGGAGCGCGCTGATCGGATCGTCGTTGAGGACGTGGATGTGACGGCGCGCCACTTGCGCAGGCACATCGATGAATTCGGCTTATCCAGCCTATGTGTGACGGACATGAGCGATCGGCAGCGAGTGCGGGGAGCATTCTTGACGCTGGTTGACAAGAGGAGTTGAAGGAAGATGGGTTTGTTTGAATCGGAGATTGACGTCCAGCGGGGGCTTTCGTTGGCCTCGCGCGTCCATCGGAAATACCGACCTGTGTTCGATAGGCTGCCCGATCGCGAGCGTGCCGCGCTGGCGTTTTACTTCTTGCCGCATCGTTCTGCAAAGGACATCTTGGAGGTCACGCGACCCCGCGTGATCAAGTGGTATTGTCCGTTTGCGGACCAACGCACTTTCCCATCCGGCCATCGATATTGCATCAATGTCTACACCGGTTGCGAACACGGGTGTGAATACTGCTATGCTGCGGGGTATGTCGCCAGCCGGGCAGGCTGCAAGAACACATTCCGCGCGGATCTTGCCAAGGACTTGGACGCTCTGGATGCTTATGATGTGCCTTCCGCACCCGCCCATATCTCCAACAGCACGGATCCGCTGCAACCACTGGAGCAGGAACATCGGCACACGCTTTACGCACTGGAGACACTGGCACAACGACGACACCGTTTTACGACGATTATCGTGCTCACCAAGAATCCGAGCGCGCTGACGGATGAACGATATGTCCGCGCATTGCATCGATTGAGTGAGCTTCTGCCCAATCATCCCCGCGCCGAGTGGTTCGAGGAGAATAGCTATCCGCCGTTGCGAGTCGAATGCTCGCTGGCATTTTGCGACGAGAAGTCTCGAAAAGTGCTCGATCCGGGCGCTCCGAGCGTCGAGAGTCGTATGAGAGCAATTCGCTTCTTGCGAAAGGAGCACATCCCCGTTCTTGTCCGAATTGACCCGCTGTTTCCGCGCGATCCTTTGCCGGGCGGAAAGAAGATGAGCGATTTCGACTTGCCGGACGTTCAACCCACGGCCGACTTGGGCAGGCTCATCCGGTTCTGTCAAGAAGTGGGCGCCGGACACGTCGTCTATTCGGTCGCCAAGATCACGCGGCCTCGGCAGGGAGGGCTTCCGACGGTCATGGAGAAGATGAAGCGGCTGTATGAGTATCTTGCGCCGGAACGATCACTCGTCTTCCGAGGTGGTTCCTGGCGCCTGCCGAAGATGGTCGCCGACGAAGTAGTTGTCAAACCGTTTCTGGAACTTTGTCGTCAGCATGCAGTCCATGCAAAGACATGCAAGAGTAATCTGATTTCCACGCCATGAGCGAAAGGGAACGCTTCTGGAATGTCTCCGAACGGGAGCCGGAAGGGCGTCATATGGATTGGCTCCCCGCGCCGAAATCAGTCAGCAGCCGAGGATGGGGGAGTA
This sequence comes from Pirellulales bacterium, assembly GCA_016935315.1. Lineage (GTDB taxonomy): Bacteria > Planctomycetota > Planctomycetia > Pirellulales > Thermoguttaceae > JAFGRD01. The sequence continues at coordinate 3,623 of JAFGRD010000011.1, forward strand.
TCAGAGAGCGGTTACAGTGGCAAAACGATATTCCTGAAGGTGTAGTCGAGACTGCAGGTGTAGCCCACACCTGCAGACGGCGATTCGCGGGGATTCACGGGGATTTCAGCAGCCTTGCTGACTTGTCGTAACTGCTTGGAAAACCGCGTTTTACAGGCGTTTTCAAGGGCTTTCGCAAGATGCGTCCGTTCGCTCCGAAGACCGATGCTCTATCCAATTGAGCTACGGGCGCAAATGATTTTCTGGCAAAGCCTTCTGACGAATGGACACATCATGCGCTGGCTTGGACCATTCGGTGGCCCACGTGCGACACCCACCACATGTGAGCATAACGACCCCCCCAGCAACGCGGAAACCGCCGAACCTCCAGCAGACAATCCTAACGGGGCCCCGTTGGCTTGCCAAGGTCATCCAGGCGGCCCGCGCCCAAGGAAGAGCCGTGTCCCCCGGCAACGGGCCGCCCTGGCTTGCCTTGCGACCGACGTGCGGACAATCCACAATGATGGGGCCCACGAGACCACGTGACAGGTGCAAGCCAGCGGAGGACTGCCATGCAGAAAACGACACGTCGCACGTTTCTGAAACGCGGCTGCATCGGCGGCGCCGCGCTGGCGCTGGCGCCCCATGCGCGGGTCTTGGGGGCCAACGATGATCTTCGCGTGGCCACGGTTGGCTTTGGCGGCCAGGGGGGCCTGCATATCCGGTTGTTGCGCGAGTTGCCCGGCGTGCGGGTGGTGGCGCTGTGCGACGCGGACCGGACGGTGCTGGATCGTGGCCTGAAGCAGGCCAAGGACCTCGGCCAGAGCGTCGAGGGCCACCGCGACGTCCGCAAGCTGCTCGACGACAAGAATATCGACGCCGTGACCACCGCCACGCCCGACCACTGGCACGCGCTGGTGACGGTCTGGGCCTGCCAGGCGGGCAAGGACGTGTACGTCGAAAAGCCGCTCTGCCACAACCTCTGGGAAGGCCGCAAAATGGTCGAGGCCGCGCGGAAGTACGGCCGCATCGTGCAATTCGGCAATCAGCAGCACGGGCACCATACCGGCGAGATGCGACTGGAGATGCCCGATCTCGGCAGGATTCTCGTCGCCCACACGTCGCTGAACCGAATGCGCCAGAGCATCGGCAAGGTCACCAAGCCGCAGCCGGTTCCCGAATCGCTCGACTACAACCTCTGGACCGGGCCGGCGCCGCTGGAGCCCCTGATGCGTAAGCGGCTGCACTACGATTGGCACTGGGTGTGGCCCACCGGCACCGGCGAGATCGGCAACAACGGGGTCTATCCCCTCGACGCGCTGCGGCTGCGGCTGGGACAGCGCACGCTGCCGAAGCGCGTGATGAGCCTCGGCGGACGTTTCCTGTTCGACGACAACGGCGAGACCCCGAACACTCAGCTCGCCCTGTTCCAATACGAGCCGGGCCCCATGGTCATCTTCGAGCTGCGGAACCTGCCTTCGGAGAAAGGGCCGAAGACCATCGGCGCGAAGATCCGGTGCGAGAAGGGTGAATCCCGTTTGCCCGGCCCCACGGGCCCGCAGGGCGATACCGGCCCCTACAGCGCGCACCAGGGGCACCTGTTCAACTTCGTCTCGGCCGTGCGCAGCCGCAACGTCGACGATCTGCGGGCCGACGTGCTCGAAGGGCACCTTTCCACGGCCCTGGTCCACATGGCCAACATCTCCTACCGGCTCGGCACCTCGCACTCGGCCGACGAAGTCCGCGACGCCCTGCAGGACCGCGGCAGCGAGGCCGTAGACAGCTTCGGCCGGTGCCGAGAGCACCTGGCCGCCAACGGCGTAGACTTCTCGAAGACCGAGGTGGTTGTCGGGCCCTGGCTCGAGATGGACGCCCAAACGGAACGGTTCGTCGGCGAGTCCGAGCTCGTGCGTCGGGCGAACGCGTTGGTTCGCGGACACTATCGCGAGCCGTTTGTGATTCCGGAGGAGGTGTGATCGCAGTGGACGAGTCCCAGGCTGAGGTCTTGCGACTCCAGCTACCATTTGGCTGAAGTAGGGCGCGGTCGGTAGGGCTGCGCCACGGGCGTTTTCGATCGTTTTCACCGGAGGTCAACATGCGCATCCCCACGTGCCGACAAGCGTTGCCGATCGTTCTGCTGTTCGCATCCATGTTTGTCCCCCGGACCGCAGGTGGGGCCGAGCCCGCCCCGGCCCCGCGCGACTGGCTTGCGCAGTGGCAGGCCAAGAACCCCTCCTGGCGCGCACTGCATCTGATCGGGCCGCGGCCGGAGAGGTTGGAGGTCACCAAGAGGTTGATCGCCGAGGTGCTGGCGCCCATGGGGCTCAACGCGTTGATTCTGGAGGTGAACTACGGCTTCCGCTATGGGTCGCATCCGGAGCTTGCGTGCCGGGGGCTGCGGCGGGAACAGGCTCGCGAACTGACCGCGTTCTGCCGCCGGCACGGCATCCGCCTGATTCCGCTGTTCAATTGCCTGGGGCATCAGTCCTGGAGCAAGAACACCTCGGCGCTGCTGAAGACGTATCCCCAATTCGACGAAACGCCGCACGTGCCGCCGGACAATCAGGGCATCTATTGCCGCGAGTGGTGCCCGTCCAACGAGGAAGTGGACAAGGTCGTGTTCGACCTGCTCGACGAGTTGATCGACGCCTTCGACGCCGACGCGATGCACGTGGGCATGGACGAAGTCTTTCTGATTGGCGACGAACATTGCCCGCGCTGCAAGGGAAAGGACGTCGCCCGGCTGTTTGCCGGAGTGGTCAACCGGTTGCACGAGCACTTGGTCCGGCGCAAGGGCGTGGAGATGTTGATGTGGGGAGACCGGCTGCTGGACGCCGGCGAGTTCTCCTACGGGAATTGGGAGGCCAGCCGGACCGGCTCGCACGGCGCCGTGGACCTGATTCCCAAGGACGTGATCCTTTGCGACTGGCACTACAATCTGCGGGAAGACTACCCTTCCGTCCAGTTCTTTCAACAGAAAGGTTTTCGCGTCCTGCCGTCTACGTGGAAGAACCCCGCGGCGGCCGTGGCCCTGATCAAGGCGGCCCGTCGCGATGCCACCGAGAAAATGTTGGGCATTTTGTTTACAGGCTGGTCGGCCGGTGGCAACGGCGAGCACCTGTTGGCGGCGCTGGCCGGCCCGGAAGACGCCACGGGGGACACGCCTCCCGCCAATCGCAGCGAGGCCGGCCGGCAAATCGCCGACACGATCAAGGCGGGAATGGAAGCGTGGGCCAAAGGGCCTTATTGACGCTTGCACACTCAATGCGCGAGGGCGACCAACGCAAGCCCGACTCGTGCGGCCTCCCGTTGGTCGGCCTGGATCATTCACAATGCAAACATCAATAGGGGTGCCCCGATTCGCTGCTTGCAGCGCTCAAGCGGCTCGTGTAGCATGGGGTTCTCGGGCAAACGACCTCCGGCGTGGTTGCGCTTCCACCGGCAGTTCGGCACCCCGCCGCCCCACCAAATGTGAGATTGAAAGGAACGGGACATGGCGCGCATCGTTTTCTGGCTTTGTGTACTGACCATTGTGGCTTCACCGGCCATGGCGACCGAGGCCGATTGGCCCGGCTGGCTGGGACCCAACCGCGACGCGAAGTCGCTCGACACGGGGCTGCTGAAGCAGTGGCCGGCCGAGGGGCCGAAACTCCTCTGGCAAGCCGACGGGATCGGCACCGGCTTCTCCAGCGTTGCCGTTGTCGGCGGCAAGGTCTACATCTCCGGCGACCTGGACGGCAAGTTGACGATCTTCGCGTTTGATCTTCATGGCCAGTCGCTCTGGCAGGCCGACCACAGCGAAGGCCGCGGCGGACCCGACGGCTCCCGCGCCACGCCGGTCATCGACGAGGGGAACCTCTACCTCTTGGGCGGCCACGGGCTGATCGGCTGCTACGACGCCGACACCGGCCGGAAGAAGTGGTCGCACACGGCGAAGGAGTACGGCGGGTCGCCGGGCGGCTGGGGCTATGCCGAGTCGGTGCTGATCGACGGCAACATGGCAATCTTCAAGCCCGGCGGCAAGAACTGCATCGTCGCCCTGGACAAGCATACCGGCGAGACCCTTTGGAAGAGCAGCGGCTTCGACGCCGGGCCGGAATACGGCTCGTGTATCGCCGTCGAGTACGAGGGCCAGCCGATGATCGTCACCGGAACCAACCGGGGGATCGTCGCCGTCGACGCCAACGACGGCAGTCTGCTTTGGTCCAACGACTTCTCGGCGCGTAACACGGCCAACTGCCCCACGCCGGCCTACGCCGACGGCTACATCTTCTGGGCCAACGGCTACGGCCGCGGCGGCATCTGCCTGAAGCTGAAAATGGACGACGGCAAGGTCGCCGCCGACGTGGCCTGGACCACCATGGACATGGTCTGCCACCATGGCGGCTACGTGATCCACGAAGGCTACATCTACGGAAACCACAGCAGCGGCTGGAGCTGCCTCGAGTTGAAGACCGGCCAGAAGCAGTGGAACGAGCGGGCGGTGGGCAAGGGCTCGCTCTGTTTTGCCGACGGCATGCTGTACCTGTTCAGCGAGAACCGCGGCCGGGCCGGCCTGGCCACCTGTTCGCCCGACGGCCTGCAACTGCACGGGGAGGTTTCCGTCGAAGGCCGTGACAAGAGTTGGGCCCATCCGGTCGTCGTCGGCCGGCGACTCTACCTCCGGTACGACACGCACCTGTACTGCTTTGACGTAGCCGACGCCGGCTAACTTGTTTTTCTACGAGTCCCAAGCGGAGGCGGAAAGTGGATACCCGGCGTTGTCCGATCCCTGCGGCCCTTTGCGTCGCCGGGCTGCTGGCATGGGTCGCGCCCGCCGCCGCCCAGCGGCAAATGGAAAACCTTACGCGTGGGATCGTCGCCGTCCGGCAGAGCGACAGCCGCGTTTACGTCGGCTGGCGACTGTTCGGAACCGACCCCGACGCGATCGCCTTCAATCTCTATCGCATCGCCGACGGCGGCGCGCCGGCGAAGGTCAACCCGTCGCCCCTGGCCGGCGCCACCAACTACGTCGATCGCGACGCACCGGCCGGCAAGCTGCTTCAGTATTTCGTCCGCCCGGTGCTCGATGCAGAAGAGCTGGCCGCCTCGAAGCCGGTTCGGGCCTGGGACGAGCAGTTCCTGGAGATCCCCATTCAGCCCATCCCAGGCTATCGCCCCGGCGACGCCTCGGTTGCCGATCTGGACGGCGACGGCGAGTACGAGATCGTGCTGCACCAGGTGTCGCGCGCCCGCGACAACGCCCATCCCGGCATCACCGGCACGCCCGTCTTCGACGCCTATAAGCTCGACGGGACGCACCTCTGGCGGATCGACCTCGGCGTGAACATCCGCGACGGCGAGCACTACACCCAGCCGATGGTCTACGACCTCGACGGCGACGGCCGGGCCGAGATGGCCTGCAAGACGGCCGACGGCACCACCGACGGGCAAGGGCAGACCATCGGCGACGCGAACAAGGATTGGCGCATCCAGAACGAAGGGGCCCGGACCCACGGGCGGATCCTCGACGGCCCCGAGTTCTTTACCATCTTCGACGGCCGGACCGGCGCCGCGCTGCAAACGGTCGACTACATCCCGGATCGCCGCCCGATCGACGGCTGGGGCGGCATCGGCGGCAACGGGGGCAACGACGACTACGGCAACCGCTGCGACCGGTTCCTGGCCTGCGTGGCCTATCTCGACGGCGTTCGCCCCAGCGTGGTGATGTGCCGCGGTGTCTATGGGCGGATCGTCCTGGCCGCCTGGGACTGGCGCGACGGCCGCCTCAGCAGCCGCTGGGTCTTCGATTCGGGCGTCAGCTATCCACCGTTCGAGGGCGCCTCGCCCTATTCGGGCATGGGCGGCCATTCGCTCTCGGTCGGCGACGTCGACGCCGACGACAAGGACGAGATCGTCTACCACTCGATGGTCGTCGACGACAACGGCCAGGGGCTATACTCCACCGGGCTGCGCCACGGCGACGCGATGCACTTTGGCGACCTGGACCCCGACCGCCCCGGTCTGGAGGTCTTCACCGTCCACGAAAACGAAGACAACACCGTGCGCTTCGGCACCCCCGGCGCGGCGATGCGCGACGCCCGCACCGGCGACATCCTCTGGAACCACAGCCCGGGCGTCGACGTCGGCGGCGGTCTGGCGGCCGATATCGACCCGCGCCACCGGGGATGCGAGGCATGGGGCGGGCCCGGCGGGCTGCGCGACGCCCGCGGCCGCGAAATCGGCCCCAAACCCCGCTCCACCGGCTTCGCCCTCTGGTGGGACGGCGATCTGTTGCGCGAGCTGGTCGACCGCTCGAGCGTCTCCAAGTGGAACTGGCGGACCGGCACCCAGGAGATCCTCTTCGCCACCGGCAGCCGGGGCGGGCCGCGCGGTCCCAACCTGGCCGCCGACCTGATCGGCGACTGGCGCGAGGAGCTGCTGATGACCGCGCCCGACGGGCGGTCGCTGCGACTCTACACGACCACCATCCCCACCGAGCACCGGCTGCCGACGCTGTTGCACGATCCGCAATACCGCCTGGCGGTCGCCTGGCAGAACGTGGTCTACAACAAGCCGCCCCATCCCGGCTTCTTCCTCGGCAACGGCATGTCGCGTCCGCCGCGTCCGAACATCCGGCTGATCGGCAGCGGCGAGGCGATCGTTGTGGCGGGCGGAGATTGACCGCCGGCTGAGGGCTTGCGAAAGGCAAAGCGGCCATCAACTGGACGGCGAGCCGTAGGCAGAGGCGAACTCGCGGCCGTGCCTTCAATCGACCGTGTTCAGGTGCGAAAACCCTCGCCGCACCGATCGTCGGAAGTGCGTGGCCGGATAGCCCGCAATCAACGCGATCGAAGGCGTGTTGCCCTCCGGAACGCCCAGCCGGCGGCAGAGGGCCTTGTTGCGCTGCAGGATCGGCGGCGCCCCGCCGATGATCGTGTTGCCCAGGCCGAGTGACTCGGCCGCCAGCATGGCACACGTACAGGCAATCGCCGCGTCGGTGGCCTCCGCGTACGGCGAATGGTGAAACAGCAGGACGGCCGGCGCGTCGTAAAACAGGACGTCGCGGCCCCGGCGGCGACTCTCGACGTACGTCTGCGCCAGCGGGCGGATGAAGTGGCGAAACTGCTCGTAGGTGGCCCGCCGCACGAACGGACGCAGCAGCGTCAACAGCCACGGCCGGAAGACCTTCAGAAACTGCTCGTAGCCCCGGATGACCTCGGCGGCGAGCTGCTGCACCTGGTCGCGCCCCCGGATGACCACGCAGCCCACGTCCCAAGGCGGAATGCCCATCGGGCCCGAAGCGGCCATTTCGACCACGCGACCGAGCACTTCCGGCGCCACGTCCCGATCTTGAAAACGCCGCACGCTCCGCCGCGCCAGCATCAGCGCGGCGAGCTGGTCGGCCGTCGCCCGCGACTCCGGCGGAGGCAACGGCCGCAGGTCGTCCGGCGAGATCCCCCGCCCGGTCACCGTGATACTCCCCTCGGGACAAACCATCATGCAATGCCCGCAGGCGATGCAGCCGAACGGGCTGCGCTGATCGACCCGCACGCGCCCGCCGTCGAGCCGCAGCACGTCGGCCGGGCAGATTTCGGCGCACTGGCCACATTGTTTGCACGTGGCCTCGTCGATGCTGACGCGGCCGGGCTCGCGATGGAGACTGTGCATCACGGTCATGGGAACCTCCTCATTCCTATCGGCCCGTCGTCCGTTTCCCAATCCGACAACTCCCACGGCGACCGGACTCGCCGGAAGCACGAAGACTCCAGGCGGTAAGACTCTCGCTGGACATTCTATCGTTGGCACTGCTTTCGATGCCCTTCGGCCGTGCCCCGATTCTACCTCCCGAAGCACATCCACGGCAAGCGTAAACATGCCACCCGACCGTTTGCCAATAACAAGCTGGTGCTGCCGGACGAAACGGAGTCGGGCTCGCGAGGACACAGCCCGCCGAGGGACATCCGCGCCGACCACCAGAAGCAGAAACAGCGGTAGTCTATGGCGAAGCGGCGTAGCCGGGCTTCTTATTGCGGGCGAACCAGCTCAGCAGAAGCTTCTTGCGGTCGGTGGGCTCGCTGGCGGGTTGATGGTCCTGCGGGTCGCTGCCATGCTCGACGCTCCAGCCGTCCCACTCTCGGTACGCGTGGTACGTCCAATCCCAGCCGTACTCCTCGAACAGCGCGATTGCGTCGCGCAGGTAGGCCGCCGCTCCGGGCGCCCAGCGAATGGCGCTGAACTCTCCCGCGTAGATGTGCACGTTGTACGCAAGCTGAAACTCCCGCACCGGGGCCAGCACGCGTCGCAGTTGCTCTTTGTCCCAGGCAACGTCGCCAATCTTGCCGGGATAGGCCACGCCGGTCACCTTGTTGTAGACGCCTTGGTGCGTGAACTCCCCGGGCACGTACACGTGCACCTGGTAGATCACGTTGGTGACGTCGACCGGCTCCAGTTCCCGAAAACCGGCCGCCGAGTCCCACTGGGCGGCCTCGATGAAGATGGGCACGTCCGCGTCGATCGCGCGGATCGCCTTCGCGGCACGCACCTGGGCCCCCAGGTAGTCTGCCACGCCGGGCGGAGAAGGCAGGTTCTGCACCGGCTCGTTCACCAGGTCGTAGCCCCAGACGGCCGGCCGACCCCGGTAGCGCCGAGCGACGTTCTCCCACAACGCCACGTAGTGGTCCTGATAGACCGGCTCGTGGAAGATGGCCAGATCCATGTTCTCGTAGCGTCCGCCCGGCGGCGAGTGCATGTCGACGACCACCTTCAGCCCGTAACGGCGACCGGCTTCGAGCACTTTGTCCAGATCCTCCAGCTCGTTCTGGAACCAGCGGTCGTACTCCGCCAAGTCGCGGTCGGTGCCGGCGCGGCCCCAGTTGCGCGTGAACTGCCAGCGGATGACGTTGGCGTTCCACTCCACGCCGAGCACTCGAAGGTCCTCGTCGTGAAACGTGTTAGGCGACATCACGCCGCGGAGCCGCGGCAGATCATGTCCCTTGAAGACCGGCCCGGGATTGGCCGGCGGCGCGGGACGCTTCGGCAGCGGCCCCTTCAACACGGTGACCTTCACGGCGTCGAACCAGACCTTGCCGGCGCTGTCTTGCAGGCCGAGGTGGAGCTGGCCGCCCGTGGCGTCGGGGGCAATGTGCGCCGCAAACCGCAGCGGGCGCCAGTCGAACGAGCCGAACAGGCCGTTGGGGTTTTGCCAGTAAGGACCGTTGGCTTCGGACTGGTAGTGCAGCATGAACTTGACGCCCAACCACGGTTCTGCCGGCCGGCTGACGTCTTCCGCCTTGGCCATACACTCCAGCAGTAGCCGGCAGCCGCGGTAGGGCGCCAGGTCCAACGGCAGCCGAATCATGTTCCCGCTTTGCGCCTGGTCGGCCGGGACCGCGACCACAAGCGAGGTGCTCCCCCGGTGGCCCGTCTCCCATCGGGCGAAGCCCGCCATCGACCACGCCTGCCGCTGTTGTGCCGTGTCGAAATCGGTCTGGAAAACGAGATCGCCGGGCTTCGACGTGGCGGTTTCCTCCGCGGCCGCAAAGCCCGCGGCGAAACAGGCCACTATGAGCAACAGGCAAGCGATCAGGGAGCCGCGGATCTTATTGGTTGTGCCCGGCATGGAGGTAGCTCCCGTGAGTTTCGTGGGACGGAAGTGGTCACGCATCGTGAGGTTATTGGCAGGCAGGTGGGTGTTTGGCCAGCCGCCGTGATCGCGGCATGCGCAGCCATTCCACACGCGGTTGTACACGGCCGCGCGGCCGACGTCAAGCCGCTCGGCCGACAGGTCTCCTGCGGCCGCCGAGTGCTGCCGAAACACGGGCGCGATAGCCACTTGTCCCCGCGAGCCGTTCGGCCACAAGGGTGTTTGAACCTCTTGACGTCAAGGGGTCTGTTTGGCGAGAATCAGGGGATACGTGTCGCACAGCGGTGCCGGCTGGCATGTCCGCGCTTGCCGTGGACATGCTTCAGGAGGTAGAATCGGGTGATGATCAAGGGGCATCGAAAACGGTGCCAGCGATAGGATTCCCAGCGAGAGACTCACGGGCCGACGTTCTCGCGGTTCTTTCCCGATCAGAAGTCACCGGAATCGACGTTTCACACGGGGGAATCCAACGATGCCCCGTTCGCTCGCCAAGGTGCGAGCTGGAGAACATGAAACACGCGGTTGACGAGAATCCAACGATCCGTGAATTCCGGGAATAGTCTGAACCGATCGGCACCGTTAGCCCGCTTTGTGAAGCTCTGAACCGTGGAGGAGGTGCATCCGTGACGATCCGTCTGGTTTCAGTGAATCTGGTGTTGACCTGGACGCTGGCGGCGTCCTGTTTCGGCGACGAGCTTCCCGGCCGGGCGGCGAGCGAGACCGCGTTGCGGTCCGAAATTCGGCTGGTGCCGCTGAAGCAAGTCCGCGTGGAAGACGGCTTCTGGGCGCCGAAGCTGCGGACGATCAAGCAGCGGACGATTCCCCATTCATGGCAATACGTCGAGGGAGAAATCCGTGCCCTGCGGCGAGCGGCCGGGGAAACAGTCGAAGGCGAACCCAACGGCACCTGGGGCGAGGCCAACCTCTATAAGGTGATGGAGACCGTCGCCTACGCCCTGGCCCTGTTTCCCGACGCGGAGTTGGAAAAGCGGATGGACGAGATTGTCGCCCGGGTCGCGGCGGCCCAGCGTCCCGACGGCTACATGCACGCCTACGTCACCAACGCCGGCAAGCCGCCCTGGGACCCCGCCTTCCTTGACGGCTCGCACGACGGCTACGTGTTGGGACACATGATCGAGGCAGCCATCGAGTACTACGCGGCCACGGGCAAGCCGCAGTTTCTCGACGTCGCTCGCAAGGCCGCCGACCAGGCGCATCGTCATTTCCTGGGGCCCCAGGGCAAGCCGGGGTTTTGCGGCCATGCCGAGTTGGAAATGGCACTGGTGGAACTCTACCGGGCGACCGACCAGCAGCGCTACCTGGACCTGGCCCGGGCGCTGATCGAGTGGCGCGGGCGAGGTCTGGTCGCGCCCGCCGGCCCCACGCCACGCGCCTACTTCCAGGACGCCGTGCCGCTGCGAAACCAGCGAACGCTGGAGGGGCATGCGGTGCGGGCCGTGTTCTTCGCCACCGGCGTGGCCGACGTGGCCGTTGCCCGCCGAGAGCGCGACTACCGACTCGTCGCGAACCGCTTTTGGGACAGCACGACGATGCGGCGGATGACGATCACCGGCAGCGTCGGCCCGCGGCGGGAACATGAAGCGTTTGGCGAGGACTACGAACTACCGCTTGACGGGTACTACGAATCGTGCGCGGCTTGCGGCCTGGCCGATTTCGCCCAGCGGATGTTCCTCCTGGAGGGCCGCGCGGAATGTGCCGACGTGCTGGAACGGGTGTTGTACAACGCGGTGCTGCACGGGATTGCGCTGGACGGGACATCCACCTATTACCAGAACCCGTTGTGCGACCACGACCGGCCGCGCGACAACTGCTGGGTGTGTTGCCCCCCGAACCTATCGCGCACCGTGCTGCAGATCGGCCGTTACGCCTATGGCCACACCGAGCACGAGGTCTTTGTCAACCTCTACGTGGGCGGCCGCTGCACCGTACCGCTGGCCGCCGGCCCGCTGCAACTTGACGTCCAGACCGACTATCCCTGGCAAGGGAAGGTCCGGATCGACGTATCGCCGGAGAAACCGGGCTCGTTTGCCGTCAACCTGCGTATTCCGGGCTGGTGCGACCGCGCGGCATTGCAGCTCAACGGTCGACCGGTCGAGCCGTTGCCTGTGAACGACCGTGGCTACGCGCGGCTCGATCGGATCTGGCAGCCGGGCGAGACGATCACGCTGGAACTGGCGATGCCTGTCGAGCGGATCCTCGCTCATCCGAACGTCCGCGACTGTCAGGGCAGGGTGGCCCTGCAGCGCGGACCGATCGTCTACGGCTTCGAGGGGCTCGACAATCAGGGCCTTCCACGGATCGAGCTCGGCGCCGATCCACGGGACGTCGCAGAGTACCGGCCGGATCTGCTCGGCGGCGTGACCGTCGTCCGCGGCCATACGGCCGATGGCCAGGCCTTCACCGCCGTTCCATTTTTCGCGCTGGCCAATCGCGACAAGTCGTGGCAGAAGGTTTGGGTCGCGCAGCGGGGGCTGAAACCGAGTTCCGCCTGGTGGGAGGGCAGGCTCTACCGGCCGCTGCGGCTGGAGCGGCTTCAGCCGTGAGCGTCGTCTTGCGCTCGGGCGTTATCTGGCCGAGGGAATGTCGCGATACGTCAACACAATCACGGCCACCACGTACGCCGCCAGCCCGAGACCGACCAGCGTGCCGTTGTATTGCATGGCCAGTCGGCCGCTGCTGTCCGGATCGAGAATCAGCACGTGCGGCTGAAACGCCGTCGAGAAGCTGCAGTACCTCAGCCAGCTTCCCCATTGCCAGACCCGCCCGACCATCTCCACGATCACATTGGTCACATAGACGCCCACGGCCAGGGAAATCGTCCGCCAGCGGCTGCGATTCCAGGAAGAGATCAGTGCGGTAATGCCGGTCAGGCAGAAGATCATGCAGCAGAGATTCACGGCCCCGGGCAGAAACTGCCGGAGCGAAACGTCCTTGCTGAAATCGACCGTATGCAGACCGATGCACGTTCCCAGCAGGATGGCCGCCGACAACACGGCCCCTCCGATGGCAGCCACCACGGCCGGCGCCACGACCACCGACGCGCGGCGCAGCGGCAACGACAAGATCAGGTCCATGGTGCCACGTCCGATCTCGCCGCTGATCGAGTCGGAGCCCCGCCCCACGGCCCAGCCCACACAAACCAGCATCGTGACCACGTGGACATAGAGCAAGCTCAGTTGGCCGGCCGGGCTGCCGAGCAGGTGCAGCGGGACGCCGATCATCGAGCCGACCCAATCCGGCAGCCAAGTGAGGATCTTGCCAAACGCCTTCGTGGGAAGCTGGCTCATCAGCCACACGAACACCCAACTGAACGCCACCAGAATGACGCAGGAAATGACCAGTTGCAGCCAGGCGTCGGAAACGGCCTTCCTCCAAATCGCTCGATTCATGCGTCTTCCAGCGGGTCTGCTCGGGCTTGCGGTTTCAGACGGGCCAGTATAACCGGACGGGCCGTCGAGCAAAACCGGAGGCCAGCCGCGTCGTCTCCCGTTTTCTCATCGGGAAATCCGGTGCTGAACGCCATCGCGGGCTTTACCTGGGTCCCCGAATCGGTCTAATATTACAGCAGATGTTGAGTGTGCAAGCGTCCCTAAGCTCGATAGCCGGCAAGATTCGCTGAGGAGGTCTTTCCATGTGTGGCAATCTCTTGTGTCTTGCCGTGGTGCTGGTGGGGATCGACGCCGGCTGGCAACCCTCGCCACAGGGCGGCATGCAGTACCTGATCCAGATCGAACCCGAACTGTTTGATCGGTTGAAGTCGGGCGAAGTGGAAGAGATCACCAGCGACATCCCGCCTCAGGTGCAAGATATCCGCACCTACCGGATCACCGTGGGCAGCGCTCAGTTGCCGCGCGAGTTGCCGCCGGCCGGCGAGACCGAAACGCCGGCTGCGGCCGCCCCGGCCGATCCGTCCACGACGGAGGCCAACAAGCTGCCGATGGACCCGTTTCGCCGGGGGCCGACCACCTTCAGCAACACGCCGTCGACTGCCGACGAGATCCCGCCGTTTGGGCCGCCGCCAGTCGATGCGCAGACGATCCCCAGACCTCTTTACCCGGACCCGACCGGCAAGCCGATCGAGCTGCGGCAAGCCGGCCACGTCTCGCCGCCGTCTGCGGGGCCGAAGCCGGGCGCCGAGCCCGACTCCACACTACCGGAGCAGAGGCTGCCTGCGGAAGACGAACCGCCCAAGCCTTGGTTGGCCATGACGCTGACCCTGCTGGCCCTGTTCGCATCGCTGGGCGGCAACATCTTCCTCGGCTGGGTCACGTGGGATACGCGGACTCGCTTTCGCGCATTGGTCTCCGGATCGTCGATCTCGCGTCCAAAGCCGTGACGTTCGTCGGATAATGGGGGCTGTGCAGGGTGCGGGTGGGTCGAAGGCCGAGATCTCCCCCGACCACGAACGGTCCGCCACGCTCGGCCAGGTGGTCGATCATCCGTCGGCGCCAAGTGCGCAACGTCTCCTGATGCTCCGGCTCCGCCGAAAGATCGCGGGTTTCGCCGGGGTCCTTCTCGAGATCGAACATCTGCTGACGGCCGTCGGGGGCGTAGTAGATGTACTTGATCCGCCCGTCGGTCAGGCCGGTCCAGTTGTTCTCCGGGGCGTAGCAGGTGGCGTGCTCCAGATCGATGTACTCTCGCCAACTCTCGGCCTTGCCGCGGATCACCTCAAGCATGCTGCGGCCGTCGAACAAGCTGGGATCGTAATCGATTCCGGCGGCGTCGAGATACGTCGGCAACAAATCGCGCAGCTCGACCGGCTGTCGCAACACCTGGCCACGATCGGCAGCACAGAAGCCATCACCCCAGCGCAGCAGCATCGGAATCCGGGCCGAGGGTTCGTAGCCGTACGTCTTGCGCCACAAGTGGTGGTCGCCCAGCATGTCGCCATGGTCGGCCGTGTAGACGATCAGCGTGTTCTCGAATTCTCCCCGCTGTTGGAGCACTTCGAGAATCCGGCCGATCTGCTCGTCGATCAGCGAGACGTTACCGTAGTAGCCTTGGCGGGCCTGCGGGGGCTTCTCGGGCCCCAGGTCGCCCTGCCAAAGGTTGTTGCCGTAGGGCTTGCCGTGCTGGGCGTGCCGCGCGGCCCAATCGCCGACGACCCGCTCGGGCAGCTCGACCCCCTCGTATCGCTTCCACCATCGCGGCGGCGCGTCGTAAGGGCTGTGCGGCCGGGCAAACGAAACCTTCAGCAGAAACGGCTCGGCCCCCCGATAGCTCTGAAGGAACCGGACCGCTTCCGCGCCGGTCCAGCACGTCGGATGAAGGCGTTCCGGCAGCACGTACGGCTTGGCCCGGTGGTCGTTCCACCCGATGCCGGTGGCGTCGGGATTCAGATTCGGCGCCACCGATCGGAACCACTTGCGGTAGTCGCTGAGAAATTCCTTGCTCTCGACACGCCCCGACTCGTCCAGCAGGGTCTTGTGGTAGCCGTGCGTGTTGCGCTGAGGATGGAAGTGCATCTTGCCGATGCCCAGCGTGTAGTAGCCGGCGTCGCGGAGCATCCGCGGCATCTCTCGCGGATAGCGCGGCGCCACGCGGGAGTAGCCGAGCATGCCGTGATGCCACGGCGAGAGGCCCGTGAGAATGCCCGCGCGGGCGGGAGTACACGACGGAACCGACGTATAGGCACAACGGAAATGGGCTCCTTCCTTGGCCAGCCGGTCGAGGTTCGGCGTGATGATGGCCCGATTGCCGTCGGCGCCAAGGCAGTCGCCCCGGTGCTGGTCGCCCATCAGAAACACGATGTTGGGACGACGGTGCGTCGCCTTCGCCGCGGTGCCCGCATGGACCATCTTCACCAGGGCCGTGGAGGCGAGCCCGGCTCGAAGCACACTGCGACGCGTAAGTCTGGACGACGCGTTGGATGTAGGCGTGTTCATGGTCGCATGCAACAGTTCTTGAACTTCCTTCCCGAACCACACGGGCACGGCGCGTTGCGGCGCACGGGGCCGGCCGCCGCCGCGTTTTCCCGGGCCCGCTGCTCTTCGGCGCGACGCCGGTGCATCACGCCGGCCGCCGGCCGTCCGGCCGCCAGCTCCGCCGCCATGGCCTGCATCCACGGATCAACGTGCTCGAAAAACATCTTGTATCCTTCGCACAGATAATGCAACCCCCGCCGGCCATCGGACGTCTGGACAAACCGGTCCTTGGGACACGCGCCGTGGCAGGCGAACAGGTAGCGGCAGCGGCGGCAGACCTCCGGCAGCGTCGCCTCCTTGTCCAGCCCGAACTGCTCCTGTCGGGCCGAGTAGGCCAGCTCCCGGATGGGTGTCCGGTGGATGTTGCCCAGCCGGTGCTCGAAATCGACGAAATGGTCGCAGGCGTACAGGTCGCCGTTGTGTTCGAGGGCGGTTGCCCGGCCGCAATGGGGTGTATAGACGCACAGGCTCGCCCCGAGTCCGCTCCAGGCCGCCAGGGCCTGGTCGAAATCGCGCACGAAGACGCGCCCGACGTCATGCCGCAGCCATTCGTCGAAGGCCGCGATCAAAAACCGCCCGAACTGCGCCGGCCGCACACTTCGTTCGCTGACCAGGTCCTCCAGGTCCTCCTGAGCTTCCTGGGCCTCCGCCGGTGGTGCCACGGAAGACGCGGTGCTCCGGCGTTCGACAATCGGGATGAACTGCACGAATTCGATTCCCGAGTCGCGGAGAAAACGATACACCCGCACCCCGTGGTCGGCATTGTGCCGATGGACGCAAGTCAACACATTGAAATCGACGCCGTGCCGGAACAGCCGCCGCATGGACCGGGTGACGCGGTCGAACGTCCCGCGATCCTCCCTGTCGCGGCGGTACTTGTCGTGCAGATTGACCGGACCGTCGAGCGACAGTCCCAGCAGGAAATGGTGCTCCGCGAGAAACTCGCACCAGGCGTCGTCCAGCAGCACGCCGTTTGTTTGGAGCGAATTGTGGACTCGCAGCCCAGCCCGGGCGTACTCGCGCTGCAGCGCGATCACCCGGCGAAAGAAGTCGATCCCCATCAGCGTCGGCTCGCCACCTTGGAAGGCAAAGTCGATCTCGTCGACCGTCTCGGGCTGGGCCTCGATATACTGCCGGACGAACGCCCGTAGCGTCTCGTCCGACATCCGCCAACTCTCCTGCCGACTGTAGAGCGACTCTTTCCCCAAGTAGTAACAATAAGCGCAACTCAGATTGCAGATCGGGCCGATCGGTTTGGCGATCACGTGCAGTCCGAGCTGCGACCAGGCAGGTTGCATCGGGTCTCCTCACCAACGAGCGCACGTCGCGGGCGATCGCTCCATTGTTGCCGACACCGAGGAATCCGTCAAAGCGCGTTTCCCCCCACAGGCGGTTGTATTGAGGTCCGTGTATCGGCTACCATGGAATAATGCGCCCGCCGTCGCGTGCAGCTTTGCAGGTCCCACCGAGTTCGCATTCCCACGGAAAAGGAGAGCACTGCCATGCAACGCATGGCGACCCGAACAAGTTTTCGCAACCACCGCCGGATCGGCGATGGTGCCCGGCGACCGGTTCTGCCGCGACACCCATCCGGCGGTCGACGAGGGTCTGTCCGAGCCATCCAACCCCCGGCGAGTCTACCACGACGGTCCACGGAATCAAGCGCTGTGAATCCCTCTATGGGAGGCCGACGTCAGAGACTAGAATAACTGTTTTGCCAGGGGCAAGCGACGTAGTGAACGTTTCGCCGCGTTGGGCCAATTTGTGCACGTTCGGTCAAATCGCGGACTGCCGAGATCTTGTGACGAACTTCAGAGGGCTGGACTGGGCATGAACGTTCTTTTGATTGCCGCCGATTCGAGGACAAAGGACCTGTTGGGCGAGGCACTGACGCGCCGCGGACACGCGGTGGCGACTGTGGCAGACGTGCAGGAGGCCGAGACCGCGATTCGGTCGAACGAGTATCGGATGGCCGTCTTCGACGCGGGGGGCAAGGATGCTGCGGCGGTCGAACTTTGCCGCCGCGTGCGAGGTGCGCTCAACGGGCGGCCGTGCGCGCTGCTGGCGGCCGATGGGAAGATGGCAGCTGAATCCGTGCAGCGGCTGTTGGAGGCCGGCGCCGACGATTGTCTCTGCGAGCTCGACGATGCCCGGCGTCTTGACGTGCGCCTGGCGGTTGCCGAAGCG
Organism: Pirellulales bacterium; assembly: GCA_016935315.1. Taxonomy (GTDB): domain Bacteria; phylum Planctomycetota; class Planctomycetia; order Pirellulales; family Thermoguttaceae; genus JAFGRD01. Next base: position 21,362 of record JAFGRD010000011.1, read on the forward strand.
CGAAGCCGCGGGAACGGTTGCCTTGGTGCAGACGATCTGACGGCGCTCCCCTCCCTGATCGCAAGCTGCCCGCTGTTGGCCAAGGCGCCGTATGGCGCCTTCCGCACAACCATCGAAGGCCGTTTCCTGGAGGTGAATTCGGCCTTGGTCAAGATGCTCGGCTACGAGTCAAGAGACGAATTGAACGCGGTTTCTGTGCCTGACGATGTGTATCGGGACGCCGCCATCCGATGGCGCATGGTGGAAGAGATGCAGCAAGCCGAGCACATGGAAAACCTTGAACTGGCCTTGAAACGCAAGGACGGAACGCCGGTCGATGTCTTGGCCTCGGGGCGCGTGGTGCGAGACGCTTCCGGCGCGCTGATTGGATTCGAGGGGATCGTTCACGACCTGACCGAGCACAAACGCGTCGCCGACGCCTTGCGCCGCAGCGAAGAGTGGTTCCGATCCCTGATCGAGCTCGGCTACACGGTCTACACCGTGTTGGACGCTCAGGGCAAAGTCCTCTACGAGAGTCCTTCCTTGCAGCGCGTGTACGGCTGGCTCCCCGAAGAGATCGTCGGCCACAGCGTGTTCGATCTCGTCCACCCGGACGAGCTGGAGGCCGCCAGGCATGAGTTGGCCGAACTGGTTGCAAAACCGGGTTTTGTGCACACGATCGAGACCCGCTACCGACACAAGGACGGCTCGTGGCTGACGATCAAGGTCTCGGGTGTCAACCTGTTGGACAATCCGAGCGTAGGCGGCATCGTGCTGACCTCGCACGACATCACCGAGCTGAAGCGGGCCGAACAGACCTTGCGCGAGAGCGAGGAACGCTATCGCAAGCTGGTGGAGTCTTCGCCCGACGGCGTCGGCGTGGTTGTGGACGAAAAAATCGCCTTCACGAATCTCGCGGGCGTGATGCTGCTGGGAGCGTCCAGCCCCGAGGAGGTGATCGGCCGACTGGTTGCCGAGTTCGTCCATCCCGACGATTGGCCGGGTGCCCGCGAAGACTTGCGACAAGTCTTGGAAGAAAACTGGAACATGCCCCCGAGGGAACGCCGAGTCGTTCGAAAGGACGGGACCTGCGTCAGTACGGAGGCGACGGCAACACGGATCGCCTACCAAGGCAGACGGGCGATCCAGTTGACGCTTCGCGACGTCACCGAGCGGAACCGAGCAGCCGGCCGGCTGAAGCAGAGCGAGCAGCGATATCGGCTTATCGCCGATAACGTGACCGACGTGATCCACACGATGCGAGTCGAAACGCCGATCGACCCTGCGCGGCTCGCGTCGGCCAGCGATACCGAAGTGACCATCCTCAAAGCCCTCGGTACGCTGCACACCACCTACATCAGTCCCTCGGTCCAGCGGCTGTTGGGGTACAGCCCGGAGGAAGCCAAACGCCTGAAGCCGCATGAGATACTCACCCCGGCTTCGCTGAGGGCCAACGCGCCCCGGTTCGCCAGCGAGGCTTCGCGCTGGCTCCGCAGGCCCGACGATCCCCGCGCAGCACACGTGCTCGATATCGAGTGTCACAGGAAGGACGGGACGGTCGTTTCGTGCGAGGCGACCGGCACGATCCTGTACGACGACACCGGATGCGTGGTCGGCATCCTCACCGTCACGCGCGACGTGACGCAGCGCAAGAAAGCCGAGCGGGCACTCCGCAGTTCGGAAGCCAGGTTGCGCAGCCTCTTCGAGAATCTCCCCGATTTCGTCGCCATACTCAATCGCCAGGGAACCATCGAGCTCGTCAACCGCTCGACACCGGGAACATCGGTGCAAGAGTTGCTCGGGAACACCGGCTTCGACTTCGTTGCTGCGGAACACCAAGAGCACGGGCGAGAGGCCTTCGAGCAGGCAGTTGCCACCGGCCAACTCCAGAAGATCGAGGTCCAGGACATCTTCGGCCACTGGTGGATCTGTCGCCTGGTGCCAATCGCCGAGGAGGATGAAGTCCGCCACGTGATTGCCATCAGCACCGACATCACCGAACGGAGAAAACAAACCGAGGCGATTCACAAAGAGCAGCGGCTGCTGCGACAACTGCTCGATCTGCACGAGCGCGATCGGCAACTGATCGCCTACGAAATTCACGACGGCTTCGCCCAGCAGTTGACCGGCGCGCAATTCAACCTGGAAGCCTTTGGCAAGTTGCGCGACAAGGATTCAGAGCAAGGGCGGATCCTGCTGACGACGGGGTTGCATCTGTTAAGCGACAGCATCGACGAATCGCGCCGGCTGATCAGCGGGCTGCGGCCGCCGATCCTCGACGAGTTCGGCGTGGTCGCGGCCGTGGACTACCTGGTCTGCGAATTCCGGGAGCGGGAGGGGATCTCCATCGAATTCGATCACGACGTCCAGTTCGATCGCCTCGCCCCGCCGGTCGAGAGCGCGATCTTCCGCATCGTCCAGGAATCACTCACCAACGCCTGCACGCACAGTCGCAGCGACAGGATTCGAGTGACGCTCATACAGCGGGACCAGCGCGTTACCATTGAAGTGCGCGATTGGGGCGTCGGCTTCGATCCCGACACCGTCGAGGAACACCGCTTCGGGTTGCAGGGCATCCGTGAACGCGTGCGCTTGTTCGGCGGGGAAGTCACGATCGAAACCTCGCCTGGCCAAGGAGCACGCATCAACGTGGAGCTTCCCATCGTCGAGACCGCGTGCTGAAGATGCCGCGATTCAAGCCCCACATGATGTTCGTGAATCTCGTAGCGCTGATCGGACGCTCGGCAATCAGCTTTCCATCGTAGACAATGCTGAACACGCCATAGGGCGTCGGAAGCTCCCTTGATTGCTTGGCGCTGCTGACGCGAACCACTTTCGTTTTCAGCCCCAGGGCTCGGGACGCCTCCGCAATGTCCTTCACGCACTTTGGAACCATAGGGCACTGATCGGCAGCCAGGATCGTGAGGCCCTTTCTGTACTTCTTCAATACTCGTGCTCTTTCGACGATGAAACGAGGATCAGGGGCTGCTTTCTTGAGCTTCTTGACGAGCAACTCGTAGGGAGGGCTGCTCTCCACCGACACAAAACCCGCCTTGATGAACAAACCGCTTCCGGCCATGAAGCTATCTGAACTTGTGACCACTGCGACCCCTCGGCACTTGCTCTTCTTCGCGTCCCCCAGACAACTATCCAGCAACAGAGCGCCGAGTCCTTTCCCCTTGTGCTTGCTATTGACCATCAAGCAATGGATGACAAGGTAACCCTCCGCCTCGACGGGTCTCCAC
>JAFGRD010000123.1 GCA_016935315.1 Pirellulales bacterium
CGCCGCCGCCAGCTCTTGACGGTCTCTACCCCATCGCCGTCCCAGCCGCGCGATTCACAGTTTTGCACGGCTGCCGCAAGGACACGAAGCTGCGACGGCGACTCGCGAAGTCGCTGACCTGAGGGAAAAGACACGGCACCTTGAACTGATTAGTCGGGCGATCTGGGAGCTGCTTCGGGAGAGTGCAAAGCTAACCGAGGCGGATCTTCTCCAGAAGGTGCGCGACGTCGACCTCGACGAAACAAACGCCTCTCCGAAGCAGTGTGGTGTTTGCTCCCGACCAAACAACGCGAAGCGTCTGAGATGCCTCTATTGCGGCGCGGATCTTCCACAAGAAACAGCCTTTGAGGCGATCTGAGGCAACGGCTAACGGCGGTTGCATCAACCGCCTGAGAAAGCAGAACGCTGAATGACAACAGCTGCTCGCACGGTGAGTGAGTGAGCGTCGGCCGAACTGCTCGCTCATGCTTGGCAACTGAGACCGGCAAGATCCAAGAACTGATCAGAATCTGCCAGGAACAGCGATTCGAGCGGTTCGCACCTCGGGCCATTTGGCCCGGCTCCTTCGGACGTTCCAGGCGGAATGACAGGCAGTGATCCGCCTGTGAGGGCGGAGGAGGAAACAACGGAGTCCCGTTTAACCACCCTTTAGCCACACAATTCTCATTGGCCCTCAGGCATCCGACGTCTACTCGCCGTCCGGCCAGCACCTGACTCTGGCTCCCGCATTGAGGACAACCACTCGTTGACCGCAGCGTGATCGTAGTGCTTGACACGCGTGCAGACGCCCAGCATCAGTCTTATGCCGTGATTGCCGTGACCTCCAAGGCAATTGGGTACACACGTTTGGCGCAAACAATCGGCGACCGGTAGCTAGAACATGATGGGACCCGTTGGCGTTGGGGGGGCGCCGGGGGGAGGGTCAGAGGACGGTGTGCCTTGACGCGCGTTCATCATCGCGTTTCGGCGCGCTGCATCGATGGCCATCATTCCGACAGCAAGCCCAAAACAAGCCCCAAACAGCCTGCAAACAACGCCCCAACAACACACGCCCTAGGGCGATCACACGTGCCATGCGACTGATCACGTGGCGAAGCAGTGTCTGCCCACCCAATGCGTTCACCCCCAGTGCCCGAACGTGCCTTGGCGGTTTCTGCCGAGTGAAAAGGGGCGCCGGGGCTTTGTCCCTTTCGCCCGTGTCCCATTTTCCAAAGTGTCCAACGAGAATTCTTTTCTGGCTGCGGGCACTCTCCGTCCCTATAGGGCGAAAACACTTTTTGTATTCGGCACCACTTCACTAGGTTTGTAAACTGGTGCAGACGCCGGGCGCGACGTGCCGCCCGGCCACCAACAAAATGGCCCCCGCGGTGCGACAACACCCGAGGGCCTGGCCCAAACCTACTAAGGAGGTTCGGACGATGAAATTCTATCGCAAGGCGGAGAGTGCAGCCAGGGCCATTTTGGAGGCCTTCCGTTGCGGCAGCGTCCCCAAGGCCATGGCGCCGGTCTTCATCCGACGCAAGGACAACGTGCCCTGCCGGTCCTGGTCCAACCAGATGATCGCCGCCCTGTTCTGCGGGGGCGACGCCCGCGGCTACCGCCAATGGCAAGAGGTCGGCCGGCAGGTGAAAAAGGGCGAGAAGGCCGCCCACATCCTCGTTCCCCTGGTCGGCAAACGCAGCGAGACGGACGCCGAATCCGGACAGACGCAGGAGCAGACTTTTCTCTACGGGTTCACCAGTGCGCCGGTCTTCGGGCTGCACCAGACCGAGGGCGCCCCGTTGCCGCCCCCGGACCCCGAGGTGATGGCCTGGCTGGAGAACCTGCCCCTGGTCGAGGTGGCCCGGTCCTGGGGCCTGTCGATCGACGCCTACAACGGCCGCCCCGGGGCGCCTTTGGGCAAGTATCGCGGAAGGCAAGGCATCGCCCTGGGAGTAGAGAACCTGGCCACCTGGGCCCACGAGATGTGCCACGCGGCCGGCGACCGGTTGGGCAACCTTACGGAACGGGGCCAGCATTGGCGAAGCGAGACGGTGGCCGAGTTGGGCGGGGCGATCTTGCTGGAGATTCTCGGCCACGAAACGCACAGCGACCGGGGCGGCTGTTTCGAGTACGTCAAGGCGTATGCCGATGCGGTCGGGATCGAGCCCATGGCAGCCTGCCAGCGGGTCCTGAATCGCACTTGTGACGCGGTGGCGTTGATTCTGGGCACGGCCGCACCGGTGATTGACGCGGACGGGAAGCGATGTCGGCCGTGGGTGTTTCGAATCATCCTCAGCCACAGCCGCAAGGGCTACAGCGAGGCGGTCTATCGACAGACGACCGAGGCGTTCGTCCAGTGCCTCGAAAACGCATTTCACTATTTCGGCGGCGTTCCCCGTCGATTGGTCATCGACAACCTCAAGGCGGCCGTGTCGAGGGCCGACTGGTACGACCCGGAGATACATCCGAAGCTCCAGTCGCTGGCCGAACACTACGGAACGATCTTCGTGCCGACCAAGGCCTATACCCCACGGCACAAGGGCAAGGTCGAACGGGGCGTCGATTACGTCCAGGAGAACGGGCTGAAGGGGCGTCAGTTTTCCAGCCTCGAAGAAGAGAACCGCCACCTACTCGACTGGGAAGCAAACGTCGCTGACACGCGGATCCACGGCACGACGCGAAAACAGGTCGGCGGTCTGCTCGAGTCGGTCGAGCGGCCCGCGCTGCTTGAACTTCCACCGGACCGATTCCCCTCCTTCCAGGAGGCGACCCGCAAGGTCCATCGCGATGGGTACATCGCCCAGGCTGATTTGCGTGTAGACGCCCATCACCCCAGGAAATCCAGCCGTGTGCCGGTCTTGTCTTTCAGGGGGCCGGATAGCAGGGGATCGTGTTGAAGGCTGTCGTCAGCGCAGAGATGCACGGCGAACTGAGTGCGATAGTACTCACGCCGCCGCCAGCGACAGCGGCGTCGACTCCAACGCGCCAGTAACCGTGCTAATCGCCGGCCGGCCATTGCGTCGAGTCGGGCCTGAAAACGCTCGAGAAATCGGCGCGTGTTTTCCACCGTGGACTCGCCGACGGGCCGTTTGAAGCCGATGCCGTACATCGTGTGAGGGAACGTCTCGGCACCCTGCCACCCCACTACCGTCGCCGATGCTGCGGTGAGCAACTGCTCCACGGCACGGGGTGTCGCGCGCCAATGAAGGTCTTCGGGGCCGGACACGAAGCCGGCCAAGGGCGCACAAACCAGCATTTTGCCACCCGGCTTCAGGATCCTGGCGATTTCGTTTCCGGCCTGGTTTGCGCGAAAGGCATAGTCCAGCGCGCCGATACAGAGCACAGTGCGCGCCGCCTGGTCGGGAAAGGGCAACCGGTCCGCTTTGGCCGCACGGCTCAACTCGAACTGGACATGTGAGGTCCGGGCAAAGCACCCGCGCAGCGACGTCTGAAGACGTGGATCGCCGCTCTCGTAGAGCCCAAGCTGATAGACGGGACCTCTCAGCCCGAACGCCTCAACCGCGCTAGCGACGAACGCCTCGATCGACTCGTACATGTTCGTACTCTCCCACCGGGAAAGGTGCGGTTTCGGCTGCCAGGTGTCGTGCAAATCGTTCGGGGGCCCACTGGTAGACGACCACGGCCTGCTGATTCGGCCGACGCGCCGACGGCTGGGGGAACTCGGCGACGGGCCGGGCCGCTACCTCGATCAGCCACGCCAGCGTTCGGCTGCGAGCGCTGTCATAACCTGGTTCCCGCTTCTCCATCACGAGATACGCCAACTCGGGGTCGCTCAAGACCGCTGGGCCTTGCGTGTAGCGATAGGTATGGCGACCGGAGTACAATCCGGTCCAGCCCTGTGTGTCGAGCACCGTTCCTCCGGCGACCTTGTGCCCCGCAAGCCATTCTCCGGCCCCGCGATGCCCCAGCCGACTACTGTGGTGTCGTATGAGCGTTTGCGGCAGGCAGGCCGCCGCCGCCAGCAGCACCAATATCCACGCTCCGACAGGTTGGCATCGAGGGGATCGCTTGGCAGCCTGCAAGACAGGCCAGGCATCAAGCGGATTTCTTCTCGCAACATACCAAGCCGTAACCTCTCGCCCCAATTCCAGCGTACCGTATCCGGCGGCACCCATGCCCGCAACTACCAGCGGCAGAAGGTGCCGCGGAGCAAGATACCCTTCCGCGGCCGCGAAAGCGATCGCCGCCAAGGAATACAGCACGAAGAAGATCTGCACGAACCGCTCCGAGATGCTGACCCGACTGCGCCGCAAACGCCAGGCCCCAAACAGGGCCAATGCACCGATCCAATAGCCAAATGCGTCGCTCAGCTTCCTGACAAACTGGCTGACCGCCGCCGCATAGCCTCGCCGGCGGATACTGATGCCCGGCTCCTTTTCCGCAAACGAGGTCCGTTCTCCGTCGGCCAATCGCCAGGCGGTGGTTGTCTCTGCCATGGTCGGGGCAGCCGAGACCGGTTTTGGTTGCCGGCGACCCAACACGCGGGCCAGGGCCGACTGGGGTTGCAGTGCCCCTACGGAAGCGAAATACGGTCCGAGCACGGCGGCCAATCCCAGCATCCAGCATGCCAGCGCCGTGCCCAATCCCGTCCACGACTGACGGCGACGCGGAACTAGCTGGAAAGCGCACAACCCCACCCAGAAAGCCAAGGCCAGCACCAGGACTTCGGCACGGGTCAGCAGCGCCAAGGCCATTGCCACGCCGGTCGGCAGTAGCCAGAACGAAGCACCCGGCGCGTAACGCGTTGCTATGTCCCGCGAGCCGCGGGCGTTCTCGCCGGGTGAGTCCATATCGGGGCAGACGCTACGGCCCGCTCTGCCTTCTCTCCTCCAGAAGTACTCCACGGTCGCCCAGAACGCCACGCAGAAAAACAGCAAGTGTGTGCTGTCGCTAATGCCGTCGGCTCCCAGCCGCGACACCTCGGGCAGCAGGCAGTAGAAGAGAGTTCCAGCCAGCGCAGCCGGCGCGCCGACCAGCCGCACAAGCAGCAAGTAGAGTGGTATCACCGACAGCACCGATGCAGCGGCCGCCGCCGACTGAACGCTGGTTGCCCAAATCGAGGGAGAGTTACCAACCAGCGACTCAAGACCCTCATGGACCACCCAAACCCAGACGGGAAACAGCGGCTGTTCCCACTGAGCCCGGACCGTTGGCAGCAGCCCTTGCTCATCGATTTCTTGGGCATAGCGTGCGAACCGGACGCCATCCAATGCCGTTGTCGTGGCCCGACGGACGACCACCGTTTGCACAAGACAGGAAAGGCCCAACAGCCCGACAATAGCCAGAATGTGACGAGAGCGTTTCATCGGTTTGAAGAGTGAACAACGCGAACAACGCGGCATTGTCCCGAGCAGACTGCGGGGCGAAAGGGTATCCCCCCGGCCAGCCTGGGTCAACGGGACATTCGGCCCGAGATCGCCCGAGGCCGCCGGCGAGAACATGCGAAACATGCGAAGGCGGCGGCGTTGGCGAGGAATGCGCAGCATGTATCCGACTCAAGGTCCCCGGCGAGGCGTCCGAGATGACGACGCAAATGTAGACTTGTTGCGTAAGAAATGCCGAAGTCTTCAGAGGGGCCACAGCAGCTTCCGAGTTCCCCGTTTTGCTACCTGCGGCGACGGCAAATCCCGTCTTGCGCAAGAACCCCGCCTACGCTATCATTGGCGCTGCCGAGGACGTCCGTGTCCGTGCAATCTTCGTCCCAGTTTCGCCGAAGTGGTCAGCGTGACGATCGGCGTCGCCGGTTGTTGGCCGAGGAATCGCCCGACTCGGCCGGGACGTCTCGACGATGGGTCGGTTGCTCCGGAGACACAATGCACGGAGGCGACCTTGCGGGCAGGAGATCGCGAAGCTACGGAGATGCCGAATTCATGGATGAGCCGTTGCGATTGATCGACTTGATTCCCAGACGGCTGACGACCTTCGCCGCATGGCTGCTGGTCGGTGCGACCGTGATCGTCGTCCTGGAGGTCTTCTATACCTGGATGCCCGAGTTGGCCCCGACGACGAGCGACGGTCGGGTCGCCGCGTTGGATCTTGACGGCGAGGGTAGTCTGGCGGCCTGGTTCTCGTCGGTGATTCTGCTCTTGGCCAGCATGACTGCCCTGCTGGTCTACACGGTCCGCCGACACAAAACGGACGACTATCAGGGCTACTATCGGATCTGGCTCTGGGCGTCCATGTGCTGGCTGCTGATGAGTATTGATGAGACATCGAGTCTGCACGAAGGCTTCAAGAACATGATGGTCCTGGTCACCGGCACCGCAATTTTCGGCGACGGTTCCATTTGGTGGGTGCTGCCCTATTTCTTCCTGCTGGGGGCCGTCGGTTCACGGCTGCTGGTCGACATGTGGGATTGCCGACTTTCCAGTGCTTCGCTGATGGGCGTCGCGGGCTGCTACGTTCTGGCGGTCGTGATACAACTACAGTGGGTGCTTCCGGAGAGTGGCGCCCGCGGTGTGATGTTTGAAGAAGGCGCCGAGATGGCCGGCAACGTGTTGCTGCTACTGGCCATGGGGCTGCACGCCCGATACGTGGTTCTTGACGCGGAGGGCCTGCTCCCACAGGTGGGTGCCGATGTGGTCGCAAGGGAGGAAAGGGCGTCGGAGACGGGGGCGGAGCTGCGATGGGATCAGGGTGACGATGCGGCAGAAGAGTTCTTGCCGGAACCTCCGGAATCAGACTCTTCGGAAGTCGACGAGTGGGTTAAGGTCGATTCCGCCCACGGTCCCCCCCAGCCGGTGCTGAAACGCAGCGTTTCCGCACCCAGACCGGCCCCCAAGGCCGCTGAAACCTCGGTGCGCCGCAAACTGACTAAGGCCGAGCGCAAGGCGCTGCGCAAGCGGCTTGCCCGAGATCGGCTCGAACGCGAGCGAAAGCAGCGCGGCAATTGGGGCAAAGCTGCCGGATAGACACTAGGTCTCCCGAGGACCTCGCCCGACCTGCTGCTTGCGGCTACGCGCCTCTGAGCTATACTGTGGCGTCGTCCCAGGCGTTGCCCGCCGCGGCGCGCCTAGGGAAGGTGGTTCTTGTCGGCGGTCGACAGACAAGCCAAGAGGTGTTGCAGACCGTCACGCTAGCGCATAGCCTGCCATTGTTCCCCATTGCTTTCTCCGACTTTCCATGGTTCGCACTCGATTTGCCCCCAGCCCGACCGGATACCTTCACATTGGCGGCGTCCGCACGGCGCTGTTCTGCTGGCTGTTTGCCAGGCGACACGGCGGTCGCTTCGTCTTGCGGATCGACGACACCGACCAGCAGCGGAACGTCGAGGAGGCATTGGCCCCGATCCTCCACGGGCTGCGGTGGCTGGGTATCGACTGGGACGAGGGCCCGGAAGTTGGGGGGCCTTACGGCCCGTATTACCAGTCGCAACGGGCCGATCGCTACCGGGCGGTCGCCGAGAGACTTCTGGCCGACGGACTGGCCTATCGCGACTATGCCACCCCCGAAGAGATTCAGGCGGAGCGCAAAGCGGTCCAGCAGCTGAAGCGTCCCTTCATTTACAGCCGCCGCTGGATGGCCGAGACGTCTCAGCAACAGGCCCGGTTCGAGGCCGAAGGTCGCCAGGGCGTGGTCCGGCTGAAGATGCCCCGGGAGGGCAGGCTGGTGGTCGACGATCTGGTGCGCGGGCAAGTCGAATTCGAGTGGGCCCAGGAGCAGGACCACGTGATCCAGCGGGCGGACGGCTCGTGCTTGTACCACCTGGCCAGCGTGGTCGACGACCACGAGTTCCAGATCACGCATGTCATCCGCGCCGAAGAGCATCTTTCCAACACGCCACGCCAGGTCTTCATTGCCCAAGGCCTTGGTTACGAGCTGCCCCAGTATGCCCATTTGCCCTATGTAGCCGAGCCCGGCAGCAGGAACAAGCTCAGCAAGCGAAAGCTGGCGAAGTACTTGAAGAATCGTGATTTTGCCCAACGGGTCGAGCACGGCCGGAAGATCGCCGAGGCGATCGGCCTGAAAACCGATCCCGAGGCCTTCAACCCGGTGATCGTCGACTTTTATGAACAGGTGGGCTACTTGCCCGATGCCATCGTCAACTACCTCGCCTTGCTGGGCTGGTCGCTGGACGACCAAACGGAGCACTTCACACGGCAGGAGCTGCTGCAGAGTTTCTCCATGGAGCGTGTCAACAAGGCGCCGGCCAGCTTCGACTGCCAGAAACTTTGGGCGTTCCAGGAGCACTACATGCAGCAGGTGCCGGACGACGAGAAGATCCGCATGGTCTTGCCCTACTTGCAGAAGGCGGGGCTGGCGGCTTCGCAACCGCCTGGCGAAGTCGAGGCGAGAGTCGCCAGGATCGTCCGAGCCGCCGGCGACCGCATCAAGACCGCCGGCGACGTGCTGGACTATGCCGATTTCTTCGTGCCTGACGACGAACTGCCCTACGACGAAAAAGCCCTGCAGAAACGGCTCCGGCAACCACCGGGGGCCGTCGAGCTGTTGAGGAAGTTCCAGGCCCAACTGGCCGCGGCCGACGCGTACGACGCCGAAACGCTGGGCAAGCTGCTGCACGACTTCGTCGAGAACGAAGGAATTGGGATCGGCCAGATCATCCACGCGGTCCGCGTCGCCGTGACCGGCAAGGCAGTCGGATTCGGTCTGTTTGATACACTGGCCATCCTCGGCAAGGCAAGCTGTCTGGCCCGGATCGAGCGTGCGATACGACAGGTGTGACCCCGGGGCAGGTGCGCCACGGGCTTGGATGCGACGGGCTCGGATGCAGGCATGCCGACGACACGAACTCAATGAGAAATGAGACAGGAGCGGTCAACATGAGCACGAACGATTCCACACGCTCTTCCGATTTCATCCGAGACATTGTCGCCGAAGACCAGAGAACGGGCAACTGGGACGGTCGCGTGCACACCCGCTTCCCGCCCGAGCCGAACGGCTATCTGCACATCGGGCATGCCAAGTCGATCTGTCTGAATTTCGGCATCGCCGAAGAGCATGAAGGCGGGCTGTGCAACCTGCGATTCGACGACACCAATCCGCTCAAAGAAGAGCAGGAGTATATCGACGCGATCAAGGAAGACGTTCGCTGGCTGGGGTTCGATTGGGAGGATCGCGAGTACTTTGCTTCCGACTATTTCGATCAACTCTGCGCGTGGGCCGTGCAGTTGATCCAAGCGGGCAAGGCGTACGTCTGCGATCTCGATGCCGATCAGATCCGCGAATACCGCGGCACCTTGACCAAACCGGGCAAGGACAGCCCGGATCGAAACCGGTCGGTGGAAGAGAACCTCGTTCTGTTTGAGCGGATGCGGGCCGGTGAGTGTCCGGACGGCTCGCGGACCTTGCGGGCGAAGATCGACATGGCCCACCCCAACCTGAACATGCGGGACCCGGTCATGTATCGCATCCTGCACGCCGCGCATCCGCGCACGGGGAACAAATGGTGCATTTACCCGACGTACGATTTCACCCACGGCCAGTCGGATTCCATCGAGCGAATCACGCATTCGATCTGCACGCTGGAGTTCGAAAACCACCGCCCGCTGTACGACTGGTATCTCGACGCGCTGGAGGTCTACCATTCCCGGCAGATCGAGTTTGCCCGGCTGAATCTGACCTACACCGTGATGAGCAAGCGGAAACTGCTCACGCTGGTGCGAGAGGGCTACGTCAGCGGTTGGGATGATCCGCGGATGCCAACGATTTGCGGACTGCGCCGACGCGGGTATACGCCCGAGGCGATCCGCAGCTTCTGTGAGCGAATCGGCGTGGCCAAGTTCAATAGCACCATCGACATCGCGCTACTGGAGCATAGCCTTCGCGAGGATCTCAACCAACGGGCCCCGCGCGTGATGGCCGTGCTGCGGCCCCTGAAAGTCGTGATCGACAACTATCCGAAAGGTCAGGAGGAGGAGCTTGACGCCGTCAACAATCCGGAAGATCCCGGCATGGGCACGCGAAAAGTCCCGTTTTCTCGGGTGCTGTACATCGAGCAGGATGACTTCCGCGAAGACCCGCCCAAGAAGTATTACCGCCTGGCGCCGGGACGCGAGGTGCGGTTGCGTTACGCCTACTTCATCAAGTGCGTGGAAGCAGTCAAGGATGAGACGACGGGCGAGGTCGTGGAACTACACTGCACCTACGACCCCGAGACGCGCGGCGGCGGCGCTCCCGATGGCCGGAAGGTGAAGGCCACGCTACACTGGGTATCGGCTGCCCACGCACTCCAGGCCGAAGTCCGACTCTACGACCATCTGTTTGCCAAAGAATACCCGGAGGCGGTCGACGAAGGCTCCGACTTCAGGGCGAACCTGAACCCGAACTCGCTGCACACGTTGACCTCTTGCCGCGTCGAGCCAAGTCTCGCCGGCGCACCGGCCGAGAGCCGCTACCAGTTCGAACGGCAAGGCTATTTCTGCGTCGATTCAGCCGGCTCGTCCGATGCCAAACTGGTCTTCAACCGCACCGTATCGCTTCGCGACACCTGGGCCAAAATTGAGAAGACCCAGAACTCCGGGCAATAGCAGCGTCTACGACTGCGATCTTGCCGGTCTTGGGTGGGAATGCGCGGCTGCCGGTGGCATGTCCTGACGGAACGGACAGCCCGGTTGCTCGCTGGTGGGCTGCGAGCTGACACCGCTGCGGTCGCAGACTCGTCCGGTACCATCGGCGGACGGGGCTTTGGGGGAGGATAGGTTATCGTGGATCGGCCAGCAGGGCGTCGATAGCCTGGTCGGCTGCCTGGACGTTCTTGGCCGGATTCTGCTTCGCCTGGAGCTTCTCAAACTCGTAAAGCCAGGTCATCTTGGCCGGCGACGACTGCGGCGTTGCCGCCTCCTCGACGGCCGTTTTCTTCCACACGGCGTCCAACGCCGCTGATTCCGCAGCCTTGACGCCTGGCACGGTAATCAGTCTCAGCGCGTTGAGGAAGTTCGTCTGGTTGTTGCGCGCGATCAGCATGTCAGTGGCGTTGACCCGGGCGTCACGGTTGAAATCGGCATGGAAATCGATCGGGGCCGGATTGAGGAAGTTGCGGGGGTTGTTCCGGGCCAACAGCATGTCCGTGGCGTTGACCTTGGCATCGAGCGTCGAGTTGCCTGCCTCGCCCACGGCGTTGCCGAAGTAGAACACGTCGTCCGACAAGAGACCGGTGTCCGCGTTGGCCAGCACGGTGACCTGGAGCCACTGCTTCGAGATGGCGTAGTCGGGCCAGATGATTGTCACGCGATCGGAGCCGCCCTGGCCGGCGCCAAGTCGGAGGGTCACGCTGGAGGGCGCCGGGGTGATCGCCCAGGTGCTCGGAGTGTTGCTGTTGCCCACGCGAAACTGGAAGTCGCCGGCGTCCAACACCGTGTCGCCGGGGACGCCGGCAATGTCGATCATCACGCCGTTGATGCCGCGGGTGTAGCTGGTGTAGTTGGCGAAGGTCGCCGTCTGGCCCGGCAGCAGGGCGGTTTTGTCCGGTGCAATCGCCCCATCATCCAGGGCATTGGCGGCCGCATTGTTGCCGTCGAACGAGGAGAAGTTGTAGAAGACGTGGCGGGCCACGACGCGCCCCGGAGCGGCATATTCCACGCTGCCGGGCGTGGGCGGACCGGAGGTCCACATGGTTCCGTCGTTGCCCCAGCTCTCCGGCTGCAACCGGTAAAGCGAGCTGCCGGTGCCGTCGGCCTCGACCGGCCACGACCCTTCGTCGTCGTAAACCACCTCGTCTTCCAGCAGCCGCGGATAGAATCCCGGCTCGTCCGGCGGCGGCGTATCGGGCCGCTGCAACTGCACCCGCTCGCCTCCGTCGTCCAAATGGCCGCTGAAGGGCCCCCACAGCCGCACCGAGGCGTCAATCCCGTAGTGCGTCCGAAAAGCCACCGCGGCGTCGGTATCGGCCGGGTCGAACGGTACGACGACCGCGACGCCGTAAGCGTCCAGCACCGCGTCGGCGGGGAAGTCGAAGTCGACCCCCTTGCCAAGCCGCCAATGAGCCAAGCCGACCGGCGCCGCGGTCGGGTTGTAGATCTCGACGAATTCAAACTCTTCGGCGTCCGGGAACGTCCCGGGGTTGTACTGCACTTCGCTGATAATCACCGGTCCCACTCGCGGGCCGCTGTTCTGGCCATGGGCCGGATCGAGGGTCCGCTGGCTCATCGGATACAGCGGCCCCTCGCCGTTGGGCCAACGCCCGAAGCTCTCGCCGTTCTTTGCCGCGCCGAAGATCGCGTAATCGACGAACCGCGTCGGCTTGCCGTCCGCGCCGGCGGCCACCAGGTAGACCTCGTCACCGTGGGCCCCATCCAGGGCGAAATCATTCGGCCCCGGATTCAATGGCGTGGGGTTGAAATCGTCTTCGTCGAAGACCACGTAGCCGAAAGCGGGAATGGTGGTCCCATCGGGAATCCGGAACTTCAGGTAGGCGGCGTCCGAGTCGCTGAGGTACCAACCGCCGACGTCGATCGGATCGGCCGTCGTGTTGTACAACTCGATCGAATCGACCAGCGGCGGGTCGGTGTGGGTGAGCACCTCGTTGATGACGACGTCTCGCCGCGGCGTGCCCTCCGCGCTGCCGGGAGTCCCGCCCAGCACGGTGCCTGTCTGCCAGCTCTGGCTCTGACTCCAACTGGCCGCCTTGGCGGCCGGGTCGCGGATTTGCAGGGCGTACCCGTCGCCGTCGGTGGTCGGATACCAGGCGTCGCTGTACTCGAACCGTAGCACGGCAGCCTCCAGCGGGGCGGCCAGCTGTAGCACAAGCTCCTCGCCGCAGTTGCAGAGGCTGCCGGAAAACTCGCCGGCCACGTTGTTGCCCGGACCGTACGCCCGCGCAAAGGCCTCGCGGTTGCTGACCACGACGACGTAGTCGCCCGGGGCAAGCATCAGCGCCGGGAAGGTGAAATCAATGCCGCCGGCCAGCCGCGCGCCGGTCAAATCGAGCGTCGCGGCGCCGACGTTCTGCAGCTCGACGAATTCCGTATCGGTGTTCTCCGCCGGGTGATACATGATCTCGGTGACCCGCAGCCCGTCGAGCAAAGCCATCGCCTGGGCGACGCGGGCATCCTCCGAGACGGTAATCGTCGCGTCCAGCGTCATGCCAAAGACAACGTCGGAGCTGGTGTCGCTGGTCTGATGGACCTCCACCGCCAGCACGTTATCGCCTTGTCGCAGGCTGCCCGTGGGAAGGGTGAACGGCCCCTCCGGGTCCGCGTCGCCCACGCTGCGCACCGGGGGCCCCATGCCCAGTTGATACACCTGCTGCCCGTTGAGGTAGAAGATGGCCCCGTCGTCGATCAGCGTGCTCATGGTCAGCACCACGCTTGCCGGATCGGCGTCGAGCGTGAAATGCGTGCGGAAATAGTAGGTCATGACCTGGGGGCTGCCGAGTGACAGCGGCGTGTTGATCGGCGATGGCAGCGTGGAGTCCTCCACGCCCAGCACTCCCGGACCACTCGGCCAGGCCGGCACGGGCGTAAACTCGGGCTGATTCCAGTTGGGGTCGGCCGCGGCGCCCGACTGGTCATAGGACCAGACGCTGTCCATCGCGATCAACGGAACGGTGATCGTTGCCGGGAAGGGATTGCTGACTCCCGGCGTGGGCAGCCTGGAAAACGCGTAGCTCTCGGCGCCGTCCGGGGCGCGGCCTTCGGCGACGTCGGTCGTCTGCGGATAGTAGACGATCTTGTCGATCTGCTTCAGTTGGGCGTCGAACAGTCCCAGCAGCTCCTGGCCGGACGAGAGCTTGAAGCCGACGTGGTTGGCCCCTGCTGCGGTGTCGGAGTCGGCCACGAAGACGGCGTAGCCACTACCGGCGACGAAACTCAACGGGGCGATCTCGTGCATGTCAGGCTGGCCGTAGGGCCGATCGCTGAGGTACAATCCGGCCAGAGGCACCGGAAGCGGGTCGGCGTTGTACAGCTCGAGGAAGTCGTCGGCGAGCCGCACGTCGCCGTTGGCGAACCACTCGTTGATCTTCAACGTCGCGGGGTTGCCCGTCCGTTGGGCCACGTTGGCCGTGCCCAACGTCGGCTGGCACAGCGCCCACTCGGCACGATGGCCGATCCGGCCGATCGACAGGTCGGCAAGCTGCATGCCGAATTCGACCGAATCGAGCAGCGCCCCGCCGTTGGCGGCCGTGTCATACAGCAATACGGCCTCGCCGTCGCCGTCCAGCGCGAAGCCCAGGTGAAGCCCCGAGGTGCCGGTGTCGTTGTCGGCGTATACCACCAGGTATCCGCCGGCCGGGATGGTGGTCTCGGCGGGCCGGCTGCTGGGGAAGACGTATTTCGCCGGGTTGGGCGAATTGTCGCTCAGGCTCATGCCGGCAAGATCCACCGCGTTCGGCCCGGCGTTGTACAGCTCGATCAGGTCGGGATACGTCCCTTCGTGCTCCACCGCCGCCGTATTGATCGCCAGCACCTCGTTGATTCGCACTCGCAGGGGCAACGGCGACGTATCGACCGCCCAGGTTTGCGAGACGCTCGCGTCGGCCTCGTCCTGCCAGACGTTTGCGCGGTTCTTGCCTTGGACCTCCACGGTGTAGTCGCCGTCGGCCAGTCCGGTAAGCACGATCGGCGAGGCAACCGGCGTTTCGCTGCTCCAGACCCCGCCGTTGACGCGATATCGGTAGGCCGCGATGCCGGGCCCGCCGACCGTCAGAGTGGCGGCGGTCTGCGCGGTCGTCGCCGGGGGCTCGCCGGCGATGGACGGTCCGCCTGGCACCATGGCCCCCATGTCCTGTCCGTTGGGCCCGGCTGCCACCGCGGGCGAGCCGGGCAGCAAATGGAAATCGCCAACGGTCGGATCGGCCAATCGCGGGTCCTCGTCGAGGTTTCCCGTGCCGTAGACGTGATACGCCGCCGGCATGATGTTCCGGTGGGCCACCAGATCCGTGTCGACCTGCACTTCGTTAAAGATCACGGCCGTCTCGGCGAAAATGTTCCCCTCGACGTAGGCCCCGCGTCCCGGGCCGCTGGTGTCGCCCGGACGCACGAAGTACACGGCCGAGATCACCCCGCCGACCAGCGTGTTGTTGACCAGCGTGAGAAACGCGTCGTCCTTGACCTGGGCGATGTGGTCCACGTCGTAGAAGGTGTTGCGAGCCATGGTGAAGTCGTGCCCGGCACCGGCCGAAATCACGTTGGAGTCGCCCGTGCCCGTATTCCACTGGTCCTTGCGGATGTGCATGAAGGTGTTGCCCTCGATCAGGGCGTCGCCTTCCAGATCCAGCGCGTCGTCGCCGCCGCCGAGAAACACGTTGTTGAGGTATTGCATCACGGTGGCGGGCGAAGAATGGCCGTCGACGTCAATCACGTCGTTGTGCCCCTTGGTGGTGCCGAAGACATTGTTCTCGATGAGGAATTGTCCGCTGTCCGAGGCCCGCCCCCAGATGTGCTCGCTGAGGTTGTCGGTGATCGGGGCCTCGCCGGGGCCGAAGATGTCGGTGAACGTCGAGTTGCGGACGATCAACGTCGAGTCCAGCGTCCGGATCCGCCGCCGCTGGGCATGGTCGAATGTGCAATGGTCGATCAGCAGGTTCGAGTTCACCACGCCCACCAGACCGTCGTTGGTCGTGGCGTATTCGAGCACCGCGTAGCTCAGACGGTTGTCCTGCATGGTATCGGCGAACTGCAGGCCGTTCCAGCTTCCCCCGTTGGGGACGTGCGTGAAGCGGATCTGCTGATACTTCGTCCCTTCGGCCAACAGCCGGCCGTTGATCGTCAGGCTCGTGTTGTCCTCGAAGAACAACGTCGTGCCCGGTTCGATCGTCAAGGTAACGCCGGAGTCCACGACCACACTGCCGGTGAACGTGTAGGGTCCGTCGGCGGCCGTGAGGATCGTATCGACCGAGATGTTGCCGGCGGGAATCTCCGCCGCGGCCAGAATGGGGCCGTCTTGGGGCGCGTCCGTCAGAGCCTCCTGCCCGGCCTGGTTGGTGGGAATCGACGCCGGGGCGCCGCCGGGGGCCTCGACCGTCCAGGTTTTCGACACGCTGGCTTCCGCTTCGGCCTGCCAGATGCCGGCGGAGTCTCGTGCAATGACCTCCACCGTGTAGTCGCCCGCGGCCAGGCCGCTTAGCACGATCGGCTCGCGTCGCCGGGCGATGATCGTGCCGGTGGCCGGCGAAGTCGGCGCGCCGGTCACGGTGACCTGGAAGGTGTTGACCGTGGCGTTGGCGACGGTAAACGCTCCATTGTACTCTCGCTGCTTGGAACCGTAGATATCCACCACGTCGCCGTTGGCATAGCCGTGGGCGGTCAGCGTCACGGTGGCCGTCGAGCCGACGCGGGTGATCGATCCGACCGTCTTGACGGCCGCCCGTTCGGTGCTCCAGACGCCCTCGTTGACGCGGTACTTGTAGCCGTAGATGTGCGGCCCGCCCACGGTCAGCGTGGCAGAGGTCTCGGTCGTGTTGGCGGGTGGCTCGCCGGCGATGGTCGCTCCGGCCGGAATGAGGCCGCCCATGTCGACGCCGTTGGGCCCCGTGCCGACGGCCGGCGAGCCGGGCAGCAGCGCGAAGGCCGCCCTGATGCCGGCTTCCGTGATGTCGCTCGGATTCGGATTGCTCAGCAGCGGATCGACGCCGATGAGGTTGCCCGTGCCGACCCAGGACACGGGCTCGGCGTCGGTGGCGGGATAGACGATCGAGTTGTTCATCGTCACGGCCACGGGGCGGGTGGTGGGCTCCAGGTGCTCGAACAGGGCCGACACGTTGTAGAAGATGTTGCCGTCGAGGTAGACGCCGTTGCCTTCGTATTGGGGCGGGCGGTCCTCGAAGAAGTTGATTGCGGCGGTGGTGGCGTTGGTGGTGGTGTACTTCTTGTAGACGTTGACGATCGTGTTGTTGACGATCGTGCCGTGGGCGCCGTCCTTGATGATGATGGCGTGATCCACGTCGTAGAACAGGTTCCGCACGATGGTGACTTCCGTGCTCTGATCGAGATCGTTGCCGGTGGCGATGGCGTGCGACTTGCTGTCGCGCGAGCCGTCCTGGTGGAAGTCGACGAAGACGTTGCCCTCGATGTGGGCGTCCGTGCTGTCCAGGTCCAGCGCGTCGTCGCCCCCGCCGGAAAAGTAGTTGTTCATCACGCGGAGAATCGGGCCGGGCCGCTGACCGCCGGTGAAGTCGATCACGTCGTTGTAGCCGTTGGCTCTCCCGAACCAGTTCCCCTCGAACAGCGCGTATCCGCCGGTCGGAAAGCCCGTGCCGTGGATCAGCTCGCCGCTGCCCAAGTCGGGAAACGTGCTGTTGCGGACGATGATCGACGACGTGTGAATGTCGAGATAGTACGACTCTTCATGATTGTTGAAGTTGACGTTCTCCAGCACGACCTGGGCGTTGGTCATCTCGACGGCGTCGCCCGCCGAATCGGAATAGCTGATGTCGGCGTAGGCAATGTGGTTCACCTGGGTGGAGTAGGAACCGTAACTGAAGACGATGCCCGCCCAGGCGCCCGACTCGCCGAAACGGGTCAGCGTGATCCGGTGGTCGTCCAACCCCTCAGCCAAGAACCGGCCGTTGACGGTCAGCCTCGTGCCCGGGTCGAAATACACCGCCGTGCCCGGCTGGATCGTCAGAGTCTGCCCGGCCGGCACGGTGATGCTGCCGGTCACGTGGTAGTAGCCGTTGACCGGCGACCATTCGCCGGAAACGTTTCCGGCGGGAATCACGTTCTCGGTCTGGTCCGCGTCGTACCAGACGTCGATGTAGCCGGTTTCCAGCGGCTCGCCCGTCCCTTCGCGGTTGTCGAACGTCTCGACGACGATCCGGTTGACGCCCGGATTCAGCGGGACGCCCCCGGTTCCCGGCGTGCCGTCATCCAGCGTGACCGACAGCATCGGGCGGTTGGCGCCGGTGCCGTCCTCGTGCGAGTCGAAGTCGACCCCGCCCGACCCGGTGGGCAACAGCACCCAGCCGTGGTTGCTGGAGGGGGCCGCCTGCCATGCCAGCACCGAGCTGGTTACATCAATTGTGATCCGCCCGGTCGAGCCCGCCGAGGCCACCGCGTCGGCGGTGGCCATGGCCTCGATCCCGTTGGCCTGGACACCGTTGCCGCCGAACGTGTTCCAGTTGCTCGTCTCGGCCCATCCGCTGAGCATCCGGTGTAACTGCATGTTGTCGCCGGTGTCCGTGACGTTCAGCGTCAGCGTGGCGCGGGCGATCGGATCGGTCAGAGCCACCTGGCCCGGCCCGTCGCCGAAGATGTTGTCGAAGCGGATCAGTGCCTGCACCGCGCCGCCGTCGTCCGAGCCATCGACGTTGATCGATGTCTCCGTGCTCAGGTCCGCTGTGGGTGTGCTCCAACGTATTTCGGTGTCCACCGTGCCGGCGTAGGTGGCGTCCGGGTTCACGCCGTCCTGGAACGAGAGGACGGTCGCGCCGATGCCGCCCTGGCCGAACGCCCAGGTACCCTCCCGTGGCGACCAGTCCACGTCCACGCCGTTGACCCGGACGAGATAGGTCTCCGAAGCGTCGGCCGTCCCCGTGATCGCCGCCACCGGCGAGCCCGTCAAGTGATACCCGCCGACAACCGGCAGGGAGCTGTCGATGGTGAACTCCCGCGGGATCTGTGACAGAACCTCCGCGGTCCGCTCGTCAATATAGTTTTTGATGCCGACAATGGTGCTCGCCGGGGCGAAAGGTCCCAGGACCCGGTCGATCAGCGGGTCGAGCACCGTCCGATTGAAGAACGCGCCCATCAGGTCCAAAAACGCCTGGTAGTATAGCGGTGTGACGTCGGGGTGGTGCAGCAGGCGGTCCAGGGCCTCGACGCCGTTGGAGCCGCTCACACCGTCGGCCGGGGCGAAGATGCTCTGATCGGTCGCCCCGCTGCCGGAAAGCTGCATCAAGGAATCCAGATCGTGCGGGATCAGGACGAACCGCGGGTCGTTGAAGCCGGCGTACATCGTATAGTCGTCGCCGATGCCCCTGCTTAGGCCCGTCTCGCGATTCAGCAGCAGCGCGTCCAGCGCCAGCCAGTGCAGCCACTGGTCTACGTCGATCACCGTGCTCACCTCGGCCAGGTAGCTCTCCTCGGGCGCGTTGGCCAGCACGTCGGTCATGTGGATCAGGTCGGACCAGTCGTCCACGTCCTCGTTGGTCATCTTGAAGTACGTGTCGCGGTAGGCGTCGGGATTGGCGCCCTCGTAGCGGAAATCGGCCTCCTGGCTGTAGTCGTCCAGACGCAGGCCCTTGTAGAGATTGCCGTCGCCGTCCTGGGGGAAATGCCTCGCGGTGAAGTCGGTGTCGGGGGCCTCGAGCGACACGTACGTGCCGTACATGCGGCCGTAGTTGACGCTCAGGTCGGTGCCGTTGACCAGCACTTGCACCCCGACGGCGTTGGGCGCCGGCAAGCCGGCCATCTGGTACATCGCCATGCCCAGGATTTGCGAGTCCGTGTTCTGGCAGTTGATGTTGATCCGCGTCATGCTCTGCCACGGCCGGTCGTTGGCGAAGTTCACGCGGTAGTTGTTTGGAGGACCGGTCCGGGTGCCGTGCCCGCGATTGCGCACGCCGGCGTTGTAACGCAGCTCCACATCCACCCCGTCGACGCTGATGAACGTCGCATTCATCTGGGCGTTGCTGTCGTCCTCGCTGCCCGTGCCGCCGTCGCCGATGTCGGCCAAGCGCAAGCGTTCGGCCTCGGTCATCAGGATCCGGTAGATCGGTTTGCTGCCGGGGGTCCACTGGGCCTCGGGGTCGAACGAATCGTCGACCTGATACAGGGCGTTGGTGACCTGCTGCGGTGTGCCGTCCACGTTGCTCGGCGCCGGCCAGGTCCGACTGTGGGCGCCGGCGTCGGAGGCCTCGACGAAGAACTCCACCACGGTCCCGTCCGGTTGCGAGGGGACTTGGCCCCCGTAGACCCCGTCGCCCGCCGCGCCATCGCCGCTGGCCCCGTCGTCACGCATCGCCACGACCGTGTAGCTTGCCGCGTTGTACGTCGGGTAGGTGTTCTGGTCGTAAGTCGAAGTGTCGACGCGGTAGTGCAAGCTCACCGTCAGGCCGGTGTCCAACTCGTCGATGATTCGGGCCGTCACGACTACCGGATCGGTCGCCCGGGGAATCACGGGCCCGTGGGCAACGTCCACCACCAACGGCGCGATGTCCGTTGTGGCCGCCGAGTTGGCCGCTCCCGGCGTGCCCTGGTCGGCCGTGCTGGCCTTCCAGTTTTGCCCATATTCGTTCGGCACCAGCAGATTGATCAGCTCCAGCGATTTCCCGCCGCCGTCGTGGTCGTCGGTCCACTGCCAGCCGCGATGAGTGTAGTCGAGCGGACCCAGCTCTCGCGATGCCCAGTCGCCCTCATCGGCGTAGCTTACGCGGTCGACGCGAACGCCGATGGAGTCGACTACTTCGACTGTCTCGCCCCCATTGGCCAGGTGGCCCGACCAGCCGCCGATGACGTTCGTCACCCCCGGGTACTTGGCCGAGAAGGCCGCCACGTCGGCCGCGACGACCAGGTATCCGTCCTTGGGAATCGACACATTGGGAAACGCGAAGTCCACGCCGTCGGTGATCTGCCAGCCCGAAAGATCCACCGGCCCCGAGCCCTCGTTATGCAGCTCGATGTATTCCTCCAGATCATTTTGCGAGGAGGGGTGATACATGATCTCGGTGATCACGAGTTGGTGCGTGGGGTCGGGGACGGGCTGGCCGAGGTTCGGCTCGCCGGGTGTCGGAGCCGTGAAGTAGCCGCGCGTCGCCAGATTCGGCGACAAGCCATAGGAGACGTCGGGATACTGCTGCGGAAAGGCCGGGGCGTACTCGAACTCGATGGTCGTTCCGTTGGGCCGCACCAGCCCCAGGTATTCGCCGTCGCCGCTGAGCTTGAAGTTCGTGTGCAACTCGCCCGGCGGTCCGTTGGGGGCCTTTTCCGACGCAAAAACCAGCAGATAGTCGCCGGCCGCCAGGCTGTGCGTGGGGAACTGCCACTTGGTCAGGTTGTCTGCCTTGTCGGTCAGGTACCAGCCACCTAGCTCGATCGGAGAAGCCGTGGGGTTGTGGACCTCGATCCAGTCGACATGCTCCCCATCGCCATCGACGCGGCCGCTGTCGTTCAGCGCCATGAACTCGGAAATCACCAAACTGCCGTCCAGGAGCATTCGCGGCTCGAGCGGCTCGAACACGAGTCGGTCGTGTTGCCTGCGGGCAAGGCTCGATCCAGCAGTGGCCGGCTCACGGCGAAGCCGGCGATGACGGTACGCAGAGGTTATTCCCTTGAAGTTGCGCAGCATGACGATCTCCATTGAACGATCGCACGAACACACCGGGATACCACGGCCACCGTGGCCGCGAGTGTGATCGGCGCCAAGCAGGGCAAAACTGTTCCGTTGAGGTCCCATGACGGCCGAGCGAGCCGGCCTGACGTCCACACCGTTGCCTCGGGGCAAATAGGCCTCGTGTGGCCGTATCGTCCGCCGCCTGCCGAACCTAACGCTCATTCTAACAGGAAACACCGACAAAACAAGAATCTCGTGAAAAACACGTCTGCGATGCCGCCGCTGGCTAAAATCCCCCCCCAATCGAGACGGTCTGCCGCTCGCAAATCGCCTTCGGGAAACGGGCCCGCAAGCGACGTGATGTGATCCGGCCGTGGTGCCTTGCGAACCGGCGATCCCGGCGTGGCGGTAGCGTGTGCGTACGAGCGCCCCGCCCCGTCCGGCGGGTGCGCCCGGAACCAGAACGAGTTGGCCCCCGACAACGCAGGCAGCGCAGTCAGCAACTTGTAGCTGAAGTGCTGCAAATACTCTAGACGCACCAGGGCAAATCTGTGATACAATCACGGCAACATCGGCCAGGACGTGGTCCGGGCCTGGCGACCAACGGGCAGTTCCCGGTTCAGAGGTGTTCAGAGAAGGAGGCACTTCCATGGCGCGTCGTAAGAGACCTCTTCGCTTGTTGCGGCCGCGTTGCGAACGATTGGAGCCTCGGCTGGTCTTGTCGGGCGCCGGGTTGAGCAGCCTGGCGGTCGAGCCGCTGCTGCGCTTGCCGGATACGGTCGGTTTCGACGGCGTGGACGACCTGATCGAGATCACCGACCGGCCGGAGCTGAACACCAACGAGTTTACGATTGCCCTGTGGATGAAGGCCGCCGACGCGACCGCGGGCACGCAGTCGCTGATCGCCCGGGGCGAAGACTGGACCTTGGACAAGGCCCAATGGGTAGTCGAGCTGAACGACGCGCGGAACCCTGGCAAGCTCCAACTCTGGTACGAGCAGGCCAACGACGCCGATCACTGTTTCGCCACCGACACGATCATCGAATCGGGCAGGTGGTACCATTTCGCCGCAACCCGCGCGGCGGACGGCCAGGTGGAGATCTACCTCGACGGCCAGCGGGAGTTGGAGAGAATCGACCCGAGCCAACCGGCGTCGGTGAACACGCCCGTTTTGTTGGGCGCCCGGCGGAACCGACCCGGGCAAGTGCAGGACTACTTCGACGGTTCCTTGCACGAGGTGATCGTCTTCGACGAGGTGCTCTCTTCGCAGGCGATCGACGAGCTCATGGAGCAGACCCGGCCGGAAGCGTGTTCGATCGGCGATCGGATCGAGGTCAGCCCCGCGGGCGCCTACGCCGACGTGGCCATGAACAGTGACGGCAGCTTCGTCACCGTCTGGACGGAATCGGTCGAGGAGAGCGACGAGGTATTCGCCCGGCAATTCGACGCCCAGGGCAACCCGCTGGGCGGGCCGATCGCCGTCAACACGACCACCGCCGGCGGGCAAAAGGACGCGGCTGTGGCCGCGCGGCCGGATGGCGGTTTCGCGGTGGTTTGGTCGAGCGAGCTTTCCGGCTCCCAGGCGATCCGTGCCCGACTCTTCAGTTCCGACGGCACGCCGCTGGGCGGCGAGTTGCCCGTCGGGGTCCACGCGGACGCCCACTGGGGCCGACCCGACGTGGCGGTCGACGGTCAGGGGAATTTCGTGGTCGCTTGGAACGGTCGCTGGGACGGCGAAGGCGTGCTGGCTCGGCGATTCGACCGACAGGGGGACCCGCTCGGTGACGCCTTCCAGGTCGACACCCAGTCGCACACGGGCTACGGCTGGCCACAGGTGGCGATGAACGACGCCGGCTGGTCTGCGATTGCCTCGCCGCGGGGCGAGTGGACCACGACGGATTTGCTGACCTACGATCCCGGCGGCAGGCCGATTTCCGCCAGCGAGATCGACACCCTTTACGGCGCCGGCTTGGCGATCAACGACGATGGCCTGCTGGCGCTTTCCTGGATCGGAAACTACACCGGCCAGCCGATCGGCGACCCCTTCGCGCTGTATGCCCAGATCTTCAGCATCCAGGGACACGAGGTGGGCCCGCGAGTGTTGGTCACTCCCGGCAAGGCAGGCGGCCTCGACTGGAACATCTACGACAGCGACGTGGCAATCACCCACGAGTCCTTCGTAGTGACGTGGAAGGACTATGTCTTTGACGAGAACGGCTGCCACAGCAACGGGCTCTATGCCTCGCGGTTCGACCTGGAAGGCCGGCTGCTGGGCGAGGAGCTCGAGTTGGGTGATCCGGTCGAGCAGGAGTTCTACCCGGCCGTGGCCATGGCCGAGAATGGCCCTTACGTGGTTGCCTGGCAGCGGCTGTGGGGCGACGGGGTATTTGCCAGGACCGTGGGCTGCCCGATTCCGGGCACAGGAGAAACGCCCGATCCCCTGTTGCGGATCGAGGATCGCCACCAGTTCGACGGTGTTGACGACTACCTTGCCATCGACCAGGCGAACTTGAATATCAACCAGTACACCGTCGGCTTCTGGTTCCAGGCCGACGACCCCGGCCATGGCGAACAGACGCTGATCGCCCGCGGCGAGGACGTCCGCGACAAGGCGCAATGGATCGTGCAACTCAATGCCGACCAGAACCCGGGCAAGCTCCAGTTGTGGTACGAAGACCGCAACGACCGCGACGCGTACTTCGCCAGCGAGACGACCATCAACGCCGGCCAGTGGTACTACGCGACGATCACCCGCTCGTCCGACGGCCACGTGCAGATCTTTGTCAACGGAGCCCTGGAGCGGTCGGCGCATAGCTCGCGCCTGCCGGTGTCAGCCGAAGTGCCGGTTCTGATCGGTGCGCGGACCAATGCGCCGAACAAGATCCAGGACTACTTCGACGGGGCAATCGACGACCTGACGATCTTCGACGAGGTGCTCTCGGCCTATCAGATCAATCGGCTGATGTTGAGCACGCTGCACGGGCAGGAGCCGGTCGGTCCGGTCTACACGCACGCGGGGCCGATCGAGCTGAACGGCGTGGACCAGTATCTCTCGATTGACGACGACGCGTTAGACACGTCGGTCTACACGATCGCGTTGAGTTTCCGCGCCGACAACCCCGGCCTCGGTACGCAGTCGTTGATCGCTCGCGGCGAGGACTTCGCTGCGGACAAGGCCCAATGGGTCGTGGAGCTCAACGACGCGCACAGCCCGGGAAGAGTTCAGCTCTGGTACGAGGAAGCCAATGACCGCGACCACTACTTTACGGCCCCCACGACCATCGAGGCCGACAGCTGGTACCACGCTGCCTTCACCCGAGCGGCCGACGGAACGGTGCGGATCTACATCGACGGCCAGCAGGTCTACGAGGAGACCGATCCGGCGCAGCCCGCGTCCGTAGACACTCCGGTACTGATCGGCGCGCGCACCAACCGGCCGGACCGTTTCCAAGACTACTTCGACGGCACGATCGAGGACGTCCAGATCTACAATTACGCGATGGGGCCCGCTGAAATCGAGGAACTCGTTTCGCCGCCGCGGTTGGAGCTGTTGAGTCCGGTCGACGGCGAGGTCTTTGCCAACGGCGAGGTTCCCCTGTCGCTGAGCATGGATCGGCCGCTGACGGCGTTGTCGTACAGCCTCGACGGCGCCGAGGCGGTTAGCCTGATCGGCCAGAACTGGGTGTACCAGGAGAACCCCGACGCTGCGATCGTCCGCTCCCTCGGCTCGGGCACGGTGGAGTTTGAATACGACAAGCCGGAATACGCCGTGGCGGCCCGCTGGCAATACGAGTACAGCACTGCGGCCGGCACGGAAACCGTCGCGGAAGACTTGCCGCAGGACGCCTGGGACCATGATGCGGGCAAGGTGGCTGTGCGCGTCGTCTACCCCGACTCGACTACCGCCGCGGTCCGTACCCAGTACAGCACGGGAATCTGGCACGACTGGGATGACTTGGGGCCCAATAACCCCGGCGGCAACGGCAACGACGCTGGTGTGCTCTACGATGGCAACTGGGCTACCGGGGCCGCCTACCACAACGGGGCGCGGCAATGGCTCACGTCGGTCGCCGGGACCTACGTGAAGTTCCAGGAGGAAGCGATCTGGTGGGACGTGCAACTGGTCGAAGGCGCGATCCAGCGAACCGTCGACGTCGCGCCCGGCCTACACACCATGACCATCTTCGGCACGGACACGCTGGGCAAAACCTCGTCGGTCACCGTCCGCTTCACGGTCGAGGCAGACATGCCGGTCGTCAACGGCGACTTCGAGATGGGCGAGTTGGGGCCGTGGGTGTTGACCGATTCGGGCGCCGTGGTCACGGCCGACTTGTTCACGCCGGGCATTCCGCCGGCCGGCGGGACCTACATGGGCTATATCACCACCGGCAGGAATGAACTGCCCTCGGATCTCCACTTCGCGGATCTCGACGGCAACGGCGTCCCGGAGAGGGAGTACTCGGCCTTGGCCATGGAAGTGTCGACGCCGACGGTGGCCGTCGTGGAAGTCGATCTGAACTTCCTCACTGAGGAGGTGATGCCCGGCGGCTCCTTCAGCGCTTCCGACCTGCTTGGCGTGACCACCGGCGCGGTCACGGACGCGGAGGCCTACAAGCTGCTTCTCGCCGTAGCCGCCACCGACGGCAGCTATACCGGGACGGCGACACCGCTGACGGCCAACGACTTTTCTGACGAGCTGATCTGGGATAACCCCTACGGCAGCTACCCGACGATCGCCGATGTGAGCCAGTTCAACGGCCAAACCGGCTTTCACCGCTACAGCTTCGTTTTGGAGGCGGGTACCCATACACTGACGTTTTTCGTCGCCGACAGTCACACCGACGGCGGCGCCACCGCCATGCTGATCGACAATCTCACGATCCACCCGCAAGGGGATTATTGACGGTTGCCCACTCAATGCGCGAGGGCACCCCACGGGAGCCCGACTGTTCGGGCTTCCCATTGGTCGGCCTTGATCGCTTGCAGGCTCAGCAACAATGGCAAAACGCCCAACCCGCGCAGCACGGGTCCGCTGGTGGCCTTCGCCCGGCTCGCTTTGCTCGTCACTCTCGGCCGCCGGCACCATGTATGGGCGCGTCGCCCGTACACACCTTTCCCGAGTGCTTGACAGCCGGATACGTGTCGCGTACGCTCAGTTCCATGTAGCTATCGCCAATGGGAGCGACGGGAGCGATTGGGGACGGGCATGCCCGCCGATGCTCGACCTGAATCGGTGAGTGTCCCGCATTCCCGGCATTCTCCCTGCCTGTGCAATTGGCGAGTGCTCCGAGTGAACGATAGACGATCCGCAATCCCCCGACCCGTGTATGCAGAGGCACCATCATGAACCACTTGTTGATCCGGATCGCGCGCACGGCTTCTTGCCTGGCAGCGACCTGCCTCGTGGCAGGCTCCCTGTTCGGCGAGCAGCCAGCGCGTGCGGCCGAAGAACCGATCTCCTCGCAGCCCGGCAAGTATCAGTTCGACGCGACGATTTCGCGCGAGGTGTTGGAGAACTATCTCTCGCGGGCGATTACCATGGAGGGGCTCCTCAATGGGCGGGGCAACCTCGAAGACAACATCCGGATGCTTAAGAGCATTGGGGCGAAGTTCATCGGACGAAGCCTTTGCCTGTGGGCCGGCGAGGCGAATCTGCTGCAGAACCTCGAACGGGCGAGGCAGCAATGTCCCCTGGTCCACGCCGCCGACCCGGAAATGGTTGTGCAGGCGTGCATCTTCGAGATCGTGACCACCCAGGTGGAGCAGGTTCCGGTGCCGCCATGGGCGCAGGCCGCGCTGGGCCAGCCGGTCGAGAAGCGGAACTTCCGCTACGCCGACATGCTCTATCCCAACGGGCGGTTCAAAGACCACTGGCGACGAGGGCAGTCCGTGCCGGATGTGAGCCGGCCGGAAACCAAGCTCTGGTTCTATTATCTGGGGGCTTCGTACATCGACGTGGGCTGCGAGGCGATCCACTTCGGGCAGACGGAGCTGATGAACGGCAACGACCGCAATCTCAATCACTACCACCAGGTGCTCCTGCTAATCCGGTTGTACGCTGCCAAGCACGCCCGACGGCACATGGTGCTGTGCGACTCTCACGTTCCCAGCGGCGGCCTGGTGCGTGACGGCCAACTGCTGATGGATTTCCATTCTTTTCCGCTGCGGATCATGGAGGTTCCGGACAAGCCGCAGGAAGCGATCCTCAAGGTGGGATTCTCCGACGGCATCTACGGCCGCAGCAAGGGCGGGGCGACCTTTAGCGGCTGGAGATGCGAGCACTTGCCCTATCTGGTGGAGATCGACAACTGGGGCGTGAGCCGGCAGCCGGGCCGGGCCAATGCGGGAGGCATCTGGATCTGGGGCTACGACGAAATCACCTGGTTTGCGCACCAAAGCCGGGAATACCGCAGCACGTGGCTGCGCTATGCGCGGGATTGGGTGCGGCGCACGGACCCCAATGGCTATCTCGAGATGCCCGGCAGCCGCACGCTGAGATCACCACTGGACCAGATGCGATGGTACTACGCCAACAATCAAAGTCCGGCGGTTCCGGATGGGTTCGGCGACGAGGAGGCGATTGGTGCCATCTGGGCGGCCGACTCGGCAGGCCGTGAGAATTGAGGGCCTGCCAAAGGACCCATTGGGCATTCCCGTGAGTTAGAAGATGGAAGACAGAATGCCGTGCAAACTCATGACGGCACCAACCTCAAGACTCCCGTGGTCGGTGGACGCCCGCGGCGCCCTGGTCATCGAGAGCCTTAGCGATGAAGCGAACGACGAATACTCCCTCAGGTGGTTTGTGCAGCCCGGCACGTGCCGGAACTTACGGCGACCACCCATCCGGCCAGGTCGCCGTCCCTTTTCGCACGGCCGTTCAGCCGGGGAAGTCCAAGGCTAACGGCTCTGAACAGGAAACGAAGGTCGGTTCTGGAGATTCCACGTCGACCGTGCGTTTCGGTTACAAGCGACTATTCACTCCCCCCGCCAAGCTCGACAACACCAGCCGGCACGCAAGCCATCGACACGGGCGCGTAGTTGCAGGTACAACCCGCAGTGAGATTCGGGATGTTCAGCACGCCGTTGGCCGGATACAGGTTGTTGTTCGTCGCGCAACCCGGACGCACTCCCAGCAGCGGCGTGATCTGGCGGCGGTCGAGATCAATCCAGGCCGAATTGCCGTGATAGCGTGTGGTCAGCAGATGTGTACTCGCCCGCGTGCCCGTGCATCCACGACGGACCCATGTCAGCGGTTCGCCAATCAGCCCGCCCGAAGGAATGTCGTAGACGCGCAGGTTTTCTTCGTTGCCGGTAAGCAACTTGCTACCGGCAATGAACCCCGGCAGTCCTGGTTCGGGCAATCCCTTTCCCTGGACGACAAGTCGGGGCCGCGGCAAATCGGACTTCGGCCGCAGAGACTCACCGTCGCTGCCGCGATAGAAGTCCGTAGGAGTGACCACGATGTCGAGCGAGGGGCTGTACCGTAATGGGGCACCACCTGCCTTCTGCCATACTCGCTCGCCCGTGGCGATGTTCAGCGCGAACATGCTGCCATCACGGGTCTCGTCTTCGCCACGCCGCGCATCGGTGAGTTCTGCGCAAAACACCTTGTTCCCACCCACGGCCAGGCTCAGCGCGTCGCGAGTTGCCTCATACTGCCACAGAAGTTCGCCCGTGCGGCGCTGTAAGCACAACACATGTGGCCCGCTGTTGCCCACCAGATAGTCGCCGCAAATGCGAAGGTTCGTCCAGGGCGTTTCGAGGCCGTCGGGAAGGTCGATGTGTCCGGCCGGCGCACCTGTGGCCGGATCGAACACTAGGCAACTCGTGCTTTCGCTCAGGTAGATCGCATCTTCGACAACCACAAACTGTGTGGTCGATGCGAGGCTTGCTCCAGGCCCCCATTGTCGGTGTCTCGCGTAGCGGACCGCTTCGCGAGCAAAAGGGTCGGTGAGGGGCTTCTGACCCAGCGGTACCTCGACCTCCCACAGTCTGCGGCCCGTGTACACGTCTGATGCATGCAACACGCCTTCCTCGAACAGCACAAGCCGTCCGCCGACCACGCGAACCTGGTTTTGCCCCGGATACTTGTGCCACCGCTCGGCCGCATCGAACCATAGCACCGCCATGGGCGAGCGGATAAAGTCGTCCTGCGATGCCCCGGTACCGGCAGCATCGGCCTCCGCATGGGACCAGTCCGCTGCTCCGGGCAGCGCCCCGGAGCGAGCCAGCAGCACGAAGTCGCCAGACTCACGAACGCTTGCGCCGGGAAACGCTTCGCCTTCGACGATCTCCTCGATCCGGCTGCGATCCGCCAGTGAGCCCCAGGCAACGGCGACGCCCCCGTAGGGCCGCAGCGTATGGAAGACAGCTTGCGCCAGCACTCGTTCTTCCGCCCGGTCCAAACCAACGGGCATTTCCGAAACAACGAGGCTCGCCAAGTATGGTGAGAACGGGTAAGTCACGGGGTTACCGACCAGCACGCTCACCCGCGTTCCATACAGCCCCATGCCGCAGAGCCGGTCGCGGACTGCGTCAACCTTGTCCGGATCGTTATCTACGGCGATCACATGGAGGTTTGACTGCCGAGCGAACTCTTCGATGAGACGCCCACGGTCGATCCCCAGCACCAAGGCGTAACCGTCGCGAACTCCCGTGGCTTCGAGGACGGCGTTGGCGTGCTCGGTCCACTCATCCGCGGCAGAGGGAGGTGTGTTGGACACCGTGCGCGTGGTCGCCTCACCAGACTGTCCGGAGGCGAAAGCCAATATGCTCCCCTCGGCCGTCACGATGAACAGCTTCTCGTCGGCTGCCAGCATCCGCTGTGGCGTTCCTTCGATTTTCGCACGCCACACGACCTTCGGTTCCGAGCTGGTGGTGTCAATCGCTTCCACGACTCCCGGGCCACCGGCATAGAGCCTGTTGCCTGCCTTGATATGCACATCGAGCTTGGAGGGCAGTTCCCAAAGCCGGCGAAAGACACCGCCGAGAGTGTCCGGAACCTCGTCCTTGGCGCGGTGGGACGGGGTATTGCCCGCCGTCCATTTGTGAAGTGTATACGACGTCACGTCTCGGGCCACAATTCCCTGGTCGCTTTCGTACGCCACTTCGGGTGTCATCACCGGCTGGCGAAAGCGGTCGAGTTCTCGCTGGTTGGCGCGTTCGATGTCCAGCCGAGTCCAGCCGCCCGGATAAAGCATGGGCTTAAAATCGGTCTCGCCGGGCTTGGTCTTTGGAAGCCGCTCCTCGCTGGGAAGCGTGATGTCGTACAGATCTCCGCCGTGGCTGAGATACTTGCCAGCGCCGGCCACGAACCAGCAGCCTTTGGGCAGCCCGTTGCGCCCGCCCCAGCCCGTAGTGTACGTTTGCAGCTTGCCCGTTTTCAAGTCGAGGAAAGCTGGCAGTTGCGTTCCGCAGGGAACAATCAGCCTGTCGCCGACGATCGCCAAATAGCCCTGGGGCGTCAGGCCGGCGTCCTCTCCTTGGCCGTGGTCCCAGTTGCTTTTGGGGATGTGATCGCTGTCCGTGTTCGACCAAACGGCTTGCCCCGACTCAGCGTCCACTGCGTGAACGAACACACCTTCGGTCGGCCACAAGCCTGCGGCGAAGTAGACCACGCCATCGGCCAAGACGGGGCCACCGCGGGCAGGCCATAGCGAGACGCATCGCCCGTGGCCGATAACCTTGCGGTCGGGCTTCTCCTCGGGAAGGCCGCGGAACTTCCAGCGCAGGGAGCCGTCGTCGGCGTCCAGGCAATACAGATAGCCGTCGTCCGAAACAAAGAAGACCTTACCCTCCCAAGCCACGGGAGCGAAGCGGACCGGGCCCTCGGCAAAGAATCGCCAACGCTGGTTACCCGTCTCGGTGTCAAGTGCCGTGACGCTGTCGGTGACCATCGAGGGAACGAACATAGTGCGGCCGAGCACTACCGGCTCGTAGGAAGCGTCGTACGCCAGCCTGAGTTCGTGAGGAAACGCGGGTCGTGGTGCCGGAAGCGTCTGTGTCCAGCGGAGTCGGAGATTGGCGGGCAACTCGTGCGGTGATGCCGCAGTGCGCCCCACGTCGTAGCGGAACTGCGGC
This sequence comes from Pirellulales bacterium, assembly GCA_016935315.1. Classification (GTDB taxonomy): domain Bacteria; phylum Planctomycetota; class Planctomycetia; order Pirellulales; family Thermoguttaceae; genus JAFGRD01. The sequence continues at coordinate 31,252 of JAFGRD010000123.1, forward strand.
CAATCGCCCGCCCACACGTCAACGGTCAACAGGCAAACCACGGTTAGCAGCGCCAGGTGGGATAGCCGTTTCATCAGTTTCCTTTCTGTGCGTCTCGAATCGGGTCCGGTTCATTGACGTTTGCACAGTCAATGTGCGAGGGCGACCAGCGGGAGCCCGATTATTTCGGCCTCCCGTTGGTCAGCCTCGATCATTCGCCATGCAGACATCAATAGGATGATCTGGCTCGTCGCGCCTCAAAAGCTGTGGACACGGGAGAGAGTCAGTCAGCCCTATCCAGGATTCTACCCAACCCTGACCGCTGGTGCCACCGTGCCGGCGATGCGGGAAATGGCAAGGGTGCCCCGCTGTCGAAACACTGAATCGAGTGGCCGGTTAGCCGGCACCTGCTGCGTTCAAGTGGCCGTCGATGTGACCCCCACAAAGGGCAGACGAAGAGATCGGAAGTTGCCGGGATAGGGAGACTACCGGCTCCTGGAGATACCAGTTCGGCGTCGGACGAGAAGCCCTACCAAGGCGCCCGCCGTCAGCAGCCAAAGCGTAGCAGGTTCGGGCACCTCGATGGCCGTGGCGTGGGAGGTGCCGCAGGCGATTGCCACGAAACGGGTTCCGCAAGGCACGTCGCACTGCCCGTGGCCGTTGGCGCCCCAAGCAACCAGCGAACCATCTTCTCGGAGTGCCATGCTAATGTCTCCCCCGGCCGCGATGGCCGTGAAATCACTGCCCGCGGGAATCTCGCATTGCCCTTCAAAGTTCCGTCCCCAGGCCGCTAGCGACCGATCGGTCCGGAGAGCGAGCCCGTGGGACGCACCCACGCTGGCGGCAATCGCCACAAAGTCACTTCCCTCCGGGACATCAGCAAGCCGTGGGTTGTTGTTGCCCGTCGCGACAAGGGAACCGTCGGCCCGCAGCGCGACGATGTCAAACGCGCCTGCGGCGACGGCCACGAAATCGTTGCCGGGGGGAATGGGAAGAAACGCGACTTCACCCCAAGCCGTCAGCGACCCGTCGGAGCAAAGCGCGACACTGTAGTAGTTGCCACAGGCGATAGCCCGAAAACCACTCCCCGCCGGAATATCACATTGGTGCGAGGCGTTGCTGCCCCAGGCCACTAGCGATCCGTCCTGTTTCAGGGCAATCGCATGCTCATAGCCAGCCGCCACGTCCACAAAGTCGTTGCCTTCGGGCAGGGCGTCGCTGACACCGGCCCAATCCGCCCCCCAACCTGCGAGCGATCCGTCGGCCTTCAAGGCCAACGTGTACTTCCAGCCGCACGCGATGTCCACAAAGTCGTTGCCCTCGGGGACACAACACTGGTTGTGGTCGTTTTCGCCCCAGGCTCGGAGCAGGCCGGCCTGCGAAACACTGCCGCCGACAAGCCAGGCCGACAAGGCGATCGCTCCGACAGCCATCCGCCTCTCGCCCCTTCCGGTCGATCTTCTCATGTTTTGCCACCTCCCAAGTTCCGTACGCGCCCCAACGCACTTGCCGCTGTTCCCTGGCCCAGACCGAGGCTGGTCGCCTCCGCGCCCACCTTAAGCACTTGTGGCCAACTCGCATGCGGAAACTCGGCTCATCCCCGCAGTGCACTCGTGAGCGACCGCCTCCGTCTATTAGTGTCCTTGGAAAGCAGAACGTTCCACATAGGGGCTGCATTTTCTCGGATTCTGCCGGAAAACCTGAGCCTCGGCAGTTGTCAGCAATGCCCGACGTGCGTAGCTGATCTCGATCCAAGGCCCCCGTTTCGCCTCTCTTGTCGCGGCCGCCACGCCGCGGATTTCGTTCTACGGACCACTCGGGCGCTCTGAACAGACTTGAGTCGTCGCAACCCGGACCCACACTGGCTCGTGTTGGAGCAGGAGCTTGCGGGATGGGAGGCCCAAGGTGTCGCAATCGACACAGCCCGGAAAGCGGAGTGCTTTGCGCTGTACCGCCGTGTCTGCGAATTGCGTCGGCGAATCGCGTCCTCCAACCCGCTGCTCGATCTCGACGGGCTCGTTTTCGTCAAGCGTCGGCTGGCCACCGCCAATCACATGTGCGACCAGTACTTCGGGAACCTTGCCCGAGCTGGTGGAGGGTTGTTCCTGCTGGAGGATCCGTTCGGCCCTTCCCTCCGCGTGCGAAGTATCGTGGGAGGCTTGACGGTGGAAAACGGGCAACTGCGGGGAGCGCCCCTGGAGGGAGGCTCGCTCCTCCAACCGGCCTTGTCCGATGAGTGGGCATTTCCCGGGGACATCGACCGTGCCGATGCGAACCAGGCGGCAAGAGATCGTCTGCGGGGCGGACTTACCGGGAATTCTGCGAGAAGTCGGCCTGCTATTGGAGCGAGGTGGCCGATTCGCGATCCACCAGCCGTGTGCCGTCGGTGGGCGCGGTGGTGTAGACGGTGGCGCCGAGTTTCGAGCGCAGCGCCGTCGCACGCGAAGCAAGCTGCGGTTGGAACTGGTCGGAGGCGAGCGACCGCTGGTAGTCGTTCAGCGCCTGCGCATGGTCGCCCATCTGTTCGCGGATGTTGCCCAGGGCGGCCAACGCCCGGGCATTGTCGGGGTCGATTTTCAACGCGGCGATCAGGTGCTCCTTGGCCTCGGCGCGATAGTTGTACTCTTCGCAAAGGCGAGCCAGCTCGATCTTGGCCTCGGACGAGCCGGGCTGGCGATCGCACCAGCCCTCGACCAGCCGGAAGGCGTCCTCGTGGCGGCCCTGCTCGGCCAGCAACACGGCCAGCCCGCGATAGCACTCGCGGTGGTTCTCGTCCTTGTCGAGACACTGGTTGTAGTAGTTTTCGGCCTGGTCGAGGTAATCGTCGCGACCTTCGAGCACTCCGAGGCGATGGTAGGTGGCGGCCAGGTTGTAGTAGCCGTCGGGGTCGTTGGGATCGGTGTTGACGGCTTCCTGGAAGCGTTGCATGGCCTGGTGGTGCTGGGCCTGCTGGCAGAGCCGCACGCCTTCGGAATTGAGGCCCTGGGCGGCGAAACTGCCGCAGCCAGCGGCCGCCGCGAGCAACAGCCCGGTCGAGAGCATGCCCGCCACAAGGGGAGGACAACCACGGAAACGCCGACGGGTCGCTTGAGTGGGGATGGACACGTGCTTCGGCCTCGTCTTGCAGAGACTGCGGACGGAAAAGACCCCGGCGGCGCGGTCGCCGCGCCGGTCACCATAGAAAGGAGGTGGGAGCATAGCGATCCGGCCCGCTTGCTGCAAGACCGGTTCTCCCTCGCCTTAGCCCACACCTCAGCCCGCTCCCGGCAGGGAACGTCCCCTTCTATGGGACCGGCCCGGCGACCGCGCCGACGGTTGCTCAGACGGCGTTGGTCGTCTGCACGTGTTGCGGGACGAATTCCGGGGCCGAGCCGGGCGTCGGATGGCGGGGCAACTGGCCGTCGGATCGCTTCTCGTAGCCGAGTTTCCTGATGACCTCCAGCACCTCGCTACAGGTGGGAAACATCCGCCCGCTTTGTCGCTTGTACTCGTCCAGCGCGTTCATGAACTCGACTTCGTCGTTGGTGTAGTCCCGTTCGCAGGTGGTCGGGTCGATCTGACGACGCCGGGCAACCTTGGTGCGTCTCTGGAGCTTGCGCCGTTCCACCGGGACCGGCGCGTCCTTCTTTCGCCGGTCGGAGGTCGCACGACGGTCTTGGCTCGACCGGCGATCGACGGTCACCTCCGCGGTGCCGGCCTTCCTGGTCCTGGTCTGCTTCTTGGCCGTCGTCGCCTTCTTCCGGGTGCTGCTGCTCTTCTTGGCCTCCGAGGTCTTCTTGCCGGCGGAGGTCTTCTTCGCTCTGGTTGCCTTCTTAGTGGTTTTCTTGGTCGCTGCCACGGATATGCTCCCCCGCGTCGATGTCTGTCGTTGTTTCCTCAATGTAGAAACAATACATCACCGTTGTGGAAAAGCATCGAAAATCGGGTCAAGAAATCCCGGGGGATCAGGAAAGGCCGACCGGTTCCATAAGAGAACGGGATTGTGCGGGGACTGCCGAATGCGCGAGCCGGTTTCCGGTGATGGTGTAGCCCCGGCAGGTCGAAGATGACGGTGTCGACGTCGACAATCGTGACCTTCGTGGCCGGCACACCATCGACCGTCAGATCGGCCGCTTCGAGTGTGTCAAATCGAAACGGGTCGTTGAAGTCGAGGGTCAGCTCTCGGGGAGCGGTCGGGAACACCGCCCCGTCGGCCAGGTCGGTGCCTGCGACCGCAAGCGCAGGCAGGTCGCCCGTGTGGCCGGTAACCTGCAAAAAGTACTCCCCGATGGTGTCGTTCGCGCC
>JAFGRD010000124.1 GCA_016935315.1 Pirellulales bacterium
CCCGGTGGTCTATCTGTATGGTGCCAGCGGCGGCTCCGTGGTCGGCGACGCCTACGACGGACCGGACAACGACGCCTACATCAGCCATTACGCGATTGCGTCGGACGGAACGTACTACGCCCAAGTACGTTACTACAGTGGATCACTTGGCAGCTACCAGTTGCGGGTTGAGCAATCACGCGGCATCGACTTGGAATCAGACCAGCAATATGCAAATGACAGCATTGGCGGGGCTGACCCACTGACACTCCGTGGCGAAGGCGGCGGAAGCTCGCTCTATCTGGACGGCCAGGACGATTCTGTCTATGTGGGAGACCCGTCCTCGCTCGATCTGTCGGGCTCTCTGACGTTCGAGGCGTGGGTGTTTCCCGCAAACGCCGGTTCGGATGAACCGGTCATGGCCAAGGAAGGACCAGGCGGGAATCAGGCGTACTGGTTTGGAGTGTATCAGGGGCAGTTCGGGCTGCTGTTGAACGACGGATCGAATGGCTGGGCGCTCGACGCCCGACACAGCGGGTCGGTCAGCAACTTGCAGTGGCAGCACATCGCGAGCACCTGGGACGGGACAACCTGGAAGAACTACCTCAATGGTGCTCTCGTCGGCGAGGGCACCTGGACCGGACAACTCATCGATTCTCCCGCACCGCTGACGCTCGGGAGCAACTCCGATTTCAACTCCACCCGGTTTGCCGGCATGTTCGACGAGGTTCGCATCTGGAACACGGCTCGGTCCCAATCGGAAATCGCCGAGGCGATGTCTCGGCGGCTTGGCGGGGCCGAACCGGGCCTGGTGGGCTACTGGAGCTTCAACGAGGCCGAAGGCCAGGACGCCTGGGATTCCTCGCCTTCGGGCAACGACGGACTGCTGGGGGGATCCTCGCTGCCGGAGACCTCGGATCCGAGGTGGCAGCTCTACGGCGCGCCCTTGCTGGGCGAGGCAACCCAGCGCCATGGGTCGGTCGGCGGGACGATCATGGAGGGCGAGTCGGGCAACGTCGACGAGGATTTCTTCGCGTTGGGCATGGTGAACGACGGCGAGACGATTCTGGCGCGGGTGATCCTGCCCGCATCCAGCACGCTGGTACCCGTGATCGAGATCCGCAACGCCAATAACGAGGTCGTATCGGTCAATCCGAATCCGATTGACGCCATCGCCCGAGTTGTCGTGCGCGAATCGGGGCCCATCTACCCCGGCCCCTACTATGCCATGGTGGTCGGGTTTGACGGGCAAGGGCATTTTGGCCAGTACGTTCTCGATGTGACCATTGGGGAAGTGCCACAGTTTGCCGATCTCAGTGTGAGCGAGATGGCCTTGCCCGCATCGGCGCAGAGCGGTGAGACGGTGCAACTGGCGTGGACCGTGGGCAATTTCGGAACGGCGGCCACCGATTCCAGCGCGTGGTACGACCGGGTGGTGCTCTCGGCCGACGACGAGTACGGCAATGCAGACGATTTCCACTTGGTCTCCGTGCAGCATTCGGGCGTCTTGGCGGCTACCCTCCCGCCGCAGACCTATGCGGTCCAGGCCAACGTGCAATTGCCGCAGTGTATCTCCGGCGACTACTGGGTCTTTGTCGAAACCGACGCCACCGATCTGGTATTCGAGTTCCAACTGGAAGACAATAATGTATTGCGCAGCAGCACCCAGATCTCCATCGCCCAGACCCCACTGGCCGACCTGGAAACCAGCAACGTAGCTACCGAGGCCGTGGGCGTAGCGGGGGAGCCGCTGCCGATCACCTGGACCGTCCGCAACGAAGGAACCGGCACCACGGGCGACGGTACACCGGGCGGAGTCGTCGAATCCTGGATCGACCACATCGTCTTTTCCCGCAACGCCGTTTATGGCGACGGCGACGACGTGGCCGTGGCCGACGTGCCGCGCAGCGGCTCCCTGGGTCCGGGCGGGTTCTATGATGGTCAGTGGCTTGGCTTGCTGCCGCCGTCACTCTCCGGCGAGTACCACGTATTCGTGGCTGCCGATGCCGGCAACGACGTCGAGGAGTGCGAAAACACCCATCCTAACGTGGCCATGGGGGCCGCCACGGTTTTGGTCGCTCCCACGACGTTCGCCGACCTGAAGGTGACGAGCCTCGCAACCGAATCGACCGCCTCGATCGGTCAGGAGATTCTCATCCAGTGGACGGTGACCAACACGAACGACGCCTGGGGCCCCACGCCGACCGGCCAGTGGTACGACCGCGTGGTGCTCAGCCGGGATGACGTCTATGGGGGCGCCGACGACGTGGAACTGGGGCGCGTGCTCCATGATGGCGTCTTGGGCGTGGGCCTGGATTACGCGGCGAGCCTCTCGGTCGCCGTCCCTCAAGGGCTCGACGGGGCCTACTACGTGCTGGTGCGGACCGACGCCTTCGACGCGGTCGAAGAGTTCATCTACGAGGGCAACAACGACGGCGGTCAGCCGCTGCTGGTGCTCACGCCGAACCTCGACGTTACCGATCTCGGGGCGCCGGGCGCGGCTGCCGTCGGCGAGTTGATCGACGTCACCTGGACCGCAACAAACGTCGGCTCGGCCGCGGCGGATGCGTCCTGGGTCGATCGACTCTACCTGTCGGCCGATCCGGCTCTTGACGCCGGGGACAAACCGCTGGCTGAACGGAATTCCGCGGACGTCATCCCGCTGGCGGTAAACACGCCGTACGGGCGGGCACTGCAAGTGACCATTCCCGCCGACGTCGGCCCGGCCGGGACCTACTACCTGATCCTGGCTGCGGACGCCGACGGCCAATTGCACGAGAGCTCCGAGAACGACAACACCGAGTACCGCGCCATCGACATCTCCGGCCCGGATTTGTCGGTCGAGCTGACACCGCCCGCGTCGATTCTCGTGCGGCCGGGCGATCCGATCGATTTTGCGGGCGCGGCATCGAACATCGGCAACACGGACGCCGGGGCCTTCCACTATCGCATCATCCTCTCGTCGGATCGCACGATTGGGGATGCCGACGACGTGGCGCTGGTGTCGGACCAGCAGGTTTCGGGGGGGCTGCCGCTGGCAGGGTCGCCGCTGGCGATCTCGGGAACCGTGGCCGTGCCCGGATCGGCGCCTGCCGGGACCTTTTATCTGGCGGTTGCCATCGACTCGGCCGACGAGGTGGCAGAGTTGGACGAAGGCAACAACGTCTGGATCAGCGACACGCGACTGGCGACCGTTTCGCACGATTTCCGCGGACCCTCGGTGACCAGTTTTGCCCCGATCGGATTGGTCAACTACAACGTATCCGTACTCCAGGTCCGCTTCAACGAGCCGATTCTGGCCGGATCGTTCACGTCGGACGACGTGGCGGTTGTCACTCCGGCCGGCCCCCTGGCCCCGTCGGCGTTTGTGCTGACGCCCGACCCGGGCGACGCCCGGCGGTTCGAGATCACCATTCCCGACCAGTCGCTTGAGGGGGCCTACACGGTGATGATCGGTCCGGGGATCAGCGACCTGCTGACCAACCCCATGGCCGGCAGCTACTCCGGGAGCTTCACGGTAGACAAAACCGGGCCGAGCATCAGCCAGACCAGCCCCGCTGGCGTTGTCCATACGACGGTCAGCCGGATCGACTTCACCTTCAGCGAACCGATTTCC
>JAFGRD010000125.1 GCA_016935315.1 Pirellulales bacterium
GAAAAAACGTCATGAAAGAGCAAAGCCGCTGCGCGCCTTTCCTCTTTCATATAGGCCTAAGTGCCGTTTTTTCAGAAAGTGCACATAAAGACAAATCGCTCATTTTCCGGCGCAGCTAAGAAGAGGTTAGGACAGCCAGAAGAGGCCTGGCATCTGCTTAGCAGCACGAGCCGCGGAGGTGTGCGATGCCGGGACACCGGTGGCCCGGAGCGGGTGCGGCCGTTCGCGTCGCGACACCCGGCGAAACTCCTCAGATTGGCAAGTCATGCAAGGTGCGGACGCGGTCCGTCGGGATGGGCGTCTGCGCCGTGGTGGCCGTTCTCTATCTCGCAGGGGCGTTTGGCTGCCGGGGCGAGACCGAAAGTCGGCCTGTCGCGCCGCCCGTGCCTCCCGCTGCGACCGAGCCCGCCGCACCGCCTCCGTCACCGTCGCCTCCGTCACCGTCACCGCCACCGCTTGAGCCGCAGACGCTTGAGCCGGCGACTCCGCCGGGACGGTCCACGATCGATGCCTTGAAGGAAGAGGCCTTTGCGGTGGCGGACCGTGTGCGGAAGGACTTTCCGGACAGCCCCGATGCGATCGTTCTGACGGGCACACTGTACGAACGGCTGGGCAACACGGCCGAGGCGCTGCAGTGGTGGGAGACGTGTGTGCGGCAATTTCCCCACCGGGCCGACGTACTGCACGCCATGGGCTGGGTGGCTTTGCGCAAGGGGGAGCACGAGAAGGCCCTCTCACTGTGGCGCAAGGCCCTGGCGGTCCGTCCTCGAATGCGCGGGCTCCACGGCGGCGCCGCCCGCGCGCTGCTGAGCGTGGGGAAAACGGAAGAGGCCGTCGCCGAACTCCAGGCGGAGATCCGAATCTCTCCCGGTGATTGCATGGCCCACTATTTGCTCGGCGAGGCCTACGTACAGTTGAAGCAATACGACCAGGCCAGGCAGAGCTACCTGGCAACCGTGGAGATCGACCCGGAGTTCAAACACGCTTACTACGGCCTGGGCGTTGCCTGTGCCAGGCTGGGACAGCCGGAGCAGGCGAGGCAGTACCGGGAGGAATTCAAGAACCTCAGCAGCGAGAGCCTGGACGAGCTGATCGACGAATCTGTTTCCTTCGAGGATGTGGCAGCCGTCGGCCGGACCTTGGCCAAGACGCTTACTGAAGCCGGGCAACTCTACGCAGCACACCGGTTTCTCTGGAAGGCGGAGCAGCACTGGCGCCGGGCGGCGGAAGTGGACGCGAAACACGCGCCGTGCCGGATGGCGCTGGCCGAGATGTACTTGCGGCTGGGTCGATATCGGGAATCGCTCGAAATGTGCCGGCAGCTTGCGATTATCGATGCGGACTGCGCCGTGTATCGTCTGAACGCCGGGATCGTCCACGACCGGCTGGGCCAGTTCGACGCGGCCGAGCGGGCACTGCGCGAGGCCGTCCGGCTCGATCCGCGAAGCGCCGAGACGCACCGTGAACTGGCAGGCCTGTTGTTGAAGATCGATCGGGGGCTGCCGGAAGCCAAGACCCTGGCCGCTGCCGCCGTGCGACTCGAACCGACCGCCACGAACTACCTGCTCCTTAGCGAAGCCTGCCGAAAAGGTGGCGACCTGAACGAGGCGCTGGAGGCCGCCGAACGGGCGATCGAGCTGGAGCCCCACAATGCGGTATGCAGGCGGGCGAGAGATCTACTTGCCCAAGGACTCGTGAGAGAATAGGTTGGGTATTCTGATGGCCTGCACTTTCTGAAAAAACGGCACACAGGCTTACGAATTGGTGGAAGGGCGGCGCGATGAGCGGCAACAACCGGGATCCAGAGCGGTCGCTGCCAGCGGCGGGCGGCATCGCGGCGGCGATGCTGCTGCATCTGTTCACCACGTTCTCCGCCGAACCGGCGCGCGCCCAGATCCTCTTGCGAGACGTGAGCCGGCAAACCGGAATCACCTTCCGCCACACCGACGGCAGCAGCGGCCGCCGCTACATCATGGAGACCGTTTGCTGCGGATTGGCCCTGTTCGACTACGACGGCGACGGCGACGTGGACGTCTATTTCCTCAACGGGGCGCCGTTGCCGGGAACCCGCGTGGACGTGCCGCCCAGAAACGCCCTGTACCGCAACGACGGCGGCTGGCGGTTCACGGACGTCACCGCCCGGGCCGGCGTCGGCGACACGGGATTCGGCCTGGGCGTCGCCGTGGGCGACTACGACAACGACGGCGACGCCGATCTCTACCTGAACAACTACGGTCCCAACGTGATGTATCGCAACAACGGCGACGGGACCTTCACCGACGTGACCGAGCGGACCGGCACGGCCAACGGCGACAAGGTCGGGGCCGGGGTCAGCTTCCTCGACATGGACGGCGACGGCGATCTGGACCTCTACGTATCCAACTACTTGAAGTTTTCGCTCCAGCGACACGCCACCACCTCGTTCCAGGGATTCCCGGCCTACGTGGGCCCCACCCACTTCCCCCCCGAATCCGACACGCTTTACCGCAACAACGGCGACGGTACGTTCACCGACGTGAGCGTTGAGTCGGGCATCGCGGCGCACGGCGGCTGGGGGATGGGCATGGTCTGCGGCGACTACGACAACGACGGTGATACGGATGTCTTTGTCGCCAACGATCTCTGTGAAAACTACCTGTTCGAGAACGACGGGACCGGGAAGTTCAAGGAGGTCGGGCTGATATCCGGGGCGGGATACGACCTTAGCGGCCAGGAACAAGGCAGCATGGGAGTCGACTGCGGCGACTACGACAACGACGGGTGGCTCGATTTCTACCAGACTTCCTTTCAGCGGCAGCGGGCCATCCTCTTCAAGAACTTCGGCGGAGGCGTCCTGGAAGACGTCTCGCCCCAGACCGGAGCCACCGAGGGCACCATGCCCTGCGTCACCTGGGGAAACAGCTTCGTCGACTTCGACAACGACGGAGACCGCGACATCTTCGTCGCCTGCGGCCACCTGCACGACAACATCGAACTGTTCGACGACACCTCCACCTACTTCGAACCGAACCTGCTGATGATGAACACCGGCGACGGAAAATTCGTCGACGTCTCCTCCTCGGCCGGCGACGGCATGGCCGTGAGGCTCAGTAGCCGCGGGGCGGGCTTCGACGACCTGGACAACGACGGCGACGTCGACGCCGTGATCCTCAATTCGCGGCGCGAGCCCACGATCCTCAGAAACGACTCGAAGTCCGGCAATCACTGGATTCAAATCCGCCTGCGCGGTGTCCACGGCAACCGCGACGGCGTCGGGGCCCACGTGAAGGTGGTCGCCGGCGACCTGGCCCAGCTCGAAGAGGTCCACAGCGGCCGGGGGTATCAGAGCCATTACGGAACGCGGCTCTATTTCGGCCTGGGCAACCGCAATCGCATCGACCGGGTCGAAGTCTGCTGGATCGGCGGCGGCCGGGACGTTCTGCAGAACGTTGCCGTCGATCGGCTCATCACGATCACCGAAGGCGCGGGGCTGCCCAGTGACCCTTCCCCCAAAGCGGGGCGTTGACTTTCATGCGAGCCGCTGCTAGGTTGAATTATTGACGTTTGCACAGTCAACGCGCCAGGGCGACCAACGGGAGCCCGATTCTTCCGGCCTCCCGTTGGTCGGCCTTGATCATTCGCAATGCAGACATCACCAAACGCCGTCTCTTCTCGCACCCACGCCGGCGGCAGGCCGATTCCGTGGCGTGCAGGCCATGAGAATTCCCAATGACGAAGCACTCCAAGCCCGGAAATCGCAAGCGAGCAGCCGGTGGTTCGTCCCGGAAGGCTCCCGCCGGCGCCGAGAAACGGGGCACGTGGATTCTGTTGGCCGCGGTGGTTGTCTGCATCGGGGTTGCAGGATTCGGCGTCGTGCGATCGTTCTGGCGCCGGGGCGACATGCAGCGACCGGTCGCCGCGTCGGCCTCCGGGCCCACACAGCCCGAAGCCGTCCGGCCCGAGCCCGAAGCCGCCCCGCCCGAGCCGGAGGCCGTCCCGCCGAACCCCTCGGCAACACCGCCGGACCCGGCTCGCGGCGTGCTGGTCCCCGATCTCTTGCCGCCCGAACAGGTGCCGTTGCCCGAGACGGTCGAGGCCTTAAATGCCGAGGAGCTCGAGACAGTACGACGGTTGGCGGAGGACTATCCGGATCGCGTCGAGCCGGTCGCCTTGCTGGGCAAGGTCTATAAGGCGCACGGCAACACGGAAGCGGCGATGGAACGTTGGCAGGAATGCGTGCGGCTCGATCCGGGCTTCGTCGAGGGTTACTACCAGATGGGCTGGGCCGCCCTGCATCGAGGCGAGTATCAGCGGGCGGTGGAACTCTGGCAACAGGTGCTCAAACTCGACCCGGCCAAGCCTGACGTGCACGGCCTGATTGCCCGGGCGCTGATGAGCCTGGGAAGGACACAGGAAGCAGTCGAGGAACTCAAGAAGGACATCGAGGCGAATCCGAAGGCGTTCCACAGCCATTTTCGCCTGGGCCAGACGTATTTGCAGGAAAAGGACTACGAGAAAGCGAAGCAGCACTGCCAGACGGCGGTGGAAATCCAGCCCGATTTCCCCAACGCCTATTACGGGTTGGCGACCGCCTGTGCCCGGCTGGGCCAGAAAGACGAGTTCAAGCGGAACATGGAGAAGTTCAAACAACTCGAGTCCCGGGAGTTTGAAGTATTGAAGGATCGCAACAGAGCGCGCGATGATCTCCGCTTCGCCAGGCAAAGGGTAGGAATCACGTATACCGAGATCGGCGAGTATTACCGCCAGCAGCGTAACCTGCGAAGGGCCGAAACGCTCTGGCAGCGAGCGACGATGCTGGATGCGAAGAACCCGATCTGCCGCCGCTACCTGACGGCGTTGTTCAAGCGCGGTGGCCGGGATCAGGAGGCCCTGGAAGTCTACGAAGAGCTTAGCCGGATCGAGCCCGAGAATGCATTGGTCTACGCCCAAATCGGCATGCTCAACAGCCGGCTGCAGCGATTCGACGCCACGGAGAAGGCCTTCCGCAAGGTCATCGAGCTCGCCCCGGAGCGCGCCGAGGCGTACGGTTGGCTGGCGGAGCTGCTGCTGCACCACAACAAGAACCTACCGGAAGCCGAGTCGCTGGCCCGAGCGGCCGTCGAGATCGAGCCCGGCGGACCTGCCTGGGTCCTGCTGAGCGAAGCCTGCCGGAAGAACGGGAACCGTGCGGGCGCGATCTCGGCCATGGAGCAGGCGGTCCAAGCGGAGCCTGAGAACGTTGCCTACCAGGCCGAGCTGCGGAGACTGCAAGCGGAGGAATCGGCACCATGAGCGTGGTACCGGGGACGAAAGACCGGTTTTCCTGCCGAGCCGTCGCGGCGGCCGTCGTCTGGGCATGCACCGGCTCTTGTTTGTCGGCCGCCGTGCCGATCCAACTGAAGGACGTCACGGCCGAGACGGGCATCACGTTCAGGCACACCGACGGCGGCAGCGGACGGCGGTACATCGTCGAAACCGTCAGTGCCGGACTGGCCCTGTTCGATTATGACGGAGACGGCGACATCGACATCTACTTCCTCAACGGGGCCCCCTTGCCCGGCACCAAGGTCGAGACGTCGCCGACCAACGCGCTGTATCGCAACGACGGCGGGTGGAAGTTCACCGACGTGACGGCCGAGGCCGGGGTGGGCGACACGGGATACGGTCTGGGCGTCGCCGTGGGCGACTATGACAACGACGGAGACCCCGATCTCTTCTTGAACAACTTCGGCCCGAACGTCCTCTACCGCAACAACGGCGACGGCACGTTCAGCGACGTCACCCTGCAGGCCGGGCTGGCCGACGGGAGCCGGGTGGGGGCGGGTGCGTGCTTCCTCGACATGGACGCCGACGGCGACCTGGATCTCTACGCGGCCAACTATCTCGAATTCACCTACGAGATGCACGTCCCCGCCACCTCGCGCGGCTTTCCCGTGTACGTCAATCCCCGGAACTATCCGGCCCTGCCCGATCACGTCTATCGCAACAACGACGACGGGACGTTTACCGACGTCAGCGAGCAGTCGGGCGTCGCCGCGCACGCCGGCTGGGGAATGGGCATGGTCTGTGCCGATTTCGACAACGACGGCGATACCGACGTGTTCGTGGCCAACGACGTCGCGGAGAACTTTCTTTTCCAGAACGACGGGACGGGCAAGTTCGAGGAAGTCGCGCTGATGGCCGGCGCCGCTTACGATCTGGACGGCACGGCCCAGGGAAGCATGGGTGTGGACTGCGGCGACTACAACAACGACGGGCTGCTGGATTTCTACCTGACCAGCTACCAGAGCCAATTGACCGCACTGTACAAGAACCTGGGCAACGGCGTGCTCGAGGACGTGCGGTTCTTAAGCGGCGCGACCTTGGGAACGCATCCCTACGTCACCTGGGGAAACGGCTTCGTCGATTTCGATCTCGACGGCGACCGCGACGTGTTCGTCGCCTGCGGCCACCTGCTGGACAACGTGGAGCTGTTCGACGACACGACCTCCTATCACGTCCGGAACATCGTCTATATGAACACCGGCGACGGACACTTCCTCAACGTGTCGGATCAATGCGGCGACGGCCTGGCCGTGAAGCTCAGCAGCCGCGGGGCGGCTTTCGACGATTTGGACAACGACGGGGACGTCGACGCCGTGATCCTCAACTCGCGGCGCGAGCCGACCATCCTCCGAAACGACTCCGTCCCGGGGAATCACTGGCTTCAGATTCGGCTGCGCGGCACGAAGACGAACCGTGACGGCGTCGGCGCCCGGGTGAAGGTCGCCGCCGGCGATCTGACACAAGTCGACGAAGTCCACGGCGGCCGCGGCTATCAGAGCCACTATGGCTCGCGTCTTTGCTACGGCTTGGGCAAGCGGACCCGCATCGACCGGATCGAGGTCCGTTGGATCGGCGGCGGCGTGGACGTTTTGGAGAATGTCGGCGTCGATCGGCTGCTGACCATTACCGAGGGCGGCACGGCAGCCACCGCCGGCCGTCACACCGTTGCGGGGAATTCGCCATGAAGCGACCAGCCACGCCTCGAAAACACAGGAAAGACACCGCACGCTCGGCGCGCAGGGCCCCTGACAACCGCCGCAGGCGGCTGCCGTGGGTGTTGCCGATCGCCGTGGTGGTCTGCGCGGTCATCTTGGGATGGACCGTAGCCAGACCACTCTGGACGTCGGGCAACACCGGGCGTGCCGGGCCCTCCGAGATCGCTTCCGCCGTACGCACGCCCGCGGCCGGCGGCGCTGCTGCGGGGCCGGGCGGCGCAACCGCAGAGCCGGAGGCGATTCCGCCCGTGGCCGAACCGCCGGCTCTGCCGCCGAAACCGGGGTTGGCGGGGCCCGAGGCCGCGAGTCCGGAGCCCGTGCCAGCGCCGTCGCAGCCCGCCGAGTCGCCCCGATCGGCGGAAGACTATCGCCAGGAGTCGTTCGAGGTTGCCGAGCAATTGCGGAAGGATTTTCCGGGAAGCACGGACCCGATCGTTCTGCTGGGCATGGTCCACAATTGGCACGGCGGCACCAGCGAGGCGATGACGTGCTGGGAGCAAGCGTTGCAGCGGAACCCGAACCGGGCCGACGTGTACAAGAACATGGGTATGGTGGCCCGGCAGAACGACGAGCTCGACAAGGCGGTGGAGCTGTGGCGCAAGGCCGCGGCTCTTCAGCCGAAGATTCCCGACCTCTACAACCTGCTCGGCGAGACGCTGATGGACTTGGGTCGTCTGGAGGAAGCCGCCGCCGTGCTGGAAAAGGACATCGAGCTTTTTCCGCGGACTACCCAGAGTCACGCGATCCTGGGGCACACCTACCTGCAATTGAAGGAGCCTGAAAAGGCCAAGGAGCACTACGAGAAGGGCGTCGCACTGTATCCGAAGGATTGGAACGCTTACTACGGCCTGGCCAGGGTGTGCGCCACCTTGGGGCAACGGGACGAAGCCAGGCAATACAGCCAGCAGTTCAAGAAGCTCAGAGACGCGGACCTGGAGGTGCACGACGCCCGCCGTACAACCACCCGGAAGACGGATTCCGTGCGGCAGATTCTGGCCAACACCCATACGCATGCGGGCCAGATTTACCGCGCGCATCGCCACGCCTGGAAGGCCGAGAGGCACTTTTGCAGGGCGGCGGAGCTCGATTCGGAAAACAAAGCATGCCGACGCGAGCTGGCCTCGTTGTACGAGCAGAACAACCGCAACGCGGAGGCGTTGGAGGTGTGCGAACAGCTCGTGCGGATCAATCCGAAAAACGCCATGTATCATCTCAACGTCGGCGTCTTGAATGCCCGTTTGCAGCGATTCGACGATGCCCGGACGGCCATCGAAAAAGCTCTGGACCTGGAGCCGGACAACCCGCAGTTCAAACAGACCTATGAATCGATTCCGCAGAGGTAGCGTGCTGGCATGGCTGTGTGTCTTCTCGGCGGCCAGCGCCCAGGGGCCCATCGTGCTGCGCGACGTGACGCGGCAGACGGGCATCACCTTCCGGCACACCGATGGCAGCCGCGGCGATCGCTGCATCGTCGAATCAGTGACCGCCGGCGTGGCGGTCTTCGACTACGACGGGGACGGCGACGGCGACATCTATTTCCTCAACGGCGCGCCGCCGCCCGGCGCCCGGGTGGACCCCCCGCCGCGCAACGCCCTGTATCGCAACGACGGTGGCTGGAAGTTCACCGACGTGACCGAGCAGGCGGGCGTCGGCGACCGGGGATTTGCTCTGGGCGTGGCCGCCGCCGACTACGACAATGACGGCGACGTGGATCTCTACGTCAACAACTTCGGTCCCAACGTGCTGTATCGCAACAACGGCGACGGCACCTTCACCGACGCCACGGCCGCGGCCGGCGTGGGCAACGGCAACAAGGTCGGGGCCGGGACCTGCTTTCTCGATATCGACGGCGACGGCCACCTGGACCTCTACGTCTCCAGCTACCTGGAGTTCTCCTACCAGACACACGTTCCCACCACCATCAAGGGCTTTCCCGCCTACGCCAATCCCCGGCGTTATCCCGCGGCGCCCGATAATCTCTATCGCAACAACGGCGACGGCACGTTCACCGACGTCAGCGAGCAGTCGGGCATCGCCGCGTACGCCGGGTGGGGCATGGGGATGGTCTGTGGCGACTACGACAACGACGGTGACACCGACATTTTCGTCGGCAACGACGTCTCCGAGAACTTCCTCTTCGACAACGATGGCACGGGAGAGTTCGAGGAAGTGGCGCTGATCGCCGGGGCGGCCTACGACCTGATCGGCCAGGAACACGCCACCATGGGCGTCGATTGCGGCGATTTCAACAACGACGGCTGGCTCGACTTCCACGCCACTTCCTATCAGGAGCAGTTCGCCACGCTCTACAAGAACCTCGGCGACGGCGCCTTCGAGGACGTGACCCGGTTGACCGGAGCGGGCACCGGAACCCTGCCTTATGTCACTTGGGGCAACGCGCTGGCCGATCTCGACAACGACGGAGACCGCGACCTGTTCATCGCCTGCGGACACATCCACGACAACCTGGAGTTGTTCGACGACCGGTCGTCGTATCTGGCGAAGAACCAGGTGCTGATGAACACCGGCGACGAGAAGTTCGTGAACGTCTCCGACACGTGCGGCGACGGCTTGACCGTGAAGCTCAGCAGCCGCGGCGTGGGCCTGGAAGACCTGGACGACGACGGCGACCTCGACGTGGTCGTTCTCAACTCGCGCCGCGAGCCGACCATCTTGCGCAACGACTCGCCGGCGGGAAACCACTGGTTGCAGGTCCGGCTGCGCGGCATCAAGAGCAATCGCAACGGCGTGGGCGCCCACGTGAAGGTGGTTGCCGGCGATCTGGTGCAGATGGACGAGGTCCACAGCGGCCGCGGCTATCAGAGCCATTACGGGCTGCGGCTGCACTTCGGCCTCGGAAAGCGGAACCGCGTCGATCGCGTCGAGGTCCGTTGGATCGGCGGGGGCGTCGACGTGCTGGAGAATCCCGGCATCGATCGAGTGGTGACGATTACCGAGGGGAGCGGCCGGACGCCGCCTCTTTCCCCATAGCAGTGCCCCACTGGTCTTGTGGCAGGCCCGCAGACGCGTCCTCCGACTCGGCAAGCGACGCGGGCCGGCCGTCCCGGATCGTCCCCAGACCAACGGCCCGCGCGTTGCCGCCCAGCGAATCCCATTTCACCTCCGCCGAGACCCCGCTCCAGGGAGAGAGTTCCCGCACGGCGTCGCGGATGCGGGCACGATTGAGTCCGGCCTTGTCCATGGCGTCGATCAGCAGGCGCACGGCGTCGTAGGCGTGGGCCGCGGCATAATCGGGGGACCTGCCAAAGCGGTCTTGAAACGTCGCCACGAATTGCCTCGGCGCCGCCTGGGAATCGAACAGCAGCGGAAAGACGACTCCCTCGGCCGCCGCCTGGGCCGCCTGGGCGAAGGCGTGGCGCCCCATGGCCGGGCCGCCGAAGATCGTGCCGCGAAAGCCTGCTTCGCGCAAGGCGGCGACAAGCCGAGCACTGTCGCGGGCCCCGGCCACCGCAACGACCGCCTGAACGTCGGCGCCGACCACCCGCGCGGCCAATTCGCCCAGGTCCGCGGCGCCCCGCCTGTGCTCGAAGTGATATCGCGGAACCAGCTTCCGCTCGGCGAAGCACCTGCCAAGCTCCACGGCGAACAGGTGCGGATCGTGATCGTCGGCCGACACGAGCAGAAACTTCCCCTTCCCGACGCGCGCCGCCACGGCCGCGGCCAGCACCGGCGCTTGCAGGTGATCGCCGGGGACCATCGAGAACATCCACGGCACGTTGGCCAGGTTGACCGTCTTGTCGGTGCTGGCGGGGCCAACCAGCGTGAGCCGGGCCTTGGCTACCACCTGTTCGGCAAGGTGCGTCGACGGGCCGTCGATGCCGCCGACGATCGCCCAGACCTTGTCGTCGTAGACCATGCGGGTGAGCCTGGCCACGCCGGTTCCCCAGGGGTTGTCCGACCAACCGGCCACGAGCCGGTACGGCTTTCCCCGATAGCCGCCCCGCTGGTTGGCCTCGTCGACGGCAAGCTTGGCGGCACGCCACATGTCGCCGCCGTCGGGATGCGACGGGTCGTTTGGGCCGAAGTAGCCGATTCGGACCTCTTCGACGTCTTCCGGGGCAGGCGTGCGCCGACCGGGACCGGCGTAGTCGGCCTGACGGCTTCGGGCATGGAAGAACGGCTCCGACGACGCGCGTTGCAGCGGCGGCGCTTCGCCGGCCGCTGCCGGGCAGCAGAGGCAGGCAACGGCGAGACAAACAACCACCGCGCGACGAGCCATGGCGACCCCATTTTCGAAGTCTCTTACTGGATCTCCGCCGAACTGGTCGCCGTCACCGGCGGCTGGACCGGATCGCCCGGCGTCGCGGACTGCCGGGCAAGCCCCAGATCCTCGCGGGAGTAGTATTTCCAGGCTCCCTGTTCGCGTTTGGCGAGAAAGACCTCGCCCAGATCGTCGAGGCACGCGCTGAGGGGGATATCGCCGGTGACGCCCTCGAAGGGCGTGGCACGATAGGCCAGCACGTCGCGGATTTTCGCCCGATTCAACCCGGCGACCTGGATGGCCCAAATCACCATGTTCATGCCGTCGTAGGCGTGGGCCGCATAGGTCTCCGGCTCTTCGCCGAAGCGCTCGCGAAAGGCCTCGCTGAAGGCCTGATACTTCGGGTCTGTTCTCGTGGGGTCCCAGGGATAGGTGCAGACGACGCCTTCGGCGTTGTCGCCGGCGATTTCCAGGAACTCGTCGCAGAGGCAGCGGTCGCAAGCGTAGAACGGGTGCTGCATGCCTTCGCGCCGCATCTGGTTGAGGACGCGGGCGCCGTCGGCGGCGTCGCCCCAGTGAACCACGGCCTCGACGTTCGCTTGTCGCAACCGCTCCAATTGCAGCGAGTAATCGGTGCTGCCCACCTGGTAGGCCATTTCCAGCGGCACGGGGTTCTTCAGGCGACGGCTGCCGTCGCGGATTTCGCGGACACCGAAGCGTCCGTAGCGATTGCTGGCCCGGATCACTCCCACGCGCTGGTAGCCGAGCTTGTGATACAGGTAGTCGACCAGCAGGTACCCTTGCTGGCGGTCGTCGCCGATGCAGCGGACCACCCAGGGAATGTTGGTTTCGATGAACGTGGGATCGGTATCGCCGCTGTTCATCATCACGATCTCCGCCTTCAGGGCCACGCGAATTGCGATGTGGCTGTTGGCGCCGTCGATGGTTCCCAAAATGGCCCAGACGTTGTCTCTGTAGGCCATGTCGACGATTTCGTTTCCCGAGGCTCCCCACAACCCGTTGTCGTTCTTGACGATCAGCTCGAAGGGAATCTTCCGTTTCAGGTAGCCCCCTCGCTGGTTGGCCTCCTCGATGGCGAGCTGCGAGCCCTGGAGCATCTTGATTCCCAGGACCTCTTCGTGGCTCTTGCCGCCGGTGGCCACCGAGACCGTGGACATGATCGGCCCGATGAAGCCGATCTTCACGGTCTGGACGTCCTTCGGCTCGGGCTTCGCCCGGCCCGGCCCCGTGTACTCCAGTTGCAGCAGGAAATGCTCCTTGTACGGTTTCACGTGGCGGAACGGTTCCACTTCGCGCGATGTGTGGGCGTAGTTCTGATCTTGCTTCAACCCCAGGTCGGGGACCTCGTACGGGCCAACCGAGTTGATCGTCTCGAGAACCTGGCGGGTTGAGTCGTCGATGGCGATCGGTGGCGGCGTTCGCGAGGCGTCGGTTCCCTCGGTCTCGGCCAGCGCCAACGGCGCCGCCGACAATAGTGCCACGAGCAGGAGAATCAGTTGACGTTTCATAGTCCACCTCGTTTCGGAGTGCGAAAAAGGCCGCTGGCGATTAGTTTGCTTTCAAACCCGGGTAATAGTCTGAGCCGATGGCCCAACCGAGCCCCTTGGAGGTGCCGACCCAGACGTCGTTGCCGTCGAAGTCGACCCACAGGGCGTAGTTGTGAGGGATGCTCTTGGGCATCTCGACGGTCTTGAGCACGTCCGTGCCGCGGCGGATCACGGCGCGGCCGGTCCTTTTCTTGGGGTCCATGGTGTAGGTGACCCACGTATCGGTGGGAAAATCGGTGACCACGCCGAGCCCCTTGTCGGTGGCGAACCAGGCCTCGTCGGCGCCGCGGCCGGCCACCGAATTGCCGAAGTCGCTGGGCAGGCCCGTCTCGTGGGCGTAGTATCCGCGCCAGTGCCGCCCGTCGTAGCGGCACATGCCGAAATAGCTCGACACCCAAAGGATGCCGTCGACGTAGCTGGTCCCCGTGGTGATCACGTGGACGATCCCGTCATCGCGATAAAGATCGATTTCCATTTCCCCGTCGGGGTCCAGGTAGTCCTTCCAGCGCTCGGTGGCCACGTCGAATTCCAGCACGCCGCTGCCCCAAATCCCGAGATACACCTTGCCCGCGTCGTACGACACACCGTAGTTCCAGATCTCTTCCATCGGCGAGTTCTTCTCGGTGTAGATGGTCCATTGGCCGGTGACCGTGTTGTAGCGGCTGGCCCCGGCGGTCGTGGCGGCCCAGACGTGGTCGTTTTCCACGGCCACGCCGTAGACCACGTCGTTGACCAGCCCGCTGTTGAGTTGGTGGAAGTGGTCGAAGCGCCCGCCGCTGAAGCGGGCCAACCCGCCGCCGAACAGGCCGACCCAGAGCTCCCCGGTCTTCTTATTGACGGCGAAGCTCGAGACGACCTTCCAGGGCAGGCCGTCCTTTTCCCTCCAACTGCGGATCTTGCCGGTCCGTTTGTCGTAACAGGCCAGGCCGTCCTCGGTGCCGATCCACACCTTGGGGCCGTCGGCCTTCACCGCGAAGACATGGTCGTTGGGGAGACCGTCGGCAACGGTGAGGTGTTTCCAGTTGGTATAGACGTAGGGCAGCCCCTCCACCGCTACCGGTGGCGTTGCCGTTTCGGGCGGCGCAGCCGTTGCCGGCGCCGCCTGCTGTTGCCGGTTGTTGCCGGCCGTGTCCGTTTCGACGGCCCAGCCGACGGCGGCCGGCGCGATCGCCGCCCAGCCCCACGCGAAGCCCTTCAGCAGCGTTGCAAAGACGTTCATCTCATGCTCTCCCGGTGCAACTGTTGACTCTTCCCGGCGCCAATCCAGACGCGCCAACCGCCCGAACAGCGAGCCGCGGGGCTCATCCCCGCGCGAATCGCTCCGCCGATCAGAGCGTCTTCAGGTACTCAATCAAGTCGTTAAGTTGATCCTTCGTCATGTCATTGGTCACGCCGTGTTCGTCGTAAGGGTTAAACGTCGTCCAAATCTGCTCCAGGGTCTCGGCGATTCCATTGTGCAGATATGGCGCCGAATCGTAAATGTTGTTCAAGTGTGGCACGTCGAATTCCGATTCCCGATCCAGCGGCATCTTCGTGCCCACGTCGCGCCGGCTACGATCGGTATACAACGGCGGGAAGTGGCACGTGACACACCGCCTGTCTTTGGGAATCACCCGCCCGTCGTTGGCCATGGTCCTGTTGAACATCGCCCTGCCCCGGCGTTGGGCGTCGGTCAACTCGGCCCCCAGCGGCCGGTAGCGGTTCGGCGGCCGCGGGATCGTGCAGATGTAGGTATCCAGGGCCGAGAGTTGCTCGGGCGTGAACGGCTGGATGCGCGTAAAGAAGACCGACAGTCGCGGACCGCACTGGCGCTGCAGGCTCGGATTAGTGCCTTCCCACTTGAACGGGGCCGTGTCGAGGATGCCCCGCAGCGTGCGGTTGTCGACCGGGCTGATGCCGATCCCGTCCGGTTCGATGTCGTAGGTGATCCCGTCGACGTGCCCGTCCGGATGGCAGGAATGACACGAGAACTGCCGGTGAAACGTGATGTCGGCGCTGTGAAACAGCCGTTCGCCGTAGCGGGTCTTGGTGATCTCTTTCGGCCCGCCGAGGTCCACGCGATCGACGACCGCCAGACTCTCCAGATCAATGACCGAAAGCGAATCGTCCAGGGCATTGGCGACGAAGGCCGACTTGCCGTCGGGTGTGATCAGCACGCCCCGGGGGCTCTGCCGGACGGGAATGTGGGCGATGACGAATTCCGTCGGCTTGCCCATGTGGTTGGGAAACACGTGCTCGCGGTCGTAGTCCGAAGCCGCGCCGAGCATGGCGATCAGCTTGGAGAGATCGACCACCGCCACGCGATCCGAGCCGGAGCTGGTCACCAGGGCCAGGCGGCCGTCGGGCGAGACGGCCACGTCGGTCGGGTCCGGGAAACAGAGGTTGGGCTCGTCCAACAAGACCTGGGCGACACGGCCGTCGCGCCAGACGACGCCCATGCCGTTGGTAATGGTCCAGCCCTGCATCAAGCGGGTCATCGGCACCAGGTTCTTCGTGCGGTTGAGCGTAATCAGAGCGAACTCGCCGCCGGGATGCCAGGCAATCCCCTGAAGCAGATTGGCGGCCGGCACGACCAGGCGATCTGCCACCACCAAACGGGCCGTGTCAATGACCGTGATCTCCGACTGGGACGGCGTGCGGAATTCGACGAACTGCGAGAGGTTGTTGGTTGCGAAAATCTGCGCTCCGTCGGGAGACAACGCCAACGACCAGGGGCTGCGACCCGCCGAAAGGCGTTTGATCTCCTGCAAGGAAGCCGTGTCGATCACCGAAATGTCGTCGGACGACGTGTTGAGCACGTAGAGCACGGTGCCCGCGGGATCGGTCAGCACGCCGTGCGGCTCGTCGCCCACCGCAATGGTCGCCAGCACCTTTCGGGCGGCCACATGGATCACCGACACGGTGTCGTCGAGCCGATTGCTGACGTAGGCCCGTGTGCCGTCGGGGCTGAAGGTGACGTCGGTGGGATGGTGGCCGGCCGGAATTTCCGCGACCTTCCGCCGGGCAGCCACGTCGACCACGATCACGGTGTGCGCGGCCTCGCAGGCAACGTAGAGCTCCTTGGCGTCGGGGCTGAGGGCCATGTGCAGCGGGGTCTTGTAGCACGGGGCTTCGGCCACGGCGGGGGTCTGTTTGGGATGGGCAATCTTTGCCAGCGCCTGCTCGTAATCGAACGGCTTGTCGTGTGCGTTCTGGTGACAGCCGAGGCACGTTTCCCGCGCAACCTGCTTCAACCCGGCCGACCTGGCCGCCGGGGGGTCCCGCATCACGGCCTCGTGTGAATACTCGCTTCCCGCGCCGTGGCAGGCCTCGCAGCCGACGCCTTCGTCCAGCGCGAAGCGCTTGCCGAATCCGCCCGCCGGATCGTGATAGGCCGCGGTGTGGCATTTCAGGCAGTCGGGGCTTAGCCGCGGATCGCCCTCGACGCCCGCCTCTTTGGCCAGGGCATAGCCCTCGGGGCTGGCCAGCACGGCGTAGGCACTGGCGTGCTTGCTCATCCGCCACTTGCCGAACTGATAGCCCATCATGGGACCTTTGTGGCATTGACCGCAGGCCACGGACCCGGTGTATTTCGCCTGGGTCGTGTCTTCCGCCGGTTTGGGCAGCTCCGGTCCTTCGCCCGTCTTCCACGGGTCGGGAGTGGGATGCTTCAACTGCTCCCACGCCTGGTCCATGTCCAGCTTGGGGGTTTTCAGCACGGCCACGTGAGAGCCCTTGACGTTGTGGCAGCCCATGCAGTCGTTCATGACGGGAATCATCAGTCCCGCCCTCTCCGATAGCTTGCGGTTGACCATAATCTCCGCGTTCGCGTATTCGCTCCCCGGGCCGTGACACTTCTCGCATTGGACGCCGTCTTCGGTAACAAACGTCTCGTCCCTCTCCCACGCCTCCACCTGAACACCCGTGGCGTGGCAACCCAGGCACATCGCGGCTTCCTGCGGCTCTCGAGGGATGCCGCTGAGCCGGGCGATCTCCTGGGATTCGGGCTTGGCCAGGGCCGCATAGGCCGCGGAGTGCTTCGAGAGCAACCAGCGGGCGAACTGATGTCCCATGCCCTCGCCCTGGTGACAAGTGGCGCATTGTCGGGCGCCGATATAGACGGGATGAGCTTCCTCCGCCGCGCCCAGCGGCGCCGGCCGCGCCAGAGCAGCCAGCAGCAACCCACAAACTACGGTGGCCGCTACGACGGCTCGGACTCGCGTTGTTGTGCGAAACGTGGTGGACATGTCAGATCGCATCGCGTACCTGCTTTTATGGCTCTGCATCTTGAACTACCGTCAGAATCTGGTTCGCCTCGACGTTTTCCAGTTCCGTCGTGCGGCCGTCGGGCCAGCGGATTTCGACGCGATCCGCCCGCGGGGCCTTCCCCAGGCCGAAATGGACCCGCGGGTCGGCCTGCGACAGGTATCCGGTCACCGGCATCAATTCCTGGACTTGGGTCAACGCGCCCGCCGTGACGCAAAGGCGGGCCCCGATCGCGTCTCTTTTTCCGCCGTGCAGCCGGGCGGCGATGGTCAGCCACGCGTGGCGGTTGCCGCCGTCGTTGCGCAGCAACCGCGGGGAATCGTTGAGGTTGACGACCAGCAGATCCAGGTCGCCGTCGTTGTCGAAGTCGCCGTAGGTAGCCCCTCGCCCCACGTACTTCTTGTGGAAGTAGTCGCCCGACTGCCGCGCCACGTCGATAAAGTTGCCCCGGCCGTCGTTGCGCATCAACACGTCTTCTTCGCTATACTCGTGGTGGGCGTTGCCGTTGGCAATGAAGACGTCCAGGTAACCGTCGTTGTCGTAGTCCAGCAGCAGCCCACCCCAGCCCGTGTATTGTCCGCAGACGACGGCCAGGTTCGACGGTGCGGTGCGATCCTCGAAGTAGTCGCCGCGGTTCATCAGCAAGCAGCCGTAGCCCATGTCGGGAACGTAGATGTCCGGCCGGCCGTCGCGGTCGACGTCGCCGACGGCCGGGCCCATGGAAGAAACGCCCTGGCCGCCTTCGCCGAACGCCATGCCCGTCACCAGCGCCTCTTCCTCAAACGTGCCCTTGCCCGTGTTGCGGTAGAAGTAGTTCTCCATCCCGTCGTTGGTCACGTAGACGTCGAGCCAGCCGTCGTTGTTCAAATCGGCCACGGTGGCGCTCATCCCGCGCCCGTTGGTGTTGTGCACGCCGGCCTCCGCGGTGACGTCGGTGAAGGTGCCGTCGCCGTTGTTGCGGTACAGCGCGTCGGGGCGACCGCTGTAACTCAGCGGCCCGGGATAACCGGTCGCCGCGTAAAACGACCGGAACTTGCCGGCGTCGTATTCCAGATAGTTGGCCACGTAGACGTCCAAGTCGCCGTCCCGATCGTAGTCGAACCAGGGGGCCGAAAGGCTCCAGTGGGGATTGGCCAGACCCGACGGCCCGGAGACGTCGGTAAACGTGCCGTCGCCGTTGTTGCGATAGAGGACGTTCGGCCCGTAGTTGAGCACGTAGAGGTCCAGGTCGCCGTCGTTGTCGTAATCGGCGGCCGAGCATCCGAAGCTGAAGCTCCGATCGCCCACGCCGGCCTCCGTGGTGACGTCGGTAAACGTGCCGTCGCCGTTGTTGCGCTGCAGCGTGTTGCAGAGCTGGTCGCGCAGCCGGCGGCCGCGGTTGTGATTGACGTCTTTTTGCCAGCACCCGTTGGCGAAATAGATGTCGAGCCGGCCGTCGCCGTTGTAGTCGAAGAATACCGCGCCGGCGCCCGTCCCCTCGACGATGTTGTCCAACTCGTAATCGCCGTAGCTGTGCTTGACGTGAATGCCCGCCTGCTCGGTCACGTCGGTGAAGACGGGCAACTCGGGCTCGGCGCCGCGGGCCGCGGCGGCCATGGCGATCCAGGGTAGCAGCATGGCAACGGGTCTCATTCTCCCTCTCCCTCACGCACTAGTTGCCCTTGTCGGCAAGCGGTTCAGCCGCGGGAATCCCGTCCCATAATGCTCCCATATCGATCCATTCGACCAGGGTCCGTTTCTCGTCGTCGCCAAGCGGTTTCGCCCCGGCGGGCGGCATCTGCCTTACCGGTTTCGCAGAAGCCTCCGCGTCCCAGGGCCGAGACGTGTTGCGCCCGAAGATCCTCCAAATCAACGGGCTCGTGCGCGCTTGGCCGGCATCGACGTACCGCCCGGGACGCTCCCGGTTGCCGCCGGACAAGAGGCTTTCGTAGGCCCGGTTGAACCAGGCGCCGCCGCCGGGATGCTCGACCGGCTCGAGCCCGCCGTCGAAGTGCGGAGACTGCTTTCCCTGCCGGTGACAAGGGGCACACTTCGCGGTGAGGATCGGCATCACGTCGCGGCGGAAATCGACGGTCCGCCTCCGGTCGGGCGGAAGCGTCAGCGGCGTCGAGAGACGCTCGACCGCGTCGACGAACCGGTTTTCGGGCGTCAACTCGGGGTCCTCGTGGCAGCCGATGCACCCTCGCGGTTCGTGGTTCTTCGCCCAGATCCAACCACAGGTCCGCAGGGCCATGCCGTCGGCGTCGAGCGTTTGCAGCTCGATGGGCGTGTCGGCCGGCACTTCGATGTTGAACGAACCGTCGGCCTCGACGTCGATCTCGCCGAGGATCCGCCGCTGCACCAGCGGAGGAATCCCGTGGATCGTCGAGCCCGGCAGACCCGGCGAATCGCGGTGCCCCACGGGCAGATAGGCCGCCGCAGCGCCGACACGAATCGGGACTCCCTCGAGCACTCGCAGCCTCTTCACACTGCCGGGCGGCATCCAATTCGGGTCCTTCAGATCGGACAAGTAGACGTTCAGGCAATAGAGCCGGCCGTGCGGATCCTCTTCGGTCACGACGCTCGAACGGCCGTCCGGGATCGGACGCGGGTGGATCAGCTTGGGCTGGATCTCGTGGAATCGGGGGTCGTCGAAAACCAACTCGGCCTTCTCGGAGACCGGGTCGAAACGGTAGACGCCGTGGGTCGCCGGGCCGTCGCCGGGCCGCCGGGAGACGAGGATTCGCCCGTCGGGAAGCGGCGAGGGCGAGTGGAACAGCCCGTCCGCCTCGCCGGTGATCTGCCGATAGGTGTGCAACGGGCGGCGGAGGTCCACACAAGCCAGACAGCCGGCCCCGTCCCAAGGCAGGCGGTCGGACTCGACAAACACGGCCAGCCCGCCGGCGGTGATGCAGGGCATGTGCTTGATGCGCCGACCCTGCCCATCGGCGAAGAGGGCAAAATCGGCCCCGTCGATGTTCACGCCAAAGAGCCCGACGCGCCCCAGCAGTCCCCGGCGAAGCGTCGAGCGCTGCCAACTGGCAAACAGCAACCTGCCGTCGGACATCACAAACGGGTCCATGTCGCTGGAGAGGTTGAACGTCAGCCGGCGCACGGCCGAGCCGTCGAGCTTGCAGGAATAAAGATGCGTGGCCACCGTGGAGCCGTACTCGTCCATCGTCGCGGCGCCGTTGCCGACGAACGTGAGCTGGTACCACGGCTTGGGCGAGATGATCGTGTAGAGCGTCGATTGGTAGCCCGGGCCGCGGCAATCGCCGAGATCCCGGGTAATCTGCCGCGGATCGGAGCCGTCGATACCCATTTCGTACACGTTCCAGCGATCGGCGGCCGTCTTCTTGGCGGCAAAGAGGATTCGCGTCGCGTCGAAGGAAACATCGGGATCGCACGCGCTATGGAAGCGCCCGCTGAGCACGCGGGCCGTGCCGTCGGGCAGAACGACGACCAGTCGTGCACCGTCGCCGTAGGGGGCCCGGAGCATCCCGCCCGCGACCGGCGGCGCCTTTTCGGCGTCGGTTCCGGCGGGAATCTGGGTGAGAACCAGCGGTGCCTCGAGTGCCGTCCGGGGTCGGGCGACCCGTTCGGCCGGCGCAGCCGAAACCACCGCGACAGACAAGGCCCACGCCCCGGCCGCCAACACGCATCCCAGAGCCAACGAGAATCGGTGTCCCCGCGCGTGATATGACAAGGCGATTGCAGTCACTCGACCCCCTTTTCTCCGAGTACGGAGAAAAGCACGAAAGGTGCCTAATCAGATTCGCTCTTCTCTGATCTGTGGGTCGGGAGACAGGCACCTGAGCCGCAAGAGTGCCTCGCGATAGTCCCCTACGCCAGTACTCCGATTATTGTTGCGCAAAGATATTGTGTCAAGCAATCGGTGCTCATTTGGGTTTGAGAGAGCCTGCGGCGGTCGCCACCTCGCTGCGGGGCGAATCGCTGTCTCTCTGCGGGGGGGGCGGGCGCTGAGGCATGGCGTCGCGTCGATTCCACTGGGGCGGTTGTCCGGGGGAGTGCATTTTCGCAATGGCTGCGGGCAACGTAACACCGGATACCAGCCCCTGAGCCCGACTATTGCCGGGCTTGCCATTGCTCGACGTACTGCTGGTCGGCCGGGCTGAGTCGCTCGAAAGGCACTTTGACCTCTCGGCCGTCTGCCCGCTTCAGCCGCACCCGGCCGTCGCCGTACTCGATCAGAACGGCCAGCGTCGAGTAGTTCCCGTCGGCGCTGTTCCACTTGCGGAACTTCGGCCGGGGCTCGGGGGTGTTCGGCCGGTCGCGGGGCGGCTCGACCGGTTCGGCTGTATCGGCTTGTTCGGTCGGGTCCGTCGGGGTACGTGTTCGGGCGGTGCGCGCCGCGGCAGCCCGGACGACGCGCTCGGCGGCCGGACCCGAAATTACCGAGTACTGCCACTGGCGCCCGCGCGGCTGCCAGGTCACGGCGAACGTCTCGGGCTTCAGCCCCTGCACCACGACGTTCTTCGGAGGCGGCTGCTGGCGCGAGGACCGCCGCCCGGCCCCGGGCGAGATGTCGACCAACACGAACTCGCGCCCCGACGCCGCTTCGGCAAACGGCACGGTAAACGTCTCCGGCTGGCGGGCCGCAAGCTGCTGCGACTCGCCGAATAGATCGGACGAGTGCGAGAAGCCGATCTGCTCAAGACGGCCGCGCAGCTCGTCAAGCGTTTCCGGGTAGATTTCTTGCTCGCGCAGCTTGGCCATGCCGGCGGCCAGAAAATCGAGCCGGCGAACGGTGGTGCGGTAGTCGCTGGGCGGGGTCTCCTGAACGTGTTTCAGCCACTTCGCCTCGATGGCCTGGAAGTCGGGCGCGCCGAACGCGGCCAGGAATGAACGTCGCCAGTCGGCGCCCCGATTTAGGTTGACCAGGAAGTTCAGGAATCCCAGCTTATACTTGCCGTCTTCGGCAAAGAGGAAGAAGTGGGCGAGGCTCCACGCCTGGACGTAGAGCGTGCCCGCCGCGCCTCCCCGGACCCGCTGGCCCCACTGATCGGCGCCGATGGCAAAGAACAGCTCGAAGGGCACGATCGTTTTGCCCTCGACGGCGGCCAGCAGCCGGCGCTTGTCGTGTTCGGCGAATTCGCCCAGCGCGAGCTGATCGCCCACCATGACGCCGCGTTCGAAGGTCTCGGCCAGCCCCTCGTCGGCCCACACGGGCAGACCGGGAAAGAAATGCCCGGCGACCTGGTGGAAGCTCTCGTGCTGCAAGAGCGGCTTCATCTGTTCGTTGGTATGATGCCCGCGCCAGCCGACCAGCGAGACCGTATTGCCGCGGGTAATGCACTTCCCCCACGAGCCGGCCCCGTCGTCCTGGAAACGCAGCCGCAAGACGTTCTGGTAGTCCTGTTCCTGGGCGAGAAGGTAGACCTCCAGCCGCGCCGGCCGACGCAGCCGAACCGGGAGCATGGAAACCAGCCTCAGATACGACTCGAACGTGGCGTCGAGATGGTCGGCCAGCGCCTGGGCGTCTTCGGCGGGCAGGTCCGTCTTCAGCGCGTAGTAGTTCGAGCGAAAGACGGGTGCACTTGTCCACCAGTCCTGGCCGGGCACGGCTGGCGGCTGTTGGGCCTCGGCGCGCGCCAGGCCCCAGAGCAATAGGGGAGCCACCAGCAGCGTGCGACGATTCATGACCGGGTTTCTGCAGGACCGTGAGCCAACGTCATTCTACCATGCGGCCGGCCGTGTGCAAGCCGCGCAGCGGCGCTGCTCTTTCATCACACTCCGACGGAAGATGCCTTTGACCTTCGTGGTTCTCTCCCGATCAGAAATCACCGGAATCGACGTTTCACACAGGGCGAGCGTCATGGCTGGAAAGGCGTCTGCACCGCCTTTCCAGCCATGAGAATGCCCAACTTGTTCTCTTGCGAGTCTTTACGTCATTCCGACTTCGACGGGCGTGGTGGCGGCCTCGGGCGACGGGGCCGGCGGAGCCGCCGGCGGGTCGCTGCCGCCGGCGACTGGTGAGACGATCCGTTTCAGCACCTCCAGCACTTGCGGGTCGAGTTCATTCGCCTGCCGCCGGCCAAGTTCTTGGACCACTTCCGCCGGAGCGAATCGGGCAATCCCCAAGGAGCCGTCGGCCAATTCGCAATAGGCGCGCACGGCGCGAATGATCTCTGCCCCCAACGGCACTTCAAAGAGCACGGGCGACTCGCCCGCGACCACCGGCTCGGGCGGGCAATTGTCTTGGCTGAGCAACAGGGGAACGGCTCCGTTGAGCACGGCCCCCAACGACACGACCAGATCCGCGCCCTGAAACGTGCTGGCTTGCGAGTTGGGGACGTGGGCCTGCGCGGTGCTCATGGCGCGGCGGATCACGCGGGTCGTGATTTCGACGTTCTCCATGTCGTAGAGCAGGGAGGCCACGCGAATATCGTCGATCTCCTTGGGGGAGAGCTTCATGGCCATCCCAACCCGCTGACTCAGCTCGGCCACCTGGACGGACCGGGCCTTGAACAACGGCTGGGAGCTTTGCAGGTAGTGTGCCAGGACCTCGACCACTCCGACGTAGGCGTCGTGCAGCTCTTTGGCTTGTCTGCCGTGCTCGTCGCTGAGCGTGCCGATCAGCAGCGTGGTCAGGCCGAGCACGGCCGCCCAGACCGTAACCTCCAGGGCCGCGACAAGCGTCGCGGCGGGGCCCGGCAGCTCGCCCAAACGCATCGCCAGCACACAGGACGCCGAAATCACGCAGAACAGGGCCGTCACCCCGGCCAAATATCGCCCCAAGAAGAAACCGGCCAGCACCACGGGGAGGAAAAACAGGTTCAGGACGACCAGGCTGTAGCCGGGCATGACATGCAGCAGGCAAGCCAGTCCCGCGCAGACCACGACCAGCATGATCTCCAGAATCCGCCTGTCCTTCAACGAGTCTTCGTACATGATGCGTTTGCTCCCGGGAGCGGACCGTCTGTCGTCGGCGCAAGCCGAAGAAGCCGGCGGGCCCCCCGTCAACTTTCCTCGAGAACGGTCTCCAGCCTGGCCATGGCTTCGCGTTGCCAGCTCTCGCCCGAGCCGGGAGCCTCGCCCGGAGGCTCGGAGGGCTCGTGCGCGTCGTTGGCATATTGCCGGGCAATCTCACAAAACACGTCTTCGATCTTCAGAAAGGCTTCCACGAGGTCCGGGTCGAATTGCGTGCCCGCCCCGTCCCGGATGATCAACACGCATTCCCGGTGCGGCATGGCCTCCTTATAGCTGCGGCGCGTGGAAAGGGCGTCGTAGACGTCGGCCACCGCCACAATGCGAGCGGCCAGTGGAATCTCCTCGCGAGACAGGCCGCACGGGTATCCCATGCCGTCCCACCGCTCGTGGTGGGACCAGGCAATCTCTCTGGCCATCTGGAGGAAATTGGAGCTTCCCAAGTGCCGCTCGATCTCCTGCAGGCAACTGCCTCCGATCACCGTGTGTTCCTTCATGCGCTCGCGCTGGCGGGACGTCAGTTGACCCGGCTTCAGCAGGATCGAGTCCTCAATCCCTACCTTGCCGATATCGTGCAGGGCGGAGCTGATCCCGATCAAGTCGATGAATTCCGCCGTGACCTCGCCGGCGTATTTGGGATGATGGCGCATGCCCAGCGCCAGCCGTTGCGCATAGGTGCAGATCCGCTCCAGGTGGTGCCCGGTCGTGTCGTCGCGCGACTCGGCCAGCTTGGCCAGGCCGAAGATGACCGCATCGCGTGTTCGCACCAGCGCGTGCATACTTCTCAGTGACGCCGTTTCGGCACGCGCCCGTTCGCTGGTGACCTGATCGTAGAACCTGGTGACGATCAGGTAGACGGGAATCAGCAACAGGGAACTCGTCCAAATCCAGGTCATCACGCCGACCAACGGCAGGAATGCCGTAGTCGTGCCGGCCATGGCGAGGTCCACCGGATAGTGCAGGACCGCGTAGCCCCCGGAGCCGTCCAAACGATGCGCCAGCGCGAGGTCACGGCGGCCATCCACTGTGAGCGTTCCGCGGATCCAACCGGTGGCCGCGTGCTGGCTCTCGGTGGCCTGGGCCCACACGAGCGTTTGCCGGGACGTTCGGCCGGGCGGCCCGTCGCCGCCGTGGGGTAGGAAAGTGGCGCGAAGTCGCCAGTTTTGATCGGCGAGCGTCAACTGCCGGCCGTGAGGTGGATGGGTGGCCTGAAAAATGCGATCGAGCTGCTCTTGCTGTGCGGGCTGCATGGCGCTGCTTCGCAGGTCGATCCGATCGATCTGCGCAAGCAGGTCGTCGGCCCCGGACGCCAGTCCCAGAAAAACGTTCTCTCTGGCGGTCTGACGCAACGCGGAAACCACAAAGTAATGATGGAGCCACAATCCGACGGCCAGGCAACCTACCTGCGTGACGACCAGCGCCAGGACGTGCTTGAGCCGCTGTTTTCCAGAGAACACTTTCACGTATCCCCAACTCGTTCTTCTGCAAGTCGTTAGCAACGATCGTCGGCATCCATCAGCGAGTCTCTGCCGTGGCGGGCCACCTCCGCCAAGCGGAGCCGCAAATCGTCGCAAACGGCGGCCAGGTCGGCGGCGTCGGGTGCGTCGGCGGCGTCGGGTGCGTCGGGTGCGTCGGCGGGCAGGGGTGCAAGCTGGATCGGCTCGCACACCGCTCCGTTGTGGAGGTACCCACAGTTGCGCCCCGCATCCTTGGCCCGATACAAGGCTTCGTCGACCCGCCGCATCAGCGAAACGGCGTCGTCGCGAAACTCGACGGAGGCCAACCCCAGGCTGACGGTGACCGGGATCACGGTCTGCTCGAACTGGAACGGCTCGGAGGCCGTCTCCAGACGGATGCGTTCGGCGACGCGCCGCGCGTCGCCCATGTTGGTACTGGGTAAGATCACGGCAAACTCTTCGCCGCCGATCCGGCTCACCAGGTCCATCTCGCGCAGCGATCGCCTGAAGACCTCGGCCGCCTGCCGCAAGACGTAGTCGCCGGCCGGATGCCCGTGGTGGTCGTTGAGGTTCTTGAAATGATCCATGTCGATCATCAGCAGGCAGAACGTGAGCTTGTTGCGCTGCCACTCCGCGATCCGTTGGGCCATGGCGTCGTCGAAAGCCCGGCGATTGGGCAGGCCGGTCAGCGCATCGGTGCGTGCTTCGGCCAGATGCGATTCGATCTGCTCGGTCTGCTGCTGGAGTCTGTCCTCGGCGACGCGAAGCTTGGTCTGGAGCCGCTCGTTGACTTCGACGATCCGGGCGACCGATTGGAGCACGAACTCCGAAGGATCCTGGCCTTCGACGGCCTGCACCGAGGAGAGCTCTTCATTGGCCTGGCGGATCTGGGACCGGTGCTGGCCGACGTCGGCCACCACGCCGCTGACCAGCTCGCGCAGCCGCGTGGCCAGGTGGTGCAAGCGCCCCACCTCCGCGCCGTTGGTCGCGGAGCGCGTCTTCCAGAATCGCGAGACGTGCTGTCCCACGAAGATCCCCACGATCAACTGGACAATCGCCAACAAGAACACGGCGATCACAGTCAGCCAGAAGAGTCCCATGCCGGCCTTCGCTCCAAGTGTCCAGCGGCAGCCTGCCCCGAAGACAACCGGTTTTTATCCTTCAGGGTGCTGCACCGCGGCATGGAGAACTGAGCCGCGAATCGCTCGTCACGGCCCGTCCAATCGACAAGAGCCGTTCGCCGGGAATGCAACCTGATACCTACTCGAAGAATAGCTTAGAGAATGCGGCCAAGCCGTGGTGAGCGGCTCCGCCTTGCCTTGCGCAACACCGCCTTGCGCAGCGCCGCGGGCCGTCGAATACAAAGCCTCGCTGCACGAGCAACCCGATCGAACGAAGCAAGGGACCGCCTTTTCCCCTGGAAAAGGCGGCCCCTTCACTCAATGACCCCCGTGCATGCTACATATACACTGGCCACTCAGGGGCCATCGTGCGGTGGACTCCATGTACCAAGATTAACGAGACAAACTGCAAAAAAGGTATCGTTTAGTGGATGCATTCGTAGGCGTCGGTGCAAGCCGCCAGCAGGGGCCGGGCCGGATTCGATGAGCGACACGTATGAGAGGGCAGGGTCTTCGGTCGAGGTGCGACGGCACTTCTGGGTCTTCGCGGGGCTGTGGACGACGGCGGTCATCGGGGCGATCGGCTGGCAATGGACCCAGTGGCACACCGATGCGCGCCAGCCGGCCCCGCGGCAGACCGTCGCTACGCGACCCAGTGCGCAGCGCGCCCTGCCACGGCGGTCCCTCTCGACGCATCCGGCTTTCATGATCCGGCAGGCAGCCGCGCACGGCGGCATTTGGCTGCTGGGGATGGGAGGCATCGCGCTGATCCTGCGGAGCTTTCGCCAACGGATCCTCGTTCTGCAAGAGACGGAGAGGAAGCTCGCAGCGGCTCGCGACGCCCTGGAGCGGCGCATCGTCGAACGCACCGCCGAGCTGGAACAGACCAACCGGGAATTGCAGAGCGAAATCGCCGAGCGCCGGCTGGCCGAGCAATGGCTGCTGGAAAGTGAGGAACGGTTCCGCAGCTATTTCGAGTTGGGGCTGGTCGGCATGGCGATCGTCTCTCCTGAAAAGGAGTGGTTGGAGGTCAACCGGCGACTGTGCCAGATCCTCGGATACTCGGAATTCGAGCTGCTGCACAAGAAGTGGGAAGATCTGACCCATCCCGAGGACCGCCACACCGATGCCAAGCACCTGGACCAGGTGTTGGCGGGAATCACCACCGGATACAGCATCGACAGGCGATTTCTCGGCAAGCACGGTGAGGTGGTCGATGCCCATCTCTGCGTCCGAAGGTTCCACCGTGCCGACGGAAGCGTAGACAGCCTTCTCGTGCTGGTTCAGGACATCACGCAGCGAAAGCAAGCGGAGGAAACTCTGCGCCGCTCCCGGGAGTTCCTGTTATCGGTGATCGACGCCGTGCCCGAGAGCACCCTGGTGATCGATCACGACTATCGCGTGGTGTTGGCCAATCGGGCCGCTCGCCAGTGGCGAGGGGGCGCCGACCCGGTGGAGGGGCGCATGACGTGTTATCACTTCCTCCATCACTGCAGCGAGCCCTGCGACGAAGACACCCAACCTTGCCCGTTGAAACAAGTGCGACGCCGCAAGGCGCCCCTGAAAGTCGTGCAGACGCTGCGAGATTCGCAAGGAGCCGAGAGGATCGTCGAGATGACCGCCGTGCCCATCTTCAACGACGCGGGCGAGGTCGTGCAGATCGTCAAGTCCTCGCACGACGTGACCGATCACCGGCGGGCAGAGGCGGAGGTGGCCGCGGCGAAGGCGGCCGTAGCGCAGGTGGCCGCGTGGTCGGGCGGAAGGGACCAGATCGCCGTCCTCGACGGCGGCTCGGGAGTCTCCGCCGAAGACGTCAGAATCTCAAAGGCTCCGGCAGGAACCCCTTGAGGCGGTCGATCACCCCGGTCGGCTTCGGCGGCCGAGTTGCCTGACGCTCGGGGCGCTGGGCGACGTCCTCCGCGGCGGTCGATTGCAGCGGGACGTTCGCCTCGAGGAACCTTGGCCAATAACCTCCCAACAGCCGCAGGCAGTCGCTGACCTGGCCGTCCTCCAACGTGACGTTGGCCCGATAGATCAGCCGATACAGCTCCCTCAACTCGTTGCCGCTGAAGGACAAGTCGTAGAGCTGCACGTCGTCGACCCAGACTTCCCCCGGCCCCAGCAGGTCGAACCGCACCTGCAACTGGGTGAGACCTTCCAGCGGCAAGTCGTCGACCTGGAAAACGTATTGGGTCCATTCGGCCCCGATGGGCGCCGCCTGGGCACCCGCCACCGCTCCGACCGGGGCGAAACGGTAGTAGTCCCCGCCGTTGAGCTTGCCCTCCAGCGCCAGCCGCAACGTGGGTTGAACGGCCGGGTCGGCCACACGAAGCCAAACCGACATTGCCGTCCGGCCGGTGACCGGCGGGGCGAACGGCCGGCTGACCAGACACGCCCATGGCCCGCTGGTCGAAAGTCTGGCCGATTGGCTTCCCCCGTGGGCTTGCGTCGGGTCCGGCTGGATGACGACTTCGGGCCGCTGGGTAAGGAACCAGCCGGGCAGCGAATAGCCTTCGGCCGCGGGCCGCTCGAAGCCGGGGTTGTGCAACACGGCCGACGGCGAGGGAGGATTCCGCAGCGAAGCCGCTCGGGCCCCCAGCCCCTGGATGCGCTGGGCCAACGACGACTTGACCGACGAGGCCAACGGCACCTGGGGCTGCAACAGCTTCACGTCGGGCGCCGAGAGCCGCACCGCTACCAGATCGTACGGCTGGAGTTCGACCTTCCAATACGCCCCGCCCGCGTCCCGCTTCAACCCGGTCACCTCGTGCCGGAGCCCGGTCAGCTCTTCCAACCGGCAGCCGGCCGGCGCCTCGACGCGGACTTGAGCCGTGGCCCGAAACGGGGCGTCGTTGACCACGTAGACGTACGTCTGTTTCTCGTACGTGGCGTAGCAGAACGTGACTGGCTGCGACGAGGGGGTCCCCCGCGGGTCGCCCGCCCGCTGAAACGCAACGCCCGGCAACTGCCGGTACGCCGCCACCAGGTCGCGCAAGGAGTCCTCCTGGCCCAGCGGCAACGTCCAGCCGCCGTCGACCATCACCTGTGCATCGAGCGACGCCAGGCTATGGACGAATCGGCGCCGGTTCTGACGGTCGGAAGGCACCGGCTGAGCGACCAGCCAGGTGTACGTCGTCCGAAACGGGCTCTTTTCGTCGAACGACCGGATACGGACCTCCTGCGGCCGGTGGAAGAACAGGCTGCCCGCAATCGCTTGGGGCCGAAAGTAGTCGTCCACGTCCGGCATCTGCTGGATTTCCAGATCGACGGCGCGCACGTTCAGGTTGCCGCTGGGTGTGATCCGCTCCGGCCGCAACAACACCGGCCCCGGGTGGCCTTGCCCGTCGGAACGGTAGTGTCGGCTGTCGATTCCCACCTGCAACAACGCGTCGGCCATGGTCGTTCGCCGCAACAAGGCGGGGCGCAGACTGGCCTGCAGATCGTCGCCCGAAAACACGTTCGTGCCGGCCAGATAGAGTTGGCTGCCGGGCCGAATCACGCCCAGCTCCTGGTGCACGCGGCGATAGAATTGGCCCAGCTCGGCGGCCCGCCATTCCAGCCATGGCCGCCGGTGCTGCCCGGCCAACAACGCCGCACGCTGGGCAAACCGCCCCGGGCCGGCGCCCGGCAGTTGGAGCTTGGTGGCCTGCTGGAACCGGACGATCGTGGCGTCGTCCATGCCCCACTTGGGACCAGGCAACTGGGCGTAACCGTGGGCCGAGAGCCGGATCGCCAGGCCGCCGAACGACTCGTGGTTGCCATAGCGCACGGCCAGCTCCCGCACGACTTCCAGCATCTGCTCCTGGACGGCCGGATGCAGCACGTTGTAGTAGGGAGCCAATCCGCGTCGCGTCGGATGCACCTGGCACCAGGTGTTGCCTTCCGGCCCGACCCATTCGATGCCCTCGCCAGCCGGGGCGTCCTGACGTCGCAGGCTCTCCAATGCGGGAAGCGGCGCGGCGAACTCGATGGCGGGAATCAGCCGCAGCCCGGCGCGATCGAATAGCCTGAAGAGCATCTCCAAAACGTCCTTGCGCAGCGGATCCTGGCCGCTGGCGAAAAACACGCCCGTATCGTAGCGCGGCGTCGGCTGGAGAATCTCACTGGGATAAATCGTGCTGCCGTCGGCCAGCACCGAGATCATCAGGCCGTTGTATCCGACGTGCCGCAGGTGCTCGACCAGCCGCGTCCCGGCCTCGTAGAAGGTGACCCAATCGTCCAGACTGCGGCCGCTCCAGCGGTCCAGCGATTCGCTGGCCGAGAAGTTCTCGGGAAACAGCGGGCGATCGAAGTAGGCGGCCAACAACCGCTGGCTGTCGGGCGGCTCCGCCACCGAGGCCTGCGGCAGATGTTCCCAGCCGGCCAATACGCGGATCTTCCCGTACGCCGCCGGCGCCCCGTTGCGAAGGTTGGTGATCAACACCCGCGGGGACTCGGTCCGGGGCCAGAAAACCAGGCGATGCTGAATCCGTCGCACCGGCTCGCCGCCGGCAACCTCCTCCGACCAGTCAATGCCCGAGTCCAAACCGATCGGCCGCAGCGCCCCGGCCGCGTTCGGCTCCAGGATGCTGATTCCCAACGTCTGCTGCACGTCGCTGGGATAGTCGACTTCCAGCACGTGGGGCAGGCCGGGACGCTCGACCGGCAACGTGTAGGCTTCCCAGCTCACGTCGGGCGACTGGCTGCTCGGGTTCAATTGCACCAGCGTCCCCAAGGCGTGCTGGTGAATCGACGTGTTGTCGTTGCTCAGCGGCCCCTCCCACAAGCGCGGAATCCTCGGCAGCTTCGGCAGCTTGTCCAATCCCAGCTTCTCGTGCCACTTCGGGTCGGCCCGATCGATCACATCGCCCACCTGGTGCAGCGGCTGCGGAGTGGACGCCGGCGGCACCGCTTCCAAGCCGAGAACCAGCATCTGGACTTTCCGCTCGGCCACGGTCCGGGTCCAGTCTTTCGGCCGAAGCGGCTGCCGCAGCACCGCCTCGCGCCAATCGGCGCGATACTTGGCTGCCACGATCAGTTCGTAGACGCCCTCCTGCTGCGGCATCGTCAGTTGCAGCGGAATCGCCACCGGCTGCCCGCTGCGAATCTCCTTCGGCTCGGCCGACCAAAGTTCCTGGTCGCTGCGGGCCGCGACCAACCTCGCCTCGATCCGCACAAGGCTGTCGTCGGGGACCGGAAGCAGATGCGGTTCGACCTCGCAACTGAACGCCTCGCCCGGTGCGAACAGCAGCAGATCCCGCTTCAAACGTACCACCCGCAACAGATCGCCCGGCGTGCGGCGTACCAACAGCCGGTTGCCGTGCTCGTCAAGCGGCTGGTCGAAGAACTCGTTCAGATCGGCCAAGGGGACCTCGACGCGGATCGGCCGGCCGGGATCATCGGCGGCAGTCAGTTCGACCACCAGACTGGCGTCCGGCGAAGCGGTCACCTGAATGTCCACGCCGTCGTAGGCCCGGGCGCTTCGCTGGCGGATTTTCAGGTTTCCCTGCTGGAGCCACATCGACCCCGGCTCGTCAGCCTCGATCCCCAGCGGCTGCGGATCGGCCAAGGCGCCCTCGGGGCTCAGCGAGATAGTCCCTTCCCAGAGCCGTTCCCCACCGCCGCCGAAGGCGACCCGCACGCGCAACGTCTCCGCCGCCGGGGCGTGCGAAGCCGCCACCAGCACGACGGCCAGCGTCAGCAGCGCGATCCAATCACGCCGATGAGCCGTATATCGCCTAGGGGGCTGCCCTGGCGATGCTCTCGGACTTCCATGTCCGATCATCATCGATCCAACGGAACGGTAGGGAAAAAATGGTTTGCCCGCGCGGAGCGGGGCGGCGGATTATATCCACAGACCGGTCGTTCCACCTACCCCGGATCAGTCCAATTCCCGGTCGTTATCGCGGCGATTTGCCTCGAATTTGCCGCCGGACACACAAAAACAAGAGGATTGGTAAATCTACACATGTTAGGAAGTGTAGGCTAAGGGCGTGTTTTGTTAACAGTCCTCGAAAGGGGGTGCTGTGAGGCGTCTGGCGTGACGATGAGAGTACTCGAACTTCTTGCACGGCGACCGGGGTCCGATCCTGCAGCGGGTGGGATGAATCAGCCGGGCTTGGGATTCCGGACGGGAGCCGTTGTTTTGGATATTTCGCAGTCCACCAGAATTAAGGGTAGCCTTAGACGCGCATCCTATTATAATCGATTCTGTTAGACGTCTGACTTCACCCCAACATATGTTGTTTAGAGAGAATTGTATTTGACGGCTCGCGAAACCTGCGTTTGTTTCCCTAGCACCCACCGAACGGTCTTCCCGGCCGAGGTGGCGGCCTGAGTCGTGTCGCACTGTCCCACACCGGGACCCAGCCTTTTCCGATTGCGACACTTCTTGGAATACCCTGGCCTCCAGCTCGCCGTCGGCATGTGAGACGGTATCTGGACGGAAGGGTTTCCTTCTCGAATCCAGCCTAGAAGAGCACCAGGTCGTCCCGGAAGAGTGCCAACACTGTCTGGTGCTGCATAGCGCATTCATCACGGCGGCGCCCGCCGATGTTGCGGCGGTGTGGCTGCGTCTGAAGCAGGGTCGATCGCGCCGCGCGTCTCGAGAACAGAGAAAGAGAAGAGAGAGAATGGTCAACGAACACGAATCGGAAGCCGTCCAGACTTACTTGACGGAGATCAGCGTCATCCCGCTGCTCAGCCGCGAAGAGGAGGTCTCTGCCGGCAAACAGATCGAGCGGACCCGGAGGCGGTATCGCCACGCGGTGCTGGGCACCGACTACGTGCTGCACGGCGTGGCCCGGCTCTTTGAAGAGGTCCGCAAGGGACGGACTCGCTTGTCCGACACGATCGAGGTCTCGCCCAACGCGCCGGAAGAGAAGCAGCAGATGCGAGACCTGCTGGAGCCCACCGTGGTCACGCTCGATGAGTTGCTGCGGAGCAACCGGGTCGATTTCGCCTTGATCCTCGGCGGGGCGCATTCCAAGGGCCGGCGGCGGCGCGTCTGGCGGCGGCTGTCGGCTCGGCGCAGCGAGGCGGTCCGGCTGATCGAAGGCGTGCCGTTGCGCATGGAGGCGCTGCAGCCGACGCTGAAGCAACTGAAGCAGGTTTCGGCCGAGATGAGTCGGCTCAGCCGGCAACTGGCCCGAATCGCCGACGGCCCCGACGCCAATCAGCTCGACGTCGAGCTCCGTGGCCGGCTTCGCCAGTTGATGGAACAGACGGGCGAGAGCCCCTCCACGCTTCGCCACCGGCTGGGGCGAATCATCAGGCTCGAACGGAAGTACAAGGTCGCCCGCCAGGAGCTTTGCTCCCACAACCTGCGATTGGTCGTCTCCATCGCCAAGCGGTACCGCAACCGCGGCTTGGGATTGCTCGACCTGATTCAGGAGGGCAACGCCGGTCTGATGAGGGCGGTCGACAAGTTCGAGTACGAACGGGGGTTCAAGTTCTCCACCTACGCCACCTGGTGGATCCGCCAAGCCATCACCCGCGCCATCGCCGATCAGAGCCGGACCATCCGCGTTCCCGGCCACATGATCGAGAAGATGGGCAGGGTCCGCCACGCGACCGACAACCTGCGCCAGGAAAACGACGGCCAGCCGACTCTGGAGGCCACGGCCGAGGCGAGCGGGCTGCCGGTCGACGAGACCCGCCTCGCCATCAAGATGCGACGTCAGCCGCTCTCCCTGGATCAGGCGATTGCCAACAAGGACGAGAGCCTTCGCAAGGACTTCCTGCCGGACTACCGCGAGGACGACCCCAGCGGCGAAATCGATCGCGGCTTCCTGAAGACGCAAATCG
This sequence comes from Pirellulales bacterium, assembly GCA_016935315.1. Lineage (GTDB taxonomy): Bacteria > Planctomycetota > Planctomycetia > Pirellulales > Thermoguttaceae > JAFGRD01. Next base: position 34,345 of record JAFGRD010000125.1, read on the forward strand.
ACGAGGCGCTCGAATCGCTGAGCTGGCGCGAGCGCGAAATCATCAAGCTCCGCTATGGATTGGGCGACGGCCATGCCTACACGCTCACCGACGTCGGCCGGATCTTTCGCATCAGCCGGGAGCGCGTCCGCCAGATCGAAAGCCGGGCCATGGTCAAGCTTCAACAGCCCGCTCCCGCGGCCAAGCTCTGCGGCTTCCTGAAGTACCTGGCGCCGTCGCGGCCCGATACGACCAAGACCAACCTCGACCACCGCGGTGCGTCGGCGGTGACCAGCGCGTAGAGCGACGGGTCCCCAGTCCGAAGTCTTGCGACTTCGGCTACCCGCCGGGGGAAACGGTCCGCGATCGGGAAGTTGTGCCCGCCGCCGGAAGAGAGTATGCTGGGCGGAACAGAGAGCATACCGCTCGCCGTCGGCGCACCGACCGCGTTGCGCCAAGGCGTCTTCTTTCTTCAGCCGATCGGAGATGATGATGCGAAGCGCGACTTGCGGAGGGCGGCTCGGTCTGACCATCTTGACGCTGGCGACCTGGGCCGCGGCCACGGCGCTGGGCGACGACGGGCCGGCGGCCGGACCTCCCGCCGGACTCTCGGCCGACCGCCTGCGGTGCGAATACCTGGCCGATCCGTCGGGCATCGACGCGACCGAGCCCCGCTTGAGCTGGCAGGTCCAAGCCTCGCGGCGCGACCAGAAGCAGACCGCCTATCGCGTGCTGGTCGCCAGCCGGAAAGACCTGCTGGCCGCAGACCGCGGCGACCTCTGGGACAGCGGCAAGGTGGCCGGCGACGCCACGACGCAGGTGGTCTACGCGGGCCAGACGCTGACGTCGCGCCGGCGATGTTTCTGGAAGGTGAAGGTTTGGGACAAGCAAGGGCAACCCTCGGCGTGGAGCGACCCGGCGAGCTGGTCGATGGGCCTGTTGGGGCCGGACGACTGGCAAGCCCGGTTCATCAGCTTCCGCGACGAGACGCCGGTCCCTGCCGATCCCCAGACCCACTGCCTGCCGCCCGCCCGGCACTATCGCAAGCCCTTTGAAGCCTCCAAAACCGTCCGCCGCGCCACGATCTACGCCACCGCCCTGGGCATTTACGAGCTGCACCTGAACGGCCGACGGGTGGGCGACGCCCTGTTCGCCCCCGGGTGGTGCGATTACCGCAAACGCCTGTACTACAACACCTACGACGTGACCGGCCTGGTCCAACCGGGCGCCAACGCCTTGGGCGCGATCGTGGCCGACGGCTGGTACAGCGGTTACGTCGGTTTCGGGCTGCTGGTCGGCTTCGGGCCGAACAAGGTGGGCCGTTGCCTCTACGGCAAGACGCCGGCGCTGCTGGTGCAGCTCGAGCTCGAATACGACGACGGCTCGCGCGAAATCGTCGGCAGCGACCCGACGTGGAAGGTCACCGGCGACGGGCCCCTGCGCCAGGCCGATTTTCTGATGGGCGAGTTCTACGATGCCCGCCGGGAAATGCCCGACTGGGCGCAGCCGGCCTTCGACGACGGCGGCTGGCAGTCCGCCATCGAGGCCGAGGACAACGGCAGCACCGAGGCCACGTTCCACGACGCGGCCGGCCCCCGCGAGGTCGAGCTGGGCTTCGTCCGCCCCGAAAGGCTGCAAGCCTACCCGGCCCAGCCGGTCCGGCCCATCGAAGAAATCAAGCCGGTGGAAATCACCTCGCCGGAAGAGGGTGTTTACATCTATAACCTCGGCCAGAACTTCGCCGGGTTCGTGCGGCTGAAGGTCCGCGGTCCGCGCGACACGCAGGTCCGCCTCCGCTTCGGCGAGATGCTCCACCCCGACGGGCGCCTGATGACCGAGAACCTCCGCAAGGCCCGGGCACACGACTATTACGTCCTCCGTGGCGACCCGCAGGGCGAGACCTATGTGCCCCGGTTCACCTTCCACGGTTTTCAGTACGTCGAGGTGACCGGTTATCCGGGCAAGCCCGACTTGGACGCGATCACCGGCGTCGTGGTCCACTCGGACACGCCGCTGGCCAGCTCCTTCGAGTGTTCCGACCCCATGGTCAACCGGCTATTTCGCAACATCGTCTGGACCCAGCGGGCGAACTTCCTCGAGCTGCCCACCGACTGTCCACAACGCGACGAGCGGATGGGTTGGACCGGCGACGCCCAGATCTACATCCGGGCCGCCACCTACAACGCGGACGTGGGGGCGTTTTACACCAAGTGGCTTCAGGATCTCGAGGAGTCGCAGCGTCCCAGCGGCGCTTTTCCGGGCTACGCGCCGTTTCCCATGCAACACGGCGAGGAGTTCGGCACCGCTTGGATGGACGCCGGGGTGATCTGCCCCTACACGATCTACCAGGTTTACGGCGACACGCGGGTGATTCGCCGGCACTACGCCTCGATGAAACGATTCATGGATTTCCGCCGCCGGGCGGCCGACGGGTTCCTCGGCGTCGAGCACGGCAACGCCTGGGGCGACTGGCTGGCGGTGAATGAACATACCCCGCTGGACTACATCGACACGATCTACTTCGGCTACTCGGCCAAGCTGATGGCGGAGATGGCCGCGGCCATCGACGAGGAGAGCGACGCGGCCGAGTACCGGCGGTTGTTCGAGAACATCCAAAAGGCCTTTGCCGAGAAGTACGTGAAGTCGGACGGCACGCTGACCGTCGACACCCAAACGGCCTATGCCTTGGCGCTGTTCGCCGAACTGATGCCTGAGAACCTGCGGGTGGCCGCCGGGGCCCACCTGGCCGCGAAGATCCGCGACAACGACCATCGCATGGCGACCGGCTTTCTGGGCACGCGGCCGCTGTTGCCGGTGCTCTCGTCGGTAGGCCAACACGACCTGGCCGCGCGGCTGCTGCAAAGCCGCGAGTATCCGTCCTGGGGCTACGAAATCGTCAACGGGGCCACGACGATCTGGGAGCGGTGGAACAGTTACACCAAGGACAAGGGCTTCGGCGACGCGGCGATGAATTCCTTCGCCCACTACTCGTTCGGGGCCGTCTGCGAATGGATGTTTCAGACCCTGGCGGGCATCGACACCGACGGAATCGGCTTCCGGCGGATCGTCATCCGCCCCACGCCCCCCTCCCCCGAGAGCAACCCGGATCACCGACCCATCGACTGGGTGAAAGCCAGCTACGACTCGCTCCACGGCCGCATCCGCAGCGCGTGGAAGCAGACTGCGGGGCGCTTCGAGCTGACGGTGGTTGTCCCGGCCAACGTGACGGCGACCGTCTACCTGCCCGCACGCGACGCGGCGAGTGTGACCGAAAGTGGCCGGAGTCTCGACCAGGCCGAGGGGGTCCGACTGCTGCGCATGGACGGCGACCGGGCGGTGCTGGCGGTGGGTTCGGGCACGTATCGGTTCGCCGCCGCAACGCGATGACCGCCGGTGCGAGGTGATGATGGCCACCGCAACGTGACGCCGGAAGAATCGGGCTCCCGTTGGTCGCCCTCGCGCATTGACCGTGCAAGCGTCCATAAGAACGGCTCAGGCCGTGTGACCGACCTGCCATAGGAGAAGCCCATGCGATGCTGCCTTGGTTCCCACTTTCTGCGGTTGGTCGTCGTCGGCTGTCTGTCGGCGGCGTGGACGGACCCGGCGATCGCGCCGGCCCGCGGCGACGAGTCGCCCGAGAAGCAACCGCCGCGCGATCTGTACAGCGACACGTGGGTGGCCACGGACGGACTCGGCCGCCGCCTGCCCGACCACCAGGCATGCGGCCCACCCCGCCAGGGCAAGCACGTCGGCATCTTCTACTTCCTCTGGCTCGGCCAGCACGGCACGGGTGGGCCCTACGACATCACGAAGATCACCGACGGAAGCCCCGACCAGCCGGCGTGGGGCCCGCCGGGCGCCTTCCACCACTGGGGCGAGCCACAGTGGGGTTATTACCTCTCTACCGATGCGTTTGTCATCCGCAAGCACGCCCACGCGCTGGCCGACGCGGGCGTCGACGTGCTTTTCTTCGACGTCACCAACGGCCCGACCTACGAGGCCGCCTATCTGGCCGTCTGCCGCGTGTTTCGCACCATCCGCGAAGAGGGCCACCGCACGCCGCAGATCGCGTTTCTGACCAATTCACACAGCGACCAGGTCGTCCGGCGGCTGTACGAGGGCTTCTACACGAAGGGGCTTTACCGGGAGCTGTGGTTTGTCTGGCAGGGTAAGCCGCTGATGCTGGCCAAGACGGACGGCCTCTCCCGGGAGATCCGCGACTTCTTCACGTTTCGGCAGTCCTGGGCGTGGAGCGGCACGGCCTGGTTCGGCGACGGTCGCGACAAGTGGCCCTGGCTCGATCACTATCCGCAGCAACCCGGCTGGCACGAGCCGGGCAAACCGGAGCAGATGCCCGTGGCGGTGGCCCAGCACCCGATCACGAACATCGGCCGCAGCTTCCATGCCGGCCACCAACCGCCCCCGTCCGAATGCCGCACGGACGAGGGCCTCTGCTTCGCCGAACAATGGGAACGGGCCCTTCAGGTCGACCCGCAGATGATCTTCATCACCGGCTGGAACGAATGGGTGGCCCAGCGCTTCGTGGCCGATCGGGCGATGCAGTTCCTCGGCCAGCCGATCCCCCAAGGGGAAACCTATTTTGTCGACCAATACAACCGGGAGTTCAGCCGGGACATCGAGCCGATGCGGGGCGGGCACGGCGACAACTACTACTATCAGATGGCGGCCAACATCCGGCGCTATAAGGGCGTTCGCCCCCTGCCCAAGCCGGGTCCGCCGCAGGAGGTCACCATCGACGGCGACTTCGCCGAGTGGCGGTCCGTGGAGCCCGAGTTCCGCGATACGGCCTTCGACACGGTGCCTCGCGACCAGCCAGGCTGGGGCAGCGCGGGCCGCTACGTCGATCGCACGGGGCGGAACGATTTCGTGACGCTGAAGGTGGCCGACGACCCGCGGCACGTCGCCTTCTACGCGGAAACCCGAGGGCCGATCAGCCCGCACACCGATCCCCGCTGGATGCTGCTGTTTCTCGACGCTGACTGCGATCCCCAAACCGGCTGGCAGGGCTACGACTACGTCGTCAACCACCAGGTGGCCGGCCCGAGGCAATCGACGCTGCAACGGATCGCCCGCGACGGCCGCGCGACGCCGGTTGCCGAGATCCCGCTGGCCGTGGCGGGCAACCGGCTCGAGCTGAAACTGCCGCGCGAGCTTCTGGGAGCCGAGGGCGGGCTGAAGTTCGATTTCCACTGGGCCGACAACCCCCAGCGGGATTTCGACCTTGCCGAGTTCACTCTGCACGGCGACAGCGCGCCGAACGGTCGCTTCAACTATCGATATCACCGGCGGCTTCCCTCGCCGTGAGCGCAGGCCGCCGCTCCTGGACGCGCTCGGTGGGCTGTGGTAAGCTGCCGGCGGGAGTCAATTCGTATGGAAGCGTTGATCTCACTGGTCATTCCGGCCTACGACGAGGCCCGGCGTTTACCCCCGTTTCTCAAGAGCGTGCGGGAGCATTTCGATCGGCGCTATCCGGGCGCATACGAAGTGTGCGTCGTCGACGACGGCAGCCGGGACGGCCTGGCGGAGATTCTCGACGATTTGGCGACGGATTGGCCCGAGCTGGTCGTGATGCACCATGCGGAGAATCGCGGCAAGGGGGCGGCCGTGCGGACCGGGATGTTGGCGGCCCGGGGCGAGTTGCTGCTGTTTGCCGACGCCGACGGGGCCACGCCGATCGACCAGGAGGCCAAGCTGGCCGAGGCCGTCACGAACGGGGCCGACGTGGCGGTGGGCTCGCGATTGATCGCCAACGCGGAAGTCCATCGGCGCCGAAGCTGGTCGCGAGGCCTGATCGGCCGCCGATTCGCCGGCCTCGCCCGGTGGTGGCTGGGCATCCCGGTCCTCGACACCCAGTGCGGCTTCAAGATGTTTCGCCGCGAGCCGGGCCGCAAACTGTTCTCGCTGGCCGAGGAGTCCGGCTATCTGTTCGATCTGGAGCTGCTCATGCTGGCCGGACGCTTCGGCTACCGCGTTGCGGAAGTGCCGGTCAACTGGACCGACGTGCCCGGCGGCCACTTGAGTCCGACCCGCGAGCTGCACAAGGTCTTGTTGGGGCTGTGGCGGCTGCGGCGGAAGTTGGGCCGGCGGTGAGGGGTTCTTATGGCCCGGCCGGGGCGTTCAGCTCCCGCCCGGCGGAGAACGCATCCCACAGACTCAGCCGCGTGTACATCCGCAACGGCACGCCCGGCCGCAACTGCCAGTCTTCGTCCTGGCCTTCCGGCGGCACCGGCACGTACAAGTACCGCTGGCCCGGCGGCTGGCGCACCAATACGTAGTCGGTTAGTTGCGCTTCCAGACAGGGCGGCGAGATGATCAGCGGCGCGGAAGGGCCCTCGGGCATCTGGCTGTACCAGCCGACACGGGTGAAGTGGCGCAGGTACCACGGCAGCGGCCAATGGTCGGCGTCGGGCGAGATCACTTGAACGTGCATCGCGCAGCCGTCGGGATGGGCCGTGGCGATCTGCTCGGCCCGTCGCACCAGGTCCAGCACGTCGCTGGTCGTATGGGCGTAGACGTAGGGGTTGTATGGATCTTCGTAAGCCACGAAGCTTGCCCGATAGGCCTGTCGGCCGAGATGCCCCGCGGCGGCCAGCAGCAGCACGACGGCCGCCGCCTTCAGCGCCCCGTGCGGCATCAGGCGAACCAGCACCGCGGCACCGATACCGCCCAGCAGGATCATCCCATGTAAAAAGCCCAGGGCGCACCAGGGGGTTTTATAGGGCATGGCCGAGTAAATCAGCGTCATCAGCACGGTGTAGACGCCGAGGAACCGTGCCAGTGGGACCTGCGACGGCTTGAGCCCCTTGCCCAGGGCCGTGGCCGCCAGCCCCACCAGGGCCAGCACGCCGATCGTCAGCTCCGTCCAGAGCGGCCCCTCGCCCCGCTGAAACCAGAAGAGGTGTTCCAGGTAGTAGTTCCACGGATAGACGTGCCGGCCCACGCTCCCCTCGCCCGACGAACGCCCCAGATAGACGAAGTAGGTGGTAACCGAATCGACGATGCCGCCGGGGTTGCGCAACAGCGACGAGAACAACAGCATCGAGACGCCCGCCGCGACAATCGCGACGATCAGGGCTGCCGGCAGCAGGCGCTTGGAGCCCAGCCGCCAGAGCCGCGTGGCGGTCAGCGGGGCGGCCACGACCATGGCGAACAGGGCGATCACGCAGGTTTCTTTGCTGGTGTGCATCATGCCGATGCAGACTCCGAGCACGACCAGCCAGAAGCCCGTCGAGAGCCGATTGGGTCCGCTCCCCCCGGTGGTTGAAACGCCGTCTTCGTCGCCCGAGGGCCGCAGCAGACGCCAGAAAGCCACGATCGCGCCGAAGGTGAAACAAACCAGGAGCATTTCGTGGATGTAGTAGCGGCTGAAGAAGACCATCGCCGGCGAGACGGCCGTCAGCAACGCGGCCCAGAACACGGCCGCGTGGCCCAACTCGTCGCGCAGCAGCCAGAGCGGCCCGATCAACGCAATGCCGAAGATGGCCGGCAACAGCCGCAGGTGCGTCTCGCTGATTTCCGTGAGTTGCCGCTTGTCGGCCAGGTAGGCGATCGGCAGGGTGAGATAGTTGAGGCTCGGGCCGTGATACTCCCGCGGGTTGTAGACGTAATCGTCCTCCTGGAGCAGCCGGCCGAACTTGATCGCGTGTACGGCTTCGTCGCAGTGCATCGGCCGGTTGCCCAGGTCGGCCAACCGCAGCCCGGCCGCCCCGGCGAGGACACAGAGAAACAGCGCGAAAAGAAAAGGCGCCGGGAGCCGATCTTCCGCCGGTTCCTGGCGCCCTGTTCGCATGGCGACACGCCTCATTCGATCGGCCTGCCGAAGACCTCCACTTCCGTGTAGTGGTTCTTCTCGTCGATGTTGCTGCCCCGGCTGTAGAAGCGGACGTAGCGGCCCTCGCTGCCGCGACAATCGATCAGTCGGCCTTCGGCTGTCTCGACGTAGCCCATGTCCGTGCCGATCGCCAACCCCGACGTGTTGTCGTAGTCGTTGTTGTACACGGTCTGGGCGTCGAGGCAATCGGGGTCGTCGCTGATCTGGACCACCACGTCACGATAGACCCGGGCTTCGGCGTGGTTGTGCCAGAGCACCACCGCGTAGATGGTCGCCTTCTGGCCCAGGTCGACCTGGATCCATTCGGTGCCGGGCCGCAACTCGAGGTAGCCGAAGTCCGACGCCTCCTTGTCGCCATCGGCCACGTAGTCCAGCTCGCCGCTGACCGGGGCCGGGTCGCTGCTGGAGACCGGCTTGCCGCGCGACAGGTTGACGGTGCCCGCCGGGGCCAGAAACGCAGGCCGGGGCGCTCCCCGCGGCTTCTCGACGTTCGGTTCGTCCAGAGGAACGGGAGTGCCGCGAAACGCGGGGGCCGGCAATTCGAGCGGAATGGGCGCCAGATTGCCCAGAACGGCCGGCGGGGCTGCCGCCGTTTCATCCGGCTGGTCCGGCTCCTTCGGCTCGTCCTGGCCCACGTTGGCGGGGGCCATATCGGTCGAAGGCTCTTCCGGCGTTTCCGCCGGCTGCTCGGGCTGCGGGGGTTGCTCGGGCATTTCCGCCGGTTGTTCGAGTACCTCCGGCGTCTCTGCCGGCTGCTCGGGTTCTTCCGGCATCTCCGCCGGTTGCTCGGGCTCTTCCGGCATCTCCGCCGGCTGCTCGGGCTCTTCAGGCGTCTCCGCGGGCATCGGCGCCTCCGGCTCGAGGCCGGGCTCGGCGTCGGTTTCCGGGGTCACCGCAGGTTGGGCCGCGGTGATTCCCGGCGGCGCGGGAGGCTCGGCCTCGCGACAGCCGACCAGCGGCAGCAGCAACAACGTCATGCTCAACCCGACAAGGCCCGCATGCTGAAAACGACTCACGTCATATTCTCCTGGAAAATGCTTGGTTTGGGCTCGCCGCGGTGCGGGCGGCCAGCCGGATACTCGTCCATCGCTCCCGGCGCCCTACAGCGATCCGAGAACTTTTTCGGCCCTATCGCGAACGAAGGGGGTCTTGGCCACTTCGAGGGTCTTCTGCACGGCCGCTTTGATCTGGTCCTTGTCACCCTCTTTCATTGTTTCGGCAATCACTACCGCGGCAAGGGCGGCCTCCTCGGAAACATCCGGATCGTCCAGTGCGGGCACGACCAGTGCGAGCGACTCACCCGTTGCGACGCCTCCGAGCGTGCTCAGCAACAACCGCTTTTCCTGCGGCCGCTTGGCCAGGCCCATCGCCTCGGTCAACGTTGGCAGGTCGGCCGGCGCGTCTTTCTGCGGACCGGCCAGGCGGGCCAGGCCGCGGATCGCCAGAACCTGCCCGCGCAGGTTGTCTTCGGCCTTGGCGACTGCCAACAGCGCGGGCACAGCGGCCGCGTCGGGCCAGCCGGCGAGTATCCGCACGGCCTCGTTGCGGACCGTTTCGTCGTCGTCTTGCAGGCGGGCGACCACCGTGTCGAGGGCCTTGTCGCCGCCGGCCCGCGCGATCGCCCGTAGCAGAACGATGCGCGACGCGGCGTCGGCGTCGTCCAGTCCGGCGATGATTGCCTCGGCACAGGCCGCCCGGCCTCGGCTGCACGTGGCCAGCAGGGTCAGGGCCGCCTTGGCCCGCTCGCTGTCGTCGTCGGCGGCCTTGACGATTTTGACCAGCGCCGCGGTATCCTCGTCGTCGGCCAGAAAACGCAGGGCCCGAATTGCCGCCATGCGAACCGAGGCGTCCTCGTGTTCGGCGGCCTGCAGGACTTCGGGCAGGGCCTCCTTGGCATTACGGGCGGCTAGGACACCCAGCAGTTCGGCCTGCACGTTCAGCGCGGCATCGCCCATGGCGGCGACCAGCGCGGCGTTGACGTCGTTGCCGCGGAGCCGGATGAGGCTTTGGCGGGCGGCGGTCGTTTCCGACGGGGCTCCCTCGGCGGCCTTTCCGGCCAGCAGCGGCACGTCGGCGGCCGTGCCCAGCGTGCCCAGGGCCTGAATCGCGGCGGCGCGGACCGTACCCTCGCCGCTCTTGAGCATCTCGAGCACGGCCGGTTTGGCGGTGGCGTCGCCACGGTCGCCCAGGGCTTCCAGCAGCCCGGCCTGCACGTCGGGCGCGAGCTTGGGCAGCAGCTCGGTGAATTTCTTGGTGGCGGCTTCCCCGGGCACTTCCTCGCGGATCTGCTCGAACGCCAGTGCCCGCATGCCCGGATCGGGTTCGGCGATCAGATTGCTGATCATCTCGATCAGGGCATCGTTTGCATCTGCATCCTGGGCCCGCGCGGTGCTGCCGGCCAGGCAGGCGAGGCCCAGCAGCGCGCACGCCGCGGCCGATGTCCAACGGAATTCTCTCAAGGATGGTCCTCCTGTTTGAATGGTGTTTCGCCCCTCGCAACGGCGTGCTGCAACTCGCCGTCGCGAAGGGCGATCGGATTGGCTCCAAGGTTGTCGCCCGTTGCGGTATGGGCCTCGCCGGCGACGAGGTCCGATCGCCTTCGGTCGTGTGCTACGGCGTGCCGTTTGAAGGCGACAGCGCCGTTGCATTCTACTTCTGGCCCGCGGCGGCCAACAGGCCCCGAGTGGCTGCCAGACGGACGTGCTTCGGCTGGTCCGGCTTGGCCAGGGTCATGTAGATCATCTTGGCCTCGTTGGCCTTGCCGTCGGCCAGCAGCCGCTCGGCGCAGGCCAGGTAGGCGTCGGCGGCGGCCAGCTTCAGCTCTTTGGGTGCTTTCGCCTGGTAGGCGCCCAGGGCCTTGGCGGCATCGGGGCTGCCAATGGCGCCCAAGGCGGCGGCGGCGGCCCCGGCGATCTGCGGGTCGGAATCTTCCAGCAGCCCCACCAGCGCCGCGGTACTCGCGGCGTCGCGGCGCACGCCGAGCGAGTTGATCACGCCCACCTTGACCAGGCCCTTAACCTTGCCCATGCCGTCGCGCATGGCGGCCACGGCCTCGTCACAGGGCATCCGCTCCAGGGCGTAGCGACCCATGTGCGAGAGCTTTTCGTCGGGCAACAGCGCGGCCAGCGCCGGCACGGAGGCGGCCGAGCCGATCAGGCTGAGCTTGCGGCAGACGAAATCCTTGGCCGCCTGCGGCGCGTCCGACTTCAGCACGGCCACCAGTTTGGCCTCCAGGTCCTTCTTGGCCGCGTCGTCCTTGTGCGAAGCCACCACGGCCGCGTCGATGGCGCCCAGCGTGGCCCGATCTTGCCCCCATTTGTAGGTCTTCAGGGCCTCGAAGGCCTTGTCGAGCGCTTCATCGGCCGTCGCGATCGACGCCACGCAGCCAAGCAGCAAAGCCATCGTCAGGCAAACGATCCCGTTCATGCGTGTGAACATTGAATTCTCCTTTTCCTCTCGAAGCGTGGTTTGAGAAACTTGATTTTACCAGAATCCTCGTCCCGCGTTCAACTCGGGACGGGGTTAACTCGGGACTGCGTTGACTCGGGACGGGGTTCAACACAATCGCCACGGCTCGCGCATCGACCGGCGCCGCAGCCGGTTGGCCTCCTCGTCGCCGGGAAATTCCTGCTTGACCGGGTCCCACTTCAGCGGGCGGCCGAGCCAGTAGGCGATATTACCCAGATGGCAAACCGTCACGGAGCTGGCCCCGATGGCCACGTCGGCCGCGGCGCGCTTGCGGCTGCGGACGCACTCCAGGAAATTGCCCTGGTGGTTGTGGCTTTCGTACAGGTGAATCTCGTCGGGGCCGATCTTGACTTCGGCCAGGTTGGCCGGGTCGGTCTTGATGCCGCCGCGCCAGACCTCCACCTCGCCCTTGGTCCCCTTGAAGCCCACCCAGGCCCCCGGCTTGCCGTTGGATCCCCATCCGCCTTGGCCGGAGTACAACAGCGCACCATTGGCATACTTGTAGATCAGGTCGTTCTTTCCGCCGCCTTCGGGCGGGGTGATTTCCACGGGCCCGCTGCCGTCGGCGTTCAGGCCCCATTGGACGATGTCGAAATCGTGGGCGCCGCGGTCGGTCATCAGACCGCCGGAATAATCACGCCAGTTCCACCAGTGCCACAAGTCCACGCAGCGGTCGTGGTGGTAGGGGGCCCACGGCGCCGGCCCCAGCCACATGTCCCAATCCAGCCCCGGCGGAACGGGCTGGGCGGGGAGGCTGCAATGTCGCGAGGTGCCGCCGGGCGTGGTGTGCACGCTCTTGACCTCGCCGATGTAGCCGTTGTGGACCAACTCGCAGGCAAAGCGAAAGCTCCCGTCGCTGCGCTGCTGCGTGCCCGTCTGGAAGACGCGATCGTAGCGCCGCGCGGCCGCCACCACCGCCTGGGCCTCCTCGATCGTAAACGCCAAGGGCTTCTCGCAGTAGACGTCCTTGCCCTGCCGACAGGCCTCGATCGAAACGACCGCGTGCCAGTGTTCGGGCGTGGCATTCAGGACCGCGTCGATGCCGTCGCGGGCGAGCAGCTCGCGGAAATCGGCGTACGGCTTGCCCTGGTACTTTCGGGCCACGGCCTCGCGACGCTCCCGATAGACGTCGCAGGACGCGACGACCTGGGCGCCGTTGGCCACCAGCCCCTCCATCACGCTCGTGCCCCGGCCCCCGCAGCCGATCAGGGCCATGGTGATCCGTTCGCTGGCCGCGGGCTTGCCTTCGGCGCCCAGGGCGGTTGCGGGAATCACGTAGGGGGCGGTTGCCAGCGCGGTCGCCGTGCGTTTGAGCACGTCGCGCCGAGTTAAGGTTGCCTTGTTCTGCACGTTTATTCTCTCCTTTCACGTTCTGGCCGGAGGTATCGATAGTCTGCTCCGCTAGATTCTCCACGGTTGGCGCCACGCCCGCCGAAGCATCCGCGAGGCCTGCTCGTCGCCGACGATCTCTTCCCGGGTCGGGTCCCAGACGATCTTGCGGCCGCAGCGGATGGCGATGTCGGAGATGTGGCTGACGGTATCGCTGTGGACGGCGTCCTCGATATTGCTGACCGGGTCGCGGCGGGTCTTGACCGCTTCGAGGAAGTTGCCGCCGTGGTTGCGGCTGTCGACCAGGTGGACGTCGTCGGGGCCGAGCTTGCTCTCCAGCAGCGAGGGCGGATCGGCCTTGATGCCGCCGCGGGAAATCCCCACCCAGCCCTCGGTGCCTATGAACTCCGTGTAGTCGCCCCCCGGACGGAACTTCATCTTCACGCCGTTGGCGAAGCGGATGTCCACGTCCCACTTCATCACCACGTTGTTGCGGCCCGTCTGGGGAATCGAGGCCGTGCCCTCCACTTCCCAATTGCCGGCCAGATGGGTGTCGTAGCCCCAAACGAGGATGTCCAGCGGGTGCGCGCCCCAGCCGGCGATGAAGCCGATGGCGTAGTCGTAGTCGTGCCACCAGCCGTCGCCGCCGGTGGCCTGGCCGCAATAGGGCCGCCAGGGCGCCGGCCCCAGCCACATGTCGTAGTCCAACCCCTCGGGCACCGGTTGCGGCGCGCCCGATCCGCCCGGGCTGCTGTCCGGGGCGACCACCAGGATCTCCCGGACCTCGCCGATTTTGCCGCTGCGGACCAACTCACAGCCGAAGCGGCAATGGGCGCTGGAGCGCTGCTGGGTGCCGTACTGGAACATGCGGTCGTAGCGCCGCACGACCTCGCGGCAAAGGCAATCCTCGCCGAGGGCCACGCTCAGCGGCTTCTCGCAGTAGACGTCCTTGCCCGCCCTGGCCGCCGCCACCGTGTGGTGCACGTGCCAGCAGTCGGTCGAGGCGACGCAGACGGCGTCGAGATCGTCGCGGGCGAGCATCTCGCGGAAGTCGGCATAGGCGACCCCGCCGGTCCGCTGGGCCCAGCCTTCACGTCGGTTCTTCCAGGCGTCGGCGAACGCCAGGGGCTGCCCGCCGGCGGCGATCATTCCCTGGAAGACCCCGCTGCCCCGACCGCCACAGCCGATCAGGCCGATGGTCACCCGCTCGCTGGCCGGCGGCGCGTCGGCCGCGCCCAGGGCTCGGGAGGGAACGAAGTAAGGGGCGGCTGCCCACGCGCCCGCGACGCCCGCGGCCTGCCGCAACAGCCGGCGGCGCGTGATTTTCGCTGATTCAGCCATGGCGGGGTTCTCCTTGTTGAATGGGACGGTGCCGTGTTGTGTCAGGGACATGCAATAGGTATTTCACACTATGGTGTGACTAGGCCAGACCCCACGGCTCGCGCATCGTCCGGGCGAGCATCCGGTCGGCCGTGGCATCGCCGACGAACCGCTCGGCTTTCGGGTCGTAGGTCAGCTTCCGACCGAGCTGCAGGCAAATGTTGGCGACCTGGCAGGTAGAGTTCGCCCGATGCGCCCCCTCGGCCGGCGCCACGGGCTGGCGGCGGCTCTTGAAGCAATCGAGGAAGTCGCGGACGTGGTTGGCCTGGGGATAGCCCTTGCCGAACTTGCGATCGGCCAAGAGCGACTTCGGCTCGGCCTCGATGTTGCCGTCGTCGTCGACGTAGATCATGCCTTCGGTGCCGACGAACCGCACGTGCAGCGGCCACTTGCCGTCCTCGAAGACCAGCTTCACGCCGTTGGCGTAGTGGGCCACCACGGTGCCTTCGGCCAACTCGAACTCGACGGGAGTGGTGTCGTCCGCATTGTTGGCCCACTGGCAGAGGTCGGCCGTGTGGCTGCCCCACTCGGTGAGCATGCCGCCCGAGAAATCGAAATTCGCCATCCAAAAACGTCGCGTCAGATACGTCGCGTTGTAAGGCCGCCAGGCCGCCGGTCCCAGCCACATGTCCCAATCGATGACGTCCTTCGGCGGCTCCGGCTCGGGCGGCAACGAGGCGTAGGGGTGGTACTCGAACCATTCGGGCGGCGCTTTTTCGGCGTAGAGCGTTTTCAGCTCGCCCAGCTTGCCGCTCTGGGCCAGCTCGACGGCGTAGCGAAATCGGGGAACGCTCCGCCGCTGTGTGCCGCATTGGAAGATCGTCCCGTAGCGCTGCATGGCGTCGCACAGCGCCCGGCCTTCGGTCACGCTCACCGACATGGGCTTCTCGCAGTACATGTCCTTGCCGGCCTTGGCCGCCAGGATGGCCGCGGTGGTGTGCCAGTTGTCGCCGGTGGCGACCAGCACGGCGTCGATGTCGTCGCGCGCCAGCAGTTCGCGGAGATCGAGGTAGGTCTGGCAGTCGGCATTGCCATACTTGGCGTCGACCATGCGTTTGACGGCGCTGCGGGCATCGCGTTTCACGTCGCAAACGGCCAGCATTTGCACGTCGTCGTTGGCCATCAAGGCGGATAGGTCGTGCCGGCCCCGGCCGCCGAGTCCGATGGCGCCCATGGCGATCCGCCCGCTGGGGGCCGGTCGGCCTTGCAGACCCAAGGCGTGGGAGGTGATGACGTAGGGTGCCGCCAAGGCGGCGCCCGCGCCCCGGAGGAAGCCGCGACGCGTGATCCTGCTATTGCTCATAACAGATGCTCCTTGATGTGTTGGGGGGGGTTGAGCCCCGGCGATCCGACTCTCGCACTAGTGTATCATATTCTCCACGGTGGGCGCATCGCCCGCGATCGCAACCGGTTGGCCTCATCGTCGTCGAGGAACTCCTCCTTGGCCGGGTCCCACCGCAGCGACCGGCCGGTCCAGTGGGCAATACAGCCCAGATGCGACACGATCGTGGAGCGGCACCCGATCGCCAGATCGCACGCCGGCGACTGGCGGGTCTTGATGCACTCCAGCCAGTTCTGGTGATGGTTGTTCACCGGGTGCCAGGATTCGGGCCGCTCGTCGGACTGCTCGACGACGGCCGCCGGATAGCTCGTCAGATAACCTTGCCGGCCGACGTGAATCCAGCCTTCCTCACCCACGTACAGGGCGCCGAAGTTTTCCAGCCGCGTGTTCACGTCCCAGCCTTGGGGCACGAAGTGCTTCTGCGGGTCCAGCCGCCAGTCGACCACCTGCAGCAGCACATCGTCGGCGTATCGGTAGCTCAGCGACGGCACCTGCCCGGTCTCCGGCGGAATGATCTCCACCGGGCCGCTCTTATCCATTCCCAGCGCCCACTGCACGACGTCGAAGGAGTGTACGGTGTTGCTGGTCAGGTTGCCGCCGCCGAAGTCGCGGCAGAAGTGCCAGGGAACCACGTGCGGCGGTGCGCCGTAGCGGTGGAAGCGGCTATGGTACGCATGCCATGGGGCCGGGCCCAGCCAAAGGTCCCAGTCCAGCCCTTCGGGCACCGGCTCGCCGGGCAGATTCACGTCCGTGTTGGTGCCTGGAAAGGCGATGTAGACGTGCGTGACCTTGCCGATCCGCCCGGCGCGAACCAGCCGGCTGGCCCGAATGAACTCGGGCGTGGACCGCTGCTGCAAGCCGGTCTGCATCACCCGGCCATAGCGTTGGCCCGTCTCGACCATCGCCCGGGCTTCCCGAATCGTCTTCGAGATCGGTTTTTCGCAGTAGATGTCTTTGCCCGCTTTAGCCGCCAGAATCGTGGCCAGCCCGTGCCAATTGTCGCCGGTGGCGATGACCACGGCGTCGATGTCGTCGCGCGCCAGCAACTCGCGGAGATCGCGGTAGGCCCGACAGCCACGGTACGT
This sequence comes from Pirellulales bacterium, assembly GCA_016935315.1. Taxonomy (GTDB): domain Bacteria; phylum Planctomycetota; class Planctomycetia; order Pirellulales; family Thermoguttaceae; genus JAFGRD01. The sequence continues at coordinate 50,780 of JAFGRD010000125.1, forward strand.
TCCGCCGGGGCGGGCGACCGTGTAGGCCTGTTCGGCCACCTTCACGGCATTCTCGCGACGCCACTGGTCCACGTCGCAGGCGGCCAGCACCTGGGCCTCCGGCAGCCGCAGACAACACGCCAGGTGGCCCTGGCCCATCGCCCCGATGCCGATGAACCCCAGCGTGATCCGCTCGCTGGGGGCGATCGCCCCGTCCTGCCCCATGACCGAGGAAGGAATCACCCAAGGGGTCGCCATGCCGGCGACGACGGTCGCGCCAGCTTTCAGGAAATCGCGCCGGGTCGCTTGTCTTGCAGGTGCCATCGTCGATCCTGATTGCTTAGTACTACAGCGCTAGGTTGCTATTGCCTTATTTGGGGAAATTGGTGAATCTGTTGGGTGTCCCGATCCTCTGGAGGTGCTGGCA